>NZ_CP013987.1:4173892-4834356 GCF_001518815.1 Pseudomonas oryzihabitans
CTGCTGCTGGCGCTGCCCTACAGCGCCCAGGGCAAGCTGGCCCAGGCCGAGGTGGAGCGGCTGCTGGCCCAGCCACGGCCGGTGGACATCGAACCGCTCGGCGTCGAGCGGACCGAAGACGGCTGGCGCCTGGAGCTGGAAGTCGCCCCGGACCTGGCGTTCTTTTCCGGTCACTTCCCCACGGCACCGGTGGTGCCCGGGGTGGTGCAGGTCGGCTGGGCGCAGCGCCTGGCCCGTCAGCACCTGAATCTACCCGCGGACTTCGCCGGGATGGAGGTGCTGAAATTCCAGCAGCTGCTGCGCCCCGGCGACCGGGTAACCCTGACCTTCCACTTCGACGCCACCCGCAGCAAGCTGCACTTCGCCTTTCGCCAGGGCACCGCGGCCTGCTCCTCCGGGCGCATCCTGCTCAAGGAGGCGCAGCCATGAGTTTTCGTGCCTGCGCGGTGATCCCGGTATTCGACCATGAGCACGCCCTGCCGCTGGTGGTCCAGGCGCTGCGCCAGCGCGCCCTGCCCTGCGTGCTGGTGGACGACGCCTCCAGCCCCGCCTGCGCCCAGGTGATGGACGAACTGGCGACCCAAGCCGACGTCCATCTGCTGCGGCTGCCGGTCAACCAGGGCAAGGGCGGCGCGGTGATGGCCGGACTCGCCGAGGCGCAGCGCCTGGGCTTCACTCATGCCCTGCAGGTGGATGCCGACGGCCAGCACGACCTGGCCGACGTGGCCGCCTTTCTCGCCGAGGCCCAGGCCTATCCCGAGGCGCTGATCTGCGGCTATCCGCAGTTCGACGACTCGGTGCCCAAGGGCCGGCTCTATGCCCGCTACCTCACCCATGTCTGGGTGTGGATCAACAGCCTGTCCCTGGCGATCCGCGACAGCATGTGCGGCTTTCGCGTCTACCCGCTGGCGCCGACCCTGGCGGTGATCCGCGCCGGCGGCCTGGGCAAGCGCATGGATTTCGACCCGGAAATCCTGGTGCGCCTGGCCTGGCGCGACCAGCCCATGCGCTGGCGTCCGACCCGGGTGCACTACCCGCTGGATGGCCGCTCGCACTTTCGCCTCTGGCAGGACAACGTGCTGATCTCGCGCATGCACACCCGGCTGTTCTTCGGCATGCTGCTGCGCGCGCCGCGTCTGCTCTGGCGCCGGGTGCGCGCGTGAGCGGCCACTGGGCGCAGCAGCGCGAGCGTGGCAGCCCCGTGCTGATGCGCCTCACCGCCTGGCTGGCGCGGCACCTGGGCCGCCGCGCCATCGCTCCGCTGTTGCGGCTGATCGTGCTGTACTTCTTCCTGTTCGGCGCCCGCGCCCGCCGCGGCATCCGCGAGTACCAGCAGCGCCTGGCCGCCTGGAGCGGCCGTCCCGAGCTCAAGCCCGACTGGCGCAGCGGCTATGCCCAGTTCATGGCCTTCGCCGAAGCCCTGCTGGACAAGCTCGACGCCTGGAACGGCCGCCTCGGCCTGGATCAGGTGCGATTGCACGACCCGGATCAGGTGCACAGCCGCATGCACGCGCCGCGTGGCGAGATCCTGGTCACCGCCCACCTGGGCAACCTCGAAGTCTGTCGCGCCCTGGCCCAGCTGGGGCGGCGGGTGCGCCTCAATGTACTGGTGCACACCCGCCATGCCGAGGCCTTCAATCGTCTGCTGGAAGAGGCCGGCGCCAGCGATCTGCGGCTGATCCAGGTCAGCGAGCTGGACCCGGCGGTGATGCTGCAGCTCAGCGAGCGCCTGGAGCGCGGCGAATGGCTGGCCATCGCCGGCGACCGGGTGCCGCTGCATGGCGGCCGGACCGTCGAGGTGGACTTCCTCGGCGCCCCGGCGCCCTTCCCTCAGGGCCCCTGGCTGCTGGCGCACCTGCTGCGTTGCCCGACCAACCTGCTGTTCTGCCTGCGCGAAGCCGACGGCTACCACCTCTACCTGGAAGATTTCGCCCCGGCCCCGGCCTGGCGTCGCCAGGAGCGTGCCGCCGGCATCCAGGGCCTGGCCCAGGCCTATGCCGAGCGCCTCGCCGCCCATTGCCTCAAGGCACCGCGGCAGTGGTTCAACTTCTACCCCTTCTGGAGTCGCGATGAACGCTAGTGTTCGCTTTGGTAGCCAGGCTTTCGCCATCGAAGACCTGGTCGCCCTGGCCGAGGGCCGGGCTCAGGCCGAATTGCAGGACGACGCCGCCTTCCGCGACGGCATCGCCCGCGGCGCGCGCTTCGTCGATTCGCTGCTGGCCCGCGAGGGTTCGGTCTACGGCATCACCACCGGCTACGGCGATTCCTGCGTGGTCGCCGTACCCCTGGCCCAGGTCGAGGCGCTGCCGCGTCAGCTCTACACCTTCCACGGCTGCGGCCTGGGCCGCCATCTGGATGCGGCGGCGACCCGCGCCGTGCTGGCGGCGCGGCTGCAGTCGCTGTGCCAGGGCGTCTCCGGGGTGCGCGTCGAGCTGCTCGAACGCCTCACCGCCTTCCTGCGCGAAGACATTCTGCCGCTGATCCCCGAGGAGGGCTCGGTGGGCGCCAGTGGTGATCTCACCCCGCTGTCCTATGTGGCCGCCGCCCTCTGCGGCGAGCGCCAGGTGCTCTGGCGCAATGAGATACGGGAAGCAGCGGACGTCCATGCCGAGCTGGGCTGGACGCCGCTGGTGCTCAGGCCCAAGGAAGCTCTGGCGCTGATGAACGGCACCGCGGTGATGACCGGCCTGGCCTGCCTGGCCTTTTCCCGCGCCGAGTACCTGCTGCGCCTGGCGACGCGCATCACCGCGCTCAACGTGGTGGCCCTGGCCGGCAACCCGGAGCACTTCGACCAGCGCCTATTCGCCGCCAAGCCCCATCCGGGCCAGGGCCAGGTGGCCGCCTGGTTGCGCGCGGATCTCGCCGCCGAAGGGCCGGCCGCGCCCCTGCACCGCCTGCAGGACAGATATTCGCTGCGCTGCGCCCCACATGTCCTGGGCGTGCTGGCCGACAGCCTGCCCTGGCTGCGCCAGTTCATCGAGACCGAACTCAACAGCGCCAACGACAATCCGCTGATCGACGCCGAAGACGAGCGGGTGCTGCATGGCGGCCACTTCTATGGCGGCCATATCGCCTGCGCCATGGACAGTCTCAAGACCCTGGTGGCCAACGTCGCCGACCTGCTCGACCGCCAGCTCGCCCTCTTGGTGGATGCGCGCTACAACCATGGCCTGCCGGGCAATCTCTCCGGCGCCCCGGCCGAGCGGGCCATGCTCAACCACGGCTTCAAGGCGGTGCAGATCGGCGCCAGCGCCTGGACCGCCGAGGCGCTCAAGGGCACCCTGCCGGCCAGCGTCTTCTCCCGTTCCACCGAATGCCACAACCAGGACAAGGTCAGCATGGGCACCATCGCCGCCCGCGACGCCCTGCGCGTGCTGGAGCTCACCGAGCAGGTGGCCGCCGCTACCCTGCTGGCCGCCCAGCAGGGCGTCTGGCTCAGGTGCGAGCAGGGCGTGCAACCGCCCGCGCCCCTGGCCGCCATGCACCGCGCGCTGGGCGAGACCTTCCCGCCGCTGATCGAAGACCGTGCCCTGGAAGCCGAACTGCGCCAGACCCTGACCCTGATTCGCGCCCGCCACTGGAGGCTCTATGCGTAAGACCGGTGCCCTGCAGGTCGAGGTGGAGATGCAGATCCCCTTCTTCGACGTCGACATGATGGAAATCGCCTGGCACGGCCATTATGTGAAGTACCTGGAGGTGGCGCGTTGCGCGCTGCTCGACCGCCTCGACCATAACTACCTGCAGATGCGCGACTCCGGCTATGGCTGGCCGGTGATCGACCTGCAGA
Organism: Pseudomonas oryzihabitans; assembly: GCF_001518815.1. Lineage (NCBI taxonomy): Bacteria > Pseudomonadati > Pseudomonadota > Gammaproteobacteria > Pseudomonadales > Pseudomonadaceae > Pseudomonas > Pseudomonas oryzihabitans. Next base: position 4,177,680 of record NZ_CP013987.1, read on the forward strand.
TCCGCTACATCCGTCCGCTGCTGTTCCAGCAACGCGTCCGCGTCCGCGCCGATCTGGTGGAGTGGGAGCATCGCCTCAAGCTCAACTACCTGATCAGCGACGCTGCCACCGGTGAGCGCCTGACCCGCGCCAGTACCGTGCAGGTCGCCGTGGACATGGCCAGCCGCGAGATGCAGCTGGCCTCGCCCAAGGTCTTCATCGACGCCGTGGAGAGGGCCCTGGCATGCGCACGCTGATCGCTCTGCTATTCATCCTGGCCGCGCCCCTGGCCCAGGCCTTCGATCTCGACGACCTGGCCGCCCAGCTGGCGCGCCCCGCGGCGGTCGAGGGCAGCTTCGTCCAGCAGCGCTATCTGCGCGCCCTGCCGCAACCGCTCACCAGCAGCGGCCACTTCACCCTGGCCCGCGGCCTGGGCCTGCTCTGGCGGCTGGAAAAGCCCCTGGCACAGACCTATCGCATCACCCCCGGCACCATCGCCAAGCAGACGCCGACGGGCTGGACGCCCTTGCCCGGCAGCGACCTGGCCGCACGCCAGAGCGCCCTGTTCCTGGCCGTGCTCGGCGGCGATCGCAGCGGCCTGGAACGCGACTTCGAGCTGGCCCTGACAGGCGACGCCAATCACTGGCAGCTGCGCCTGACCCCACGCGGCGCACTGCTCAAGCAGGTGTTCGACGGCATCCTCATCCAGGGCGGCGCCCTGGTCGAACAGGTGGAAATCCGTGAGACCCAGGGCGACCGCAGCTTGCTCACCCTGGACGGCCAGCCCAGCGACACCCTGGGCGCCGAGCAGCGCGCGGTCTTCCAGTGACCCGGCTGCAGCGCCCCTTCCTGCTGTTATTGCTCACCCTGCTGGCGCTCAGCGCCTGGCAGTGGCGGCATGGTCCGCCGGTGGCCGCCGATCTGCTGGCGCTCTTGCCCCAGGGCGCCGGCGACGCCCTTACCCAGCAGGCCGAGGCGCGCATGGCCGAGCCGCTCAATCGTGAGGTGCTCCTGCTGGTGGGTCATCCCCAACGTGAGCGGGTCGCTGCCCTGGTCGAGCGCCTGGGCCAGGCCTGGTCCCATGAGCCACTGTTCGAAAAGGTGCAATGGCAGCTGACGCCAGATCTGCCTGGCCTGCGCCAGCAACTCCTGGCCAGTCGCCTGGCGCTGACACCGGGGCCGGCGCGCGACGAACTGCTCAAGACGCCCGACAGCTATCTGCAGGCCCGCGCTGCGGCCCTCTTCGATCCCTTCGCCGGCGCCGGCGCCCTGCCCCTGGAGCAGGACTGGTTCGGCCTCGGCCTGTTGGTGCAGCGCCAGCTCACCCCGGCCAGCAAGGTGCAATTCGACGCCGGCAGCGGCCTGCTGCTGACCCAGGGCGACGGTCTGACCTGGGCCCTGATCCGCGCCCGTACCCGCGCCGATGCCTTCGACTTCGACGCTCCGCCTCGGGTGGAAGCCCTGATCGAGGCCGCCCGCCCTGAGGTGGTCGCGGATGGCGGTCAGCTACTCGCCGCCAGCGGCCTGAGATACGCCGCCGCCGGCCAGGCCACCGCCAGTCGCGAGATGTCGCTGATCGGCGGCCTGGCCACCCTTGGCACCCTGGCCCTGCTGCTGGGGCTGTTCCGCCGCTGGCGGGTGCTGCTCAGCCTGCTGGCGGTGGGCGTGGCCCTCCTGGCCGGCAGCGCCGCCTGCGTGCTGCTGTTCGGCCAGATCAACGCCCTCACCCTGATCCTCGGCGCCAGCCTGACCGGGGTGGCCGCCGACTACCCGCTGCACTACCTGAGCAAGAGCTGGAAGGGTGGCTCCTGGGATGCCACGGCCATCCTGCGCCAGACCCTGCCGGGATTGTCCCTGAGCCTGGCGACCAATCTGCTGGGCTACCTGGCGCTGGCCTGCACGCCCTTTCCGGCGCTGACCCAGGTGGCGGCGTTTTCCGCCGCCGGCCTGATCGGCGCCTACCTCACCACCGTCTGCCTCTTGCCGGCCTGGTGGCAGCGCCTGGACCTGGCGCCGCCCGCCGCTCCCCTGCGGCTGATGCAACGCCTGCTCGACCTGCGGCTGCGCCTGCTGGCGCGCACCGGCAGCCTGCCGCTGCTCCTGGCGCTGCTGGCCTTTTGCGGCGCTGGCGTCTGGCAGTTGCACCTGCAAAACGACCTGCGCCTCTGGCTTGGCCAGGACCCGGCGCTGACCCGCGAAGCCCAAACCATCGCCCGTCTTACCGGGCTGCAACCCACCAGCCAGTTCTTCTTGGTGCGCGGGGCGGATGCCGATGAGGTGCTACGCCGCCAGACAGTCCTGGGCCAGCGGCTCGACAGCCTGGTCAGTCAGGGCCAGCTGCAGGGCTATCGCGCCCTTAGCGGCCTGGTCGCCCCCGCCGCGGCCCAGGCCGAACTACGTCAGGCCCTGGCCGGTTGGGGCGAGCGCCTGCAACCCCTGCTGGCGGTAGGCATCCCGGCCGAGGCGCTGGACGCCGAACTGAGGCAACTGCATCAGCTACCCGACCTGAGTCTCGACCAGGCCCTGGCCGGCCCGCTGGGCGAACCCTGGCGACCGCTCTGGCTGGGCCAGACGGCCGACGGCGGCGCGGCCGGGCTGGTCAGCCTGCAAGGGCTGGGCAACGCCCAGGTCCTGCAGACGGTGGCCGAGGGCTTGCCTGGCGTGCAGCTGGTGGATCGCCTCGGCGAACTACGCGGGCTGTTCCTCCATACCCAGCGCTTGGCGGTGGAGCTCAAGTTGCTGGCCTCGGCGGCCATCTTCCTCCTGCTGCTCTGGGCCTTCGGTCGCCGCGCGGCGCTGCGCATCGTCTGCCTGCCGCTGCTGGCGGCGCTGGCCGCCCTGGCCTGCCTGGGCTGGCTGGGTCAGCCGCTGACCCTGTTCAGCCTCTTCGCCCTGCTGCTCATCACCGCCATCGGCGTGGACTACGCCATCCTCATGCACGAGGCCATCGGCGGCGCGGCGGTGAGTCTGCTCGGCGGCCTGCTGTCCGGCGTCGGCAGCTGGCTGTCGTTCGGTCTGCTGATGCTCAGCAGCACCCCGGCCATCGCCAACTTCGGCCTGGCCATCAGCCTGGGGCTGGTGTTCAGCTTTCTGCTGGCACCTTGGGCCTCGCCCCCCGTCTCCCACGAAAAGGACCTTCGTCATGGTTGAACATCATCCCCTGGTCGTCATCGGTGCCGGCCCGGCCGGCGCCGTGGTCGCCGCCCTGCTCAAGCGTCGCGGCCATCCGGTACTGGTGCTGGAAGCCCAGCACTTCCCGCGCTTTTCCATCGGCGAGAGCCTGCTCTCCCACAGCCTGGATTTCGTCGAGGAAGCCGGGATGCTGCCGGCGGTCGAGGCCGCCGGTTTTCAGACCAAGGTCGGCGCGGCCTTCGCCTGGGGGGAGCGCTACACCGACTTCGACTTCCGCGACACCTACAGTGGCGGGCGCAGCACCTTCCAGGTCCAGCGCGGCCCCTTCGACAAGATCCTCGCCGACGACGCCGCTCGCCAGGGCGTGGCGATCCGCTACGGCCAGCGGGTGACCGCCGTGACCCTGGGCGAAGACGGTGAAAGAACCCGGATCGAGGTGCTGGGCGACGACGGCCAGGCCTATGCGCTGACCACCGACTTCCTGCTCGATGCCAGTGGCTACGGACGGGTGCTGCCGCGCCTGCTGGACCTGGAAGCCCCTTCGGACTTCCCTCCGCGTCGTGCCCTCTTCACTCATGTCGAGGACCGCATCGACGATCCCGGCTTCGACCGCGACCGCATCCTCATCACCACCCACCCGACCTGGCGCGACGTCTGGTTCTGGACCATCCCCTTCAGCGACGGCCGCACCTCGCTCGGGGTGGTGGCCGCCGCCGAGCGCTATGCCGGACGCGCCCCCGATCTCGCCACCTGTCTGCGCGACTGGGTCGCCGAGACCCCGAGCCTGGCCCGGGTGCTGCACAATGCAGTCTGGGACACCCCGGTGCGCGAGTTGGGCGGCTATGCGGCCAACGTCAAGCGCCTGCACGGCCCCGGCTTCGCCCTGCTGGGCAACGCCGCCGAGTTTCTCGATCCGGTGTTTTCCTCGGGCGTCACCATCGCCCTGCGCTCGGCCAGCCTGGCCGCGCCCCTGGTGGATCGCCAGCTGCGTGGCGAGGCGGTGGACTGGGAGGGCGAGTTCGCCCGACCGCTCAAGGCGGGCGTCGATACGTTCCGTGCCTATGTGGAGGGCTGGTACGATGGCAGCTTCCAGGACGTCATCTATTTCGAGAACGCCGACCCCGAGATCCGCCGCATGATCTGCGCCATTCTCGCCGGCTACGCCTGGGACCTTCGCAACCCCTTCGTCAAGGAGCCCAAGCGGCGCCTGCGCCTGCTCGTCGAGCTCTGCCAGCTGAATTCGGCCCACCCTGCATGACCCTGCCCCGTCCTCTCGTCTTCGCGCTGGCCTGCCTGCTACTGCTCGCCGCCTGCGCCAGCCAACCGCCACTGCCCAGCAGTCCGCCACCGCTGGCGCACACGCTCGTCTATCAGGTGGAGCGCCAGACCGCCGAGGGCAGCGACGCCCTGCTGCTGGCCATCCAGCCGGAAGGCCAAGCCCTGCGCTTTTCGCTGTTCGATCCGCTGGGTGTGCCCCAGGCGCGCCAGCGGCTGCTCGACGGCGCCTGGCACGCCGACGGCCTGCTGCCGCCCAATCCCCGGGCGCGCACCTTCTTCAGCGTACTGCTGTTCGCCCTGACCCCGGCCGACCAACTGCCGCAGGCCTATGCTGCAGGCGACTGGCAACAGGCCGCCGATGGCAGCCGCAGCCTCAAGGACTGGCAGGTGCGCTATCCCGCTGCCGACCGCCTGGAGCTGCAGGCACCGGACGGGTCGCGCTATCGCCTGACCCTGCTGCCGGAGTCCGCGCCTTGAGCGCCTACCTGAATGCCCTGGGGCTGCTCTGCGCCCTGGGCCAGGGCCAGGCCGAGGTGGCGCGCGGCCTGTTCGCCGGCGACACGGCAGGCATGCAGCCCACCCCGGGCTGGATCCCCGAGCGCCAGCCACCGGTGGGCACCGTCAGCGCCGCCCTGCCGGCCTGGCCTACAGACTGGGCACCCTTCTTCAGTCGCAACAACCAGCTCCTGCTGGCGGCCCTGACCGAGATCGAGCCTCAGGTGCGCCAGGCCATCGAGCGCCACGGTCCTGCGCGCATCGGCGTGGTGCTGGGCACCAGCACCTCCGGCATTCACGAGGCCAGCCTGGGCATCGCCGTGCACCAGCGCAGCGGCCAACTGCCCGAGGGCTATCAGTACGCCCAGCAGGAGCTGGTCGCGCCGGCCGATTTCCTCGCCCGCTACCTGGGCCTGAGCGGCCCCTGCTACGGCCTGTCCACCGCCTGCACCAGCAGCGCCCGCGCCCTGCTCAGCGCCCATCGGCTGCTGGTCCAGGGACATTGCGATGCCGTGCTCTGCGGGGGCGTCGACAGCCTCTGCGGCCTGACCCTGAACGGCTTCGCTGCCCTGGAAGCGGTCAGCGAACGCCTGTGCAATCCCTTCTCGGTCAATCGCTGCGGCATCAACATCGGCGAGGGCGCGGCGCTGTTCCTGCTGACCCGCGAGCCCGGTCCCATCGCCCTGCTCGGCGGCGGCGCCAGTTCCGATGCCCACCACATCTCCGCCCCCGACCCCAGCGGTCGGGGCGCCGTCCAGGCCATGCAGGCGGCGCTGCGTGCCAGCGGCCTGCAGCCGGGCGACATCGGCTATCTCAACCTGCACGGCACCGCCACGCCACACAACGACGCCATGGAAAGCCACGCCACCCATGAGGTATTCCCGGCCGGGGTGCCCTGCTCCTCGACCAAGCCGCTGACCGGTCATACCCTCGGCGCCGCCGGCGCCCTGGAAGCCGCCTTCGCCTGGTTGACCCTGGACCCGCAGCTCAACCCGGCCGGCCAGTTGCCGCCGCAGCGCTGGGACGGCCAGGCCGATCCGGCCCTGCCACGCCTGGCGCTGGCCCACGCCGACAGCCGTCTGGACGGCCGCCGCCACGCCATGAGCAACAGCTTCGCCTTTGGCGGCAGCAACGTCAGCCTCATCCTCGGAGCCACGCCATGATCCCCTGGCCCCTCGCCGAGCTGGTGCCCCACGCCGGCGACATGCTGCTGATCGAGGAGATCCTCGTCTGCGACGACCAGGGCATCGAGACCCGCCTGGTGGTGCGCCCCGGCCTCTTCACCGACGCCGACGGCGCCCTGCCGGCCTGGATCGGCGTGGAGCTGATGGCCCAGAGCGTGGCCGCCTTCGCTGGCTGCCAGGCGCGCCGCCGCGGCGAGACTCCGGCCCTGGGTTTCCTGCTCGGCACCCGCCAGTTCGCCTGCGACGTGGCGGCTTTTCCCGCCGGCGGTGAGTTGCGCATCCAGGCCCAGCCGGCACTGCAGAACGACGATGGCATGGCCATCTTCGACTGCCACCTGCAGGGCCCTGGCTGCCAGGCCAGCGCCCGCCTGAACGTCTATCGTCCGCCCCAGGCGGATCTGTATCTACAGGAGCCCGCGCCATGAGCGTTGCCCCCGCCCCGGTCCTGGTGACCGGTTCCAGCCGCGGCCTGGGCCGGGCCATCGCCCTGCGCCTGGCCGCGACCGGGCACGATCTGGTGCTGCACTGCCGCAGCCGTCGCGAGGAAGCCGAGGCCGTCCGCGTCGAGGTGGAGGCCCTGGGCCGCACGGCCCGGGTGCTGCAATTCGACGTCGGCGACCGCGCCGCCTGCGCGGCCATCCTCGAGGCCGATACCGAAGCCCACGGCGGCTACTATGGTGTGGTCTGCAACGCCGGCCTGACCCGCGACGGCGCCTTTCCGGCGCTGACCGGGGAAGACTGGGACGTGGTCCTGCGCACCAATCTCGACGGCTTCTACAATGTCCTGCACCCGGTGGTCATGCCGATGATCCGCCGCCGCGCGCCGGGGCGTATCGTCTGCATCACCTCGGTCTCCGGGCTGATCGGCAATCGCGGCCAGGTCAACTACAGCGCCTCCAAGGCGGGGCTGATCGGCGCCGCCAAGGCCCTGGCGGTGGAGCTGGCCAAGCGCAAGATCACCGTCAACTGCGTCGCCCCGGGGCTGATCGACACCGAGATCCTCGACGAGCATGTGCCGGTAGACAAGATTCTCGAGATGATCCCCGCCGGGCGCATGGGCACCCCCGAGGAGGTGGCCCACGCGGTGGCCTTCCTGCTCGCCCCCGAGGCCGGCTACATCACCCGCCAGGTGCTGGCGGTCAATGGAGGGCTGTGCTGATGATCGGTCGTCGCGTCGTGATCACCGGGATGGCCGGCGTCACCGCCCTGGGCAGTGACTGGCCGACCATCCGCGACCACTTCCTGGCCGGCCACAGCGGCATCCGCCGCATGGACGCCTGGGACCGCTATACCGAGATGAATACCCGCCTGGGCGGGCCCATCGTCGACTTCCAGGTGCCCAGCCACTGGACGCGCAAGCAGTTGCGCAGCATGGGCCGCGTCTCCCAGCTGGCGGTGGCCGCCGCCGAGCGCGCCCTGGCCGATGCCGGACTGCTGAATGATCCCGGCATCGCCGATGGCCGCATGGGCGTGGCCTGCGGTTCCTCCACCGGCAGCACCGACGACATCAAGGCGCTGGCCAACATGCTGCTCAGCGACGCCGCCGTGGGGCTCAATGCCAACACCTATGTGCGCATGATGCCGCACACCGCCGCCGCCAACCTGAGCCTGTTCTTTGGCCTCAAGGGCCGGCTGATTCCCACCTCCAGCGCCTGCACCAGCGGCAGCCAGGGCATCGGCTACGCCTACGAAGCCATCAAGTTCGGCCGCCTGCCGCTGATGCTGGCGGGCGGCGCCGAAGAACTCTGTCCCAGCGAGGCCATGGTCTTCGACACCCTCTATGCCACCAGCCTGCGCAACGATGCCCCCCACACCTCGCCGCGTCCCTACGACAAGGGACGCGACGGCCTGGTGATCGGCGAAGGCGCCGGCATCCTGGTGCTGGAAGAGCTGGAACACGCCCTGGCGCGCGGCGCGCACATCCACGCCGAGATCGTTGGCTTCGGCAGCAACGCCGACGGCCAGCACTCCACCCGCCCGGAACAGGCCACCATGCAGCGCGCCATGGAGCTGGCCCTGGAAGACGCCGGGCTGACGCCGGAGGCCATCGGCTACGTCAACGGCCACGGCACGGCCACCGAACAGGGCGACATCGCCGAGACCCGGGCCACCCAGGCGCTGTTCGGCTCCGGCATGCCCATCAGCTCGCAGAAGAGCTACCTGGGCCATACCCTCGGCGCCTGTGGCGCCCTGGAGTCCTGGTTCAGCATCGCCATGATGAACGAAGAGCGTTTCGTACCGACGCTCAACCTCGACGACCTGGACCCCCAGTGCGGCGAGCTGGACTATCTGCGTGACGGACCGCGGACCCTGCGTACCGATCATGTGATGAACAATAATTTCGCCTTTGGCGGGGTCAACACCTCGCTGATCTTCCGCCGCTGGTCCTGATGGCCATTTCCCGAGGTATTCCCATGTTGCGTCGCCTGCTGCTCGTCTCCGCTCTGCTGTTCCTGGCGGCCTGCACCCGCGCGCCCCTGGTGACGCCCCAGGAGGTTTTCCCCGCCGACCGGGTGGAGAACGCCGCCGACGTTCGCCGCACCATCGTCGATACCCTCGAACGCCGCGGCTGGACGGTGGGTCAGGAGAGCCCCGGCCTGGTGGTCGCCAGCATCGTGGTGCGCGATCGCCACCAGGCCTGGGTCGACATCCCCTACAGCACCAAGGGCTACCAGATCCGCTACCGCGACAGTGCCGGCCTCGACTACGACGGCGAGCGCATCCATCGCAACTACAACAAGTGGGTCCAGCTGCTCGACGCCGACATTCGCCGGCGACTGCAGCTGCCGGCCCCCGCTGCCGACGCGGAGTAACGGCCCTCGGCTTGCGCGAAATCGCAGAACACCGCCTCAAGGCTGACGGGACGGACGTTCTGGGTTAAACAGTCACCTTCACCCCCACAAGGAAGTCACCATGCGCCTCATCGCTCCCGCCCTTGCCCTCACCCTGAGCCTGGCCGCCCTGCTCCCCACCGCCGCCCAGGCCCGCGACACCACCCTGCAGCTGCCCTTCGCCGAGGTGGTCCAGGAAGCCCTGGCCGCCAAGCGCCTGGATGGCAGCGTCAAGTTCTACCTGGCCGGCAACCCGGTGCCGGGCAAGGCCACGGTGGTCAACTCCAGCATCACCACCAACCAGAAGACCAACGCCTTCAACAAGACCGACGAGGTCGCCTGCCGCTGGGTGCTGCAATCGGCGCTGATCCGCCTGCAGGAAGCGGCCAAGGCCGCCGGTGCCAATGCCGTCACCGACATCACCAGCTACTACAAGAAGAACGAGTGGAGCGATCCCAGCCGCTACGAATGCCACGCCGGCGCCTTCATCGCCGGTGTCGCCCTCAAGGGCAAGCTGGTGATTCTCAAGTAGGCTGGAACGGCGACGCGTCTGGGGTAGTCTGTCTAGAAACCCGCCCCGAGGCAGCCGCCATGCCCCACTTTCGCGTCCACTACCGCAAGGACGGCGAACCCCGTCAGCTCGATCTCGGCCATCCGCAGGCGACGCTCGCGCCCCATGAAGCGGCCCTCGCCGTGCTGGAACACCTGCGCGCCGACGCCGAGAACAGCCTGGCCCTGCCGCCTGCCGATGCACCCGCCGAGGCCATCCTGCGGCAGGCGGAGGTGCATGGGTTGACGGATATCAGGGTGGAAGAGCTGGCTTCGTAGGTTGGCGCTGAGCACAGCGAAGCCCAACGGGCGGGACTATCGATGTTTGGCCTCCTTCACCCCAGCCCTCTCCCCGAGGAAGAAGGGGCGCTCTGGTTCAGCGCGGACTTGGGGGCTCATTGCGGTCATGGCGATCCGCCGATGCGGCCGCTCCGGGAGTCCGATATTTCGCTCATCGCGGCCATGGGCCGCTCCTACAATGACATTTGAACCTGTAGGAGCGGCCCATGGCCGCGATCAGGCGTACTCAACCGTAGCGTGGAAAGCCGCGCAGCGTTTTCCACTGACGGGCTCCGGTACCAACGGTGGATAAGGCTACGCCGTTATCCACCCTCCCGGATGCCCCCGTAGGTTGGCGCTGAGCACAGCGAAGCCCAACGGGCGGGACTAGCAGTGTTTGGCCTCCCTCACCCCAGCCCTCTCCCCGAGGGAGAGGGGGCGGTCTGGTTCAGCGTTGGCTTATGGGCTCATCGCGGCCATGGCGGTCCGCCGATGCGGGCGCTCATATGAAAACTCCAGTGTTTTGCTAATCGCGGCCATGGGCCGCTCCTACAATGACATCTGAATCTGTAGGAGCGGCCCATGGCCGCGATCAGGCGTACTCAACCGCAGCGTTTTCTACTGACGGGCTCCGGTACCAACGGTGGATAAGGCCGCGCCGTTATCCACCCTACCCGTAGGTTGGCGCTGAGCGCAGCGAAGCCCAACGCCACCCAACCTCAGCCCAGGAACAACCGATACGCCGGATTCTCGGTCTCGTCCCAGTAGCGATAGCCGATGGCATCCAGGGTCGCCAGCAGCTCGCCCCGCTCGGCGTCACTGGCTTCCAGCGCGGCGAACACTCGCCCATCCGCCGCGCCGTGGTTGCGGTAGTGGAACATGCTGATGTTCCAGCGTCCGCCCAGGCGGTCGAGGAAGTCGAACAGCGCCCGGGGTCGCTCGGGGAATTCGAAGCGGAACACCTGCTCCTCACCGACCCGTGCCGCATGGCCACCCACGGTGTGGCGGATATGCAGCTTGGCCAGTTCGTTGTCGGTCAGGTCCAGCACCGGGAAGCCCTGGTCGCGCAGGCCCTGGATGAGGGCGTCACGCGGATCGCGCTGCGGATGGGTCTGGACGCCAACGAAGATATGGGCTTCCTGGCCGGTGTGGTACCGGTAGTTGAATTCGGTGATCTGCCGCCGGCCCAGCGCCTCGCAGAAGGCGCGAAAGCTCCCCGGACGCTCGGGAATGGTCACGGCGATGATGGCTTCGCGTTGCTCCCCTAGCTCGGCGCGTTCGGCTACATGGCGCAAGCGGTCGAAGTTGATGTTGGCGCCGGAATCGATGGCCACCAGCACCTGGCCGCCACTGCCTTCACGCTCGGCGTACTTCTTGATCCCGGCCACGCCCAGGGCACCCGAGGGCTCGGTGATGGAGCGGGTATCGTCGTAGATGTCCTTGATCGCCGCGCAGATCTCGTCCGAGCTGACGGTGATGACCTCGTCCACATAGCGCCGGCAGATCTCGAAGGTATGGTGGCCGATCTGGGCCACGGCCACGCCGTCGGCGAACAGCCCCACGCGTGGCAGGACCACCCGCTCGCCGGCGGCCATGGCCTGCTGCAGGCAGTTGGAGTCGTCCGGCTCGACGCCGATGACCTTGACCTCGGGGCGCAGGTATTTCACATAGGCGGCGATGCCGGCGATCAGACCACCACCGCCCACGGGAACGAAGATGGCATCGAGGCGCCCGGGATGCTGGCGCAAGATCTCCATGGCCACGGTGCCCTGGCCGGCGATGACGTCGGGATCGTCGTAGGGCGGCACGAAGGTGTAGCCCTGCTCCTCGGCCAGGCGCAGCGCCTCGGCCAGGGCCTCGGGAAAGGCGTCGCCGTGCAGCACCACCTCGCCGCCGCGTGACTGCACGCCGATGACCTTGAGCTCCGGCGTGGTGCGCGGCATGACGATGATCGCCCGCACGCCCAGCTCGCGGGCCGCCAGAGACAGGCCCTGGGCGTGGTTGCCGGCGCTGGCGGTGATCACCCCGCGCGCCTTCTCGCTGGCCGAGAGGCTGGCCAGCTTGGTGTAGGCGCCACGGATCTTGAAGGAAAACACCGGCTGCAGGTCTTCGCGCTTGAGCAGCACCTGGCAGCCCAGCCGTTCGGACAGCGCCCGCGCCGGTTGCAGGGGCGTTTCGATCGCCACGTCGTAGACGGGGGCGAGCAGGGTCTTCTTCACATACTGTTCGAGCATCAGCGGGGCGATCCGGTGGGTGCGGCGGGGGCGAAAAGTCTACTACGGGCACTCTCGGGTAGGTTAGCCAAGCCGTCCGAGCGGCTATAATCGAGGGCCCTTCACCCGTTTCTCTGCGGATATCCCCATGAATCAGGACCAGCTCAAGCAGGCCGTCGCCCAGGCCGCGGTCGACCTCATCCTTCCCCTGCTCTCCCGCGACAGCGTGGTCGGCGTGGGCACCGGCTCGACCGCCAACTTCTTCATCGACCTGCTGGCCAAGCACAAGCTGGAATTCGATGGCGCCGTGGCCAGCTCCCAGGCCACCGCCGACCGGCTGAAGAGCCACGGCATCACCGTCTATGACCTCAACGGTGTCAGCGACCTGGAGTTCTATGTGGACGGTGCCGACGAAGCCGACGGCCACCTCAACCTGATCAAGGGCGGCGGCGCGGCCCTGACCCGCGAGAAGATCGTTGCCGCGGTGGCACGCAAATTCATCTGCATCGCCGACGCCAGCAAGCGCGTCGACGTCCTCGGCGAATTCCCGCTGCCGGTGGAGGTGATCCCCATGGCCCGCAGCCACGTGGCCCGCGAGCTGGTGAAACTGGGCGGCGATCCGGAATACCGCGACGGCGTGGTGACTGACAATGGCAACGTCATCCTCGACGTGCACAACATGCACATCGTCGATCCGGTGGGCCTGGAAGCGAAGATCAACAACATCGTCGGCGTGGTCGCCAACGGCCTCTTCGCCGCCCGCCCGGCGGACGTGCTGCTGCTGGGCACCGCCCAGGGCGTGGAGCGCCTGGAGCGCAGCTAAGCCACCCGTAGCGTGGAAAACCGCGCCAGCGTTTTCCACAGGTGAGCTCAAGCACGGCCAGTGGATAAGGCTGCGCCGTTATCCACGCTACGCCGTTTATCGCGGCCATGGCGGTCCGCCGACGCGGCCGCTCCTACAAAAGTATCATCCCTGTAGGAGCGGCCCATGGCCGCGATGAAACCTCCGCCAGCACGAAAGCAAAAAAAACCCGGTCAGGCGAACCCGACCGGGGCTTTTCCATGACAGCTAAAGGCTTAGAACAGCACGCGGCAGCGGATGGTGCCCTTGACGTTCTGCAGCTTCTCTTGCGCCAGGTCGGAGTACTCGGCATCGACGTCGATCACCACGTAGCCGACCTTCTCGTCGGTCTGCAGGTACTGACCGGAGATGTTGATGCCGCTCTCGGAGAAGACACGGTTGATCTCCGACAGCACGCCCGGGACGTTCTGGTGGATGTGCAGCAGGCGGTGCTTGCCCGGGTGCGACGGCAGGGCCACTTCGGGGAAGTTGACCGAGGACACCGAGGTGCCGTTGTCGCTGTACTTGACCAGTTTCTCGGCCACTTCCAGGCCGATGTTGGCCTGGGCCTCGGCGGTGGAGCCACCGATGTGCGGGGTCAGGATGACGTTGTCCAGGCCACGCAGCGGCGAGACGAATTCGTCGTTGTTGGAGCGCGGCTCCACCGGGAAGACGTCGATGGCGGCGCCGATCAGGTGCTCGTCCTTGATGGCCGCGGCCAGGGCGTCGAGGTCGACCACGGTGCCGCGGGCGGCGTTGATCAGGATGCCGCCCTTCTTGATGGCGCGGATCTCGCGCTCGCCCATCATCAGCTGGGTGGCGGGGGTTTCCGGCACGTGCAGGGTGACGATGTCGCTCATGCCGAGCAGCTCGGTCAGGGAGCCGACCTGCTGGGCGTTGCCCAGGGGCAGCTTGGTGATGACGTCATAGAAGAACACCTGCATGCCCAGGCCCTCGGCCAGCACCGACAACTGGGTGCCGATGGAGCCGTAGCCGATGATGCCGAGCTTCTTGCCGCGGATCTCGAAGGAGTTGGCCGCGCTCTTGATCCAGCCGCCACGGTGGCAGGAGGCGTTCTTGGCCGGGATGCCGCGCAGCAGCAGGATGGCCTCGGCCAGCACCAGCTCGGCGACCGAACGGGTGTTGGAATAGGGGGCATTGAACACGACGATGCCGCGCTCGCGTGCGGCCTGCAGGTCGACCTGGTTGGTGCCGATGCAGAAGCAGCCGACGGCGACCAGCTTCTTGGCGCAGTCGAACACCTCTTCGGTGAGCTGGGTGCGCGAGCGAATGCCGATGAAGTGGGCGTCGGCGATCTTTTCCTTGAGCTGGGCATCCGGCAGGGAGCTGGTGACGTACTCGATGTTGCTGTAACCCGCGGACTTCAGGATATCCACGGCGGACTGGTGGACGCCTTCCAGGAGAAGGAAGCGGATCTTGCTCTTGTCGAGGGAAGTCTTGCTCATCTGCGTTGAATCCAGAGTTTCCAGGGAGAAGGATGCCGGCGCGGCGCAGGCCGTTCAGCCAGCGGCAAAGGGGGCGCTATCTTAGCATGAGCCGCCGCATGCAGGTCCGGTTGCGACCTGAAGCTTTCTCAGGGCGACCATGAGCACTTCGCGACCGGCAACGCGCCGCGGCGCCCGCTTTTGGTTAAGATCGCCAGCAGACGCCACTCACCAGGAGCACAAGATGGCCTATCAGCACCAGTACCTCGATGGCACCAAGATCCACTTCCCCCTGGGCAAGGTCGTCTGCATCGGCCGCAACTATGCCGAACATGCCAAGGAGCTGAACAACCCGGTTCCCACCGAGCCCCTGCTGTTCATCAAGCCGGCCAGTTGCGTGGTGCCGGTGGCGGACGGCTTCGCCATTCCCACCGACCAGGGTTCGGTGCACTACGAGGCCGAGATCGCCGTGCTGATCGGCAAGCCGCTGTCGAAGAAGCCTTCGGCAGAGGAAGTCCGCGACGCCATCTCCGGCTTCGCCCCCTCCCTGGACCTGACCCTGAGAGATGTGCAGAGCCGCCTCAAGGACAAGGGCTATCCCTGGGAAATCGCCAAGAGCTTCGACGGTGCCTGCGTGCTCGCGCCCTTCGTGCCCGGCGATGCCTTCGAGGACCTGGCCGACATCCCGGTGCGCCTGACCATCAACGGCGAGGTCCGCCAGGACGGCAACAGCCGCGACATGCTCAATCCCATCCTGCCGCTGATCCAGACCATCGCCGGGCATTTCTCCCTGCAACCGGGCGACGTCATCCTCACTGGTACGCCCGTGGGTGTCGGACCTCTCAATGTGGGCGATGAGCTGGTGCTGGAGCTGCCGGACGTTAGCCGCTTCGAAACGCGCGTGCTATAACCCCGCCACCCACCGTCGCCTGGCGAGTGCCGGGCGATGGTGTGCCGGCACGGCCACGACGCTCCAGGCTTTGCCGGAAAAGTGCCTGCGCTCGGCCATGCGGCGTTAAAAACCCTTTCGGAGTGCTCATTTACGCCTCGTAAACTCGAGCGCGAGTCCGATCCGCTTCCTCAAGGGTTCTTGCCTTGCCTGACCTTCGCTCGGCGACTTTGCAGACAAGCCATAACAAGAAGCCGTACGAGCCCGCATGTCCAGACTCCCTCGCCTCATCCTGTTCCGTTTCCTCCCCGCTTTCGTTCTGCTGGTGCTGATCGTCCTTACCTTCGTCTGGCACTGGAACGACCGGGCCCTGCTCTGGTGGCAGGAATACCGCACGCCGCCGGAAGTCCGGGCCCAGGCGGTCTGGCTGCCGGACTACCAGGCGGTGATCCAAGGCAAGGCACTGCCGGGCCTGGCCGAGGCCGAGACCTCCGACCTCACCTACGATCCCCGCACCCGCACCCTCTTCGCCGTCACCGGCAATACGCCCTACCTGGTGCAACTGAGCCTGACCGGCGACATCCTCAGGCGCATCCCGATCCGCAACGTCTCCAACCTGGAAGGGGTGACCGCCCTGCAGGACGGGCGCCTGGCCATCGTCGACGAGCGCCAGCGGCGCCTGTCGCTGTTCCAGCTGACGGACGACACCCAGGAGCTGGATGCCAATACCTTCGAACACCATGACCTGGGCTTTCCCGACGCCGGCAACAAGGGCTTCGAAGGCATCGCCTGGGATCCGCGTCACCAGCGGTTGATCCTCAGTAAGGAGCGCGACCCGGCCGCCCTCTTCACCCTGGCCAGCGACGGCCGCGGCGTTACCGGTACCCTCCAGCCCTTTCCCCTCAAGCAGTTGGTGATCGACTACTCCGCGGTGGCGGTCGATCCGCGCACCGGTCACCTGCTGGCCCTGTCCGATCAGTCCCACACGCTGGTGGAAATGACCGCGGAAGGTGCACCGGTCAGCTTCATCAGCTTGAGACGCGGCCTGCACGGCCTGGACGCCACCATGGAGCAGCCGGAGGGCGTGGCCCTCGACGAGGCCGGCAATCTCTACCTGATTGGTGAACCCAATCTCTTCCACGTGTTTCACAAGGTGTCCAAAGCGGCGCAATGAGCGCCTATTCAGCTTGAATTCAGGGTGGCGCCCTTAGGCTGCGCGGCATCACCGCCTCAGGACCCTGTCGATGTTTCCGCTGTTCTCCCCTCGCACCCTGGCCGCCCTGCTGGGTGCCGCGCTGCTGCTGTGCCTGACCCTGGTGGCCCAGCAGCACCGGCTGTTCGAGCGGCTCTGGTTCAACGTCCAGAGCCAGCTCCAGGCCGAAAGCCGTCAGGCCCGCTCGCTGTGGCTGCCGAGCTATCGTGTCACCGTGGAAGCGCGGCCCATTGGCGAGGGCATCACCGACGTCTCGGCACTGAGCTTCGATCCGGATCGCCATACCCTGGTCAGCGTGACCAACAAGCCGGCGCGCTTTCTCGAACTGGACCTGGACGGCCGGCTGCTGCGCCAGGTGGATCTCAAGGGCTTCAGCGATCCGGAAGCCATCGAGTACATCAAGCCGGGTGTGTACATGATCAGCGAGGAGCGCCGCCAGCGCCTGGTGCGGGTACATATCGGCACCGACACCCGCGAGGTGGACATCGACGATCGCCAGGTCAGTCACCCCTTCAGCCTGAGCGACGTGGAAAGCGACAACCGCGGCAACGAGGGCCTGGCCTACGACGCCGCCCGCGAGCGCTTTTTCGTCGCCAAGGAAAGCAATCCGGTACGCATCTACGAGATCGACGGCCTGGGCAGCGAGGCCTTCGAGGGCCTGCAGGCCTTGTCACTGCGCAGCGACCCCAAGCGTGACCGCCGGCTGTTCGTGCGCGATCTCTCCAGCCTGCAATTCGATCCTGGCACCGGCCACCTGCTGGCGCTCTCCGACCAGTCGCGGCTGGTACTGGAGCTGGACGACGACGGCAAGCCGATAAGCTCGCTGTCCCTGCTGCGCGGCCAGCACGGCCTGAGCCGCAGCGTGCCCCAGGCCGAGGGCGTGGCCATGGACGATCAGGGCAGGCTGTACGTGGTCAGCGAGCCGAATCTGTTCTATCGCTTCGAGAAGCCATGAGGTAGAGGTTCATCGCGGCCATGCCGGTGCGCCGTAGCGACCGCTCCTACAGATCAGGAAACACCTGTAGAAGCGGCCCATGGCCGCGATCAATGCATAGCCTTCCCTCCCCAACCCTCTAGGTGGTCTCGCGCCTGTGGCTAGCGTGGCGACAAGGGATCGCGAATTTGCCTTTGGCGCTGGAAACGAACGCCCGCCCGGACAGCCCCCTCTCCCGGAGAGAGAGGGGGTGGCCCCGCGCTAGCGGATGGCGTGGCGACGATGAATCGCGAATCTGCCTTTGGCACTGGAAACGAAACGCCTGCTCGGAAAGCCCCCTCTCCCCTCGGGAGAGGGTTGGGGTGAGGGCACACCTAGCACGAACTGCCCTGTGGAAAAGGCTGCGCCGTTTTCTACGCTACGGCTTCGGCCATGGCGCCCTACCTGCCGGTAGGTTGGGTTGAGCGCAGCGAAGCCCAACAGGCTTTTGGCGACTCCCCCCTCACCCCGGCCCTCTCCCAGAGGGAGAGGGGGTGGTCCCGCGCGCCCTCATATCACCGCTGCCAACGACCGAATCCCCTATTCCCCCTGCTCGAATAACTCCTCTAGATAGCGTCGCGCATTGGCCACATAGACCTGGGCGTTGGCCGCCAGCTGCGCCTGCTGGGCATCGCTCAGGGTGCGGACCACCTTGGCCGGCGAGCCAAGCACCAGGGAGCCGTCGGGGATCACCGCGTTCTCGGTTACCAGGGCATTAGCGCCCACCAGGCAGTTGCGCCCGATGCGCGCGCCGTTGAGCACCACGGCGTGGATGCCGATCAGGCTGCCGTCGCCGATCTCGCAGCCATGCAGCATGGCCTGGTGGCCGACGGTGACGCCACGCCCCAGGGTCAGCGGCGAGCCAGGATCGGTGTGCAACACGGCGCCGTCCTGCACATTGCTGTCCGGACCGATGTGGATCAGCTCGTTGTCGCCGCGCAGCACCGCGCCGAACCAGACGCTGGCGCCTTCATCCAGGCGTACCTTGCCGATCACTGCGGCAGTGGGCGCGACCCAACTGTGCGGATGGGCGTCGACGCGGTGTTCTCCCAGGCGGTACTTCATGGTGCTCATCCTCGTGTTGTTGTCATTGGCGGAAGGGCCGATTGTTCGCCGATGCGAGCTGCGGGTGCAATCGGTGCGCGATCAGCCCATCGGTTGTTGCAAGTCATTCTCGATAACGAAAGAATGCCTTCAGGGAACCTAAGACCGCAGGACTGCGACGAATGACCACGGCCAGAGCGCTGGGAAAGGGCGCTGCCCTTTGCAAAGCTTGCTGCCGCTGACGTCCCTGGCCCCTACCGGGCCAGCGTTGCCGCTGCACGCGGCGCCCTGTCGTCAGCCATCCCGGCCCAGGCCGGTTTCCCGAGACCACCGGAATCTGCGAGCGCCCGATGCGTACCACCTGGAAATTCCTGTTGCCCCTCGCCGTCACCGGACTGCTGGCGCTGCTGCCTGCCCCCGCCGGCCTGCCCAGCCATGCCTGGCTGTACTTCGCCCTCTTCGCCGGGGTGGTGGTGGGGCTGATCCTCGAACCCCTGCCCGGGGCGGTGATCGGTCTGATCGGCGTGGCCCTGGCGGCCTTGCTGGCGCCCTGGGTGCTGTTCAGCCCGGCGCAACTGGCGACACCGGGCTTCCGCGCGCCCCAGGAGGCGCTGAAATGGGGCCTGGCGGGCTTTTCCAACAACACCGTCTGGCTGATCTTCAGCGCCTTCATGTTCGCCCTGGGCTACGAAAAGACCGGTCTCGGCCGACGGATCGCCCTCCTGCTGGTCAAGGCCATGGGCCGCCGGACCCTGACCCTGGGCTACGCGGTGATGCTGGCGGACCTGGCCCTGGCGCCCTTCACGCCGTCCAACACCGCGCGCAGTGGTGGCACCGTCTACCCGGTGATTCGCAACCTGCCGCTGCTCTACGATTCCAAGCCCAACGACCCCAGCGCCCGGCGCATCGGCTCCTATCTGATGTGGGTGGCGATCTCCTCCACCTGCGTCACCAGCACCCTCTTCCTCACCGCCCTGGCGCCCAACCTGCTGGCCGCCGCCCTGATCGAGAAGACCGCCCAGGTGCACATCAGCTGGGGCCAGTGGTTCATCGCCGCCGCGCCCATGGGCATCCTGCTGCTGGCCGTGCTGCCGCTGCTGGCCTACTGGCTGTATCCGCCGGAGATCAAACGCAACGACCAGGTACCGCTCTGGGCAGCCAGGGAACTGGCCGAACTCGGCCCGCTGACACGCAACGAGAAGCTGCTGCTGGCCCTGGTGATCGGCGCCCTGGCGCTATGGATCTTCGGTGCCGCCTGGGCCGATCCGGCACTGGTGGGCATCCTGGTCATCGTGCTGATGCTGCTGCTGAAAGTCATCAACTGGAACGATGCCCTGGGCAACAAGGCCGCCTGGAACACCTTCGCCTGGTTCGCCACCCTGGTGGCCCTGGCCGACGGCCTGACCCGGGTCGGCTTCGTCGCCTGGTTCGGCCAATGGGTCGCCGGCCACCTAGGCGGCTTCCACGCCGGCACTGCCATGGTGGCGCTGGTGGCGGTCTTCTATCTCGCCCACTACCTGTTCGCCAGCTCCACTGCCCACACCACCGCCCTGCTCCCCGTGATGCTGGCCGCCGGCATGGGCATCCCCGGCATCGACCTGCCGGTATTCGCCCTGCTGCTGGGCACCTCGCTGGGGCTGATGGGGATCATCACGCCCTATGGCACTGGACCGAGCCCGGTGTACTACGGCAGCGGCTACCTGCCCAGCGCGGACTACTGGCGACTGGGGACCATTTTCGGCGCGCTGTTCCTGCTGGTGCTGCTGGGGATCGGGGTGCCGTGGATCATGATGGTGGTGTGAGGGGTAGTTGGGCGTTCGATGCCCAATGCCTGGGTCGTGGCGATCCGGGCGGATCGGCGTAGGTTGGTTTGGGTTGGGTTTGGTTGGGCTGGTTGGGTTGGGTTGGGTTGGGTTGGGTTGAGCGATAGCGAAGCCCAACGGATTAGGGTTATGGGTGCCCTAGCTGTTTATCGAGTGCTCTGATGGCTTTTGTTTCGCCCACCCGGGCGAGTTACTTTTTTCAATCGCGAAAAAAGTAACCAAAAACGCTTGCCCCACGTTTCGGCCCTCCGCTGCGCTCCGGGTCCCCTCGTTCCGGCGCCGCTCCGGGGGTTCGGCACGAAGGGGCCTCCTGCCCCTCGCGCCTTGCTCAGCGTCCTGCCTCGCATACCCCCTCCGCGACACCTGCACTCGGCCTCACTGACGGGGCGGGGCGCAAGCCTGGGAATTCGGAGTTCAGAGGTCGTAGCGTGGAAAACCGCGCAGCGTCTTCCACTGGCGCGTAATGCCGATCCCTGTGGACAAGGCTTCGCCGTTGTTCAGGTTACGGGTTATTCAACCAACACTTTCAGGCTGGCGAATCGCCCCGTTCAGGAGGGCGAACGCCAGTGTCGTGGAGTGGGGCGAGCCGCATGGATGCGGCGAGAGGCCCAGTGGGCCATGGACGGCCCATCTGGACCGACCCCGGAACGGCGCTGGCGTGAGCGGACCTGGAGCGAAGTGGAAGGCCGGATGGTCGGGGCAAGCGTTTTTGCTTACTTTTTTCGCGACTGAAAAAAGTGAGTCGCCCGGGTGGGCGAAACAAGAGCCACAAGCAGACCACGATAAACAGCCAGGGCACCATTAAGCCAAGGCACTTCGACCGACCTTCGCGATGTTGGGCTTCGCTACGCTCAGCACCAACCTACGAATGCCGATGTTTGGGATGACCAGGCACCGTTGGGCTTCGCTGCGCTCAACCCAACCTACCGAACCCAATCTACACCCCTCCCCAAAATTTCCCCGCCCACCCGACCTTTTGCTTAGGGACCTAAGCATCCCTTCGGCGTAGAATCCACATTCTTAGTGTGCTTTCGATAATGCCCGCAGAGGTCGTCATGTCCCACCGTATTCGCCATCCCGGTTTCGCCGCCAAGCGCCAGAGCGCCGAGCAGGCCGCTCAGTTCATCCGTCACGGCATGACCGTGGGCATGAGCGGTTTCACCGGGGCCGGTTATCCCAAGGCCGTGCCCGGCGCCCTGGCCCAGCGCATCACTGCCAGCCATGGCGCCGGCGAGCCGTTTCGTATCAAGGTGCTGACCGGTGCCTCCACCGCTCCGGAACTGGATGGCGCCCTGGCGCGAGTCGATGGTATCGAGCTGCGGGTGCCCTTCCAGTCGGATCCCGAGCTGCGTAGCCGCATCAACGCCGGCGGCCTGGACTACATGGACATCCACCTGGGCCAACTGGCGGAAAAGGTGCGCTACGGTTTCTTCGGCAAGATCGACGTGGCGGTGGTGGAGATCGCGGCGATCCGCGAAGATGGCCTGTTGGTACCGTCCTCTTCGGTCGGCAACAACAAGACCTGGCTGGACATGGCCGATGCGGTGATCCTCG
Organism: Pseudomonas oryzihabitans; assembly: GCF_001518815.1. Lineage (NCBI taxonomy): Bacteria > Pseudomonadati > Pseudomonadota > Gammaproteobacteria > Pseudomonadales > Pseudomonadaceae > Pseudomonas > Pseudomonas oryzihabitans. The sequence goes on from NZ_CP013987.1 coordinate 4,199,402, forward strand.
AGGTCAATCGCTGGCAGCCCGATGCCCTGGACGGCATGCACGACATCTACACCGACGGCGCCCTGCCGCCCCACCGCACGCCCATTCCGCTCGCCCATCCCAGTGACCGCATCGGCTCGCCTTACCTGGAGGTACCGCTGGACAAGGTGGTGGCCGTGGTGGAGACCGATGCCCCCGATCGCAACAGCCCCTTCAAGGCACCCGACGCCGCCTCCCAGGCCATCGCCGCGCACCTGCTGGACTTCCTCAGATTCGAGGTACGCCAGGGGCGCATCCCGGCCAATCTGCTGCCCATCCAGTCGGGCGTCGGTAACATCGCCAACGCCTTCATGCAGGGCCTGGCCGAGAGCGAATTCCAGGGGCTGACCGCCTTCACCGAGGTGATCCAGGACGGCATGCTGGAGCTGCTCATCAGCGGCAAGATGGAGCTGGCCTCGGCGACGTCCTTCTCCCTGAGCCCGGCGGGCATCGAGCGTTTCCTCGAACACGCCGAGTCCTTGCGCCAGCGCATCATCCTGCGCCAGCAGGGGGTGAGCAATCATCCGGAACTGGTGCGCCGCCTGGGCTGCATCGCCCTGAACGGCATGCTCGAAGCCGACCTCTATGGCAACGTCAATTCCACCCACCAGATGGGTACCGGGATGATGAACGGCATCGGCGGCTCCGGGGATTTCGCCCGCAATGCCTACCTGTCGGTCTTCATGGCGCCAAGCACGGCCAAGAACGGCCTGATCTCGACCCTGGTGCCCATGGTCAGCCACGTCGACCACACCGAACACGATGTCTCGGTGATCGTCACCGACCAGGGCCTGGCCGATCTGCGCATGCTCAGTCCCAAGCAGCGTGCCCGAGCCATCCTCGAGCACTGCGTGCATCCGAGTTTCCGCCCGGCGCTGGAGGATTACTTCGAGCGCGCCCTGGCCGGCAGCCATGGCAAGCACACTCCGCACCTCCTTCCCGAGGCCCTGGCCTGGCACGAACGCTACCTGGTCACCGGCAGCATGCTCGGTCCCGCCGCCCAGGAAGCCCACGACTGAAGGCAAGGCGCCCGAGGCCACTCGGGCGCCCTTTCGGCCTCCTATCCCTGCCGTCCGTCGCCCATATGCAACTAATTGTGACTTTTTGCCAGCGCGCTGTGTAAAAAGCTGCCTTGTCGGATTCCCAGCCGACATCCCGGGTGATAAAAGACGTGAAATCTCTGAGCAATGTCCTTGATCTGCAAGGTGCATTGCCGTTCGCGGTTGTTCTAACCCCGCCCCCCTTTGAGAGCTGCCACCGTGAAGATCTGTCATCAACTTGCCGGCTTGCTGCTGGCTGGCTTGGTCGGGCTGAGTCCGGCCGTCCTGGCCCAGACCCCACCCAAGGTCAAGGCCGCGGCTGCCGCCACCGCCCAGCGCCTGGCCTCGAACCACGCTCTGGTCGTCGACCTCAAGACCAACCAGGTACTCTTTTCCCAGAATCCCGATCAGGTCGCCCCCATCGCGTCGGTGACCAAGCTGATGACCGCCATGGTGGTGCTCGATGCCAAGCTGCCGCTGGAGCAGACCATCGACATCGACATCAGCGAGAACCCGGCCATGCGCGGCATCTTCTCGCGGGTGCGCCTGGGCAGCCAGCTGACCCGTCGCGACATGCTGCAACTGGCGCTGATGTCCTCGGAAAACCGTGCCGCCACCAGCCTCGCCCACCACTATCCGGGTGGTCAGCGCGCCTTCGTCGCCGCCATGAATGCCAAGGCCCGTGCCCTGGGCATGAAGAATACCCGCTACGCCGAGCCCACCGGCCTGTCGCCGCTCAACGTCTCCACCGCCCGCGACCTGGTCACCCTGCTCAAGGCCACCGAGCGCTACCCCCTGCTCGGTCAGCTCAGCACCACCCCGGAAAAGATCCAGGCCTTCCACAATCCCAACTATGTGCTGGGCTTTCGCAACACCAACCACCTGGTCTACAACGCCGACTGGAGCGTGCAGCTGACCAAGACCGGCTACACCGACAAGGCGGGTCACTGCCTGGTGATGCGCACCGTGATGGCCGGTCGTCCGGTGGCCTTCGTGGTGATGGACGCCTTTGGCAAGTTCACCCACATGGCCGACGCCACCCGCGTCCGTCGCTGGCTGGAAAGTGGCGAGCTGACGCCCCTGCCGGGCGCGCCCAAGGGCGCACGCAGCACGGTACTGGCGCGCAAGTAACGCCCGCCCAGGAAAGGCCCGAAGCCGCGTCCCCGACGCGGCTTTTTCATGCCTGGCGTCCAGGCGGCTGGCGTGATCGGCAGTGGCCAGCAATAGTTAGCTGAAGCGCTGGAGATTGCCGTACCGGCACGCCCTGCCCGTCCGCACTCGAAGAGGTGTTTCCGATGAAGCCTGCCCTGTCGCGTCGCCAGCTCCTGCACTGCGCCTGTTGCCTGCCGCTCGCCGCGGCCCTGGCGCCCCTGACCCTGCCCGCCCTAGCTGCTCCCACCAAGGCCCACACCACCCTCACGGCCGAGCAGGCCCTGCAACGGCTGATCGACGGCAACCAGGGCTTCATGGAGGACAAGCCCCTGCATGGGGAAACCAATCGCGACCGCCGCCTGGAGATCGCCAAGGGCCAGACGCCCTTCTGCGTGCTGGTGTCCTGCTCGGATTCGCGGGTCTCGCCGGAGCTGCTGTTCGGGCGCGGGCTGGGCGAGTTGTTTATCGTGCGCAACGCCGGCAATACCCTGGACACCACCGCCTTCGGCTCGGTGGAATACGCCATCAGCCAGCTGGGCGTGCCACTGATCGTGGTCATGGGCCACGAGAAATGCGGCGCGGTGGAGGCCGCGGTGGCGGTGGTGGAGCAGAACGTCCTCTATCCCGGCGCCATCGGCGCCATGATCGAACCCATCCTGCCGGCGGTACTCAGCGCCCGCGCCGGCAATCCGCCGGATCTGCTGGAAGCCGCGGTGCGCAGCAACGTGCAGCGCACGGTCAGACGGCTGCGCGCAGCCTCCGAACCAACCCTGCTGGCGCCGCAGAAGGAGGGTCGGGTCAAGGTGGTGGGCGCCTACTACACCCTGGAAAACGGCCACGTCGACTTCTTCGACGTCTGATACGGGCACCCCGGACGCCGCCTGGGGTCTAGGGCTCTATCATCGTCCGGAATATGCCATGAACAAAGACGCGATCGCTCACGAATACTATGAAGTCGTCACCGGCCGCTGCTGGCTGGATGACGTCCGCGAATGGCGCCGACTGCAAGCCGAGGCCCAGGCCGCCGCCGATCGCTACCTGGCCTGTCCGGAAGACCTGGGCACGCCCGAGCGTGAGCGGCTGGAACAGAACTGGCGCGCCATCAATGAAGAAGCCGGCGCCTTCTGGCAACGCATGTGGTCGAATCTGGATCGTCAGGAAAGCCGGAAAACGCCCTAGGCTGACCTGGTGATAAGGTCCAGCAGGCCTTCAGGTACCAGAGGACAAGCCTGGTCAAAGGAGTGGAGTGACCGCCAGGTCGCCACGAAGGCTTCACCATCACTTTCCTGACCCGGCAGCTCCGCTTCTGCGTAGAGCTGCCGATCAGCAAATTCCGCTACATAGACCAGCACCACCTCATGGCCCGGCCGCCCCGCGTAACTGAACAGCGATTCCAGGGTGCCTAGCAGCTTTACCTCGGCCAGTTCGACGCCCAATTCTTCGCGAATCTCGCGGCGCACGGCTGCGTGGCTGGTTTCACCGAACTCCACGCCACCGCCCAGGGGCCGGCAGAAACTCCGGCCATCGTGCGGGTCCTGCGTCTCGCGCACCAAGATGCGGTTGCCCTGACGCAGGAGACAAAGCGCCAGGACACGAATCTGGTTACGCATCACACCAACCCTTCCGCCTTCAATTCGCTCTTGAGATAGGCGTAGTACACCGGCGCCGCCACCAGGCCCGGCAGGCCGAAGGCCGCTTCGAACACCAGCATGGCCACCAGCAACTCCCAGGAGCGGGCGCTGATCTGGCCGCCGACGATGCGGGCGTTGAGGAAGTATTCCAGCTTGTGGATGGCGATGAGGTAACCCAGTGCCGCCACCGCGACCCAGATCGACAGCGACAGGCCGGCGATGAAGATCAGGGTGTTGGACATCAGGTTGCCGATCACCGGCAGCAGCCCCAGGATGAAGGTGAGGATCACCAAGGTCTTGGCCAGCGGCAGATGGACGTCGAACAGCGGCAGCACCCCGAGCAGGAAGATGCCAGTCAGGGTGGTGTTGAGCAGCGAGATCTTGATCTGCGCGAAGACGATGTTGCGAAAGGCCTGGGCAACCAGGCCAACGCGTACCAGCAGGGCGCCGCTGAGCGGCCGCAGGCGCTCGGGATCGGGGGTGGGCTGCAGGGCGACGATGGCGCCCAGGATCATGCCGATGAGCACGATGACGAAGGTCCGCGCCGCATCACGCCCGAACAGCTGCAACTGCGCCACGTGGGCGCGCAGCCACTCCACCAGCTCCCGCTTCATGCTGTCGGCGTTGGCCGGCAGGTAGGCATCCAGCGAGGGCGGCAACTGGGCGCGCGCGCGCTCGGTGAGCACCATGAACTTGTCCAGCAACCGTCCGGGGTTCTGCACCTCCTGGATGATGAAGCTGGTGAACCAGACGAAGAACAGTGTCAGCAGGCTCACCACCAGGGTCCCGAGCAGGGCCACGGCGAGCCAGCGCGCGCCGCCGCCAGGCATTTGCCGCTGCAGGCGCCCGGCCAGGGTGTTGACCAGTTCGTACACCAGGAGCCCGGCGAGCAGGCTGGGCAGGAGCTTGAGCGGGAGAACCAGGTAAAGCGCGGTGAAGACGATGATCCAACTGGCCAAGATGGCCTGGCGTTGCGTGAAGGCGTACATAGATTACCGGCGGCAGAATCCCTGTCCGCAGTCTGCCAGCCTGCCGCCTCGCCGCCCAGCCTGGATAGCGAAGAAAGCCTGAGCCTCTGTTACCCGGCGTTACCCGACCGGCCCTTTTCGACCGAACGCCTCAGCCGGCCAGCTCGGCGGCGCAGACCCGCGCGCGCCCCTGGTGCTTGGCCGCATAGAGCTGCGCATCGGCGGCGGTGATCAGGGCGGCTGGATCGACATTGGTCGGCGGAAGCGCGGTGGCCACGCCCAGGCTCAGGGTGACGTAGCCGGTCACCGATGAATAACCGTGGGGCAGCCGCTGGTCGTGCAACTGCTGCAGCAGCCGCTCGGCGACCTGAGTGGCACCCTCCAGGTCGGTGCCCGGCAGCAGGCAGCCGAATTCCTCGCCACCGTAGCGCGCCAGCAGGTCGTAGGGGCGGAACAGCCCCTGGCCCAGGGCCTGGGCGACCTGACGCAGGCACTGGTCGCCGGCGAGATGGCCATAGTGGTCGTTGTAGGCCTTGAAGTGATCGATATCCATGAGGATCAGCGAAAAAGGCGTGCCTTCGCGTTGACTCTGGCGCCAGCCGCGCAGCAGCGCCTCGTCGAACTGGCGGCGATTGGCGACCCCGGTGAGGCCATCGACCAGGGCGATGCTGCGCAGGGCGTCACGCTGCGCCTTGAGGGTCAGCTGGGTGCGTACCCGGGCACGCACGATGACCGGATTGATCGGCTTGCTGATGAAGTCCACCGCGCCCAGTTCCAGGCCGGTGACCTCTTCGTCCGGGCCTTCCTGGCCGGTGACGAAGATCACCGGAATGGCGGCGGTGGCCGGATCGGCCTGCAGCCGCCGCAGCACCTCATGGCCGTCGAGCTGGGGCATCATCACATCGAGCAGGATCAGGTCCGGCTGCTGGGCGAGGGCCAGCTGCAACGCCTGGGCGCCATTGGTGGCCATGAGCGTCTCGCAATCCTGGCGAAAGAGCTCGTGGAGGATGCGGATGTTCAGCGGTTGGTCGTCGACGATCAGCAGCTTGGGTTTGCTGCGCCGCCCGGCGGCCTCGGCGGTCGGCGGATTCATAGGGCTTCCTTCAGGTCAGGCAGGGTAGTGAGGGCCGCGGCGAAGTCGAGGGTCTCGACCTGGGCACGGAAGAGGTCGTAACGCACCTGGGCTTCGGCGCGGCACTGCACAGGCAGCTCGGCGATGAGATCCAGGGCTTCGAGACTGCCTTGGCCGAGCAGCTGCTCGAGCTCGTCCAGGCGCGCGGACCAGTCGACCGTCGACTCGGGGTCCTGGCTGACCACGACCGGCGGCGGTGGCAGCACCTCGGCCAGGGCGCTGCGCAGCTCCACCAGGGCTTCGTCCAGCAACAGTCGCAAGGTAGCGAGTTCAGCCATGACATCCGCGGGCACTCCAGCACCGGCCTTGCCGTGGCGCTCACCCTCGGCGGCACGAGCCGCCAGGCGCTGCGCGCCCATGGTGCCGGCACTGCCCTTGAGCGAGTGTAGTACAGCCACCGCGCCCTCGCTGTCGCCGGCCTGCCAGGCCCGCGCGAGGTTTTCCAGCAGACTGGCGGAGTCCTCGGCGAAGCGTTCGAGCAGCGAGCCGAACAGCCGGGCATCACCGCCGAAGCGGCGCAGGACGATGCTCAGGGGTTCCACCTGGCGGTCGGTGGCGACCGGGGCGACGTCCACGGCGGCGCTGACCTCCTGGCCGGTCAGGCGTTGCAGCCGGCTGACCAGCAACTCCAGGTCGATGGGCTTGCCGACGTGGTCATCCATGCCGGCGGCCAGGCAGGCGTCGCGATCGGTGTGGGAGGCGTTGGCCGTCATCGCCAGGATCGGCAGGGTGCGGAAGCGACCGTCGGCGCGGATGCGGCGGGTGGCCTCCAGGCCATCGATGTCGGGCATCTGCATGTCCATGATGACCACGTCCAGTGGCGCACCGGAGAGCACCCGTTCGACGCCTTCCAGCCCACCCTCCGCCAGTTCCACCTGGGCGCCCTGGGCCAGCAGCAGCTCGGCGGCCACCTGGCGGTTGAGGGCGTTGTCTTCCACCACCAGCAGGCGCATGCCGGCCAGGCGGTGGCTTTCGTCGACCACCGCGGCGGCGTGGACACCGGCTGGGACCTCGGCGCCCAGGGCGCGCTCCACCACCTCGACGATCTGCGCCGGGGTCACCGGCTTGGTCAGGTAATCGTCGAAGGGCGCATCGGCGCTCTGATGGGCTTCATTGAGAAAGTCGCGGCCGAAGCCGGTGAGCATGATGACCTTGGGTCGACTGGCCTGCTGGTGCTCGCGCAGGTGCCGGGCCGTGACCAGGCCGTCGCCATCGGGCATGCGCCAGTCCATGAGCACCGCCTCATAGGGCTGCTCCTGTTGCTGCGCCTGGGCGACCCGCGCCAGAGCGGCGGCGCCGCTGGTGACCAGGTCGACGTCCCAGCCGAGGGCGGCCAGGGTTTCCACCAGCACCTCCCCGACCAGGATGTTGTCGTCGGCCAGCAGCACCCGGCGCTGCCGGGGCGCGAGCAGGGCCTGACTCTGGCTATCCAGCGCCAGGGTCACATCGAACCAGAAGCGGCTGCCCACGCCCAGTTCGCTTTCCACCTGCAGCTGGCCGTCCATCAGCTCCACCAGGCGCTTGCAGATGGCCAGGCCCAGCCCGGTACCGCCAAAGCGCCGGCTGATGGAGGCCTCGGCCTGGGTAAAGCCCTGGAACAGCTGCGCCTGCTGGGCCGGACTGATGCCGATGCCGGTGTCCTGCACCGAGAACTCCAGCCGCAACTGGCCGTCCGCCCAGGACAGCTGGCGCACGCTGACCAGCACCTGGCCCACCTCGGTGAACTTGAGGGCATTGCCGGCCAGGTTGATGAGGATCTGCTGCAGACGCAGGCTGTCGCCGATCAGCGCGGTGGGTAGCCCCGCTTCGAGGTGATAGTTGATCTCGACGTTCTTCTCGCCGCTGTTGCCGGAAAGGACCACGCCCAGGTTGCGCAGCACCTGCTCCAGGCTGAAGGGATGGACGTCCAGCTGCAGCTTGCCGGCTTCGATCTTGGAATAGTCCAGCACGTCGTTGAGCAGCCCCAGCAGCGAGCGCGCCGCCTGCTGGGCCTTGGTCAGGTAGTCGCCCTGGCGCGCGTCCAGGGCGGTGCGCTGCAGCAGCTGCAGCATACCCAGCACCGCGTTCATCGGGGTGCGGATCTCGTGGCTCATGTTGGCCAGGAAGGACGACTTGGCCTGGCTGGCCAGGTCGGCGCGGGTACGCTCCTCGCGCAGGCGATGCTCCAGCTCCAGCTGTTCGGTGATGTCGCGGTTGATGCCCACCACCCGCAGCACCCGGCCGCGCGGATCACGCTCGGTGCGGGCGCCAGCGATGATGTGCCGTAGCGAGCCATCCCGACGGCGGATCCGGAACACCGGATCGAACACCGCGCGCCCGGCCATGGCCGCACCCAGACGCTCTTCGGCGCTGCCCAGATCGTCCGGGTGCACACGGTCGCGCCAGTCGTTGTAGGTGATGCCGCTAGTGCGCTGCTCCTCGCTCCATTCATAGAGATCGAACATCCGATCGTTGCACTGCACCTGGCCGGTGTCGGGCTGCCAGCACCAGATGCCGAGCTGGGCGACGTCGGCGGCCATGGTCAGCTGATCGCGGGTCTGCACGAGCGCCTGGCGCTGGCGACTCTGTTCGGTGATGTCGGCGATGATGGCCACCGCCAGGCGCTCGCCATCGGTCCACATCACCCCCAGGCTCAGGGTGATGGGGAAGACGCTGCCGTCCGCACGGCGCCCCTCCATTTCCTGGCCCTGTTGGGCGGCATTGTCGTCGGGCACCGCCTGCGAGCAGCTGAACAACGCCTCGTAGCCGGCCAGATAGCCGGGAATCAGGCGACGGATGGGTTGACCGATCACCTCGTCAGCGCGATAGCCGAAGATGTGCTCGCCGGCCGGGTTGAAGGAGCGCACCAGGCCGGCGCTGTCCACGGTGACGATGGGGCTGACCGCGGTGTCCAGGATCGCCCGGGTCAGGGCCAGACTGGCGGCCAGCTCCTGCTCGGCGGCCTTGCGCTCGGTAACGTCCGAGGCGATACCCAGATAGCCGCTGATCTGGCCACCGGCGTCGCGCATGGTAGTCACCACCAGGCTGACGTCGCGGTGCTCGCCGTCGCGGCGCACGTAGGTCCATTCGCGGGCCTCGGCGCCGGCGCGCTCGGAGCGCTCCACCAGCACCCGGAAGCCGGCGACCGGCACCCCGTACGCGGCTTCCAGGGCAACGCCCTGGGTCGAGAGCTCTTCCGGCAGATGGAAATCACTGGCGTGCCAGCGCCCCACCACCTCGGCGGCACGATAGCCCAGCAGTCGTTCGGCGCCCTCGTTGAACAGGGTGATGCGGCCCTCGCGGTCGGTGGCGATGATGCCCACCTCGGAGGCTGCGCGCAGCACGTCGCCCAGCAGTCGGTTGGTCTGGCTGAGTTCGGCGGTGCGCTGGGCCACCTGCTCTTCCAGGCGGGCATTGAGCGCCAGGATCTCGGCCTGGGCGGCCTTCTGCACCGAGATGTCGCGCACCGTCTTGGAGGCGCCGATCACCCGGCCGTCACGGCCGCGCATGGGCGAGACGCTGACCAGGACATCGATCAGGCGACCGTCGCGGTGCTGACGCCGGGTCTCGAAGTGCGGTACCGGCTCGCCGCGACCGATGCGGCCGAGCACGTTCCACTCTTCGTGCTCGAGTTCGATGGGCACCACCAGATCGAGCAGGCGCTGGCCCACGGCCTCGCTGGCGGAATAGCCGAACAGCTGCTCGGCCGCATGGTTCCAGCTCAGCACCACGCCCTGGAGGTTCTTGCTGATGATGCCGTCGGAAGAGCTTTCCACCACGGCGGTGAGGTTGGCCTGGTCCTGCTGATACTGACGACGCCGCTGGCGGGTGGTGAGCAGGGCAAAGGTCAGGCAGGCCGCCAGCAGGCTGAACAGCTTGCCAAAGAGGTGCACCAGCGGCACCGAGACCAGGTGCTGGGCCGCGACGAAGGTCGGGGTGGCGGTGAACGCCAGCTGCCATTCACGCCCATAGACATCCTGCACCAGCCGGCGCTCGGACACTTCCTCGGCGCCCTGCTCCTCTTCGCCCTGTTGATAGAACAGATTGGGCGCTTCGGGCTGGGTCACGTCGCTCAGGCGAATGATCAGGCCCGGAATGTTCAGGCGCAGGCTGCCGAACATCTCGCCGATGCTCAGGGGCACATAGGACCAACCCAGGGTAGCGGCCTCACGCGCGGTCGGATCGGCGGGTGCCCGCCCGCCCTGGTAGATGGGCAGCAGCATCAGAAAGCCCGGCTCCGGCGGTGAGGAGGCCTGGAGTTGCAGCGGCCCCGTCAGGTGAATGTCGGCATGCCGCATCGACATGACGGCGGCCTCGCGGCGGACGGGATCGGACGCCGCGTCCATGCCAATGGCCTTCAGATTGCGCGGGCTCGGCTCCAGGTACTGGACGACATAGCGATCGCCGTCATGGGGAGCAAAGGTCCGGATGCTGAAATCGGGCCAACCGTCGGCACGGGCCTCGCGCAGAAAGCGGGCCTCGTCGGCCTGGGGCACGCGGCGAATGAAACCGACGCCCCGGGCGCCATGAAACTCATGGCCCAGGTCGTGGAGACGACCATAGTTGCCGAGCAGCTCACGCGACAGATTGTCCCCGGCGACCACCACCACATCACGCATGCCGATCAGGCTGTATTCGTAGATGCGCAGCCGATCCACCACCTGATCGCGAACGTCTTCGGCCACGCTGTCCAAGGCGCTGCGCAGTTGCTGATCGTTACGCTCGGTCAGATGACGCATGGTCAAGCTGGTCAGCACGACGCCAAAGAGAAAGACGCCGAGACTCCAGCGTACGCGAGAGGATTTGCACAGCCTGATGAACATGGAGCCCCTGATGGCAAAAGGTGCCACACCGCGAATTGGCGATGCCAGGGACAGGAAGCTCAACGGGAGCGGGCCTCCACCAGACCTGGCGGTAACGGCTAACCCATCGGCGGGAAAAAACGCTTTCTTGATACCGCGGAACGGTCGGCAGCGCTGAAACACAGCGCTGCAGGCGCGGAAAAGGGCGGATCAGAGCAAGTTGGTGCGCTAACAGGTTTTGCTTTATCTGACGAACGGCGGTGGTAGCTAGTAGGCCAATTACGCCAGATGCCACAGATTTCGACGTGACTGGCTCCTACCGGCAGGAGCGCTGCTGCGGCAGCAGCCCTTGACTTTCACGCTAAAGACGACGTTTAGTAAGTACCAGTGTTAACGTTACCAAAACAACAACAAGAGGTTCTTCCATGGCTCGTTCGCATCGTCGCGCCTATTGGCTGGTCAGTGGTCTGCTGTTCACTTTCTTTTTCGCCTGGTCCTCCAGCTACTCGTTGTTCTCGCTCTGGTTGCACCGAGAGATCGGCTTGAATGGCACCGAGACCGGTTTCGTCTTTGCTGCCAATGCCATCGCGGCCCTGCTTATCCAGCCCTGCTACGGGGCCCTGCAGGATCGACTTGGGTTGTCGCGCAAGATCCTGGTCTGGATCGGCGTTCTGCTGGCCCTGGGCGCCCCCTTCTCCACTCATGTCTACGCCACCCTGCTAGCCGGTAACCTGGTACTCGGCGCCCTGGTGGGTGCGCTGTTCCTCGGCTTCGCCATGCTCGCCGCCGTCGGTGTGATCGAGTCCTATACCGAGCGCCTGGCCCGTTGCGGTGGCTTCGAGTTCGGCCTGGTCCGCACCTGGGGCTCGCTGGGCTGGGCTGCGGCCACCGCAGTAGCGGGCATAGCCTTCAACATCGATCCACAGATCACCTTCTACCTGAGCAGCGCTGCCGGCACGGTCTTTCTGCTGCTGCTGAGCCGGCTCGACCTGAGCCTCTTCAATCAGGCCGAAGCCCGCGCCTATACCGCCGCCGTGCCGGTACGCGGTGCCGATCTCCTGGGGCTGCTGCGCCTGCGGCGGTTCTGGGCCCTGAGTCTGTACCTGACCGGTGTGGCCGGGGTTTACATGGTCTACGAACAGCAATTCCAGGTGTATTTCGCCAGCTTCTTCGCCACGCCGGCAGAGGGCGTCCGCGCCTATGGCTACCTGAATTCCAGTCAGGTGCTGGTGGAAGCGGGCTGCATGCTGTTGGCGCCCTGGCTGGTGATCCGCCTGGGGGCCAAGCAGGGCCTGATCCTGGCTGGCACGGTGATGTTCGTGCGCATCCTCGGCTCGGGACTGGTCGACAGCGCCTGGGCCCTCGCTGCCTGCAAGATGCTGCATGCCCTGGAGGTACCCATCCTGCTGGTAGCGGTCTTCAAATACATCAACCTGCACTTCGATCCGCGCCTGTCGGCGACCCTCTACATCGTCGGCTACCAATTTGCCCAGCAACTCACTGCCATGCTGCTCGCCCCGGTGGTCGGCTATGGCTACGACCGGCTGGGCTTCGCCCCGGTCTACCTCCTGCTGGCCGCACTCGTGGGTGTTTGCCTGCTGCTGTCCTGGTCACTGCTGCGCGGCGATCCACGCACGACCCGCCCTGCCCTTGCCGTCGAACACTCGACCCCTGCCTGAGAGAAGTCCATGTCCAGCTCCGCCCTGCGCGATGCGCAAGCCGCCCTCCTGCATCTTCTGCCGCAGCGCCAGGATGACTGGCGCCCGGCCTATCACCTGGCACCGCCGGTAGGCTGGATGAATGATCCCAACGGCCTGGTGTTCTTTCGCGGCCATTACCACGTCTTCTATCAGCACCACCCCTATTCGACCCAATGGGGCCCCATGCACTGGGGCCATGCGCGCAGTGCCGACCTGGTCCACTGGGAGCATCTGCCGGTGGCCTTGGCACCGGACAGCGAGGCCGACCGCGACGGCTGCTTTTCCGGCTCGGCGGTGGTCTGGGACGACACCCTGTACCTGGTCTATACCGGTCACCGCTGGCTCGGCACGCCGGGCCGCGACGACGAGGGGTTGCACCAGGTGCAATGTCTGGCCAGCAGCCAGGATGGCCAGACCTTTACCAAGCACGGCGTGATCATCGATCCGCCCGAGCCGGCGCTGCAACACTTTCGCGACCCCAAGGTCTGGCGCCAGGACGACAGCTGGTGGCTGGCCCTGGGCGCGCAATACGGCGAAGATCCTCACTTGCTGCTCTATCGCTCCACTGACCTGCATCATTGGGAGACACTGGGCAGCGCCCTTGCGGGTACCCGTGAGGCGGACGGCTACATGTGGGAGTGTCCCGACCTGTTTCGGCTCGACGACACCGAAGTCTTCCTCTACTCACCGCAAGGCCTGGCGCCTTGCGGCTACGCTCATCGCAACCGCTACCAGACCGGCTACCGGCTCGGCCGGCTGGACGCGAACGGACGCTTCCAGCCACGCACCCCCTTCGTCGAACTCGACCACGGCCACGATTTCTACGCGGCTCAGACCCTGGACGCGCCCGACGGCCGCCGCCTGCTGTGGGCCTGGCTGGACATGTGGGAAAGCCCCATGCCCAGCCAGGCCCAGGGCTGGTGCGGCCAGCTCTCGCTACCGCGGGAGCTGAGCCTGGACGGTGAGCGCCTACGCCAACGTCCGGCGCGGGAGCTGGTGGGTCTGCGCCAGACCGCGCAGCAGTACGGTGCGACACGGCTGCGCAACGAGCGCCGTCTGCTGCCGCTCCGGGGCGACCGCCTGGAACTGCAGCTTGAACTGGATCTGGCTACCAGCGATGCCGAGCGGTTCGGCCTGGCCCTGCGTTGCGACGCCACGGGTCAGGAGCAGACCCGCCTCTATGTGGATGCCCAGGCCGGCCGCCTGGTGCTGGACCGAGAACGTGCCGGATGCGGCGTCAGCGGCGTGCGCAGCATCCCGCTGACGCCCGGACAGGCACGGCTGAAGCTGCAGCTGTTTCTCGATCGCTCTTCGTTGGAGGTGTTTGTCGATGACGGCGCCTGGGTTCTCAGCAGCCGCCTCTATCCCCGCCAGGACAGTCAGGGACTGGGGCTGTTCGCCCATGACGGCCAGGCCCTGTTCGGCGACATGCAGGCCTGGACGTTGCGCGACCTGCAGCTCTGAAGACGGCATACTCCCAGCCCTGGATAACAGGCGGTGGAGTGGCGGATGGCGTCGGTAAAGGATGTGGCCCGGTTGGCGGGGGTTTCAGCCATGACCGTATCGCGCGCCCTGAATAGCCCGGACAAGCTCAGCGCCGAAACCCTGGCCCGCATCCAGGCAGCGATCCAGGCCCTGGGTTATGTGCCTGACCTAGCTGCCCGGCGCACCCGCGGCGGGCACTCCAGTGGCAAGACCATCGGGGTCTTCGCCCTCGGCACTGCCACCACCCCCTTCGCCGTGGATCTGCTGCTGGGCCTGGAGCGTACCGCCCGTGAGCACGACTGGAATCTGTTCATCGTCAACCTGCTGGACGAGGGCCCCCGCCCGCAGGACCTGGCCCTGATGCTGGCGCATCGTCCCGACGGCATTGTCTTCAGCTCCATGCACCTGTGCCAGGTGGAGATTCCCGCCGGCCTGGGCGAACGCCCCCTGGTGCTGAGCAACTGTCATACCCTGGCGGCCGACCTGCCCTGCTATGTGCCCGACGATAGCGCTGGCCAGTATCTTGGCATGCGCGCGGCCCTGGCGCGCGGCGCGCGGCAGCCGTTGTGCCTCAATCTGCCGCGTCACAGCCTGGCCTGGCCGTTGCGTCAGGCCGGCATGCTGCGGGCCTGCCGTGAGGCAGGCCTGACCGCGGCGGACCTCAGGCAATACGACCTCAGCGGCGACGACGCCTATCAGGAAATTCCGGCCGAACTGGAGCGCCGCTTCGCTGCTGATCAGTCGCCACCCGACCTGCTGGTGTGCGGCAACGATCGCATCGCCCTGGTGGCCTATCAATGGTTGCTGGCCCGCGGCCTACGCATTCCCACGGACGTCGCGGTACTCGGCTACGACAACATGGTAGGGGTGGCCGAACTCTTTCATCCGCCCCTCACCACGGTGCAACTGCCGCACTTCGAACTGGGCCGCCAAGCCGCCCTGCACCTGATCGAGGCCCGCACTGACCGCGGGCTGATCAGACTGCCCTGCCCGCTGGTGGAGCGGGCGTCGCTCTAGCTAGATCCGGAAGCCCCCCACCAGCCGCTGCAGGCGACCGGCTTCGGCTTCCAAGGCGGTGCAGGCAGCCAGGGTGGCCTGGAGGTTGTCCACGCCCTGCTGGTTCAGCAGGTTGATCTCGCTGATGTCCATGTTCAGGGTCTCCACCACCGAGGTCTGTTCCTCGGTCGCGGTGGCCACCGACTGGTTCTGGCCGTCGATCTCGCCGATGCGCTCGGTCACGCTGCCCAGGCGTTCACCGGCGCTCTTGGCCACCTGCATGCTGTGGGCGCTCTGCCGCTGACTTTCCTGCATCAGGGCCACGGCATCGCGCGAGCCGGTCTGCAGTTCCTCGATCATCTGCTGGATCTGCTGCGCCGAACTCTGGGTACGGCTGGCCAGGGAACGCACCTCGTCGGCCACCACGGCAAAGCCACGACCAGCCTCGCCGGCCCGAGCGGCCTCGATGGCGGCGTTGAGCGCCAGCAGGTTGGTCTGTTCGGAGATGCCGCGGATGACTTCGAGGATCTGGCCAATGTTGGCGGTCTTGCCGTTGAGGGCTTCGATATGCTCGCAACTGGTGCCGATCTTGGTCGACAGTGCCTGCATCGCATGCAGGGCTTCGTCCAGCACCTCGCGGCCCTCTTCGCCCTGGGCACGGGCCGTGCTGGCCTCGCCCGAGGCATGGGCGGCGTTGCGCGCGATCTCCTGGGCGGCAGCGCCCAGTTCATTGATCGCCGCCGCCACGCTGGTGGTGCGCTGTGCCTGCAGATCCGACTGCTGCATGGAGGATTGCGAAGACTCCAGCACCCGCCGCGTGCTTTGGTTCAACTCGCCGGTGGTCTGGGCCACGTCGCGGATCGAGGTATGAATCCGCGCCACGAACTTGTTGAAGGCCTCGGCCAGGGCGCCGAATTCGTCGCGAGCCTGTACTGGCAGCCGCCGGGTCAAATCGCCCTCGCCTTCGGCGATGTCGTCCATGGCGCGGGTCAGGTCATGCAGCGGGCGCAGCAGAACGCGGATCAAGAGGCCCAGCAGCAGGATGATGGCGATCACCGCCACCAGAGTGGCGACGATGGCCAGGTTGCGCGCCTGGGTGACCGGGGCATAGGCCTTGGCCTGGTCAATGGACAGACCCAGGTACCATTTCACCGAGGGCAAACCGTTGACCGGGGTGAAACTCACCAGGCGCTCGTTGCCGTTCTGGGCGATGGCCTGCAGGCCGGGCTGCAGCGACAGGTTCTGCGCGGGGAAGACGTCCTTGAGCGTCTTGAGCACCTGCTCGGGATGGCTGCTGACCAGGATCTTGCCGTCGCCGTCGACCAGGAAGGCTTCACCCAGGCCGCCGACGTTGAGCGACGTGATGATCTCCACCAGGGCTGAGAGGTTGAGGTCGCCGGCCACCACGCCGGCCAACTGGCCGTCACGCTGCAGCGGGGTGGCGATGGTCACGCCCAACTGTCCGGAGGAGGCGAAGATATAGGGCGGAGTCAACACCGTGGTGCCGGCGGCGGTGGCGGCCGCGTACCAGGGTCGCTTGCGCGGATCATAGCCGGCTGGCAGGTTGCGCAGCGGTCGGGTGGTGTAGGTGCCGTCGACTTCGCCTAGGTAGGTGGAGTCGAAGTTGCCGGTATAGATCTTCTGATCCAGCAGGCCCACCAGCCCCTCGGGCGAGTGGTCGCGTGCCAGGGTCTGGGCCTCGCCTTCAATGAGCTTGACCCGTGTATCCAGCCAATAGGCAATGTTGCCAGCCGTGACCCGGCCGGTTTCCGCGAGGTTGGCGCTCAGGCTCTGGTCGATGGCCTGACGTTGCAGGTAGGCATTGAAGCCGGCCGAGGCAGCCAGCGCGGTGGTGATCACCAGTGCCGCGACCAGCAGGATCTTGTGGCTGAATTTCAGGTGTCGCTTCATACAGGTCTGCGTCCGTAGCGAGAGGAGCCAGGCCGGATTCAGGGCATGGCGGTCCCTCGTTATCGGGCACGTACGTTACGACTTGAGCGGAGCGGCACCCTCTTTTCAGCCTGTCCGAGCTAGATCCGGAAGCCACCCACCAGGCGCTGCAGGCGACCGGCTTCGGCTTCCAGGGCGGTGCAGGCCGCCAGGGTAGCCTGGAGGTTGTCGACGCCCTGCTGGTTCAGCAAGTTGATCTCGCTGATGTCCATGTTCAGGGTCTCCACCACCGAGGTCTGCTCCTCGGTCGCAGTGGCCACAGATTGGTTCTGGCCATCGATCTCGCCGATGCGCTCGGTCACGCTGCCCAGGCGTTCGCCGGCGCTCTTGGCCACCTGCATGCTGTGGGCGCTCTGCCGCTGGCTTTCCTGCATCAGGGCCACGGCATCGCGCGAGCCGGTCTGCAATTCCTC
The DNA here is from genome assembly GCF_001518815.1 of Pseudomonas oryzihabitans. Taxonomy (NCBI): domain Bacteria; kingdom Pseudomonadati; phylum Pseudomonadota; class Gammaproteobacteria; order Pseudomonadales; family Pseudomonadaceae; genus Pseudomonas; species Pseudomonas oryzihabitans. The sequence continues at coordinate 4,216,668 of NZ_CP013987.1, forward strand.
GATCATCTGCTGGATCTGCTGCGCCGAACTCTGAGTACGGCTGGCCAGGGAACGCACCTCGTCGGCCACCACGGCAAAGCCACGACCGGCCTCGCCGGCCCGAGCGGCCTCGATGGCGGCATTGAGCGCCAGCAGGTTGGTCTGCTCGGAGATGCCGCGGATGACTTCGAGGATCTGGCCGATATTGGCGGTCTTGCCGTTGAGGGCTTCGATATGCTCGCAACTGGTGCCGATCTTGGTCGACAGTGCCTGCATCGCATGCAGGGCTTCGTCCAGCACCTCACGCCCCTCTTCGCCCTGGGTGCGGGCCATGCTGGCCTCGCCGGAGGCATGGGCGGCGTTGCGGGCGATCTCCTGGGCGGCAGCGCCCAGCTCGTTGATCGCCGCGGCCACGCTGGTGGTGCGCTGGGCCTGGACATCTGACTGCTGCATGGAGGATTGCGAGGCTTCCAGCACACGCCGGGTGCCCTGGTTGAGCTCGCCGGTGCTCTGAGCCACGTCGCGGATCGAGGTATGGATCCGTGCCACGAAGTGGTTGAAGGCCTCGGCCAGGGCGCCGAATTCGTCGCGGGACTGCACCGGCAACCGGCGGGTCAGATCGCCCTCGCCTTCGGCGATGTCGTCCATGGCGCGAGTCAGGTCATGCAGCGGGCGCAGCAGAACGCGGATCAAGAGGCCCAGCAGCAGGATGATGGCGATCACCGCCACCAGGGTGGCGACGATGGCCAGGTTGCGCGCCTGGGTCACCGGGGCATAGGCCTTGGCCTGGTCGATGGACAGCGCCAGGTACCACTTCACCGAGGGCAGCCCCTCGATCGGGGTAAAGCTCACCAGCCGCTCGCCGCCATTTTGGACGACGTTGTGAAAACCAGGCGCCAGCGACGGCGTCTGGTCCGGGAAGACGTCCTTGAGCGATTTCAGCACCTGGTCGGCGTGGCTGCTGACCAGGATCTTGCCATCGCCGTCGACCAGGAAGGCCTCGCCCAGGCCACCGGCATCCAGCGAGGTGATCATCTTCATCAGGCTGTCCATCACCAGGTCCCCGGCCACCACGCCGATCAGCTTGCCGTTCTGCAGGACCGGCGCCGCGATGGTGATGCACAGGAAGCTCTGCGGCGGTGCGGTGAGATAGGGCTCGGTGAGGATGGGCCGCCCGGCGCTGACCGCGGCCTTGTACCAGTCGCGCTGGCGGGCGTCGTAACCGGCCTCCATGGGTGTATGGGGGCGGTCGGTAAAGGTGCCGTCGACTTCACCCAGGTAGGTGGAATCGAAGTTGCTCGTGTAGAGCTTCTGCTCCAGCAGACCCACCACGTTGGCTGGGCTGCTGTCACGGCTGAGCGCCTGGGCCTGGCTGTCGATCAGCTTGACCCGCGCATCCAGCCAGTAGGCGATGTTGCCGGCGGTAATGCGGCCGATCTCACTCAGGGAAGCTTCAAGACTCTGAGTGATGGCCTGGCGCTGCAGATAGGCGTTGAAACTGGCGAAACCGGCCAGGGCGATGGTCACCACGAGGGCAGCCGCCAGCAGGATCTTGTGGCTGAATTGGAGTGAGCGTTTCATGGATACCACGCGAAAGGCTTGGATAGTGGACGCCCCTCCCCTCGCAAATACTAACTGCGATAACAATCGGAAGGGTAAGCGAACCTGGGACGGTCGATGCCGCACTATCACGCCTAATCTCACTTTTCGCTGCGGACAACCGATGGACGCTTTCACAACGCCGATGTCTGGTGGACGGCGCCCTATAGCAAGCTGAATCCTTTCAGTAGCAGCAGGCCCAGATTGGTGGTCAGCATCCCGCCCAGGGTGCTGAGCACCACGATGGTCGCTGCCAGCTGGGAATTGCTGCCAGCGGCGCGGGCCATGACGAAGCTCGACGCGGCCGTGGGGCAGCCCAGGTAGAGGAAGAGGATGCCCAGCGCCGGCCCCTGGATCCCCAGCGCCAGGGCGCCCAGCACGCCCAGCAGCGGGATCCAGACGATCTTCCACAGGCTCGCGCCTATCGCCAGGCTGCTGCTCTCACGCAAGGAGGTGAGCGACAGGGTGGCGCCGATGCACATCAGTGCCAGCGGCAGAGTGAGACCCGCGAAGTAGCGCGCCGAGGTGTCCAGCCAGCGTGGCAGCTGCCACTGGAAATAGGCGAAGGGAATCGCCACCAGGATGCCGATGATCAGCGGGTTGCCGAGGATGCTGCGCAGCAGGGTGCGCCAGTTGGCTTCCAGGTGCGGACTGTAGAGCGCCAGCACGATGGTCGAAAGCACGTTGTAGAAGAGGATGACCATGCCGGCCATGATCCCGCCCACCGACAGACCGTAGTCGCCGTACTGGGTGGCCGCCAGGGCCAGGCCGACGATGCCGCAGTTGCCGCGGAAGGCGCCTTGCACATAGACCCCGCGATCGGCATGGGGGCAGCGCCAGATCGCCCAGCCCCAGGCAGCGAGAAAGCTCACCACCGTGGCCAGGGCGAAGTAGCCCAGCAGCAGCGGTTGCAGGGCTTCGCCGAGGTCGGCCTTGAGGATGCCGAGAAACAGCAGGGTCGGCATGGTGGCGCGAAACACCAGGGCGGACGAGGTGTTGATGAAGGCGGTATCGATCCAGTTCAGCCGCTTGAGCACACAGCCGAGCAGCACCAGGGCGAAGACCGGGGCGGTGACGTCGAAGGTCGCCTGAACCAGGGCAAGCACGTCGGACATGGCGGACAACATCGGAAAAAGGCCCGCGATGGTAGCAGGCACGGTGCCAGATCGGCCCCGTCCTTCTGTCATCGCGAAGTGACATCAGTCAATGCTTAGCTTACTATCTACCCGCCCGATTCAGACGACGCCTCTCAACCATCCCTCGCTTCGCCTACGCGCGACCGCTCTAGCTTCCTGCCAGGGAAGCCGGCGAAGGGGTGGAACAATAAGACACACAACAGGTTCAGACGTAGCAGACGACAGATCCGCATGCGGTTCCGATTTGCGATGTCGTCGATCGAGTCGAAGTCTTTTTTCACGATTGCATTGCGAGCGCTGCCATGACTGTCACTTCCAACGCGAGACCGGGAGGCCTGCCCGCCAGGTTACTCGGCATCCTGTTCATCCTCCTGGGCCTGGCCCTCTTGGGGCTGGGCATCAAACTGGCCACCCTCGGGGGCTCCCTCTACTACCTCGGCGGCGGCGTGCTGCTCGCCCTGAGTGGTTACCTGCTGTGCATTCGGCGGGCCAGCGGGGTCTGGGTCTATGCCTTCTTCCTGGTGGTGTCCACCGCCTGGGCCGTACTGGAAGTCCAGTTCGACTGGTGGCAACTGGTGCCGCGCCTGGCACTCTGGTTCGTCCTCGGCCTGGTCCTGCTGATCCCGGCGTTCCGCCGGCCGCTGGACAGCCGTAGCGGCGGCCTGCCGCTGGTCGGCTCGCTGGTGATCGCGGCGGTCGTCGCCCTGGTTGCCCAGTTCGTCAACTACAACCGTCTGGACGGTGACCTGGGCCGCGACACCGCGGGCGTCGAAAGCGCCGCCCCGACCGCCGCCGATGGCGACTGGCCGTCCTATGGCCGCACCGCCTTCGGCGATCGCTACTCGCCGCTCAAGCAGATCGACGTCAACAACGTGAAGAATCTGGAGCCCGTCTGGACCTTCCGTACCGGCGACATCCCCGGCCCGAACGATCCCCAGGAGACCACCGCGGAAAACACCCCGCTCAAGGTCAACGGCATGCTCTATGTCTGCACGCCGCACAGCCAAGTGATCGCCGTGGACCCCGATAGCGGCAAGGAAATCTGGCGCTTCGATCCCAAGCTGAGCACCCAGCACGCCGACAGCTTCAAGGGCTGGGCGCACATGACCTGCCGTGGCGTGGCCTACCATGACGACGCCACCTACGCCGGCACCACCACCGCGGGCCAGAGCCCGGCCGCCGGCAGTGCCGTCCCGGTCGACGAGCAGAGCACTCCGGCTGCCAGCAGCTGCCCGCGTCGCCTGTTCCTGCCCACCGCCGACACCCGCCTGATCGCCCTCAACGCCGACACCGGCAAGGTGTGCAGCGACTTCGGCGACAACGGCCAGGTCGACCTGACCGCCAACATGGGCAGCTTCACGCCCGGTGGCTACTACTCCACCTCGCCGCCGGCCGTGACCCGCAACCTGGTGATCATCGGGGGCCACGTCACCGACAACGTCTCCACCGACGAGCCTTCCGGCGTGATCCGCGCCTACGACGTGCACAGCGGCAAGCTGGTATGGAACTGGGACAGCGGCAATCCGGACGCCACGGCGCCCATCGCCGCCGACGGCATCTATACCCGCAACTCGCCCAACATGTGGTCGATGATGGCGGTCGACGAGAAGGTCGGCATGGTCTATCTGCCCATGGGCAACCAGATGCCCGACCAGTGGGGCGGTAACCGTACCCCGGCTTCCGAGAAGTACAGCGCTGGCGTGGTCGCCCTCGACATCGCTACCGGCAAGGTACGCTGGAACTACCAGTTCACCCACCATGACCTCTGGGACATGGACGTGGGTGGTCAGCCGACCCTGGTGGACATCAAGACCGACGGCGGTGTGAAACCCGCGCTGATGGCCTCGACCAAGCAGGGCAGCATCTATGTGCTGGACCGCACCAATGGTCAGCCCATCTACCCGATCAAGGAAACCCAGGTGCCCCAAGGCGCGGTGGAAGGCGACCACACCTCGCCGACCCAGCCGGTCTCCTCGATCAACCTGGCGGCGCCGACCCTCAAGGAAAGCGACATGTGGGGCGGTACGCCCTTCGACCAGGCGCTGTGCCGTATCGCCTTCCGCGAGCACCGCTACGAGGGTATCTACACCCCGCCGTCCACCCAGGGTTCGATCGTCTACCCGGGTAACTTCGGCGTGTTCGACTGGGGCGGTATCTCGGTCGATCCGGTCCGTCAGATCGCCTTCCTGAACCCCAGCTACATGGCCTTCACTTCCAAGCTGGTACCCCGTGAAGAGATCGCCAACCAGCCGGCGCGCAAGAGCGAGACCGAGGGCATCCAGCCCAACAAGGGCGCGCCCTACGGCGTGATCCTGTCGGCCTTCCTGTCGCCCCTGGGCCTGCCCTGCCAGGCACCTGCCTGGGGCTATGTGGCCGGTCTCGACCTGACCACTGGCAAGCTGGTCTACAAGCACAAGAACGGCACCGTGCGCGACAACTCGCCGGTTCCGCTGCCCCTGCCCATGGGCGTGCCCAGCCTGGGCGGCACCGTCACCACTGCCGGTGGCGTGGCCTTCCTGAGCGGCACCCTGGACCAGTACCTGCGCGCCTATGACGTGAAGAACGGCAAGGAACTGTGGAAAGGCCGCCTGCCGGCCGGTGGCCAGACCACCCCCATGACCTACACCGGCAAGGACGGTCGCCAGTACGTGCTGGTCTACACTGGCGGCCATGGCTCGCTGGGCACCAAGCAGGGCGACTACGTGATGGCCTTCGCCCTGCCTGAGAAGAAGTAAGGGCGCCCGCGCCTGAGCTCCCCTCTCCTGCGGGAGAGGGTTCGGGGCGAGGATGCTTCGAGCATTTTTGACATCCTGTTGGAACCCCCCTCGCCCCACCCCGAAATCCCGGCCCAGCCGGGATTTTTTTCGCCCGGGCTTTTCTTGCTATGAAAAGAGCCCCTGGCAACTAAGGCCCAGCGGAAAAGGCTGCGCCGTTTTCCACGCTACAGTGTCAAGACCGTGCCTCGAACGCTCCCTCTCCTCCCGGCAGAAGGCCGAGGTTAGGACCAACCCAGGCACCCCACCCGCTCCTCCCCCTCTCCCTAGGGGAGAGGGCCGGGGTGAGGGCCAAACCAGGCACGGCTCTCGCTCTTCCTCCTCTCCCCCAGGAAGAGGGCTGGGGTGAGGGCACGCCCCGCTCCATCACCTTGCCTTGGACTCGGTTAAGCTACCCCCATGCCCAATTCCCTGCCCCAACACCGCCGCCTGCGCCTGGCAAATGGCCTGGCCGTCGCCCTGCTCCATGACCCCGAGCTGCCCCAGGCCGCCGCCCTGGTGCGCATCGGCGCGGGCAGTCACCAGGCACCGCGGGCCTATCCGGGGCTGGCGCACTTTCTCGAACACCTGTTCTTTCTCGGCAGCCGCCACTATCCCGCAGCGGACGGCCTGATGCCGCTGGTGCAGCGTTTGGGCGGCGAACTCAACGCCAGCACCCGCGAGACCACCACCGACTTCTTCTTCGCCCTGGCGCCCGAGCACCTGGCCGCCGCCCTGGCCCGCCTGCTGGACATGCTCACCGCTCCCCTGCTGGAGCCGGGCGCCCAGCGCCGCGAGCGCGAGGTGCTGCACGCCGAGTTCATCGCCTGGGCACGCAGCGCCGATACTCGCCGCGACCTGGCCCTGGCGGCCGGATTGCCCGCGGACCATCCAGCCGCCGGCTTCCACGCCGGCAACCGCTACAGCCTGCCGCTGCAGAACCCCGCCTTCCAGACGGCGCTACGCCATTTCCAACGCCAGCAGTACTGCGGGGAAAACGCCCTGCTGCTGCTGGCCGGGCCGCAACCGCTGGCCGAACTGGCAGAACTGGCTCGCGAACACGGCGCCCTGCTGCCCTCCGGCCCTGCGCCCAGGAACCCAGTACCCCCACCGCTCGCGGCCAGGGGCGAACACTGGCAGACAGCGGCTGCCGCACCCCCGGCGCTGGCCCTGCAATTCGCCTTCGACGACCTGCCGCCCGGCGGCTGGGAGGCAACGGAGCTGCTGGAAACCCTGCTGCTCGGCGACCATCCCGGTGGCCTGCCGACACGCCTGCGTCAGGCCGGGCTGGCCGAGCGCCTGGGCCTCGCCTGGCCTTATCGCCAGGCACGACAGGGACTGCTTCGGCTGGATATCACGCCTGGCCCCAAGGCCGACCCTGCCCGCCTGAGCGCCACCCTGTTCGGCTGGCTGGACGCCGTGCGCCAGGTGCCCCTCGCCACCCTGGAGCAGGACCATGCCGACCGCATCCAGCGCCAGTGGTCCACCCTGCCCGCCCTGGCACTGGTGCGACGCCTGGGTGAACGCCTCTGGCTGGATCGCGATGGCGAGGCCTGGCCACACGCCACGCTCTCGCCTGCGGCCCAGGCCGCTTGGCCCCGGCTGCTCGCCCAACTGGTGCCAGGGCGTCTCAGCGGTTTCGCCACCGGCCTGCCCGACCAGCCAGGTGCGACTGAACCCGTCGCAGCCCCCTTCGAGCTGCCACCGCCCAATCCGCTGCTCGCCGATCAACCCGTGGCGCGCCCTTCCGCGATGCAACCCTGGCCGATCAGCCAGGCCCTTGCCCCCCAGCAGCGCGAAGGCCTGCTGTTCCTGCGCTGGCAGTGGCCGGGACAACCGCCGGTCGCACCCGCGGCCAGCGCCCTGGGCGCCTTGCCGCGTCTGGCCGCCGAGGCTGGGGTCACACTGCGCTGGAGTCCGCCAGGGGGCCCCTGGGAGCTGCGCCTGCAAGGCTGGGCGACGGCGCTGCCGGCAGCGCTGGAGCAGGCGCTCGAACACCTGAAAGGCGAACTGGACAGCCCCAGGTCGCCCTCTCTGGCACCCTCCGAACCCATGCTGATCCGCCAGCTGCTCAAGGTGCTGCCCGAGCGCTTGCCCGCCCTTACCCCTCAAACAATAAGCGACGAGGGGCCACAGTGGCAGGCGCTGGCCTGCGGCCTGCCCGCGACTGCGCAGGCGGGCCTGGCCAGGATCGCGCCGCCCTCCCTGTTGCAGGCCGCTGCGCTTGGCGCGCAGCCGGTCTTGCGTGGTCGTCACTGGCACCCCGAACCCAGCGCCGATGCCCAACAGGCAGTGCTGCTGTTCTGTCCGCAACCCGATGCCCAGCCCGCCACCGAGGCTGCCTGGCGGCTGCTGGCGGCGCGTCTGCAGGGGCCGCTGTTCCGCCGGCTACGCAGCGAACGGCAACTGGGCTATGCGGTGTTTTCCGCCTATCGCCAGTTGGGCGATCACGGCGGTCTGCTGATCGGAGTGCAGTCCCCCCATGCCGGGGCGGCCGACATCCTCATGGAGATCGAGGCCTGCCTGACCGACAGCGGGCCGGCTGTCTGGACCGATATCGCGACGTTGACGGAAAGCATTCGCCAGCTGGTACGCGACTTCAGCCCCGCCACCCCCCAGCGCGCGGCCCTGGCCGAACGGCTCTGGTGGGGCTTCCAGCGCAATGGCGCCCTGGACCTTGGATCCCTGGGAGAGGCTCTGGCCAGGCTGGACGATCAGGCCCTGCGCCAGGCCTGGCATCAGCTCACGAGGGCCGACGCCCCGCGCTTTGTCTTGAGCAATGCCGAGCCACCATCCGGCTGGATGTCATAGCTTTCAACATTTTCCCGGGAGCGTCGGCCGTTGTGGGCGGTCAATCTGTTGCAGGATCGGTAAGACAGTTATGTCGGCCGAACCGTCGTCGATTCGTCGCGGCAAAAACCCTTAGCTAGGTAACATTTGTTAAACTTGGCAACCGGATCCATCCGGCTTTCGCAGTCAAAGAGGAGACCTCCCATGTGGACCAAGCCTGCCTACACTGACCTGCGCATCGGCTTCGAAGTCACCATGTACTTCGCCAACCGTTGATGCGCCCCACGCCCCGGTTCGCCGGGGCGTACTTTTTTCAGGTTCCTGCCTGCCCCTACCTAGACGACCTATGCATATCCAGATTCTCGGCTCCGCCGCCGGCGGTGGCTTTCCCCAGTGGAACTGCAACTGCGCCAATTGCGACGGCTTCCGCAAGGGCACCCTCAGGGCCCAGGCCCGCACCCAGTCTTCCATCGCCCTGTCCGACGACGGGGTGAACTGGATCCTGTGCAACGCCTCGCCCGACATCCGCGCCCAGCTCGCCAGCTTCGCCCCGTTGCAGCCGGCGCGGGCCATGCGTGACACCGGTATCCGCGCCATCGTCCTGCTGGACAGCCAGATCGACCATACCACCGGGCTGCTCAGCCTGCGCGAGGGCTGCCCCCACGAGGTGTGGTGCACCGACATGGTCCACCAGGACCTGACCACCGGCTTTCCGCTGTTCAACATGCTCCAGCACTGGAACGGCGGGCTCAGCTGGCAGCCCATCGCCTTGAGCGGCAGCTTCACCATCCCGGCCTGCCCGAACCTGGAGTTCACGCCCTTCCCGCTGCGCAGCGCCGCGCCGCCCTATTCGCCCCATCGCCACGATCCGCACCCCGGCGACAACCTGGGGTTGCTGGTCCATGACCGGCGCACCGGCGGCAAGCTGTTCTATGCCCCGGGCCTCGGCCAGCCAGACGCGGCCCTGCTGGAGCTGATGGACCAGGCCGACTGTCTGCTGGTGGACGGCACCCTCTGGACCGACGACGAGATGCAGCGTCGCGGCGTGGGCACCCGTACCGGCACCGAGATGGGCCACCTGCCGCAGAGCGGTCCCGGCGGCATGCTGGAGGTGCTGGCCGGCTTCGAGCGCCAGCGCAAGGTGCTGATCCACATCAACAACACCAATCCGATCCTGGACGAAGACTCCCCCGAGCGCGCCATCGTCGAGCGCCAGGGCGTGGAAGTCGCCTGGGACGGACTCTCCATCGAGCTGTGACCGCCATGCCCAACGCCCTCACCCCCGCCGAATTCGAAGCCGCCCTGCGTGCCAAGGGCGACCTCTACCACATCCACCACCCCTATCACGTGGCCATGTACCAGGGTCGCGCCAGTCGCGAGCAGATCCAGGGCTGGGTAGCCAATCGCTTCTACTACCAGGTCAACATACCGCTCAAGGACGCCGCCATCCTGGCCAACTGCCCGGACCGCGAGATCCGCCGGGAGTGGGTGCAGCGCATCCTCGACCACGACGGCGAGCCCGGCAGCGAAGGCGGCATCGAGGCCTGGCTGCGCCTGGCCGAGGCCACCGGCCTGGACCGCGAGCAGGTGCTCTCCCAGGAACTGGTGCTGCCCGGGGTACGCTTCGCGGTGGATGCCTACGTCAACTTCGCCCGTCGCGCCTCCTGGCAGGAAGCCGCCAGCAGCTCCCTGACCGAGCTGTTCGCGCCGCAGATCCACCAGTCGCGGCTGGACGCCTGGCCGACCCACTACCCCTGGATCGATCCGGCCGGTTACGAGTACTTCCGCACCCGCCTGGGCCAGGCCCGCCGCGACGTCGAACACGGCCTGCAGATCACCCTGCAGCACTACACCACCTGGGAGTCCCAGCAGCGCATGCTGGAGATCCTGCAGTTCAAGCTGGACATCCTCTGGAGCATGCTCGACGCCATGAGCATGGCCTACGAACTGCACCGCCCGCCCTACCACAGCGTCACCAGCGAGCGCCGCTGGCACCGAGGAATCGACCTATGAGCTTCGACCGCACCCAGGTGCCGCGCTGGCGTCCCGGCTACCGCTTCCAGTTCGAGCCGGCGCAGGACGCCCATGTGCTGCTCTATCCCGAGGGCATGATCAAGCTCAACGACAGCGCCGCCGCCATCGGCGGGCTGATCGACGGCCAGCGTGACGTCGCCGCCATCATCGCTGACCTCGACGAACGCTTCCCCGGCGTGCCCGAACTGGGTGCGGACGTCGAGCAATTCATGGAGGTCGCCCGTGCAGAGCACTGGCTCCTGCTCGGCTGATACGTCGCTGCCTGGAGTGCCCATGCAACTCCCGCAGCCGCCGGTCATAGCCAAGCCGAATGTCGGCCTGCCGCTGTGGCTGCTGGCCGAGGTCACCTATCGCTGCCCACTGCAGTGCCCCTATTGCTCCAACCCTCTGGACTTCGCCGCCCAGGGCCGCGAGCTGACCACCGAACAGTGGTTCAAGGTGATGGCCGAGGCACGGGAGATGGGCGCCGCCCAGATCGGCTTCTCCGGGGGCGAACCCCTGGTGCGCCAGGACCTCGCCGAGCTGATCCGCGAGGCGCGCCGGCTGGGCTACTACACCAACCTCATCACCTCCGGCATCGGCCTCACCGAGGCGCGCATCGCCGAATTCAAGGAGGCCGGCCTGGACCATATCCAGATCAGCTTCCAGGCCAGCGACGAACAGGTGAACAACCTGCTGGCCGGCTCGAAGAAGGCCTTCGCCCAGAAGCTGGCCATGGCCAAGGCGGTCAAGGCCCATGGCTACCCGATGGTGCTCAACTTCGTCACCCACAGGCACAACATCGATCGCATCGACCAGATCATCGACCTCTGCCTGGCGCTGGAAGCCGACTTCGTCGAACTCGCCACCTGCCAGTTCTATGGCTGGGCCGAGCGCAATCGCGCCGGTCTCCTGCCGACCAGGGCCCAGCTGGAGCGCGCCGAACGCATAACCAACGACTACCGCGCGCGCCTCAAGGCCGAGAACCATCCCTGCAAGCTGATCTTCGTCACCCCGGACTACTACGAAGAGCGCCCCAAGGCCTGCATGGATGGCTGGGGCAAGCTGTTCCTGACCATTACGCCGGACGGCACCGCCCTACCCTGCCACGGCGCCCGGCAGATGCCCATCGCCTTCCCGAACGTGAAGGAGAATGACCTCAGGCATATCTGGTACGACTCCTTCGGCTTCAACGTCTACCGCGGCTACGACTGGATGCCCGAGCCCTGCCGCTCCTGCGACGAGAAGGAAAAGGACTACGGTGGCTGCCGCTGCCAGGCCTTCATGCTCACCGGCGATGCGCGCAATGCCGATCCGGTCTGTGCCAAGTCTCCGCACCATGACCTCATCCTCGCCGCCCGCCAGGAAGCCGAGACCGCGACCCAGCGGATCGAGGACCTGCAATTCCGCAACGAGCGCAATTCGCGACTGATCGCCAAGGCTTGAAGCCAGAGGCGTCGCCAGGCACGCCAAGGTCGCCGGCGGAATCCAGTCCCCCACGACCAGGGCGCAGGCTTGCCAAGGGGACTCACCACCCACGGCTCCGAGGCATTTGCCTCCCGGCCGGGCAGTGACCATACTGCCCGGCCGGACCTTTTCGCCTCGTCGTCATGCCCTCGATACGCCCGCTGCGCCCTGCCGATATCCCTGCCGTTCTCGATATCCAGGCGGCCACCTACCCCGCCGACCTGCTCGAAGACCGCGCCTTCTACGTCAACCGCCTGGAGCTCGCCCCGGAGCACTGCTGGGCGGCGACCGATGCCGAGGATCGCCTGCGCGGCTATCTGATTGCCTATCCCTGGGACGACGGCCTGCCGCCGGTGCTGGGGGCCCGCCTGGAGCAGCTGCCGAGCGAGGCTTCCACCTGGTTCCTGCACGACTGCGCGGTGCATCCCGAGGCCCAGGGCCAGGGCGTGGCCGGGCGCCTCTATCGCCATGCCAAGGGCCAGGCCCGGCGTGCCCGCCTGCGCCAGGGTCGACTGGTATCGCTGTCCGGTGCCATCGGCTACTGGCAGCGCCACCACTATCACCCGGTCCCCGCCGACGCCGCGCTCAAGGCCAAGCTGGCCGGTTATGGTGCCGGCGCCTGCCTGATGCAGCGCACCCTCGATACCCCGGATGCCGAGCACACCTAAACCTTGCAAATCTAAATGCAAGTATTTCGCTTTCGCTTTAACATGGCCTAGCCCAGGAGGGCCTCTGCCGCCCGGCGCTCTGGCGCGGGTATCTTGATCGCCGCTACAAGGAATCCCTGATGAACATCGCTCCAGCGTCTTCGGCCAAGGGCCGGCGCGTCTTTTCCGTTACCTTGTTGGCCGCCCTGCTGGCGCTGGGTGGGCAAGCCGCCCAGGCGCGCTCCAGCTTCGAAGCCCCCGATCCGGACTACCATGGCGAGATCAAGGCCAGCCCCGTTGCCGGCACCGCCATCCTGGCGGGCAGCGAGGTCAATCTGGACGGCCGCGGCTTCACTCCTGGTCAGCAGATCACCCTGTCCCGCGGCGGCGTGGCGCTCAACCCCGATGCCGCCTACGTGGCCGACGCCCAGGGCAACTTCAAGGCGACCGTCCGCATTCCCGAAGACGCCGCCCCCGGCCAGCACCCCATCGTCATCAGCACCGCCCAGCCCTCGGGCGCCGCGGTCTTTCCGCTAAAGGTCTCGCCGGTGGTCCCCGTGAGTGGCGCCGACGGCTACGGCCTCACCTCCGTCAAGCTGGTCCCCGGGCTGTATCAGGTGGACATCAGCGGCAAGTCCGGCGCCCTCTTCGTCACCTCGGCCGTGGGCCGCTCACCGGTCAAGGTCTCGCAACTGCTCAAGCTCGACCCCAAGGACCTGTCCATCGAGCGGCAGATCACCCCGGCCGCCGCCCAGGGCGAGGACTCCGGTGTCTACGCCGTCTACGGCGTGGCCGTGGACGACCGCAACGGTAACGTCTGGACCACCAATACCCGGCAGAACACCGTGGCGGTCTATCGCCAGAGCGACCTGGGCCTGGTCAAGCAATTCGAACCCGGCATCGTCTTCCATGCCCACACCGTGGTGGTCGACGAGAAACTCGACCGCGCCTTCGCCTCGGCGGCCATTACGCCGGATATCATCAGCTTCGATGCCAAGGCGCCGGCCCTGCGTAAGCGCATCACCATCGAATCGGGCGTGCGCGGCGAGCGGTTCGCCGTGGTGGGCCTGTACCTGGACCCGGCGGTGCACAAGCTCTACGCCGTCAGCATGAAGACCAACGAAGCCGCGGTGATCGACGCCAAGACCGAGACCGTCGAGAAGGTCTTCCCGCTCCAGGGCGCCAAGACCCCCATGGGCGTGGCCCACGATCCCCAGACCGATCGCCTGTTCATCACCGCCCAGGGCAGCGACAACCTGCTGATCGTCGACGCCAAGACCGGCCAGACCCTGCACAACGTCACTACCGGCGCCGGAGCGCTGAACGTGGCCTTCGACCCGGTCAAGCGCCTGGCCTACGTGACCAACCGCGGCGCCGGCACCCTGACCGTGGTCGATCCGGACGGCAACATCAAGGCCAACCTGGAGTTGGGCACCTACCCCAACCATGCGGTGGTGGACGCCAAGGGCGTGGTCTACGCGGTCAACAAGGCCAAGGGGCAGGATGATGCCGAAGGGGATCGGATTACGCGGGTGATGGCCAAGTAAGAGGCGTGTAGCCCCCGGCCTGGGCTGGGGGCGGCTTTCGGCTTCTGGCGTTCGTAGGTTGGGTTGAGCGTGGCGAAGCCCAACAAAGCGGAGCTGCCTCAGCTGGTTATCGAGTGCTTTGAAGGTTATTGTTTCGCCCACCCGGGCGACTCACTTTTTTCAGTCGCGAAAAAAGTAAGCAAAAACGCTTGCCCCGGACATCCGGCCCTGCGCTGCGCTCCGGGTGACTCGCGTCGCTCGCCCTTCGGGCCAGCCTACGGCTGTTACTTCGCTACGCTACGTTTCGCTCACGCCAGCGCCGTTCCGGGGTCGGTCCAGATGGGCCGTCCATGGCCCACTGGACCTCTCGCCGCATCCATGCGGCTCGACCCACTCCACGACACTGGCGTTCGCCCTCCTGAACGGGGCGATTCGCTAGCCTGAAAGTGTTGGTTGAACTCACCAGTAGAAAACACTGCGCGGTTTTCCACGCTACAAACCCTGTGAACACCGAACTATTAGGCTTGCGCCCCGCCCCGTCAGTGAGGCCGAGTGCAGGTGTCGCGGAGGGGGATGCGAGGCAGGACGCCGAGCAAGGCGCGAGGGGCAGGATGCCCCTTCGTGCCGTGCCCCCGGAGCGGCGCCGGAACGAGGGGACCCGGAGCGCAGCGCAGGGCCGAAACGTGGGGCAAGCGTTTTGGTTACTTTTGCCGCGATTGGCAAAAGTGACTCGCCCGAGGGGGCGAAACAAGGACCCCCTCTAGACCTCAATAAGCAGCTAGGGCACCAGCAGGCAAAGCCAGGTATCGAGGGCTAATCTCGTGATGTCGGGCTTCGCTAACGCTCAGCGCCAACCTACGTCCCCAAAACCAATAACGCCCACCAAATCCAACCCGGCGGGCGTCATCCAAGGGGCCCAAGGGGGAAAACTCACCCCTCCAACGACTCCACCCCCAACTCATCCCATACCGCCTCCGCCAAATGGAAGGTGGCATTGGCCGCCGGGATGCCGCAGTAGATGGCGCTCTGCATGATCAACTCCTTGATTTCCTCCCGCGTCACCCCGTTGCTGCGCGCGGCGCGCAGGTGCAGGCGCAGTTCGCCTTCGCGGTTCATGCCGATCAGCATGGCGATGGTGATCAGGCTGCGGGTGTGCCGCGGCAGGCCCGGGCGGGTCCAGATGTCGCCCCAGGCGTGGCGGGTGATCATCTCTTGGAATTCTTCGTTGAAGGGGGTCAGCTTTTCCAGGCTGCGATCGACATGGGCGTCGCCCAGCACGGCGCGGCGGACCTGCATGCCGGCTTCATAACGTTCTCTTTCGTCCAAGATCGACTCCTTTAGGCGCTCAGGAAGGCCAGCACGCGCTGGGTGAAGGCATCGCCCATCTGCACGTTGGACAGGTGGGCGGCGGGAAACTCGACGTACTCGGCGCCGGGAATGTGCTCCTGCAGGAAGCGCCCGTCGGCCGGGGTGGTCACGGCGTCATGGGTGCCGGCGACGATCAGCGTCGGCGCACGGATGGCATCCAGCACCTCGCGGAAGTCGGCATCGCGCACCGCCGCGCAGTTGGCCGCATACCCCTGGGGCGAGGTCCCGGCGAGCATGGCGACGATGCGGTCGACCCGTTCCGGCTCGGCGCTGGCGAAGTCGGGGGTGAACCAGCGACCGATGGAGGCGTCGCGCAGGTCGCGCATGGCCTGCTCGCCACCGGCTTCCACGGTCTGGATGCGGGTGTTCCACACCT
Organism: Pseudomonas oryzihabitans; assembly: GCF_001518815.1. NCBI lineage: Bacteria > Pseudomonadati > Pseudomonadota > Gammaproteobacteria > Pseudomonadales > Pseudomonadaceae > Pseudomonas > Pseudomonas oryzihabitans. The sequence goes on from NZ_CP013987.1 coordinate 4,232,322, forward strand.
CGGGGGTGCCGATCTTGGCGGCGGTGTTGCACAGCACCAGGCGGGTGATCCGCTCCGGCGCGTTGATGCCCAGCCACTGGCCGATGGAGCCGCCCATGGACAGGCCGCAGAAGGCGAATCGCTCGATGCCCAGGGCATCGGCCAGGGCCAGGACGTCGCGACCGTTCTCGTCCATCCGATAGGGACCGGGGGTCACCAGGGAGGCGCCATGGCCTCGGGTGTCGTAGCGCAGCAGGCGGAAACGCTCGCTGAAGGCCGCGGCCTGGTCATCCCACATGGCGAGGTGGGTGCCCAGGGAGTTGGACAGGATCAGCACGGGGGCGCCCTCGGGGCCCTCCAGCCGGTAGTTCAGGTCGCCATCGGCGAGACGTACGCTGGGCATCAGGCAGTCCTCTGGTCTAGGAATGGGCAAGCAGGGTGCGGTGTTCGGCCAGGGCGCGGGTCACCCAGGCGCGGGCCTGTCCTTGGTAATGGGCAGGGTCCAGCAGACGATCCAGTTCGACACTGGAGAGTTCGGCGGTCACTTCCGGCGTATCGCCCAGTACCTGCCGCAGGTGACGCCCCTCCTGGACGGCGCGCTTGCAGCTCTGCTCCACCAGGTGGTGGGCGGCCTCGCGACCCAGACGCCCAGCCAGGGCGATGCTGACCGCCTCGGCCAACACCAGGCCGTGGGTCAGTTCCAGATTGGCCTGCATACGCGCGGCGTCCACTTCCAGGCCGGCGACGATGGCCTGGGCCTGTTGCAGGGCGCCGGAGGCCAGGCAGAACAGCTCCGGCAGGGTTTCCCACTCGGCGTGCCAGAGGCCCAGGCTGCGCTCGTGCTCCTGGGGCATGGCGGAAAACAGGGTGCTGACCAGACCCGGCGCGCGGGTGGCGGCGGCGATCAGCACCGCCGCGCCCACCGGATTACGTTTGTGCGGCATGGTGGAAGAACCGCCCTTGCCCGGCTCGGAGGGTTCGAAGACTTCGGCGGCTTCGGTCTGCATCAGCAGCGACAGATCTCGCCCCAGCTTGCCCAGGCTGCCGGCCACCAGGCCAAGCCAGGCGCCGACCTCAACCAGGCGATCGCGCTGGGTGTGCCAGGGTTGCTCCGGCAGGCTCAGCTCCAGCTCCCGGGCCAGGGCCTCGGCCACCGGCAGGGCGTCAGCGCCCAGGGCGGCCAGGCTGCCCGAGGCCCCACCGAATTGCAGCACCAGTACCCGTGGCCTCAATTCGGCCAGGCGCTGGCGGTGACGGGTGATGGCGCCCAGCACCCCGGCCAGCTTCATGCCCAGGGTCACGGGCGTCGCATGTTGCAGCCAGGTCCGGCCGGCCAGCACGGTACCGGCATGGCGCTCGGCCTGGGCCGCCAGGGCCTCGGCCAGGTGCGCCAGATCAGCGTCCAGTAGGTCCAGCGCCTGGCGAATCTGCAAGACCAGACCGCTGTCCATGGCGTCCTGGCTGGTCGCGCCGCGGTGCAGATGGCGCTCGGCCTCGGGGTCCTGGGCGGCGATCTGCCGGCCCAGGGCCTTAACCAGGGGAATGGCCGAATTGCCGGCGCTGACCACCGCCTGGGCCAGCTCGCCAGCGTCATACCGCTCGGCGCGGCAGGCGGCGGCGATGGGTGCCACCGCCGTCTGGGGAATCACCCCTACCGCCGCTTCGGCGCGAGCCAGGGCCGCCTCGAAGTCCAGCATGCCCTGCAGTCGGCCCAGGTCACAGAACACCGCGCGCATGGCGGCGCTGGTGAAGTAGGCATCGAATAGCAGGTTGGACATGAAGGACTCCTCTCGCTTAGTGGTCGTGATGCAGGTAGGTGGCTTGTCGCGGCAGCCGCAGGCTGACCAGGAAGGCCACCGCCAGCATCACCGAGACATAGATGTAGAACACCTCTTCGTGCCCCTGGGTCTTGAAGCTCAGGGCGACGAATTCCGCCGAGCCGCCAAAGATCGCATTGGCCACCGCATAGGACAGGCCCACGCCCAGGGCGCGCACCTGCGGCGGGAACATCTCCGCCTTCACCAGCCCGCTGATGGAGGTGTAGAGGCTGATGATGGCCATGGCCAGGCAGATCAGCAGGAAGGCCACGAAGGGGCTCTGGACGCTGGCCAGGGCGGTGAGGATCGGCCAGGTGCAGACCGTGCCCAGGCCACCGAACAGCAGCATGGAAGCGCGCCGGCCGATGCGGTCGGAGAGCATGCCGAACAGCGGCTGCATCAGCATGAACACCAGCAGGGCGCAGGTCATCACGGCGCTGGCGGTCTTGGCGTCCATGCCACTGGTGTTGACGAGGTACTTCTGCATGTAGGTGGTGAAGGTATAGAAGATCAGCGAGCCGCCGGCGGTGTAGCCGAGCACGGTGAAGAAGGCCGCCTTGTGATGCTTGAACAGGCCGCTGAGGGTGCCGGCTTCCTTGTTGGCGCGGGTCTCGGCGGTGGTGGTCTCTTCCAGCGAGCGGCGCAGGAACAGCGATACCACTGCCGCGGCGGCACCGACCAGGAAGGGAATCCGCCAGCCCCAGGCGCGCAGGTCGGCATCGCTGAGCACCTGCTGCAGGATCACCACCACCAGCACGGCCAGCAGCTGGCCGCCGATCAGGGTGACGTACTGGAAGGAAGCGAAGAAACCGCGCTGGCCACGCAGGGCCACTTCGCTCATGTAGGTGGCGGTGGTGCCGTATTCACCGCCCACCGAGATGCCCTGCAGGAGCCGTGCGAGCAGCAGCAGCGCCGGCGCCGCGACGCCGATGCTGGAATAGGTGGGCAGGCAGGCGATGGCCAGGGAGCCGGCGCCCATCATCAGGATGGAGATGACCATGGAGGTGCGCCGGCCGTACTTGTCGGCGACGCGCCCGAAGATCCAGCCGCCCAGGGGGCGCATGAGAAAGCCCGCGGCGAACACCCCGGCGGTGCTCAGCAGCTGCACGGTGGGATCGCTCTTGGGGAAGAAGGCGGCGGCGAAGTAGATGGAACAGAAGGCGTAGACGTAGAAGTCGAACCATTCCACCAGGTTGCCGGACGAGGCGCCGACGATGGCGAAGATGCGCTTCTTGCGCTCCTCGAAGCTGTAATGCGGGTGAGTGCTCATGGAGATCCTTAATTATAGGTATGGATGGACGGGGGACAGCCTACCGCCATCGGACCAGGAGAGACACACGCGGTTACAGGGATGATGGGCATGGGGTGAATGAGATTTGGTGGTTTGCTCAAGCACGGGCTCTACGATCGGCCCCGAGAATCGCGGCCATGGGCCGCTCCTACGGGTGCGGCACGTGTAGGAGCGGCCCATGGCCGCGATATGACCAGAACACCAAACCTAGATCGACTCCACCCGCTCCACCGCCAGCGCCAGCCCCTGGCCGACGCCCACGCACATGGTGGCGAGACCCAGGCGGCCGCCGGTCTTCTCCAGCTGGTGCACCGCAGTGAGCACCAGGCGGTTGCCGCTCATGCCCAGGGGATGACCCAGGGCGATGGCGCCGCCATTGGGATTGACCTTGGGGCTGTCGTCGGCCACGCCCAGTTCGCGCAGGACGGCGATGCCCTGGGCGGCGAAGGCTTCGTTGAGTTCGATGACGTCGAAGGCCTCGATGGACAGGTCCAGTTGCTTCAGCAGCTTGCGCACTGCCGGAGTCGGACCGACCCCCATGATGCGCGGCGCTACCCCGCCGCTGGCCATGCCCAGTACCCGGGCGCGGGGCGTGAGGCCATGCTTCTTCACAGCTTCTGCCGAGGCCAGGATGATGGCCGAGGCGCCGTCGTTGAGCCCAGAGGCGTTGCCCGCGGTCACGGTCTGGTCCGGGCCGTTGACCGGTTTGAGCTTGGCCAGGCCTTCGGCAGTGGTGTCCGGACGCGGATGCTCGTCGCGCTCCACCACCACGTCATCCTTCTTGCCCTTGATGGTCACCGGGACGATTTCCTCGGCGTAGTAGCCGGATTCCTGGGCCGCCGCGGCACGCTGCTGGCTGCGCAGGCCGAAGGCGTCCTGGTCGGCGCGGCTGACACCATAGTCGGTGGCGACGTTGTCACCGGTGACCGGCATGCTGTCCACCCCATAGGCCTCCTTCATCGCCGGGTTGATGAAGCGCCAGCCCAGGGTGGTGTCTTCCAGCTTCTGGCCACGACCGAAGGCGCTGTCGGCCTTGCCCATGACATAGGGCGCGCGGGTCATGGATTCCACCCCGGCAGCGATCACCAGCTCCATCTCGCCCAAAGCGATGGCGCGATAGGCCTGGCCCACCGCTTCCATGCCCGAGGCGCAGAGGCGATTGAGGGTCACGCCCGGCACCGTTTCCGGTAGCCCCGACAGCAAGACCGCCATGCGCGCCACGTTGCGGTTGTCCTCACCGGCCTGGTTGGCGCAGCCCATGAACACTTCGTCCACCGCCGTCCAGTCCACCTGGGGATTGCGCTCCTGCAACGCCTGCAGCGGAATGGCCGCCAGGTCGTCGGCGCGCACCGCCGAGAGACCGCCGTTGAGACGGCCGATGGGGGTACGGATGGCATCGCAGATATAGACGGGGCGACTCATTCCTCAGCTCCTTTCTGGCCGCCATGGGCGGCATTGGTCCGGGCCTGCAGATCACGCAGGGCGTCGAGTTCGGTCGCGGTCGGCGCCGCAGTGGTGGCGACCTGGTCGGCGAAACGGATGGCCCAGCCAGTGGCGGCCACCACCTGCTCGCGGGTCACCCCGGGATGCAGGGCGGTCACCACGAATTCGTGGGTGCCGGCCTCCGGCTCCATGATGCAGAGGTCGGTGATGATGGCGGTCGGGCCCTTGCCCGGCAGGCCCAGCTGCTGGCGGTGATCGCCACCCTCGCCGAAGCCCACCGAGGTGATGAAGGCCAGCTTGTCGACGAAGCTGCGGTGCGACTGCTTGAGGATGATCAGCACCTCCTTGGCCGAGCCGGCGATTTCCGGGGCGCCGCCAGCGCCAGGCAGGCGTACCTTGGGCTGGTGGTAGTCACCGATCACCGTGGTGTTGATGTTGCCGAAGCGGTCGACCTGGGCCGCGCCCAGAAAGCCCACATCGATGCGTCCGCCCTGCAGCCAGTAGCGGAAGATCTCGCCGGTGGGTACCACGGTGTCGGCGGTCTCGGCCAACTCGCCGTCGCCGATGGACAGCGGCAGCACCGAGGGCTTGGCACCGATGGGACCGGATTCGTAGATCAGCACCACGTCCGGCGCATGGGTCAGGCGCGCCAGGTTGGCGGCGGTGGACGGCAGGCCGATGCCGACGAAGCAGACGCTGCCATTGCCGAGGCGGCGTGCCGCGGCCACGGTCATCATTTCATTGGTGGTGAAGTCGCTCATGATTCAGGCCTCCGCAGCCAGCTTCGCCTGGAAGGCGGCGAAGTCCGCGGTACCGCGGATGTAGGTGTCGATCCACTGGGTAAAGGTGTCGCGGTCGCGAGCGATCGGATCCCAGGCCTGGTAGAAGCGGTTGTCCCGCTCGTAGTAGCCGTGGGCATAGGACGGATGCGCCCCACCCGGCACCACGCAGACCGCGCTGAGCGCCCAGGTCGGCAGCACGCAGGCGTTCATCGGCGCCTGGAGGTCGTCGACGAGCTCTTCCACGGTGACGATGCAGCGCTGGGCGGCCAGGGCCGCTTCCTTCTGCACACCGAGGATGCCCTGGATCAGCACGTTGCCCTGGCGGTCGGCCTTCTGCGCATGGATGACGGTGACGTCCGGGCGCACGCTGGGCACCGCGGCGAGCTGCTCGCCGGTGAAGGGGCAGGCGATGGTCTTGATGTCCGGATTGACCTTGGCCAGGTCCGAGCCCTGGTAGCCGCGCAGAACGGCGAAGGGCAGGTTGGAGGCGCCGGCGACATAGGCGTTGGCCAGGGCTGCGTGGCTGTGCTCGGAAATCTCCAGCTTGTGCGGCCAGCCTTTTTCCACCGCATCGCGCAGCCGGTGCAGGGAGCCGACCCCGGGGTTGCCGCCCCAGGAGAAGATCAGCCGCTTGGCACAGCCGGCACCGATCAGCAGGTCATAGACCAGGTCGGGGGTCATGCGCACCAGGGTCAGGTCGCGCCGATTCTGGCGGATCAGCTCGTGGGCGGCGGCGGTCGGAATGAGATGGGTGAAGCCTTCGAGGGCGACGGTCTCGCCATCGTGGACGAAGCGCTGGATGGCTTCGCTCAGGGACAGGATCTGGGCCATGGATTGTCGACTCGCGTCTTTGTTGTCGGCGCCGCCCGGTGCGGCGGTCTGGAGTCAGACTACAAAGCCCTATCCGCGCAAACAATCCGATAATCGACTAACAGTTCGATTATCGAACAGCATCGTTCCGTGGTCTGTCGACTGCTTCGACGCGCAGCGAGCTGTTGCAGCGGCTACACTGCCCTCCCCTCATCCAGAGCCCAACCGATGTCCGACAAGCCCCGCGCCTCCCTCGAAGGCATCACCCTCGAAGCCTTGCTCACCCGCCTGGTGGAGCATCACGGCTGGGAAGAACTCGGCCGCCGCATTCCGCTGCGCTGCTTCACCCATGAGCCCAGTATCAAATCCAGCCTGACCTTCCTGCGCCGCACGCCCTGGGCGCGGGAAAAGGTCGAGCAGCTCTATCGGCGCCTGCCCAAGCAGGGCTGAGGCGTATCCCCGCGAACAGCCGTCGGACTAGGGCTTGGTCCCCAGCAACCCGCGCAGCGTCTGCTGGATATCGGCCGGCAAGACCACCGTCTTGGCGTTGTCGCTGGTGGCCAGCTTTTCCATGGCATTGATATAACGCTCGCCCAGCAGGTAGAGCACCGGGGTTGGCTCGCTGCCCACGGCTTCGGAAATCTTGCTCAGGGCCGCGGCGGAGGCCTGCGCCAGGGTCACCTGGGCCACGCCGTCGCGCTTGGCGGCTTCGAGACGGGCATCGGCCTCCAGGATGGCGGCCTGCTTGGCGCCTTCGGCCCTGGTCACCACCGCCTTGCGCTCCCGCTCGGCGGCCGCCTGCATTTCCATCGCCGCCTGCATCGAGGGCGTCGGCTTGAGTTCCTGCACCTCCACCGCCTTGACGGTGATGCCCCAGTCAACGGTCTGCTCGGCCATGCTGACCCTCAGCCGCGCCTTGATCTCGTCTCGCGAGGACAGCGCCTGATCCAGTTCCATCTCGCCGATGATGGCGCGCAGCGAGGTCATCGCCAGGCTGGTGATGGCCTGGGCATAGTCTTCCACGCCATAGGCCGCCTTGGCCGGATCGACGATCTTGGCGAAGCACAGGGCATTGGCCAGGATCACCGCGTTGTCACGGGTGATGACCTCCTGTTGCTGCACATCGAGGATCAGGTCCTTGGTGCTGAGGCGGTAGCTGACCTGGTCCATGTAGGGGATGAGGAAATTCAGCCCAGGCTTGAGGGTGGTACGGTACTTGCCGAGGCGCTCGACGATCCACTCCTGCCCCTGGGGCACCAGGCGCACGCCCTTGGCGACGGTGACGACGATGAAGACCAGCAACAGCAGGGCGACGATAAGGCTGACACTCATGGCGTTTGTCTCTAGAGGTGGAAGACGTCAGGATTGACGGGCGACCTTGACCAGGTTGCCTTCGAAGGCAAGCAGCCGCACGCGCTCGCCGGCCGCGATCTCGGCATCGGCCAGGCAGGGCCATTCGTCACTACCAAGGATGGGTTTCTGGAAGCGTACGCGCCCGCGGGCAAAGGGGCCGACCGCTGCGACCAGCAGGCCGATCTCGCCCAGATGGGCGTCGGCGCTCCAGTCCTCGCCCGGCTTGCTGCGGCCCTTGCCATAGCGAAACCAGAGAAACACCGCCGCGAGCGAAGCCAGACTCCAGACCAGCAGCTGCCAGGCCAGTGCCAGGGTCGGCAGTGCCAGCAGCAGCACGCCGACCAACAGGGCGCCCAGGCCGAACCAGATCAGGAAAAAGGCCGGCACCACCAATTCGCTCAGCACCAGGCCGACGCCCAGCACCAGCCAGTACCACCAATGCACGTCCATTGCGACTCCTTCCAGATAACGCTACAGCATGGACCCTGGCGCGCCCCGCCGCCACCAGGGCCTCCGAGTGGTACGCATCGACCGATGAAGCGGATCGCCCCGGACAGAACGTACGTAGGTTGGCGCTGAGACGGCCTTATCGTCGAAGCCCGACAGGCCTGGATTCGGCACCACGGGCGACGTTGGGCTTCGCGGTGCTCAGCGCCAACCTACGGGCGGGTTCCGTAGGTTGGCGCTGAGACGGCTTCATCGTCGAAGCCTAACAAGCCAGGGTCGAGCCGGGGCACCGTTGGGCTTCGCTGCGCTCAGCGCCAACCTACGGGCGGGTTCCGTAGGTTGGGCTGAGACGGCTTCATCGTCGAAGCCCAACAAGCCGGGGTCGAGCCGGGGCACCGTTGGGCTTCGCTGCGCTCAGCGCCAACCTACGGGCGGGTTCCGTAGGTTGGGCTGAGACGGCGTCATCGTCGAAGCTCAACAAGCCAGGGTCGAGCCGGGGCACCGTTGGGCTTCGCGGGGCTCGGCGCCTACCTACGGGGCTCACCCTTGCTGGAACACCAACACCTTGAGGCCACCTTCGGGGTCCTCGTCGGCGAATTCCGGCGGATTGGCCAGGCGCTCGACGAAGGTCAGCGCCGGTGCTTCCTGGGCCATGCCGGCGATGAGGAAGTCCGCCCCCACGCCCGGATCGTTGACGCAGGCCAGCACCCGCCCGCCAGGGGTGAGCAGCTCCGGCAACCGACGCAGGATGCGCGCATAGTCCTTGGTCAGGGCGAAGCTGCCCTGCTGGAAGCTGGGCGGGTCGACGATCACCAGATCATAGGGTCCCAGCTTGCGCACCTTGCCCCAGGACTTGAACAGTTCGTGGCCGAGAAAGCTGACCTTGCCCAGGTCATGGCCATTGAGGCGGTGATTCTCGCGGCCGCGGGTCAGGGGCCCGCGAGCCATGTCCAGATTGACCACTTGGGCCGCGCCGCCGGCCAGGGCCGCTACGGAGAAACCACAGGTGTAGGCGAACAGGTTGAGGATCCGCAGCCCGGCGGCCTGCTCGCGTACCCAGCGGCGGCCCAGGCGCATGTCGAGGAACAGCCCCATGTTCTGGTGACGGGTGAGGTCCAGGCCGAACTTCAGGCCTTCCTCATGGATGACGTGCTCGCCCACCGGCGCGCCGATCAGCGCCTCGCTGGCGGCATCCAGCCGATAGCGATGCTGCAGGAGCAGGCTCTGGGCACCGCTGGCGCGCCACGCCGGGGTCTCGTCCAAGGCCACCAGGGTCGTGCGTAGGGCGTCCAGCTCTGCCATGGGCAGCTCGCGGAACAGGCCCACCCGCACCACGCCTTCCAGCCAGTCGACGGTGAGCTGCTCCAGCCCCGGCAGCAGCCGGCCACGGCCGTGCACCAGTCGGCGCGCCTCGGCGGGTGGCGATGCGAGGGCGGCGAGAAGCAGATCGGTGAGGCTGGCGAGCGTAGCGGTATTCATGGGCGATCACGGCGGTAAAGGAGCGGCATGCTACGCCAAAAGCGCCGCCATCGCTTCCCGGGCAGGCCATCAGGCGCGCCCCGTATCCGCCTTTTCTGGCTCAGCACCCGCCACCCGATTCACGAGAGGCCCAAGCGAATCGACGAGGCTGATGAAAATCTGTCTCAGGCGGTAACGACTCGCAGTTGTGTCCCCTTTGCAAGGCGCTCTAGAATCCGCCTCCCCGAACTCCAGGACGATAACAATGCGCCGGCTGGTCCCTGCTTTCTATCTGCTGCCTCTCTGTGCCCTTCCCCTCGCTGGTCATGCCCAGGAGGCAGCGGAAGATACCCCCCAAGCCCTGTCCGACCTCACCATCGTTGGCTCGGCCGAATCACCCACCGGGCCAGTACAGGGCTACAAGGCAGAGCGCTCCAGCAGTGCGACCCGCACCGATACCCCGCTGCACGAGACGCCCCAGTCGGTGAGCGTGGTCTCCCGCGAGGCCATCGACGACCTTTCCGCCACCCGCCTGCAGCAGGCGCTGGACCAGGCTGGCGGCGTCGGCCGAGGCAACAACTTCGGCGGCCAGGGCCTGACCAGCTACACGGTGCGCGGCTTCACCAGCTCCGAGTATTTCCGCAACGGCTTCCCCATGAACCGCGGCTATCCCAGCGCGCCGGATGCCGCCACCCTGGAGCGGGTCGAGGTCCTGCGCGGCCCCGCCGCGACCCTCTATGGCCGCAGCGATCCGGGCGGCACCTTCAATGTGGTCACCAAGCAGCCCCTGGGCGAGCGCAAGACCACCCTCGGCAGCCAGTTCACCGACCAGGGGCTGCGTCGCGGCACCCTGGACACCACCGGTCCGGTGGACGAGGAAGGTCGCCTGGCCTATCGCCTCAACCTGATCGCCGAGGGCGGCGACAGCTTCCGTGACGACGTGCACACCGAGCGCTACGAAGTCGCCCCGGTGCTGAGCTGGCAGGCCACCGATGCCACCCTCATCACCTTCGAGGCGGACATCATCCGCAGCAACGCCCCGCTGGATCGCGGCCGCACCAACTACCTCACCCAGCGCGCCGAGGCCAGTCGCTCCACCAACGCCTGGGAAAAGGGCACCACCAACCTGCTGCACAACGACAACGAGTCCTATCAGCTGCGCTTCGAGCATCAGCTCAATGACGCCTGGACCCTGGCTGGTGGTTTCCAATACCTCGACGGCAGCCTCAAGGGCAATGCCGTGGAAGCCAACGGTGTGCAGGCCGACGGCGTGACCCTCAGACGCAACTTCAACTACCGCAAGCTGGAGTGGAGCGATCGCGACCTGCAGCTGAACCTGACTGGCCACTTCGACACCTTTGGCCTCGGCCACACCCTGATCACCGGGATCGAGGTGGAAGACTACGACTATCAGTCGATCATCCAGCGCTCCAACCCTGCGGCCTCGCCTTACCCGGTCAACCTACTCAACCCCGTGCTGGGGCAGCCACGCCCGGCTCTGACCCTGACCCCTACTCACGACCACGAGACCCTCAAGACCTGGGCCGCCTTCGTGCAGGACCAGATCGCCCTCACCGAGCGCTTCAAGGTGCTGGGTGGCGTGCGCCTGGAGCGCTTCGAGCACGATTACGATAACAAGACGCCACCTCAAGTCCTTGCCAACGGACAGGTTGTCACCGGTGACTGGAGCAAAGATTCGAACGCCGTCACCCCGCGCCTGGGCGTCAGCTACGACCTCACCCCGGAACTGGCCCTCTACGCCAGCGCCTCCAAGTCGTTCAAGCCCAACACCGGCGCGGCGTTCCAAGGCGGCGGTTTCGACCCCGAGGAGGGCAAGGCCTACGAAGTGGGCATGAAGTGGGCGGCGCTGGACGGCCGCCTCAGCATCGACACGGCGATCTTCCATACGGTCAAGGAAAACGTCCTGACCCCTGACCCGGCCAACACAAACTTCAACATCGCCGCTGGCGAGGTGCGCAGCCGCGGTTTCGAAGTCAACGTGACCGGCGACCTGACGCCCAACTGGCGTATCCTCGGCGGCTACGCCTTCACCGATGCCGAGGTCACCAAGGACAACACCCTGGCCCGCGGCACGCGCCTGACCAACATCCCGCGCAATGCCGTCAACCTGCTTAACGTCTACGAATTCCACGAAGGCAAGCTGCGCGGCCTGGGGCTGGGCGCCAACCTCAAGTACGTGGGCGAGCGCGAAGGCCAGAAGACTGCCGTCAGCGACTACAGCATGGACAGCTACACGGTCACCGACCTGTTGAGCTTCTACAAGGTCGACGAGCATCTGCGGCTGAACCTGGACGTGCGCAACGTCTTCAACAAGGGCTACGACGAGAGCTCCTGGAACGCCTACAGCTATCCGGGCGAGCCGCGTACGGTGCAGGCCGGCTTCACCTACACCTTCTGACGCCCCACCCTCTGCAGCCCTGCGGTCAGGCCTCGCTGAAGGCCTGGCCGGTCAGCGGCTGGACCACCGGACGGCCCTGGCGGTCCTGCAGGATGTCCACCGCCACGCCATAGGTGGCCTCCAGCAGGTCGGCGGTGACGATGGCGGCGGGTCGCCCGGCGGCCAACAGGCCACCGTCGACCAGCACCAGCAGCGAATCGGCGTACTGGCAGGCCAGGTTGAGATCGTGCAGCACCACCACGGTCACCTGATTGTGCAATCGGGTCTCGTGGCGCACGCGATCGAGCAGGTTGATCTGGTGACGCAGATCCAGGGCGCTGACCGGTTCGTCCAGCAGCATCACCTCGGGTTCACGCATCAGCACCTGGGCGAAGAACACCAGCTGCCGCTGACCGCCACTCAGGGCGCCCAACTGGCGCGAGGCCAGGTGCCCGATGCCCACTTCGTCGAGCTTGCCCAGCGCCCGTTCCAGCAGCTCATCGTCCAGGTGCAGGGTCAGCCGTTCCAGGCTGCCCATGGCCACCGTCTCCAGCACCGACAGTGCCGCCTCGGCATGGGAATCCTGGGGCATATAGGCCACGCCCTGGCGCCAGCCCTCGCGCTGAGCGCGGAGCGAAGCACCCGCCACCAGCCGCCTTTTCCCGCGTTCGATATGACCCGCCGCCAGCGGCAGGTCCCCAGCGAGCGCGCGCAGCAGGGTGGTCTTGCCAGTGCCATTGGGGCCGAGGATCACATGGACCTGGCCGGGATGCAGCTCGGTGCTCAGCCCGGAGATCACGGTACGGTCGCCGCGCTTCAGCGCGAGGTCATGGAGGCGGATCATAGGCTGGACCTGCGCGGGGCGAAGATGAGCCAGAGCAGGAAGGGCACCCCGACGATGGCGGTGACGATGCCTACTGGAAACAGCGCTCCGGGCAGGATCGACTTGGACAGCACCGAGGCGAAGGACAGCATCAGGGCGCCGCAGATGGCCGACAGCGGCAAGAGGAAGCGCTGATCCTCGCCCACCTGCCAGCGGGCGATATGGGGTGCGACCAGGCCGACGAAGCCGATCACCCCGACGAAGCTGGTGGCCGTGGCGGTCATCACCGCCACCAGGATCAGCACCTTGAGGCGCAGGCGGCGGATGTCCACGCCCAGGCTCTCGGCACGCGCCTCGCCCAGGCGCAGGGCGGCCAGTTTCCAGGCATCGCGCAAGAGCAGGATGCAGCACAGCAGGGTCACCCCGGCGACGATGGCCAGGGTGGTCCAGGTGGCGCGGCCAAGGCTGCCGAACAGCCAGAAGAGGATCTGCTGCGAGAGTTCCGGCGACGAAAGGAACTGCACCAGCGACAGCAATGACTGGAACAGGAACAGCAGGGCGATGCCCCCGAGGATGATGGTGTCGCTGCCGGTGCGCTTGAGCGAAGCCAGGGCGAAGAGAAACAGCGCCGCCAGCATGGCGAAGACGAAGGCGCCCAACGGTACCCCGATCAGCGCGCCCAGGCCGAAGCTGCCCAGCGCCAAGCTGAGGGCGGCGCCACAGCCCGCGGCGGCGGCCATGCCCAAGGTATAGGGGCTGGCCATGGGGTTGTTGAGCAGCGTCTGCATCTGTGCCCCGCCGGCGCCGAGGGCGGCGCCCACCGCCAGGGCCATCAGGGCGATGGGCAGGCGCAGGTCGCGGACGATGGCGTCGGTCATCGGCTGGCGCTCACCCAGGCCGGTCAGGGACTTGAGCACCTCCAGCGGCGAAAGCAGCGAAGGACCGGTGGCGATGTCCAGCACCAGACCCGCCAGGGTCAGGGCCAGGAACACCCCGCAGGCACGCCAGCGACGACGTTCGCGGGCGCGCTGCTCGGCGATGGCGTCCGCGTGGCTGGAGAGCGAAGAGGTGCTCATGGGTTCAGGCCTATGGCGAAGGTGCCCTGGGGCTGGATCGGCATGTAGCGGCGGTAGTACTCGCGATAGTTGGCCATCGGATCCACGTCCTGGAACAGATCCGGATAGAGCTGCTTGGCGATGAACTGCAGCATGGCGAAGTCCTCCAGGCTGCGCGAGGCACCCTGGTAGACGCCATAGAGACGACCGTCGCGGATGGCCGGCAGATTGCTCCAGCCCGGCCGCTGCATGAAGGTGCGCAGGTGACTGCGGGCATCGTCGGCGCTGACGCCGGGGCCCATGGGCAAGGCAGTGGGATTGCTGTTGTCCTCACGCCCGGAGATGAAGATGACCTCCGGCTGGGCCATGAGCACCTGCTCCGGATTCATCACCCCCCACCACTGGATGAAGGGCGCGGCGATGTTGTCGCCGCCGGCCAGGGTCACCATGGCGCCCCACATGTTGCGACCATAGGTGAAGGAGTACTCGGCCGGGCCCTTGTTGCCGAACTCGGCATAGACTCGCGGCCGCGGGCGATGGGCCGCCGCGATACGGGTCTGGATGTCTTCCACCACCTTGGCGTAGAAATTGGCCAGTTCGGTGGCCCGTGCCTCCTGGCCGGTGATGATGCCGAGCAAGCGGGTGGAGGCCAGATGGCGTTCCAGGGTCTGGGCGTTGTAGTCGATCGCCACCACCGGGATGCCGAGCTGTTCGAGGCGCTTGACCTCGCTGTCCAGCGCCTGGAGCTGCCAGGCGGCCAGCACCACCAGATCCGGCTTGAGGGCGAGCACCTTCTCGACGGAAAAACTATTGTTTTCCGTCTCCCCCACATCGGGAAGGGTGGCCAGGGATGGCCGGTGGGCGACGTTGAGCGCCCAGTTGGCCGGTACCTTGCGCTCCCAGGCGCCGCGGGAAACACCGACCACGGCGTCGAAGGCATGCTCGCCCCCCACCGCCAGATAGTCGCCATAGTGGAAGCCCAGCACCACGCGCTTGGCCGGCGCCTCGATGGTCACCGTGCGCCCGAGGACATCGGTGACCTGGCGGGTCTCGGCGAAAGCTGGAGCAATCAGAAAGCAAGCGATAAGCGTTACCAGCCGGACAGCCCACTGCCCGCTGCGAGCGAAACCTTTCATGGAACCCCTTGGACATCTGCACCCGCTCTAGACGGGTGACTGCGGCGCATGCAAAGGGTGCAACTTTACGCGGTGGCAGCGCTTGCGCCTAGCGTCAGCCACCGGCAAAGGGGAAGCCGTCGTGCTCAAGTGGCATCGGCGTGACTGACCACGCCCTTGATCAGCACCGCCAGGGCGGCGAGACCGGCCGGCAGGAGCAGCGCGGTGAGCACCTGGGTGAAGGTCCAGCCCAGGCCCAGCAGGGTCGCGCCCATCCAGGCACCGGTGATGGCGCCGAAGCGGCCGATGCCGAGCATCCAGGACACCCCGGTGGCACGGCCATGGGTCGGGTAGTAGCGCGCCGCCAGCGACGGCATGGCCGACTGGGCGCCGTTGATGCACATGCCGGCCACCAGCACCAGGGTGGCCACCAGGGCGACCTGGCCCAAGCTCTGGCCGACGCAGTAGGCGAAGATCCCGGCCAGGGCATAGAACAGGCCGATGACCTTGTGCGGGTTGAACCTGTCCATGGCCCAGCCGACGAACACCGCGCTGAGTACCCCGCCGAACTGGAACAGCGCGCCAATCAAGGCGGCCTGTTCCAGGCTGGCACCGGCGTCGCGCATCAGCGTCGGCAGCCAGCTGGTGAGCAGATAGACGATCACCAGGCCCATGAAATAGGTCAGCCACAGCAGCAGGGTGCCGGCGCTGTAGCTGCGGTTGAAAATCACCGCGAAGACGTTGCCGGTCTTGACCGA
This sequence comes from Pseudomonas oryzihabitans, assembly GCF_001518815.1. Taxonomy (NCBI): domain Bacteria; kingdom Pseudomonadati; phylum Pseudomonadota; class Gammaproteobacteria; order Pseudomonadales; family Pseudomonadaceae; genus Pseudomonas; species Pseudomonas oryzihabitans. The sequence continues at coordinate 4,247,851 of NZ_CP013987.1, forward strand.
CTTTTGCTCGGGCACCATGAAGTGCCGTGCTTCGGCGGCCTCGCGACCGATGGGCGCCAGTACCCGGCGGATGCGCTCGGCGCTCTTGCCGTGCACCACCAGGTAGCGCGCCGATTCCGGCAGCCAGAGCAGCAGCACCACGGCCAGCGCCAGGGGCAGCACCCCGCCCAGCACCAGCAGGCTGTGCCAGCCATAGGCCGGGATCATCCAGGCCGAGACGAAGCCGCCGCCCGCCATGCCCAGGTTGAAGCCGCAGAACATACTAGTCACCAGCAGCGACTTGAGGCGTTCCGGGGTGTACTCCGAGAGCAGCGTGGTGGCGTTGGGCATGGCCGCGCCGAGGCCCAGCCCGGTGAGGAATCTCAGGATCACCAGCTGTTCGAGGTTGGCGCTGAAGGCCGACAGCAGGCTGAAGCCGCCAAAGAGGAAGGTGGCGACCACCAGCACGCCCTTGCGGCCGAAGCGATCGGCCAGCGGGCCGGAACCCAGGGCACCAAAGACCATGCCACCCAGGGCGGCGCTCATCACCGGCCCCAGGCTGGCGCGTGGGATGCCCCACTCCACCGACAGCGCCGGGGCGATGAAGCCCATGGCCGCGGTATCCAGGCCATCGAGGAAGACGATCAGAAAGCACAGGGCGACGATGCGCCACTGGTAGGCGGAGAGCGCCTGGCGATTGATGAATTGCTGGACGTCCAGGGTGCCGGCTATCGCCGTGGCCGGATGGTCGGCCAGGGGGATGGCACCCGCGAGGGTTTGCGTCATGGTGGTCTGCTCGTGTTGTTGTTATCGGCGTAGTGCGCCACTGCGCCGACGTTAAGCCCAACCCCGAACAGCTGACAATTCGATTATCGGCGACATGGCCGATAATCGACCGGATTCGCTAGTGAAACAGCCGGGTACTCAGCTCCTGGCTGGCCGCCAGCAGCACCGGCAGGAACCGCGTCTCCAGCTCCTGGCGACCGACCCGGCTGGCGTGGGTGCCGACGTTGAGCGCCGCCAGCACCTGGCCGGCGGCGTCGCGCAAGGGTACCGCCAGGGACCTCAGGCCCACTTCCAGCTCCTGGTCGACGATCACGTAGCCCTGCTGCCGCACCTGGCCCAGGCACTCGATGAGCGCCGGCGGCTGGTAGAGGGTGCGGCTGGTCTTGGCCTGCAGGTCGGCGTGTTCCAGATAGTCGTGCAGGGCGGCATCGTCCAGGGCGGCGAGCAGGATGCGGCCCATGGAGGTGCAATAGGCCGGCAGCCGACTGCCCACGCTGAGGTCCACCGAGATCAGCCGCTGCGGCGTGGCCGAGCGGGCGATGTAGAGGATCTCGTCGCCCTCCAGGGTGGCCATGGAGCAGGCTTCATGCAGTTGCTCGCTCAAGCGATCGAGTACCGGCTGGGCGGTGACCGCCAGCGGCGTGGACGACAGATAGGCGTGCCCCAGGGTCAGCACCTTGGGCAGCAGCGAATAGGTGCGCCCATCGGTGGTGACGTAGCCGAGCTTCATCAGGGTGTGCAGGCAGCGGCGCACGGCGGCGCGAGGGATCTCGGTGCGATGGCTGATCTGGGCGATGGTCAGCTGGCGCTTGCGTTCCTGGAAGGCATGGATGACCGCGAGGCCGCGGGCCAGGGAGGTCATGAAGTTCGGGTCGCCGGTAAAGGCTTCGATGCGCTTTGCCGGTGAGGCGATGATGGGCGGCGCGGCCAGCGGCGGCAGGCCCGTGGCGTGAGCGGTGCGGTTATCGTCCATCGAACCGGTCCTCGGCAGGCTTTTGATCGATTATCGAGCGAGGGGGCGATTATCGCAATCGCATTTCTTCTCGCCCCCGCAGACGAAAGCGCTCGTCCAGAGGCATGCTGAGGCTTCACGCCAGCCGCCTGGATGCCTGCCGATGAAAACCCTGGAAGATCATCTCAGCCAATACGCGAGCTACCATCGCGATCCACGCAACATCGCCAGCCACTTCCCCGGCATCCTGCTGATCGTGCTGGCAGTGGCCATCCTGCTGTCCCGCCCCGTATTCACGCTCGCTGGCTGGCCACTGTCCCCTGCACTGCCGGTCGCTGGCGCGGTGGCGATCTTCTACCTGCGCCTGGATCGGCCGCTGGGGCTGCTGATGAGCGGCCTGCTCGGTCTTGCCATTTGGCTGGGTGTCGCGCTGGCCGTCCAGACCACCGCTGCCTGGCTCGGCTGGGGCCTGGGTCTGTTCCTGATCGGCTGGGCCATCCAGTTCGTCGGCCATCATTACGAGGGACGCAAGCCGGCCTTTCTCGACGATATCGCCGGCCTGGCCATCGGCCCGCTGTTCATCGTCGCGGAACTGGTGTTCCTGCTGGGCGGGCGCCCGGCACTGCGGCAGGCGATCGAAGAACGGGCCGGCCCGGTACGGCGCCGTCAGGCCAGTCGATAGCGGATCGTCGGCCGATCATCGGGGCCGTCCAGCGCCACCTGCGCCCTTACCCCCCAGACCTGCTGGATCAACTCGGCCGTCAGCACCTCGGCAGGCGCGCCTTCGGCCACCAGTTGGCCGTCTCTGAGCACCGCCAGGCGGTCGCAGAACAGCGCGGCGAGGTTCAGGTCGTGGATCGCCAGCACGCAGGTGGCCGGCAGCCGGCGCACCAGATCGAGGATCTCCAGCTGGTGTTGGATATCGAGGTGGTTGGTGGGTTCGTCCAGCAGGAGTTCGCTGGGTTCCTGGGCCAGGGCGCGAGCGATCTGGGCACGCTGGCGTTCGCCGCCGGAGAGGCTGTGCCAGCGGCGGGCAGCCTTGTCGACCAGGCCTACCTGGGCCAGGGCCCGCTGGCAGACTTCGGCATCGCGGGCGCTCCAGGCATCGAGCAGGCCCCGATGGGGCGTACGACCCAGGCGCACCACCTCGGCTACCGAGAGATCAGCTTCGGTACCGGCCTGCTGCTCCACCAGGGCTACCCGGCGCGCCAGGTCGCGCCGGCGCAGGTCCTGCAGGGGCGTCTCGTCGAGGCTGACCCTGCCCTCCTCCGGCCGGCGCAGCCCGGCCAGCAGCCGCAGCAGGCTGGACTTGCCCGAGCCGTTGGGGCCGAGCAGCCCGAGCACCCCACCGGGCGGTACCGCCAGCGTGACCCCGCGGAGGATCGGCTGGCCGCCGGCGCTCCAGGCGACGTCGCGCGCGGCGAGACTCATCGGACCTCCCGTGCGCGATAGAGGATGAAGGCGAAGGCCGGCGCGCCGACCAGGGCGGTGACCACGCCGATGGGCAGGGTCTGCTTGGCCACCAGGGTACGGGCGACGATGTCGGCCAGCACCATGAACAGGGCGCCGATCAGGGCGCAGGTGGGCAGCAGGCGCCCATGCCCCGGACCAACCAGGAAGCGTGCCACATGGGGGATCACCAGGCCGACGAAGCCCACCGCGCCCACCAGGCTGACCAGGCAGGCGGTGATCAGGCCGGTGACCGCCAGCAGCAGCAGGCGCAGCGGCCCCACAGCGACCCCGAGGCTGGCGGCGGCGTCCTCGCCAAAGGCGAAGGCATCCAGCGCTCGGGCACAGGCCAGGCACACCAGCAGACCGGCGAGTACCACCCCGGCGGCCAGCCAGACGTCTGGCCAGCGCACCCCGGCCAGGCTGCCGAGCAGCCAGAACATCACGCTGCGCGCCTGCTCGGCATTGGCTGCGGTGGCGACGATATAGGCGGTCAGGGCATTGAACAGCTGGGAAGCGGCCACTCCGGCGAGGATGATGCGGGTGCTGCCACCGCCGCCCAGAAACGGCAACACCACGGCGAAGGCCAGCACCGCGCCGAGAAAGGCGCCGAGCGAGACCCCGAGCACCCCGCCGCCGACGCCCAGCAGCATTACCAGCACCGCGCCGGTGGAGGCCCCTGCCGACAGCCCCAGCACATAGGGTTCGGCCAGGGCGTTGCGCAGCAGCGCCTGGAGAATGGCGCCGGAGACCGCCAGGCCCGCGCCACAGCAGGCCGCCACCAGGGCACGACTGAGGCGGTACTCCCAGACGATGCCCTGGACGATACGCTCCACCGGATAGGGCCCCAGGCCTAGGCCGTTGGCGATGGCCTGCAGGCTGGTCAGAGGCGCGATGGGCATCTCGCCGAAGGAAGCGGCCAGCACCACGCTCGCCGCCAGCGCCAGCACGGCGGCCAGGCCCAGCAGCCAGCGCCAGGGCCGGGCCCCTTCGGCTGCCAGGGGCAGGCTCATGGTTGCGGCTTGGCCAGGTCGGCGGCCAGAGTCTCGACGCTGTCCACCACCCGCAGCGAGGGATTGAGGGTCGGGGCGTCCACCACCAGCAGGTGGTTCTCGCGCACCGCGCGCAATTCGCGGGTCAGGGGGTCGCTGCGCAGGAAGGCCAGCTTCTTGTCGACGTCATCGGCGGGATAGAGACGGCGGTCCATGCGCGCCACGACGATATAGTCAGGGTCCAGACTGGCGATACGTTCCCAGCTCACCGCTGGCCATTCCTCGGCGCTGTCGACCACGTTGCGCAGGCCCAGGGACCGGGCGATCCAGGCCGGTGCGCCCAGGTTGCCAGCGACCCAGGGATCGCCTTCCAGGCGCGGACTGGAAAACCAGAACAGCACCGAACGCCCCTGGACCCCGGCCGCCTTGGCCTGCTCGCCAGCGGCGGCGATGCGGTGATCCAGCTCGGCAACCAACTGCTTGCCAGCCGGCTGCACATCGAGAATGGCCGCCAGTTCCCGGGCCTCGCGGGTCACCAGGTTCATGTCGAAGGGCGCGCTGCGGCTGCCGTCGCTGTTGGAATCAGCAGTCACCGCCTTGCCCTCGCAATCGCTGGGCGCCACATAGGCGGCGATGCCCAGCTTGGCGAAGCGGGGGAAGTCCGCCACCTCGCCGCCGGGTCCGACGTGATAGGTGTACTGCGCCGCCACCAGGTCCGGCCGGGTACCGACCACGGCTTCGAAGCTGGGAGCGTTGTCGGCCAGGCGCGGAATGCCCTTGCCCTCCTCCTGCAGGTCTTTCGGCAGGCCGCCGAACCAGACCCCGGTACCCACCAGGCGCGAGCCCACGCCCAGGCGCAAGAGCAACTCGGTACTGGCCTGGCCCAGACTGACCAGGCGCTGGGGCGCGCGCTCGAAGACCAGGTCACGGCCGCAGTTGTGGATGGTCAGCGGATAGGTCGTGGCGGCCTGGGCGCTAAGGGCGGAAACGGACAACAGGCCGGCGGCGAGCAGCGGTGAAAGACGGCGAAGCATGGACTCTCCTTGGGATGACGCGTCCCTTGTGGATGATGGATGTTCCCTGGCGAGGTCTGGCTCGCTTCTTTCGAAGCTCACAGTGGCGCGACCGCGCCGGACTCTCACCGGCTTCCCGCCAGGGAATAGGAAGGGTCGCCGAGGGTGGGCCAGCGGCGACCAGGATTCAAGCATTAAATGTTACTTTATAACAATTCCGGATCGTACCAGCGCGGCGTATAGACCCATTCGCCGCCATCGGCCCGCGGAAAGCGCCGGGTATGGCTGGAGCCGAGGATCACCAGGGTGCGTGAATCCACCATGTCACTGCGCAGGGCGCCGAGGCTGGTGTATTCGAGCCCCCCGCCGGGCCGGCCGACATCACGGCCGAGGATCACCGGGGTGGTCGCCGAACGGCAGCTGCGCAGCACGTCCAGCGCGCGCTCCAACTGGTGCGGGCGAGCCTTGGAGATGGGGTTGTAGAAGGCCATGGCCAGGTCCGCTGCCGCGGCCTGGCGCAGGCGCTGCTCGATCACCGCCCAGGGCTTGAGGTTGTCGGACAGGGAGATCAGGCAGAAGTCGTGGCCCAGGGGCGCCCCGGCCAGGGCGGCGCTGGCCATGGCCGCGGTGATGCCCGGCAGGATCTCCAGCTCCACCGCCGCCCAGCGCGGGTCATCGGCGCCTTCCAGCACCTCCAGTACCGCGGCGGCCATGGCGAATACACCCGGATCGCCGGACGACACCATGACTACCTGGCGCCCGCTGGCAGCCAGCTCGAAGGCATGGCGGGCACGCTGCAATTCTTCACGGTTGTCGCTGGCATGGGCCAACTGATCCGGACGCAAGGGGCCGGCCATCTGCACGTAGGTCGCGTAGCCGAGTACGTCCTGGGCCTGGTCCAGGGCGCGGCGCACCACCGGTGCCATGAGCTCGGCCGCGCCGGGGCCGAGGCCCACCACGCTGAGGCGGCCACGCCGCTGGCCAAGGTCCTCGGCTTCCAGCGGCCGGTCATGCAGGTGCAGGGCGATGCCCCGCTCCTGGGCACGTTCCACCGTCGTCAGGGCGAAGTCCGGCGTGTTGGCGTCGACGAATCTCAACGGCACATCCAGCGCCTGGCTCAGCTCGACCAGGCCGGGCGCGGCCATGTCTTCCGCCCGCGCCAGCAGCACCGCCACGGCACCTGGCGCATAGCCGGTGCTGGCAAGCAGTTCGGTGACGGCGGCAGCGGTGGCATCGGCACGTACCGCCACCAGCACGGCGCGGGGATGGATGAGCAGGGTGTGGTCGTCGGCACTGGCCAGCGGCGAGACCAGGATGCGCTGGTGCGCAGCGGGGTCACGGGCCAGGGGTACCTCGTCCAGCCAGGGCGCCTCGCCCTCGATGCGTACCGGGGCGCCGGCCAGCAGATCGGCCACCCGGTGCTTGGCCACGTCGACGTCGGCCAGGGCATAGCCGGCCGGTGGATCGAGCAGGCAGGTGCCGAATCTCAGTTCACCACTGGTGGTGATGGCCGGGGCCACGTCCAGCAAGGTACCCAGCTGGCGGGCCAGGCGATTGGCACCGGCCAGGCCGCCCAACAGCGGCACCACGGCGCTGCCGTCCTCGGCCACCGCCAGTACCGGCGGCTCGGCGGTCTTGTCGTCCAGCAGCGGCGCCAGGCTGCGGATGACGATGCCGGCGGCGCAGAGCACCAGCAGCGGCCGCTGCTGGCGATAGAGGTCGCGCAGATGGTCGCCGAAAGCGGTGTAGGTCACGTCGCCCTCGACCCGCCCGGCCAGGCCGTGCACCAGGCTGCCCGGCAGGCCAGCCTGCAGGCGGCGAGCAGTGGCCAGGGCGCCAGGGCCGAGGATGACGATGGCCGGGCTCAACCCTTCCATTTCACCCCCGGTACCACCACCAGCGAGAAATACGGCGAGGCCATGGGGTCGACCTCATCCAGCGCCACGATGCGCTGGTTGTCCATGGTGGCGCGTTCGATGTAGCGGGCACGCTCGTCCAGGCCCAGGTCGCGCAACACCTGGCGCACCTTCTCGAAGTTGCGCCCGAGCTTCATCACCACGGCGGCGTCGGCGCTCGCGAGACGTGCCTTGAGCTCCTCGGCGGAGAGCACCCCGGAGAGCACCGTGAGGGTCTGGTTGCGATAGACCAGCGGCAGGCCGAGCATGGCCACGCCGCCGAGCATGGAGCAGACCCCCGGCACCACCTGGGCTTCGTAGCGCTCGGCCAGGCGGTCGTGCAGGTACATGTAGGAGCCGTAGAAGAAGGGATCGCCCTCGCAGATCACCGCCACGTCGCGACCGGCGTCCAGATGGTCGGCCACCTGGGCGGCGGCGGTGTCGTAGAAGTCGGCGATCACCGTCTCATAGGACAGCGGCGGCGCCAGCTTCTCGGTGGTCACCGGATAGACCAGCGGCAGGCGCTGCTGGCCGTCCAGCAGATAGCCCTCGATGACGCCATAGGCATTGCCGCCCTGGCCCACGTTGGCCTTGGCCTTGGCGACGAAATAGGCCACCACCGGCGCGCCCTGCAGGAGGCGCAGGGCCTTCAGGGTGATGAGTTCCGGATCGCCGGGGCCGACGCCCAGGCCGAGCAGGCGGCCGGCCATCACTCCACCTCCGTGGCCAGGGCATTGACCGCTGCCGCGGCCATGGCGCTCCCGCCACGGCGGCCGCGCACGATGACGTAGGGCACGCCGCGACTGTCGGCGGCCAGGGCGTCCTTGGACTCCATGGCGCCGACGAAGCCCACCGGCATGCCGAGGATCAGCGCCGGCTTGGGCGCCCCGGCGTCGAGCATCTCCAGCAGATAGAACAGCGCCGTGGGGGCGTTGCCGATCACCACCACGCTGCCGGCCAGGTGCGGCCGCCAGCGCTCCAGGGCCACCGCCGAGCGGGTGTTGCCCTGGGCCACGGCCAGCTCGCGGATGCCCTCGTCATGCAGGGTGCAGATCACCTGATTGGCGGCCGGCAGCCGGGTGCGGGTGACGCCCTCGGCGACCATGCGCGCATCGCAGAGGATGGGCGCGCCAGCCGCCAGCGCCGCACGACCGGCCGCGCCGGCGCCCGGGGAAAAGGCCAGGTCCTGGACCACGTCGACCATGCCGCAGGCGTGGATCACCCGCACGGCGAGCTTTTCCAGGTCAGCGGGGATGGCCGATAGATCGGCTTCGGCGCGGATGGTGGCGAAGGATTGGCGATAGATCGCCTGGCCGTCGCGTTCGTATTCAAGCATCACTAGGACTCCGGGCCAGCCAGGCGGCGGCCTCGTCGAGGGATAGTTGGGTGGCGCGCCGCCAGCCCGGGCCGGGCTGGGTGGCGTCGCGCACGAAGAGGTCATAGCGGCCGGGGGCCACGGCCAGCAGGGTATGGGGGGCCTGTCCGGCCAGGGCGCAACTGCGCGGGCAGCCGGACAGGTGTACCTCCACGCCTGCCGGCAGCCGCTCGGCCAGGCGCAGGGCGTCGCCCTTGGTATCGGCCTGCCCCTTGGCACAGCCCTGGCTCCCGGTACAGGCGATCAGCCGGGCCAGGGGCGCGGCGGGGTCGGTGACCAGATCCAGGGCGCCCAAGGCCGCGAGCAGGTCCGGCGCCGTGCCGACCGGCACATCGGGTAGCAGCAGGCCCTGCCAGGGCGTCAGGTGCAGTTCGCCATTGCCGTGGTGCTCGGCGAGTTCGGCGACCGCTGCCAGGGTCATGGTCGGCAGCCGCCCCAAGGCGGGCTGGGCACCGACCCAGCAGAGGCCCGCCTGGCGCTGCGGATGACTGCCCAGGCGCCGCGCCGTTGCCGCTGGCGAACGAGGGGTAGCCGGGGCTGGCAGCAGGTCCAGTCCAGCCAGCAGCTCCGCAACTGGAAGCTGCGCCAGCAGCTGGCGCATGCGGCTCTGCTCAGCGCTGGCGAGGTCGAGAAAACGGTGCAGCAGGGCTGCCACCGTCGCCCTCTCGCGCCCCGTGGGGATCAGGCCCAGCGGCGCATCCAGCGGGGTACCGGCCAGACCGAGGAGATAGCCTTCGGCGTGGGCCGACAGCCAGACGTCATGGGCATGGTCGAGCCGTGCCAGGGCCTCGCCGCCGTCCAGTTGCAGGGCGAACTTGGGCGACAGGCCATGCAGGCGGCGATCGCCTTCCAGCAGCGCGAGCAGTTCGGCGGCCAGGGGACGGACGTCCCTCCGTTGCTGCGGATCGCGGCCCGCGGCGGGGCTGAGCAGCACGTTGCGCACGTCGTCGGCGGCTGGATCGCTTGGGCCCAGACCGGCCGCCTGCAGCGCGGCCACCAGGGCGTTGGCGCCGTCCGGGCGCACGCCACGCAGTTGCAGGTTGGCGCGGTTAGTCAGTTCCAGCACACCGCTCGCCCAGCGCTGGCTGGCCGCGGCGATGGCCCGTGCCTGGACCGCCGTGAGGCGTCCGCCCGGCAACTTCACCCGGCACAGGCCGCCATCGCGGGCGGGCACGATGCGCAGCAATCCCGGACAGGCCGAAGGCCGCGGGACGAGGGCGGAAGGAGACGGAGGATTCACGGCGGAAGGTCGGGCTGGACGGGGAAAGAGGCTATTATGCCCGCTTTGCCCGACCCCTTGAAAACGGCCGGTCGGCTGACGTTCGATGAGGTTTGTTCATGATCCCCTGGCTGACCGTGGTGGGTATCGGCGAAGACGGCTACCCCGGCCTGGGCAAAAGCGCCCGTCGCGCCCTATTGGAGGCGCAGGTCGTCATCGGCGGTCCACGCCAGCTGGCGCTGCTGCCACCCTGCATCCGCGCCGTCCGCGAGCCCTGGCCGCAACCCTTCGCCCTCGCCCCCGTGCTGGACCGCCGCGGCACCCCGGTCTGCGTGCTGGCGAGTGGCGATCCCATGCTGTTCGGTGTTGGCGCGAGCCTCTCGCGCCAACTGTCGGCCGACGAACTGCAGGTGCTGCCAGCGCCCTCCTCCTACTCCCTGGCCGCTGCGCGCCTGGGCTGGCCCCTGCAGGAGATCGCGTTGCTGTCGGTGGTGGCACGGCCCCTGGCCGGGGTGGTGCGCCACCTGCATCCCGGCGCGCGCCTGCTGGTCTTGAGCAACGACGGCCACAGCCCCGCCGCCCTGGCCGCCCTGCTGGTGGACCAGGGCTTTGGCGCCAGCCAGCTGCAGGTGCTGGAGCACCTGGGCGGTCCGCTGGAGCGACGCATCGCCGGCCGCGCCGAGGCCTGGTCGCTGACCGAGGCGGCGGCGCTCAACCTGGTGGCCATCGAAGTCCTGAGCGAGACCGGTGAGGCCGGCCTGCCCCTCACCCCGGGCCTGCCGGACGACGCCTATCGCCACGACGGTCAGCTGACCAAGCGCGACGTGCGCGCCGTGACCCTGGCGCGCCTGGCCCCCCGCCCCGGCGAACTGCTGTGGGACGTGGGCGCCGGCTGCGGCTCCATCGGCATCGAATGGGCGCGCAGCCATTCCAGCTGCCGGGCGCTGGCCGTCGAGGCCGATGCCGGACGCCAGGCACACATCCTCTACAATCGCGACCACCTCGGTGCGCCGGCGCTGCAGCTGGTGGCCGGTCAGGCACCGGAGGCACTGACCGGCCTGGCGACCCCGGACGCCATCTTCATCGGTGGCGGCCTCACCGCGCCCGGGGTCCTGGATGCCTGCTGGACCGCCCTGCGACCCGGTGGCCGCCTGCTGGCCAATGCCGTGACCCTGCAGACCGAAGCCGCCCTGGTGGCCTTTCGCGAACGTCATGGCGGCGACCTGACCCGCCTGCAGGTGGCCCAGGCCCAGCCGCTGGGCGCCTTCGACACCTGGCGCGCGGCGCTGCCCATCACCCTGCTGCACAGCCGCAAGCCCCATGCGTGACGAAACCCCCGAACAGCCCGCGCCCCTGCGCACCGGCCTCACCACCGGCAGCTGCGCCACCGCCACCAGCCTGGCGGCGGCCAGCCTGCTGCTGGGCGAGACGCCCGGCGATGCGGTGGAGATCGAGCTGCCCAAGGGACGGCGGGTCCTCATGCCCCTGGCCCACTGCCAGCGGCTGGAAGGCGGCGCCCAAGCCGGTACCTTCAAGGACGGTGGCGATGATCCGGACGTGACCCACGGCGCCCTGGTGTTCGCCCAGGTACGCCTGAGCACCACCCCGGGGATCAGCTTCCACGCCGGCCCCGGCGTCGGCACCGTGACCAAGCCCGGGCTGGTGCTGGCGGTGGGAGAACCGGCGATCAATCCGGTACCGCGGCAGATGATGACCCGCCATCTCGGCGAACTGGCACTGCGCCACGGCTATGGTGGCGGCTTTTCCGTGACCGTCGGCGTCGAGGGCGGCGAACACCTGGCGCTCAAGACCATGAACCCGCGCCTGGGCATTCTCGGCGGCCTGTCGATCCTTGGCACCAGCGGCATCGTCCGGCCCTTTTCCTGCGCCGCCTACATCGCATCCATCCACCAGGGCATCGACGTGGCTCGCGCCAACGGCCACGGCCATCTCGCCGCCTGCACCGGCAACGCCAGCGAAGACGCCATGCGCCGTCGCTACGGCCTGGAGGAAACCGCCCTGATCGAAATGGGTGATTTCGCCGGCGCCGTGCTCAAGCACCTGCGCAAAGCGCCGGTGGCGCGCCTGAGTCTGTGCGGCGGGTTCGGCAAGATCAGCAAGCTGGCCGCCGGCCATCTCGACCTGCACAGCCGCAGCTCCAGCATCGACCTGCCACAGCTGGCCGCCTGGGCCGCCGCACTGGGCGCCGACGCGGACCTGCAAGCCGCCATGATCGGCGCCAATACCAGCCAGCAGGCACTGCAACTGGCCCAGGCCGCCGGCATTCCCCTGGGCGATGCCGTCTGCCGCCAGGCGCTGGCCTTCGCCCGTGGCATCGTCCCGGCAGGCGTGGCGCTGGAGGTCCTGGCCATCGACCGCCAGGGCGGTATCGTCGGAGAAGCCCAATGAAGATCCTCTTGCTCGGGGGTACCACCGAAGCCCTGGCCATCGCCCGCCAGTTGCCGGCGAATGCCCTCTACAGCCTGGCCGGCCTCGGCCGCGTGCCCCAGGACCTGCCCTGCCAGGTGCGGGTCGGCGGCTATGGTGGCGCCGAGGGGCTGGGCGCCTTTCTCCGCAGTGAAGGCATCGACCTGCTGCTGGACGCTACCCACCCCTACGCCGCACAGATCAGCCACAACGCCGCCCTGGCCGCAGCCCGATCGGGTGTCCCCTGCTGGGCCCTGCGGCGCCCCGGATGGCAGGCCGGTCCGCAGGATGACTGGCGCGAAGTGGCCGACTGGGCCGAGCTGCAGCGAGCCCTGGCACCCTTCGCCCGGCCCTTCTTCACCCTGGGTCGCGAGCCGCTGGAGCATCTCCAGGAGACTCCCGGCGGGCAGTTCTGGACCCTGCGCCTGCTCGATGCCCATCCCGGCACCGAACGGGCACGGATCATCGCCGACCGCGGTCCCTTCGCCTTGGAGGCCGAGCGCGCGCTCTTCGCCCAGGGCGACTTCGATGTGCTGATCAGCAAGAACAGCGGCAGTGCCGCCACCCAGCCCAAGTTACAGGTCGCCCGCGAACGCGGTCTGCCGGTGCTGATCCTGCGTCGCCCTGCCCTGCCCAGCGTCGACCGCGAATTCGCCAGCGTCGCCGAATTGCTCGCCGCCCTGGCCGAGGAAACCCCATGACCGTCCATTTCATCGGCGCCGGCCCCGGCGATCCCGACCTCATCACCGTCAAGGGCCAGCGGCTGATCCGCCAATGCCCGGTGATCCTCTATGCCGGCTCCCTGGTGCCACAAGCGGTGCTGGAAGGTCACCAGGCCGAGACGGTGATCGACACCGCCAGCCTGGATCTCGACACCATCGTCGGGCATCTGGCCGCCGCCCATGCCCGAGGCCAGGACGTGGCCCGGGTGCATTCCGGCGATCCTTCGCTGTACGGCGCCATCGGTGAGCAGATCCGCCGCCTGCAGGCGCTGGGCATTGCCTACGAGATCGTCCCCGGCGTGACCGCCACCGCCGCCTGCGCCGCCCTGCTGGGTTGCGAGCTGACCCTGCCCGGCGTCAGCCAGACGGTGATCCTCACCCGCTACGCCAGCCACACCGCCATGCCCGAGGGCGAGGCGCTGGCCGATCTCGCCCGCCACCGGGCGACGCTGGCCATTCACCTGGGCGTGGGCCAGCTGGAACGCATCGTCGCCGACCTCCTGCCGCACTACGGTCCCGCCTGCCCGGTGGCCATCGTCCACCGCGCCAGCTGGCCGGATCAGGACAGCGTCCAGGGCACCCTGGCCGACATCGTCGAGCGGGCGCGAGACAAGGATTTCCGTCGCACGGCGCTGATCCTGGTGGGCGAGGTGCTGGCGCCGGGGGATTTCAGCGATTCCAAGCTGTACCGGCAGGGGCCGGGATAGCACCCGTAGGTTGGGCTGAGGCGGCTCCTCCACCGAAGCTCAACACAAGGCGGCACCGTTGGGCTTCGCTGCGCTCAACCCAACCTACAGGCGTCCTGCTCTAATAACCCGCGCCACCCTCGCCGCCGCTGACGATGGCCACGCCCGAACTGGTCCCCAGACGGGTCGCGCCGGCCTCCAGCATGGCCTGGGCGGTGGCCCGGTCGCGGACGCCGCCGGAGGCCTTCACGCCCATCTCCGGGCCCACCTCCTCGCGCATCAGCCGCACGTCGTCGAGGGTCGCTCCGCCGTGGCCGAAACCGGTCGAGGTCTTGACGAAGGCGACCCCGAGATCGCGACAGATCCGGCAGGCTTGGCGCTTCTGGGTCTCGTCGAGCAGACCAGTCTCCAGGATCACCTTGAGCGGTACCGCGCCGCAGGCCGCCTGGACGGCGGCGATGTCGGCGGAGACCTCTTCCAGCAGACCATCCTTGAGCCAGCCGATATTGAGCACCATGTCGATCTCCCCCGCCCCGGTGGCGATGGCCTGCTCGGCTTCATAGGCCTTGGCCGCGCTCAGCCCGGCGCCGAGCGGAAAGCCCACCACCGCGCAGACCTTGACCGCGCTGCCGGCCAGTTGCGCCGCGGCGTAGGGGACCTGGGCAGAATTCACGCACACCGAGTAGAAGCCATGGGTACGCGCCTCCTGGCACAGGCGGTCGATCTGGGCGCGGCGGGCATCGGCGGCGAGCAGGGTGTGGTCGATGGTCTTGGCGAGTTCGCCGGGTTCAAGCTGCATGGGGCCTCCTCAGGCACGGGTAGCGTATGATCGGATCAGAATTCTTTGTTCGTGTGGCCTGTACGTCTTGTCGGACTCCCGTAGCACCTCTCATGGATAGCAAGAAAGCCGCTCGGCTCAAGCTGATGCACCAGGCGTTGCAGGACCAGCACGCCATTCACCTGCGCGAGATGGCCCAGTTGCTGGGTGTCTCGGAAATGACCCTGCGCCGCGACCTGCGGCTCCCGCCGGACGGCCTGCGCCTGCTCGGCGGTCATGTCACCCGCGATGTCGGCGGCAGCGAGGCGCCCGGCTACCAGGTGGTGGAACAGGACCTGCGCCAGGTCGAGGAAAAGCGCCGCATCGGTCGGCTGGCCGCGGCCCAGATCCGCGCCGGCGACACCATCTTCCTCGATTGCGGGACCACCACGCCCTTCGTGGTGGACTTCATTCCCGATGACCTGGAATTCACCGCCGTCTGCCACTCGCTCAATGTGCTGCTCAAGCTGCAGCAGAAGGTCAACTGCACCCTGGTGGTGTGCGGCGGGACCTTCCAGCGCAAGAATCAGATCTTCGAGAGTCGCCTGGAGACCGGAGTGCTCGATGGCGTCCGCCTCACCCATGCCTTCGTTTCGGCGGCCGGGGTGAGCGCGGACTTCGGCGTCACCTGCTTCAACTTCAACGAGGTCGAGGTCAAGCAGAAGGTCCTGCGCCAGGCCCAGCAGCGGCTGCTGCTGGTCGACCATACCAAGTTCGACGTGGTGCGCGCCGCGCATTTCGCGGCGCTCAGCGACTTCGACGGGGTGGTCAGCGACGGGCGCATCCCGCGCAGCTATCGCGAACGGATCGAGGCGAACGGCGCGCAACTGCTCACCTGATCCGCGTTGGGTCGGCCAGGCGCGTCAGCAGCGCCTCGCTCTCGGCGGCGGCGAGATAGCCGGTGCGCACGCTGAAGGTGCGCCGTTCACCCGGCTGCAGCTGCTGCACCTGGCCCTTGGCGGTCTCGGCCAGATAGCCCTCCGGCTCGCAGGTCGCCGGCAGCACGAAGGCCGCCACCTGCTGGTCGGGGTTGTGCAGCACCCAGCGCGTGGCATGGGGCAAGCTCTCTGGGCGATAGGCCGTGTAGAAGGCCGCGCCGCCCGGATGCTCCAGCAGGAAGTGCGCCTCCCCTGCCGCGTCGGTGCCCGGCGCATCGATGAAGCTGACGATTTCCGGCTGGTAGCGCTCAGGCGCATCCAGCACCCGCAGCCGTTCCGAATCTTCGGCCAGCTCGGCGATGAAAGCCTGCCAGTCGGCGGTCGGCCGCACATGGGCCGGCACGCTGGTGCGCACCCGGGTGCGGGCCACGCCCAGCGGCTCATGGAAGCGGCCGCCGGGTACGTAGGCGTAGTTCATGTGCGCCATGTACATGAGGTCCATGGGCTGGCCGGCCTGGTTTTCCACCTCCAGGCCCAGTTCGAACACGGCGGTTTCCGGCCTCAGGGTCACGCTGGGTTGGGCGCGATAGCGATCGCCAAAGCCCATGGCGTAGTCATGGCGACCGCCCAGGCGCAGGAAGTCACCCGCCGCGTCCCGGCCCAGCTCCAGCCAGGCCTCGTCCAGCGGCGCGCAGGGCAGTTCGCCGTGCAGCTCGTGGCTGTCCTCCGGCGCCGGGCAGCCGTTGCGCAGCACCCCGGCGTGGAACATGAAGCAGCCATAGGTCTCGATGATCCGCCGGGTCGGCCGCGGCTGGTCGAACAGCCCAGGCATGGTCAGGCGGCAGCCGTCGAAGGTGGCATCCCAGATCATCTGCCCCTGATAGGGCAGCACGACCAGCCGGCCGCGGCGATTCTCCAGGGCCAGGGCGCGGACCCCGGAAGGATAGGTCCAGGCGCGCACCTGGAAGGCGTCGCTGGCGAGCAGGGTGCGCTCGCACGCGGTGAATTGCTCAGGCTGTAGGGGCAGGCGTACGGACATGGCGGCGCCCTCCTCAGGCGGTCTGGGCGGCGCCCACCGGCAGCCGCTCGCTGGCCGGATGACGCAGGCAGTAGAGGGCGTAGGCGACGATCACCGTGAAGCACAGCAGGGGCACCGAATAGGCCAGCTGCATGTTGCCGCCGGTGTAGTCCGACAGCAGGCCCTGGAAGATCGGGATCACCCCGCCGCCGACGATGCTCATTACCAGCAGCGAACCGCCGAATTCGGTGTCGCGACCGATACCGTCGACGGTCAGGCCATAGATGGTCGGCCAGCAGGGGCCAAGGAAGATGCTCACGCCCACGGCGGCGTACACCGCGGTGATGTTGGGCACCAGGATGGTGTAGGCCAGCAGGGCGATGCACAGCACGCCGTAGACGCCCAGCACCTTGGCCGGATGCCAGCGGCGCATCAGCAGGTTGGCGATCAGCTTGCCGACGAAATAGGCGGCGAAGGTGGTGAGCAGGAACCAGGAGGCGCTGCGCTCGTTCATGCCACCGAGCTGCATGGCCAGGCGGATGGTGAAGCTCCAGACGCCGACCTGCGCGCCGACATAGAGGAACTGCGCCAGCACGCCAAAGACGAAGCGTGGATTGCGCCGCAGCCGCCCGAGGCTGGCGGCGATACCGTCGCGCTCGCTGCGCACGGCATCGTTGCCCTTGCAGGACGGATAGCGGGTACAGGCGATCAGCACGAAGATCAGCACCAGCACGCCGATCATCCACTGGTAGGGCGTCAGGGTGGCCTGGATCATCTGCAGCTGCTGGGCGGCGGCCTCGGCGGGATTCATCTGCAGCAGCTGCGCCTGGCTGGCGTCGCCGTCCTTGAACATCACGAAGCTGCCCACGTAGACACCGGTCATGGCGCCGAAGGGGTGAAAGGTCTGGGAGATGTTCAACCGGCGGGTGCCGGTCTCGCGCGGCCCGAGCAGGGTCGAGTAGGTGTTGCAGGCGGTCTCCAGGAAGGAAAGCCCCGCGGCGATCACGAACAGCGCCAGCAGGAACATGCCGTACTTGGCCATGGAGGCGGCCGGAAAGAACAGCAGGCAGCCGACCATGTAGAGGAACAGGCCGAAGAGGATGGTCGTCTTGTAGCTGAAGCGCCGCACCATCAGCGCGGCCGGCAGGGCCAGGAAAAAATAGCCGAGGTAGAAGGCCGACTGGACGAAGGCGGTCTGGAAATCACTGAGCAGGAAGGCCTTCTTGAAGTGGGCGATGAGCACGTCGTTCATGCTCGCCGCGGCGGCCCAGAGGGCGAAGATGCAGCACAGCAGGATGAAGGCGAACCACGGCGTGCGGTTCAGGTAGTAGCCGTCGGCGCTGGGCCGCAGGGGTGACTGGCTCATTGTTGTTCTCCGTAGGGGTGCCAGGGTGAGGGATCGCCGACCTTGCGTCAGAGATCCAGGGACGCGAGGTAGTCTTCGAAGACCGCAGCCTCGGGATAGGAGGTCTGGGTGCCGCGCCCGGTGACCGACAGTGCCGAATAGGCCACGGCTCGCTGCATGGCGTCCCGCAGGCCGAGACCCTGGACGCGGCCATGGGCGAAGCAGCCGATGAAGGCATCACCGGCGCCGGTGGTGTCGATGGCCGCCACCTGCTGGCCGGGGAGGCTGAACTCGCCCTCCTCGCCCACGTACAGCGCGCCCTGGGCACCGAGGGTGACCACCACATGGCGGATGCCGCGACCGGCCAGCACCCGCGCGGCAGCGAAGGCGCTCTCGCGATCCCGTACCGGCAAGCCGCTGACCAGGGCCAGTTCGGTCTCGTTGGGGACGAAGTAATCCAGCCGGGCGAGGTGCGCGGCGCTCAGGTCGGCCACCGCGGGGGCCGGATTGAGCAGCACGGGGATACCCAGGCGCTGGCCGCAGTCGATGGCGGCATAGACGGTCTCCAGGGCGATCTCCAGTTGCAGCACGATCAGCGCGCAGTCGCGCAGATCGGCTTCCGCGGCCTGGATGTCGGCTGGGCCGAGGGCGGCGTTGGCGCCCTTCACGATGAGGATGCTGTTGTGCGAGTCGGGCTGGACGAAGATCGGCGCCACCCCGCTGGAGCGACCCGGCGCGCGGGTCACGTGACGGGTGTCGATACCGAAGCGGCGGAAGTTGGCCAGGGTGTTGTCGGCGAAGAGATCGTCGCCGACCTTGGTCACCATCAGCACCTCGCTGCCCAGCTTGGCCGCGGCGACCGCTTGGTTGGCGCCCTTGCCGCCACAACCGAGGGCGAAGTCCGGCGCTTCCAGCGTCTCACCCTGCACGGGTAGCCGCTCGATGTAGGTGATGAGGTCGACCATGTTGCTGCCGATGACCGCGATTTTGCCCATGCCGAGCGCGCCTCCGTTTTCTTGATGTTATTAAATTAACGGTTTTTGTTAATTTTCCATCATAGATACTGCAACTCGGGGCACAGCTCAAGCGCCGGTGATCGCCCACGGACGACCCCGGGCCGCCAGGACTCAAGGCTGGGAGCTGCGACACGAAATGCGGGAAGCGGAGAGATCAAGCGGCGGAGCGATACGGCAGCGGGAAGCGGCGCACCAGGGGCCCGGTGCGCGCGGAGAGGATCAGTGAAACACTTCGGCGATGAAGGCCGCGCCGATGAAGGTGCCGAAGCTGGCGATCAGCGAAACCACCACGATGCGCCAGCCGAGGCGCCGGAAGGCCGGGATGTCCTTGGCGATGGACAGGCCGGCGAAGGCCAGCATGGGGGTGATCAGCGCCATGATGCCGACCGCGTTGTGGGCGGCGGTGATCTGCGGCGCCAGCGGGCACCAGGGCGAGGTCAGGAACATGGCCACCAGCGATACCCAGCACACCGCCGGCACCTTGCGGCGAAACAGCTGGCAGAGCAGTTCGCCGACGAAGGCCGCCAGGATCATCACCGCGACGCCCAGGAAAGCAGCCGGTGGCAGGGTCTTGCTCATCACCAGGGTCGCCAGCAGCGCCAGGGCACCCGAGGCCAGCCAGGCGCTGAAGCGTGCCGACCAGCCCAGCTCCACGGGCTCGTCCACCACGGCGGCATCCACCGAACTCTGCTGGAAGGAAGCCTTGGTGGTACGGCCGATGCGCGGCTCCATCACCCGGTAGCCCCAGACCGCCAGCGGCAGGGAGATGAACAGGGTGAAATAGGTGCCCAGGGTCAGGGTGATGAGGTTGGCGGCGGCGGCCAGCGCCATGACCTCCTTGGCCACCTCGGCGGTCTGCTGGGCGGCGATGGCACCAGCCGCGGCGGCCATGATACTGCCCGACCCCAGGCCGGCGCCCATGGCCAGGGAATAGGGGTGGAAGATGTTCAGGCTGGCGATGAAACCGGCCACGATGGCCATGAACACCGCGCCGAACAGGGTGCCGGTCAGGTACTCGGCGAGTACGCCGCGGCCTTCCGGGGAGTCCATGCCATAGCGTTCGCTGATGATTGCCAGGCTCGGTTCGCGCCCCACCGAGAAGGTGGCACCGATGGCCTCGCGCTTGATGCCCAGCAGCAGGGCCACCGGCAGACCGAGCAGGATGGTGCCGACGAAATGCCCCAGCTCCTGGAAGGCCAGTGCCCAGCCGGCGGCGATCACCGTGGGCAGCGAGCCACCCACCACCAGGCCGAGCTTGGCAATGAACACCAGCAAGGCGTATTGCAGAATGGCCGCCGAGCGCACCTGGGCGCCGCGGTCGATACCCAGACCCAGCGGCATGCGCTTGCCGACCTGCCCCACCGCCGCACCCAGCAAGAGCGCCCAGATCATCGGCAGCAACACCACCTTGCCCGGCCCCAGCGGTATGGTGAGGGAGCCGATCAGCTCGGCGATCAGCAGCACTAGCGCTGCCCAGATGTAGAGTCTGACGGTATTGCTGACGGCTCGGTCCTGGCCCACGGCCAGAGTCGGATTGGCGCTCATTCTTCCCCCTGCGGCCCGCTCGCGGGCTCGGTTGTTGGTATGGTTGGCAGTCGCGAGCAGCGAGGCCCGCTGGGCAGAAAAGGGCTCCGCAAGGGAGCAGAACCCGGTCGTTCTGGAGGTCTGGTCGAAGGCGTACGCCTGGCGCGCCAGAGGGAAGAAGCCCGGCGCGGACAGTGTCTCGCATGGGACTTCTTACCGCTTCAGGGCTCTGCGTCGCGGGCCTTGGCCAGGCCGGGGCGGCCGTGGTCTTGGCCCGAGTATGGACAGCGGCCTGTTCTCTCTCCAATACTGGAAATGGCCTTTTCCGTTGCCTTTAAGAGAACACACGGATGCGTGGAATTCACGAACAGCGCTTGCATTATTTCGTCGAGGCGGTGCGCCTGGGCAGCGTGCGCGCTGCGGCTGACGCCCTGGATATCGCCCCGTCCGCGGTCAGCCGGCAGATCGCCCAGGTCGAGGCGGAGCTGGGCGTCGACCTCATCGAAAGACACCGTCGCGGCATCACCCCGACCGAGGCCGGGCGCCTGGTGCTGGACTATTTCCGCCAGCGCCAGACCCAGCTCGACGGCCTGAAAGATGCCATCTCCGATCTCCAGGGACTGCGCACCGGCCGCGTGGTGCTGGCCATCGGCGAAGGCTTCATCGGCGACCTGTCGCGCAGCCTGGGCGACTTTTCCGCGCGGCATCCGGAGATCGAGGTCAGGGTCAATGTGGTGGGTACCAACGAGGTGATCCGCCAGGTGATGGAAGACGAGGCGCAACTGGGGCTGGTGTTCAATCCGCCGCGCGATCCGCACCTGCGCGTACATGGCAGCCGCGAGCAGCCGCTCTATGCAATGGTGGCGCCCGAGCATCCGCTGGCCGCGACCCAGGGCCCTGTGACCCTGGCAGCGCTGGGCGAGCATCGCCTGGCCGTGCCGGACATCTCCTACGGCATCCGCCAGATGCTCGACGCCGTGGAGCAGGCCGCCGGCCAGCGCCTGGCGCCGACCCTGACCTGCAACACCTTCGCCCTGCTCAAGCACTATGCCCAGCAGGGCGGCGTGACCCTGCTGCCGCTGTTCGCCGCCACCCAGGAGCTGGACAGCGGCGCCTTGCGCGCCCTGCCCCTGGCCGATCCGGGCTTCGCCCGCGCCCACGTCGAGCTGGTGACCCGCCTGGGCCGCAAGCTCAGCCGCGCCGCGGACGAGTTGCGCACGGCCATGGTGCAGCGGATGACCGCCTTTCGCTGAGCGTCGGCTCAAAGCCAGCTGCGCGTCGGCCAAACTGCGTTGAAGATGCCTTCGGAATGCTCATTTACCACTTGTAAACTCGCCCGCGAGTCCGATCCGCTTCCTCAGGCCTCTTCGCGGGGCCGCCCAGGCCTTGTTTGGCTCTAGCTCGCAAGGCTTTAGGCTTTGACCAAACGCTGAAGACTAATCAGGCGGGCAGTTCCTGGCGCACCAGCTCCGCCCACAGCCGCACGGCCGGTTCGATGATGGCGTCGTTGAAGTCGTAGGCCGGATTGTGCAGCGGTGCCGAGGGTCGCTCACCATCGACACCCAGCCAGAGATAGGCTCCCGGACGCGCCGCCAGCATGAAGGCGAAATCCTCGGAGGCCATGGACGGTGGTACGCCGTCACTGACCCGCTCGGCGCCAAAGGCTGTTACCGCCGCCTGACGCACCCGCGCCGCCTGCTGGGGATGGTTCTCGGTCACCGGATAGCCGCGGGTGAACTCCAGCTCGCCGCGCACGCCCTGGGCCAGCGGCGCCTGGGCGACGATCTCCCCGATCAGCCGCTCCACCTCGGCACGTACCGCGCCATCCAGGCAGCGCACCGTGCCCCTGAGCCGCGCCACCTCGGGGATGACGTTGATGGCCTCCCCCGCCTCCATCATGGTCACACTGACCACCGCGGCAGCCAGCGGCGAGATCCGCCGGGCGACGATGGTCTGCAGCTGCAGGATCAGGTCCGCCGCGGCGACGATGGGATCACGCCCGCGCTCGGGCATGGCCGCGTGGCAGCCCTTGCCGGTGAGGGTGATGGCGAAGGTGTCCAGCGAGGCCATCATGGCGCCCGGATTGACCACCACCTGGCCGGCCGGCAATCCCGGCCAGTTGTGCAGGCCGTAGATAGCGTCCATGGGGAAGCGCTCGAACAGACCGTCTTCGATCATCTTTTGCGCGCCGCCGAGATTTTCCTCGGCGGGCTGAAAGACGAAAAAGAGGGTGCCGCGGAAGTCGCTGTGCTCACTCAGATGGCGCGCCGTGGCCAGCAGGATGGCGGTGTGGCCGTCATGCCCGCAGGCGTGCATGCGCCCGGCGGCGGTGGACCTGTGGGGGACGTCCCCCACCTCCTGCATCGGCAGGGCGTCCATGTCGGCGCGCAGGCCCAGACTCGGGCCCTCGCCGTGACGCAGTACTCCGACCACGCCGGTGCCGCCGAGGCCGCGATGGACCTCCAGGCCGAAGCCCTCCAGCAACTCGGCCACCCGCGCCGCGGTGCGGTGCTCGGCGAAACCCAGTTCCGGATGGGCGTGGAAATCGCGACGCCAGCTGCGGGCGTCGTCCAACAAGGCTTGATGGATGGTCATCTGTTACTCCAGGCTGGCGCCGTAGCCAAAGCCGGCGGCGGGCACCGCGGCGGTTTCCACCCAGACGCTCTTCACTTCGCTGTATTCGCGCAGGGCGTCGAGTCCCGAGGAGCGACCGTAGCCGCTCTCGCCGTAGCCGCCGAAAGGCGAGCTGACGTGGATGGTCTTGTAGCCGTTGACCCAGAAGGTACCGGCGCGCACACCGCGCGCCACCCGGTGGGCACGACCGACATCGCGGGTCCAGACCGCCCCGGCCAGGCCGAAGCGGCTGTCGTTGGCGATGCGAATGGCATCGGCCTCGTCCTTGAACGGGATAGCCACCACCACTGGCCCGAAGATCTCTTCCTGGGCGCAACTCAGGCCATTGTGGCCAGCCAGTACCGTGGGATTGACGTAGTAGCCCGTCCCGGCGGGCAGCGGTTCGATGCCATTGGCCACCAGCCGTGCGCCCTCGCCGAGGGCGCCTTCCACCATGTTGCGCACATGGGCGAACTGCTTGGCGTTGTGGATCGGGCCGATCTGGGTCTCGGGATCGCTCGGGTCCCCCACCTTGAACTGGCTGGCGGCGCGGGCCACCGCCTGGATGAAGCGCTCGTAGATGGACTCCTGCACCAGCAGCCGCGAACCGGAGACGCAACTCTGGCCGGCCCCAGAAAAGATCGCCGCCTGGGCGCCGCGCACGGCCAGGTCCAGGTCGGCGTCTTCGAAGACGATGTTGGCCGACTTGCCGCCCAGCTCCAGCACCACCGGTATGCAGCGCTGGGCCGCGGCGGCGGCGATGTGCCGGCCGGTGGCCGGCGAGCCGACAAAGACCACCTTGCGGATGTCGGCGTGGGCGATCACCTGCTGGCCGACGGTATGGCCCTGGCCGGCGAGCACGTTGACCAGGCCCTTGGGCGCACCGGCGCGTTCCACCAGCACGCCCAGCAGCAGCGAGGTCACCGGAGTCAGTTCGGACGGCTTGAGGATCACCGCATTGCCGGCGGTGATGGCCGGGGCGATCTGCCAGCCACCGGTAAAGATGGGTGCGTTCCAGGGGGTGATCTGCAGCACCGTGCCCAGGGGTTCGTAGGTCACGTAGTTGAGGTGGCTAGTGGGCACCGGGATGACCTCGCCGTGCAGCTTGTCGGCCCAACCAGCGTAGTACTCGAACATCTCGGCGACCTTGAGCACCTCGACGCGGGCATCACGGATCGGTTTGTTGGCGGTCAGCGATTCCAGCTGCGCCAGGACCTCGGCCTCCTCGCGGATCAAGGCGCCAACCTTGTAGATGATGCGACCGCGCGCCTGGGCGGTCAGGGCGCGCCACTCCTCGCGTGCCCGGCGGGCGGCGGCATCGGCGCGCTCGACCACGGCCAGGTCGGCATCAGGGTAGCTGTAGGCCGGGCTGTCGTCATGGGCGTTGCGCACGGTGATCCGCTCGCCGCTGCCGTCGACGAATTCGCCGTCCACGAAGCTGGCGACCTGCTGGCGGTCGCCCCAGAAAGGCTTGAGCAATTCCAGTGTCTTGGCGTTCATCATGATCATTCCCCCTTACCGAACAGGTCTTCGCTGGTGCGTCGCGCGATGGCGCAGAAATCCTCGCCATCGGCCAGGGTCTCGGCGCTGGCCTTCCAGGCCTGGGCCGTGGCCGCGGCCAGCGGCAGGTCGAGGCCGAGCTCGGCGATGAGCTGCTGGGCCAGGCCCACGTCCTTGCGCATCAGGCCCATGGTGAAGCCGGAGTCATAGGCCTTGTTCAGCACCCAGGTAGGGAACATGCCCTGGCTGGCCGCGCTGCGCCCGGAGCCGGCATTGATGCCTTCGAGCAGCTTTTCCGGGGCGACCCCGGCGCGAGCGGCCATGGTCACCGCCTCGGCGGTGGTGATCAGGTGCGCCGCGGCCAGCAGGTTGTTGGCGATCTTGGCGATGTTGCCGGCGCCCACGGCGCCGATGTGCACCCGGGTCGCGCTCATGGCTTCCAGCGCCGGCAATGCCTTGGCCAGGGCCGCCTCGCTGCCTCCGATGACCATGGTCATGGTGCCGGCCGCGGCACCGGCGGGGCCGCCGGAGACCGGGGCATCGAGGAAATCGGCACCGACCTCGGCGAAGGCCGCCGCTACCCGGCGGCTGGTCTCCGGGGTGGAGGTGGTGGTGTCGACCACCACGGTGCCCGGCCGCACGCGGCTGACCAGGCCCGCCTCGCCCAGGCACACGGCCTCGACGTGCTCGGCCTTGGGCAGCGACAGCACGATGACGTCGCTGCTGGCGGCCAGGGCCGCCAGATCACCGGCGATGGCCACGCCCTGGGCAGCGACCCGCTCGCAGGCGGCGCTGGAGGGATCCAGGCCGGTGACGGCCACGCCCTTGCGCGCCAGGGTGATCGCCATGTTGCCGCCCATGTTGCCGAGTCCGATGACCCCGACCTGCCTGCCCATGCCTTGTTCCTCTTCTTCGAATGGGTGTGACCGCCCCTGTGGCCGGCCCTTGACGATCGAGTATGGGAGGCGCCAGGCATCACCACCAATACGGCATTCGGACTTTCATGTTGCGCAAAAGGCAACGGCAAAAGAGGGCACCAGCATCGTGCAAGGGCGCCGTCAGAGGGCACCGCCCAGCCCCAGGCTGGTGCAGGGCAACTGGCCACAAACGCC
This sequence comes from Pseudomonas oryzihabitans, assembly GCF_001518815.1. Lineage (NCBI taxonomy): Bacteria > Pseudomonadati > Pseudomonadota > Gammaproteobacteria > Pseudomonadales > Pseudomonadaceae > Pseudomonas > Pseudomonas oryzihabitans. The sequence goes on from NZ_CP013987.1 coordinate 4,273,169, forward strand.
TGGATTGCAAACAAGAGGCCAGTCGCCATGCGCCTTGCCGAGGCCTGGCACAGTTCCTGAAAAGCGCCCTGGCGGGCCAGCAGCCCAGCCCAACAACAGCGCACGTTCGCTTAGGAGCCTTTCGCATGAAGCGCCGCCCTCTACTGAAGACCACCCTTGCCGCCTCCGCCCTGCTCATGAGCGGCCTGTTCCCATGGAGCGCCGCCCACGCCGCGGACACCATCAAGGTCGGCATCCTGCATTCGCTGTCCGGCACCATGGCCATCTCCGAGACCTCGCTCAAGGACATGGCGCTGATGGCCATCGACGAGATCAACGCCAAGGGCGGCGTGCTGGGCAAGAAGCTGGAGCCCGTGGTGGTGGATCCGGCCTCCAACTGGCCACTGTTCGCCGAGAAGGCGCGCCAGCTGGTGACCCAGGACAAGGTCGCGGTCACCTTCGGCTGCTGGACCTCGGTCTCGCGCAAGTCGGTGCTGCCGGTCTACGAGGAACTCAACGGCCTGCTGTTCTACCCGGTGCAGTACGAAGGCGAAGAGATGTCGCCCAACGTCTTCTACACCGGCGCGGCGCCGAACCAGCAGGCCATCCCGGCGGTGGAATACCTGATGAGCGAAGAAGGCGGCGCGGCCAAGCGCTTCTTCCTGCTGGGCACCGACTACGTCTACCCACGCACCACCAACAAGATCCTCAGGTCCTTCCTGCACAGCAAGGGCGTGCAGGACAAGGACATCGAGGAGGTCTACACCCCCTTCAGCCACAGCGATTACCAGACCATCGTCGCCAACATCAAGAAGTTCGCCGCGGGCGGCAAGACCGCGGTGGTCTCCACCATCAACGGCGACTCCAACGTGCCCTTCTACAAGGAACTGGGTAACCAGGGCCTGAAGGCCACCAACGTGCCGGTGGTGGCCTTCTCGGTGGGAGAGGAAGAACTGCGCGGCATCGACACCAAGCCACTGGTGGGCCAGCTGGCCGCCTGGAACTACTTCGAGTCGCTGGATAACCCGGTGAACAAGAAATTCGTCGACGCCTGGAAGGCCTACGCCAAGGCTAAGAACCTGCCCAACTACCAGACCGCCGTGACCAACGACCCCATGGAAGCCACCTACATCGGCATCCACATGTGGGCCCAGGCGGTGGAAAAGGCCGGCAGCACCGACGTCGACAAGGTCCGCAAGGCCATGGCCGGCCAGACCTTCGCCGCGCCGGACGGCTACACCGTGAAGATGGACGAGAAGAACCACCACCTGCACAAGCCGGTGATGATCGGCGAGGTCCAGGACGACGGTCAGTTCAACGTCGTCTGGCAGACCGAAGGCCCGGTCCGCGCCCAGCCCTGGAGCCCCTACATTCCCGGCAACGACAAGAAGTCCGACGAACCGGTGAAGAGCGGCAAGTAACGGCCAACCCTCACCCCCGGCCCCTCTCCCCGAGGGAGGGGGGAGCGAAGCCTGAAAGGTGGCACCCCGCTCCTACCCCCTCTCCCCTTGGGAGAGGGTTTGGGGTGAAGGCAAAAGCCGTTCCGAGGCCAATAGCTCTTCCCCCCTCTCTCTCGGGGAGAGGATTGGGGTGAGGGCAAAAGGCGTTCCGCAGCCCACAGGAAACACCCGCACCACCGCTCCTCCCCCTCTCCCTCTGGGAGAGGGCCGGGGTGAGGGCTCGCCAGCGCACCCGGCCAGACCGCCAGGTGCCCGGCACCAGAAACGAGGCCACGCCCGTCCTCCCCCCGGGAGACAACGCGCAGGAGCCTTTACCCACAGACGAGGCCGAGCATGTCCCTACGCCTTTTTCTTCTGCCCCTGCTGTTGCTGCTCGCCGGCACCGTCCAGGCCGGCCCCGCCGCCGAGCTGGCCGCCGCCAGCGCCAGCGCCCAGGCCAAGCTCCTGCAGGCATGGGCCGCCGAACCCGACACCGCCCAGCTCCCGGTTCTCCAGGCGCTGCAGGACGGCCGCTTCTATGTCGACGAAGACCGGCGCCCGTTCTACAAGAACGGCGATAGCTACAGCGCCGCCGAAGGTGACGCCACCGCCCCCACCGGCACGCCCAAGCCGGTACGCCTGAACAACCGCCTGCGCATTCTCATAGACGCCGCCCAAGCCAGCGGGCAGCTGCTGTCCGCGGATGCCAGCGTGCGCCTGACCGCCGCCCAGGCCCTGCGCCAGGAGGCCAAGCCCGAACAGCGCTTCTTCCTGGAAAAACGCCTGCAGACCGAGGCCGACAAGGAGGTGAAGACTGCCCTCGCCGCCGCCCTGGCCACTCTGCAGCTGACCGATCCCGATCCCGCCGTGCGCCTGGCCGCGGTACGCCTGCTGGGCGAGTCCGGCGAACCCCAGGCCAGGACCCGCCTGCAGGCCCTGCTCGATCCGGCCGTGGAAGCCAACGAAGACGTCCGCAAGGCCGCCGCCACCGGTCTTGCCCAGGTCGAGCGCAAGCTGCTGCTGGGCGACCTGCTCGGCCAGGCCTTCACCGGCCTGTCGCTGGGCTCCATCCTGCTGCTGGCCGCCTTGGGCCTGGCCATCACCTATGGCCTGCTCGGCGTCATCAACATGGCCCATGGCGAGATGCTGATGCTGGGCGCTTACAGCACCTATGTGGTGCAGCTGACCCTGCAGCGCCTAGCCCCCGAATGGCTGGCCTGGTATCCGCTGCTGGCGCTGCCGGTCGCCTTCGCCGTCACCGCCGCCATCGGCATGGCGCTGGAACGCACCGTGATCCGCCACCTCTATGGCCGCCCGCTGGAAACCCTGCTGGCCACCTGGGGCATCAGCCTGATGCTGATCCAGGCGGTGCGGGTGCTGTTCGGTGCCCAGAACGTCGAGGTGGCCAACCCGGCCTGGCTGTCCGGCGGCATCCAGGTGCTGCCCAACCTGCTCCTGCCGTGGAACCGGGTGATCATCCTCGGCTTCGTGGTCTTCGTGCTGATCCTGACCTGGACCCTGCTGAACAAGACCCGCCTGGGGCTGAACGTGCGCGCCGTGACCCAGAATCGCAACATGGCCGCCTGCTGCGGCGTCCCCACCGGCCGCATCGACATGCTCGCCTTCGGCCTCGGCTCCGGCATCGCCGGTCTCGGTGGCGTGGCCCTGTCGCAGATCGGCAACGTCGGCCCGGACCTCGGCCAGAGCTACATCATCGACTCCTTCCTGGTGGTGGTGCTCGGCGGCGTCGGCCAACTGGCCGGCAGCGTGCTGGCGGCCTTCGGCCTGGGGATCGTCAACAAGATCCTCGAACCCCAGATCGGCGCCGTGCTGGGCAAGATCCTCATCCTCGGCCTGATCATCCTGTTCATCCAGAAAAGGCCTCAGGGCCTGTTCGCCCTCAAGGGGAGGGTCATCGATTGAACCAGCCACTCGCGCTTACCGCCGTGCAGAAGGCCGGCCCGCGCCTGAGCCTTGCCGTGCTCGGCCTGGCCCTGGCCGTACTGATCGCCCTGCCGCTGCTGTCCCTGCTGCCAGCCGACAATGCCTTCCAGGTCTCGGCCTACACCCTGACCCTGGTGGGCAAGATCCTCTGCTACGCCATCGTCGCCCTGGCGCTGGACCTGGTCTGGGGCTATGCCGGGATGCTCTCCCTCGGCCACGGGCTGTTCTTTGCACTGGGCGGCTACGCCATGGGCATGTACCTGATGCGCCAGGCCGCCGGCGACGGTCTGCCGCCGTTCATGAGCTTTCTCTCCTGGACCAGCTACCCCTGGTTCTGGGCCGGTACCGACCATTTCCTCTGGGCGCTGTGCCTGGCGGTGCTGGCCCCCGGTCTGCTGGCGCTGGCGTTCGGCTTCTTCGCCTTCCGCTCGAAGATCAAGGGCGTCTACTTCTCGATCATGACCCAGGCGCTGACCTTTGCCGGCATGCTGCTGTTCTTTCGCAACGAGACCGGCTTCGGCGGCAACAACGGCTTCACCGGCTTCACCACCCTGCTGGGCTTTCCGGTGGCCGCCCAGGGTACCCGGGCAGTGCTCTTCCTGCTCACCGTGGCCCTGCTGACCGCCAGCCTCTGGCTGGGCTGGCGCCTGGCGCAGAGCAAGTTCGGCCGCATCCTCACGGCGATCCGCGACGCCGAGAACCGGGTGACCTTCTGTGGCTACGATCCGCGCGGCTTCAAGCTGTTCGTCTGGGTGCTCTCGGCGGTGCTCTGTGGCCTGGCCGGGGCGCTCTATGTGCCCCAGGTGGGCATCATCAACCCCAGCGAGATGGCCCCGACCAACTCCATCGAAGCGGCCATCTGGGTCGCCCTCGGCGGCCGCGGCAGCCTGATCGGCCCGGTACTCGGCGCCGGCATCGTCAACGGTGCCAAGAGCTGGTTCACCGTGGCCTTTCCCGAATACTGGCTGTTCTTTCTCGGCGCCCTGTTCATCGTCGTCACCCTCTATCTGCCGCGTGGCGTGATCGGCCTCATCAAGAAGGAGCGCGACGCATGAAAGCCGCCCCCATTCCCCCCACCGCCGCGGAAGTGCTCGATCCCGGCATCGGCGCCGAAGCCAGCGGCCTCGGCCATCGCGCCGGCAAGGGCCTGGATACCCGCCACGGCACCATCCTCAGCCTGGAAGGCATCGAGGTCAGCTTCGACGGCTTCAAGGCCCTGCGCGACCTCAATCTTTACATCGGCGTCGGCGAATTGCGCTGCATCATCGGCCCCAACGGCGCCGGCAAGACCACCATGATGGACGTCATCACCGGCAAGACCCGCCCCGACCGCGGCAGCGCCTGGTTCGGCGAAACCCTGGACCTCACCCGCCTGCAACCGGTGGAGATCGCCCAGGCCGGCATCGGCCGCAAGTTCCAGAAGCCCACGGTGTTCGAGGCCCTGACCGTCTGGGAGAACCTGGAGCTGGCGCAACGGACCGACAAGTCGGTCTGGGCCAGCCTCAGGGCGCGGCTCTCCGGCACCCAGCGTGATCGCCTGGAGGAGGTGCTCACCACCATCCGCCTGCAGGACTCCCGCGGCCGCACCGCCGGACTGCTCTCCCACGGCCAGAAGCAATTCCTCGAGATCGGTATGCTGCTGGTGCAGGAGCCGCAACTGCTGCTGCTCGACGAACCCGTGGCCGGCATGACCGACGCCGAGACCGAATTCACCGCCGAGCTGTTCAAGTCGCTGGTGCCCCGGCACTCGCTGATGGTAGTGGAGCACGACATGGGCTTCGTCGGCAGCATCGCCGACCACGTCACCGTGCTGCACCAGGGCCACGTCCTCGCCGAAGGCTCGCTGGACCAGGTCCAGGCCAACGACCAGGTGATCGAGGTGTATCTGGGGCGCTAGCGCGCGGTCGCGCCCCTGTCCGTAGGTTGGGTTGAGACGGCTCCACCGTCGAAGCCCAACACCGACACGGACCGGGGGCGTTGGGCTTCGCTTCGCTCAACCCAACCTACGTCGGCAGGCCACTCGGCCTGTCAGAGACCAGACAACCGGCCGAGGCCCCCATGCTCCAGGTCAACGAACTCCATCAGTACTACGGCGGCAGCCACATCCTGCGTGGCCTGTCCTTCGACGCCCCCATCGGCGAGGTCACCAGCCTGCTCGGCCGCAACGGCGTCGGCAAGACTACCTTGCTGCGCTGCCTCATGGGCCTGATCCCGGCCAAACGCGGCAGCGTCACCTGGGAAGGCCAGGACATCACCGCCCGCAAGCCGCACCAACGGGTGCAATCCGGCATCGCCTACGTGCCCCAGGGCCGCGAGATCTTCCCGCGCCTCACCGTCGAGGAAAATCTGCTCATGGGCCTGTCGCGCTTTCCCGCCCGGGACGCCCGCGAGGTGCCGGAGTCCATCTATGAACTTTTCCCCGTGCTCCGGCAGATGCGCCAGCGCCGCGGTGGCGACCTCTCCGGCGGCCAGCAACAGCAACTGGCGATCGGCCGCGCCCTGGCCAGTCGCCCGCGACTGCTGATCCTCGACGAACCCACCGAAGGCATCCAGCCCTCGGTGATCAAGGAGATCGGCACCGTCATCGCCCACCTGGCCAAGCGCGGCGACATGGCCATCCTGCTGGTGGAGCAGTTCTATGACTTCGCCAGCGAACTGGCCGACGGCTACCTGGTGATGTCCCGTGGCGAGATCGTCCAGCGCGGTCGCGGGGTCGACATGGAGGCGGAGGGGGTGCGCGGACTGGTGGCGATCTAGCGGGCCAGGGCCGATAATCGAACGCTTCCGGCGCAACACCCCGGCGGCGGATTGACGAAATTAACCAACTGGTACATTTTCTCTGCAACGCCGGACGCTGGTCCGTTCGGCCAGATGACAACAGAGAGAACGCCATGTCCCGCCGCATCCTGGTCCTCAACGACCCCAACCTCAATCTGCTCGGCACCCGGGAACCCGCCACCTACGGCCACGAGACCCTGGCCGACGTCGCCGAGCTGTGCGCGACCACCGCCGCCGAGGGCGGCTACGAGGTGGACTTTCGCCAGACCAACCACGAAGGCGAATTGCTCGACTGGATCCACGCGGCCCGCGGCGCCTACGCCGGGGTGGTGATCAATCCCGCGGCCTGGACCCACACCTCGGTGGCCCTGCGCGATGCCCTGGTGGCCAGCGAACTGCCGGTCTACGAGGTGCACCTGTCCAACGTCCATCGCCGCGAAGCCTTCCGCCACCATTCCTATGTCTCGGGCATCGCCGTCGGCGTCATCTGCGGCCTCGGCAGCCAGGGCTATCGTGCCGCCATCAGCGCCCTCATCGCCCACCAGGGAAACTAAGTCCATGACCGCACCCACCTCCGTCCTCGCCGGCCTCATCGGCGCCGGCATCCAGGCCTCGCTGACGCCCGCCATGCACGAACGCGAAGGCGACGCCCAGGGCCTGAGATACCTCTACCGCCTGATCGACCTGGATGCGCTCGGCCTCGGCGCCGACGCCCTGCCCGAGCTGCTGCAAGCGGCCCAGCGCACCGGCTTCACCGGTCTCAACATCACCTTCCCCTGCAAGCAGGCGATCATCCCGCTGCTCGACGACCTCTCGCCCGAGGCGCGCGGCATCGGCGCGGTAAACACCGTGGTGCTGGCCGACGGCCGCACCGTGGGCCACAACACCGATTGCCTGGGCTTCGCCGAAGGCTTTCGCCGCGGCCTGCCGGACGTGGCCAAGCGCCTGGTGGTGCAACTGGGCGCCGGTGGCGCTGGCAGCGCCGTGGCCCATGCCCTGCTCGCCGAAGGCGTGGACCAGCTGTTCATCTTCGACGTCGAGGTCGAGCGCGCCCAGGCCCTGGTGGACAACCTGACCCGCCACTTCGGCCCCGGGCGCGCCGCGGTCGGCACCGACCAGGCCGCCACCGTGGCCGCCGCCGATGGCCTGGTCAACACCTCGCCGGTGGGCATGGCCAAGCTGCCCGGCCTCCCACTGCCAGCGGAGCTGCTGCACCCTGGCCTCTGGGTCGCCGAGATCATCTACTTCCCGCTGGAAACCGAACTGCTGCGCCAGGCCCGCGCCCTGGGCTGCCGCACCCTCGACGGCGGCACCATGGCCGTGTTCCAGGCGGTCAAGGCCTTCGAACTCTTCAGCGGCCGCACCGCCGACGCCGACCGCATGCAGGCCCATTTCGCCGAATTGCGCGGCTGATATCGCGGCCATGGCGGTCCGCCGATGCGGCCGCTCCTACAGGCTCCGATATGCCCCGTAGGAGCAGCCCATGGCCGCGATCAGCTTTCCTGGCACGATCTACAACCACACCGCATCCCAAAACGGATAATCACCCGCCCGCTTCACTAGCCCCGCCCGCACCGGATTGGCAACGATGTACCGGGCCACCGCCTGGACATCTTCTTCGGCTCTTAGAGCGTGGTCATGATAGGCCGGCGCCCACACAGCCCCTTTGGTATTGCGGATCGCATTGACCCGACGTGCACTGGCCGACTTTAGGCGCAGGACCAACTCGTCCAGGCTGAAACGCTCACCCAACGAAACCAGCCAATGGACGTGATCCGGCATCAACACCCACGCAAGCAGCCTGGCGTCATCAAGCAAACAAGGATCGTTAAAGGTCCGGGCCACCGTGCATGCCACGGGAAAATCGGCGAACAGCGCCTGGCGCTGGCTGGTAGTTGTGGTCAGGAGATACAGCTGGCCAGGAAAAGAAACCCGGCCCCTGCGTAACGCCGCATGACGTGATGACATCGCTCGTCCTTGAGAGATGAAAACGACAAGTTAAACATTTATAGCGGCTTTGATCGCGGCCATGGGCCGCTCCTACAGAAGCATCACACTCCGTAGGAGCGGCCGCTTCGGCGGACCGCCATGGCCGCGATAGCCTCAGCGCGGCATGTTCGGCTGGCGCCGCGATTTCTTGCGCGGACCGCCCTTGGCGTAGCCGGCGGCCTGGCCTTCCTGGCCCTTGTCCCAGGCCTTGCTGCCATCGCTGGCGCGGGGCGGCAGGCCGGTGTGCTGGGTAAGGATGCGCCCACCGCCAGTGCCGGCCTTCTTGCTACCCACCGGGGTGGAATTCTTGCGCCGCGCGCTCTGGTAGCCGGCGTCGCCCACCGGCTGGGTGGCCGGGATCAACTGGTGCTTGCCCGGCCCGATCAGGTCGGCGCGCCCCATCTCCTTGAGCGCCTCGCGCAGCATCGGCCAGCCCCTGGGATCGTGGTAGCGCAGGAAGGCCTTGTGCAGGCGGCGCTGCTGGTCGCTCTTGACGATGGTCACGCCGTCGCTCTTGTAGGTGACCTTGCGCAGCGGATTCTTGCCCGAGTGGTACATGGCCGTGGCGGTGGCCATCGGCGAGGGGTAGAAGGCCTGCACCTGATCCGCGCGGAAGCCGTTGCGCTTGAGCCACAGCGCGAGGTTCATCATGTCCTCGTCGGTGGTGCCCGGGTGCGCCGCGATGAAGTAGGGGATCAGGTACTGCTCCTTGCCCGCCTCCTTGGTGTACTTCTCGAACATCTGCTTGAAGCGGTCATAGCTGCCGATGCCGGGCTTCATCATCTTGTCCAGCGGACCGCGCTCGGTGTGCTCGGGCGCGATCTTCAGGTAGCCGCCGACATGGTGGGTGACCAGTTCCTTGACGTATTCGGGCGACTCCACGGCCAGGTCGTATCTCAGCCCCGAGGCGATCAGGATCTTCTTCACCCCCGGTAGCGCCCGCGCCTTGCGGTACAGCTCGATCAGCGAGGAGTGATCGGTATTGAGGTTCTCGCAGATACCGGGGAACACGCACGACGGCTTGCGGCAGTGGCGCTCGATCTCCGGGTCCTTGCAGGCGATGCGGTACATGTTGGCGGTCGGCCCGCCAAGGTCCGAGACCACCCCGGTAAAGCCCGGCACCTTGTCACGCATCTCCTCGATCTCGCGGATGATCGAGTCGTGGGAACGATTCTGGATGATCCGCCCTTCGTGCTCGGTGATGGAGCAGAAGGTGCAGCCACCAAAGCAGCCGCGCATGATGTTCACCGAGAAGCGGATCATCTCGTAGGCCGGGATCTTTTCCTTGCCATAGGCCGGGTGCGGCACGCGCGCATAGGGCATGCCGAACACATAGTCCATTTCCTCGGTGGTCATGGGGATGGGCGGCGGCGTGAACCAGACGTCCACGTCGCCATGCCGCTGCACCAGCGCACGAGCGTTGCCCGGGTTGGTTTCCAGGTGCAGCACGCGGTTGGCGTGGGCATAGAGCACCGGGTCGTTGCGCACCTTCTCGAAGGACGGCAGGCGGATCACCGTCTTGTCGCGGGTCATGCGCGGGCTTTCCAGCAGCTGCACCACCTTGGCTTCGTTGGGATCCTCGACCTCGCCCTTGGCCTGCTCGATGGCGCAGGCCTCGGTGTCCTGCGTGTTCACGTAGGGATTGATGATCTTGTCGACGCGGCCGGGACGGTCGATGCGGGTCGAGTCGACCTCGAACCAGCCGGCTGGGGTATCGCGGCGGACGAAGGCGGTGCCCCGCACATCGGTGATGGACTCGACGCGCTCGCCACGCGACAGCCGCTGGGCGATCTCGACCACCGCCCGCTCGGCGTTGCCATAGAGCAGGATGTCGGCGGTGGCGTCCATCAGGATCGAGCGGCGCACCTTGTCCTGCCAGTAGTCATAGTGGGCGATCCGGCGCAGCGAGGCCTCGATGCCGCCAAGCACGATCGGCACGTGGCTGTAGGCCTCCTTGCAGCGCTGGCTGTAGACCAGGCTGGCGCGATCCGGACGCTTGCCGGCGACATTGCCCGGGGTATAGGCGTCGTCGGAGCGGATCTTCTTGTCGGCGGTGTAGCGGTTGATCATCGAATCCATGTTGCCCGCGGCCACCCCGAAGAACAGATTCGGCTCGCCGAGCTTCATGAAGTCGTCCTTCGACTGCCAGTCCGGCTGGGCGATGATGCCCACGCGGAAGCCCTGGGCCTCCAGCAGCCGGCCGATGATGGCCATGCCAAAGGACGGATGATCGACGTAGGCGTCCCCGGTGACGATGATGATGTCGCAGCTGTCCCAGCCGAGTTGGTCCATCTCCGCCCGACTCATGGGCAGGAAAGGCGCCGGACCAAAGCACTCGGCCCAGTATTTCGGATAGTCGAACAGCGGCGTGGCGGCTTGCATGGCAGCTTCCGGGAAAGGGGTGTTTTTGGGAGGGCGCGAAGAATAGCACAAAAAATGACCAGTTCAGCCCCCGGACATCGATTGCCTTTGGCTATCAAGCGGCTGCCCTGGCCCTGCCCTCACTCCAACCCTCTCCTCGCGGGAGAGGGAGCAAAAGCCCCCGGTGTACCTGCTTTCTCCCTCACTCATTGGGAGAGGCCCGAGGTGAGGGACGCTCACCGGCAATGCCCTTCCGCCGTAGGGTGGACAACAGCGCAGCCTTGTCCAGGCGCTACCTCCCGTGATAGCGAGGACGAAGGACACTCCGCAACAATCCTCCCACCGAAGCACGCTCTTCCCCCTCTCCCCCTGGGAGAGGGCCAGGGTGTGGGGCAATACACTTCCGCCGTAGGGTGGACAACGGCGCAGCCTTGTCCACGCGCTATCTCCCTCGATAGCGAGGACGAAGGACACTCCGCAACAGCCCCCCTACCGAAGCACGCTCTTCCCCCTCTCCCCCTGGGAGAGGGCCGGGGTGAGGGTCCCCTGGGCACCAGGACCAGGCCCCTGGCGACAGGAGTGCTACCATAGCCACCCGCTCCCTCTCTGCCACCGAGACACCCCCGTCCATGTCCCAGCCCCAACCCGCCGCCGGCCAGTTGCAGCGCGGCCTGAAGAATCGTCATATCCAGCTGATCGCCCTCGGCGGGGCCATCGGCACCGGCCTGTTCCTCGGCTCGGCCGGGGTACTCAAGTCGGCCGGACCGGCGATGATCCTCGGCTACGCCATCGCCGGCTTCATCGCCTTCCTGATCATGCGCCAGCTCGGCGAGATGATCGTCGAGGAGCCCGTGGCCGGCTCCTTCAGCCACTTCGCCAGTCGCTACTGGGGCCGCTTCCCGGGCTTTCTCTCCGGCTGGAACTACTGGGTGCTCTATGTACTGGTGGGCATGTCCGAACTCACCGCGGTGGGCAAGTACGTGCAGTACTGGTGGCCCGAGGTGCCGACCTGGGCCAGCGCCCTGGTGTTCTTCGTGCTGGTCAACATGATCAACCTGTTCAACGTGAAGGCCTTCGGCGAGACCGAGTTCTGGTTCGCGCTGATCAAGGTGGTGGCCATCCTCGGCATGATGGCCTTCGGGCTCTGGCTGCTGGTTAGCGGCAGCGGCGGTCCCGAGGCCTCGGTGAGCAATCTCTGGAACCATGGCGGCTTCCTGCCCAACGGCTGGAGCGGCCTGTTCGCGGTGCTGGCGATCATCATGTTTTCCTTTGGCGGCCTGGAGCTGGTGGGCATCACCGCCGCCGAAGCCGACCAGCCGCGCACCGTGATTCCCAAGGCCATCAACCAGGTGGTCTGGCGCATCCTGATCTTCTACGTCGGCGCCCTGACCATCCTGCTGTCGCTGCACCCATGGGACGAGCTGGTGCACAGCATCGGCGCCGGCGGTGACGACTATGCCGGCAGTCCCTTCGTGCAGACCTTCGCCCTGCTCGGCAGCGACACCGCCGCGCACCTGCTCAACTTCGTGGTGCTGACCGCGGCCCTGTCGGTCTACAACAGTGGCGTCTACTGCACCAGTCGCATGCTCTACGGCCTGGCCGAACAGGGCGATGCCCCGCGCGCCCTGCTGCGCACCAATCGCCAGGGCGTGCCCCTGCTGGGCATCGCCGTGTCCTCGGCGGTGACCCTGCTCTGCGTGGTGGTCAACTACCTGCTGCCGCAGAATGCCCTGGAGCTGCTGATGTCGCTGGTGGTGGCCTCGCTGGTGATCGCCTGGGCGCTGATCAGCCTGACCCACCTGAAATTCCGCGCCGCCCAGCGCCAGGCCGGCCGCCAATCGCACTTCCCGGCCTTCTGGTCACCGGTGGTCAACTGGCTGTGCCTGGCCTTCGTCGGCATGATCCTGGTGCTGATGCTGCGTATCCCCGGCATCGCCGTGTCGGTCTATGCCATCCCGGTCTGGCTGGCCTTCCTGTTCCTCTGCTACAAGCTGCGCCGGGGCTGATCGCCTTCGTCCCCGTAGGTTGGGCTGAGCGAAGCGAAGCCCAACACCTGCATCAGGCACCGCTCGTTGGGCTTCGACGATGGAGCCGTCTCAGCCCAACCTACCCCTACTCGAACGGCACCCAGGGCCGCTGCGGCTTCATGATGATGCAGCCGTCCTCGCCCACCGCCCAGATGTCATAGAAGCGATTGTCCACCAGTGGCGTGGCGGCGCCGGGCACGGCCACACGCTGGCTGCAGCTGTCGCTGTCGGCATCGTCGATCACGCCCAGGTCCAGCAGCCGCTCGGCGATCATGAAATTGCCTGGCGACAGGCCGAGGATGAAGGGCAAGGCCGGCAATTGCTCGAAGGTCTTCTGCGCCAGCGGCAGCCAGGCCACCTCCAGCGGACCGCCGGTCCAGAGCATGCGCTTGAGCGGCCGCAGCTCCGGACGACTGCTGAGGTCATGGTGCAGCTCCTGGACGAAACCGCGCTCGAAGCTCTTCTGCGCCGAGAGCACCTGCCCATAGGCATAGGCCAGCGACAGCATCCACAGCACCGGCAGCACCAGCAGCCAGGTCAGCCGAGGATGAAGGCGCCCCAGCAGTTCGTGGGCCAGCAACAGCGCCAGGGTCAGGATTACCGCCAGACCCATCAGGGTCCGGGCTTCGAGGATGAAGTCGCTGAACAGCAGGGTGATGCCGGCCACGCAGAAGGCCAGCACCGGCAGGGTCGCGCCATACAGCAGCAGGGGCAGCAACGCCTGCCGTCCGTAGGCCCGGGCATAGGCCAGGGCGCCCAGGCCGTAGCCGATCATGGCCAGGCCACCGAACAGCCACCACAGCCAGAGGTTGCCCGGGGTGATCAGCAGGCCAACGCTGTGCAGCACCTCGCCCAGCCGGTGCCAGAGCTCGGGCAGCACCTGGCCACCCACGCCGGCATGCCGGGTGGTCGCCATCAGCTGGTAGGCGGTGAGGTAGTAGAGCCCACAGCCCAGCAGCAGCTGCAGGCCCTGGCGCACGACCAGGCGCAGAGCCTGCTCAGGCGCTTCACGACGCTGCACGACGCGGATCAGCTCCAGGCAGCAGAGGCCGATGAAGACATTGAGTGCCACCTGGTAGAAGGCGATGGCCGCCGCCAGCAGCGCCGCCGGCACCAGCAGGGCCAGCGCCGTATGGCGACTGCGAAAGATCACCGCGTAGATCACCGCCACCAGACTCAGGGCCATGGTCGGGCCATCGTACTGGTAGGTCAGATTGCCCAGCCAGAACGGCGAGAACCACAGCGGCAGGAGAGCCAGACACTGGGTCGGTCGCGGCGCGCCAAAGCAGTGCCGTGCGAGATCGGTCAGCGCCCAGGCCGCCGCGGCGCAGGCGATCAGCAGCGGCAGGGGAAACAGATTGAGGGTGCTGCCATTGAAGGTCAGCAGCCGATAGAAGACCTCGGTGAGCACCCGCCCCTGCTGGCGCCATTCAGGCCCGTTCTGCAACTGGATACGCCAGTTGTCATCGACATAGGGAAAGTCGACCAGGATGAAGGGCAGGACGAACAGCAGCAACGCAGAGAAGAACAATGCCCGGGTCTGCACCGGGGTCAGCGTCTGGGGCATGGCGGCGGATCCGAATCCGGCTTCGACACGGGACGCAGCCGCCACCACCCGAAGCGATAGCGGCGCCGGCTGCGGAAGGGTCAGTCCTGCAGGGCCAGCCGGCAGATCCGCTCGCAGAGCTCGTCGAAGTCGATGCCCATGGCCGCGGCCGATTGCGGCAGCAGGCTGGTGGCGGTCATCCCCGGCAGGGTGTTGACCTCCAGGCACCACAGCTGTCCTTCGGCGTCCAGGCGGAAGTCGGCGCGGCTGTAGCCATCGAGCTTGAGCGCCCGGTGCGCGGCCAGGGCCAGCCGGCGCGCTTCCTCGGCGATCTCGGTCGAGACCTCGGCCGGAAACACTTCCACCGCGCCCTTGGGCTGGTACTTGCTGGTGTAGTCGAACACCCCGCTCTGGCCAAGGACGATCTCGCCCACCGCCAGCGGCTGGTCGCCCAGCACGCCCACGGTCAGCTCGCGACCGGCGACGAAACGCTCGATCATCACCTCGCGGTCATAGCGCAGCGCCAGCTCGATGGCGGGCTGCAGGTCCTCGGCGCGGCTGACCTTGCTCAGACCCACGGTGGAGCCCTGCTGGCTGGGTTTGACGATCACCGGAAAGCCCAGGGTCTCGGCCACGGTCGCGGCGTCCACGGGCGCCATCAGCCAATCGGCGGTGGGTACCCCGGCAGCACGGAACAGCCGCTTGCTGAGGTCCTTGTCCATGGCCACGGCGCTGCCCACCCGGCCGCTGCCGGTGTAGCGCAGCTCGGCCAGGTCGAGCAGGGTCTGCAGGGTACCGTTCTCGCCGGTCCCACCGTGCAGGGCGAGGAACAGCAGATCCTGGTCGCCCAGCTGGGCGCGGCTGAGCACCGCGCCGGCATCCTGGCCGCGCATCCGCACCAGCGCGGTCCGCTCCGGCGGTTCGAGGCCGACGCGGGCTTCCAGCAGCGCCCGCTCGGCATCTTCGTCGAGCAGACCCAGGGCGGTGTCCACGGTCACCACCTGGTGCCCGCGCCGGCGCAGGGCCGCCACCACCTGGGCACCGCTGGCGATGGACACGTCGCGTTCTTCGCTGGTGCCACCGAGCAGGACCGCGATCTTCAGCTTGTCCTTGACCATCATTCGTCCTCGAAAACGTAGCTGCCGGGCGCGAGATTCTCGAACCGGGTGTATTTGCCGATAAAGGCCAGCCGCGTGGTGCCGATCGGGCCGTTACGCTGCTTGCCGATGATGATTTCCGCCACGCCCTTGTACTCGGTCTCCGGGTGATACACCTCGTCTCGGTAGACGAACATGATGACGTCGGCGTCCTGCTCGATGGCGCCCGATTCACGCAAGTCGGAGTTCACCGGCCGCTTGTTCGGCCGCTGCTCCAGCGAGCGGTTGAGCTGGGAAAGGGCCACCACCGGGCAGTTGAATTCCTTGGCCAGGCCCTTGAGCGAGCGGGATATCTCGGAGATCTCGTTGGTGCGGTTCTCGCCGCTGCTGCCGCCGATCTGCATCAGCTGCAGGTAGTCCACCATGATCAAGGCCAGGTCGCCGTGCTCGCGCACCAGGCGACGGGTCCGGGCGCGCATTTCCGAAGGACTGATGCCGGCGGTATCGTCGATGAACAGCTTGCGGTCGTTGAGCAGGTTGACCGCCGAGGTCAGGCGCGGCCAGTCGTCATCGTCCAGCTTGCCGGAGCGCACCTTGGTCTGGTCGATGCGACCGAGGGACGACAGCATCCGCAGCACGATGGAGTCGGCGGGCATCTCCAGGGAGAACACCAGCACCGCCTTGTCGGTACGCAGCACCGCGTTCTCCACCAGGTTCATGGCGAAGGTGGTCTTGCCCATCGACGGGCGTCCGGCAACGATGATCAGGTCGGCCGGCTGCAGGCCGCTGGTCTTCTCGTCCAGGTCGGCGAAGCCGGTGGAGACGCCAGTGATGGCATCGCTGGAGTTGAACAGGGTATCGATGCGGTCGATGGCCTTGGTCAGGATGTCGTTGACCCCGATCGGACCACCGGATTTCGGCCGCGCCTCGGCGATCTCGAAGATCTTGCGCTCGGCTTCGTCGAGCAGCTCGTTGGCCCCGCGCCCTTCCGGGTTGTAGGCGCTGTCGGCGATGTCGGCGCTGATGCCGATCAACTGCCGCAGGGTAGCCCGCTCGCGCACGATCTGCGCGTAGGCCTTGATGTTGGCCACCGAGGGGGTGTTCTTGGCCAGCTCGGCCAGATAGGCCAGGCCGCCCACCTGGGGCAGCTGGCCTTCGTTGTCCAGCTGTTCGGACAGGGTCACCACGTCGAACGGCTGGTTGCGCTCGGCCAGACGGGCCACGGCGCGGAAAATGAGGCGGTGGTCGTGGCGATAGAAGTCGCCATCGGACACCTGATCGAGCACACGCTCCCAGGCATTGTTGTCCAGCATCAGACCACCCAGTACGGCTTGCTCGGCCTCGATGGAATGCGGCGGAACCTTGAGGGCAGCGGTCTGCAGATCGTACTGCTCGGGCAGGGAAATCTCGTTCATGCGCAGGTCTTGGGCCCCCATTGCGGGCGGCGAAATGATTTTTCGGACGGCAGAAAAGACAAAGGGCACGTCACTGCCTTGGCAATGACGTGCCCGATTGTCGACAGACCAGCGCCGGGGCGCAAGTCCGCCAGTCAGGCGACGGCGCGCTTATTCAGCGACAACGACGACCTTGACGGTGGCTTCGACGTCGGTGTGCAGGTGCACTTCGACATCGTATTCGCCGGTGTTGCGCAGCGCGCCGTTGGGCAGGCGAACTTCGCTCTTGTCCAGCTCGACGCCAGCGGCGCTGACGGCTTCGGCGATGTCGCGGGTGCCGATGGAACCGAACAGCTTGCCTTCGTCGCCGGAGTTGGCGGCGATGGTCACGGTCAGTTCAGCCAGCTTGGCGGCACGGGCGTCGGCCTGGGCCTTCTTCTCGGCAGCCTGCTTTTCGAGCTCGGCGCGACGAGCTTCGAAAGCCTCGACGTTGGCAGCGGTAGCTGCGGTGGCCTTGCCCTGCGGCAGCAGGAAGTTACGAGCGTAACCGCCCTTGACGTTCACTTTATCGCCCAGGTTGCCCAGGTTGGCGATCTTTTCCAGCAGGATGACATCCATTGAGTCTTTCCTCTTAACTTTTAACCTTCACCGTCCGCGGGCCCCTGCGGCTCTTGCGCAGACCGCCCACGAAAATCGAACACGCTATCGATCACAGCCAGAATCACCAACAACGGATAGATCAACTGCCCAAACAGCAACAGCGTCACGTACAGCCCCACCAGCCAGAAACCCGCCAGGCGCTTGGCCGCCACCAGCCCGTGTAGCAGGGCGATGCCGGCGAAGGCCAGCGGCACGCTGCACAACGGGGTCAGCAGGCCAAGCCCGCTGCCCAGGTTCGGCGCCAGCACCAGCAGGGCCAACAGGCCGAGCGCGATGGCCGGACGCAGACGCAGCACGCGAAACTCGCGGCCGAACCCCTTGGGGTTGTACAGCGCCGCCTGCCAGTAGCGCCCCAACATCAGGCACAGCAGGCAGGTGATCTGGAAGAACGCCGCCATCAGACCGGTCAGCACGGGCAGCAGCAACTGCTGCAACTGCGCCTGCTTTTCCGGCGGCAACTGCGCCGCGCTCGGGCCCAACACCTCGGGCAACAACCGGCGGATTTCCTCCGCCAGCTGCGCGATGCCCTCGGCATAGACCTGTCCCAGCACCAGGGCGAAGACCAACCCCAGGGGGACGCTGGCCAGAAGCACCCGCGTCCAGGACAGGCTCTGGCGCAATACCGCCGCCAGAAGCGTCGAACCCAGCAACACCAGCACGATGCTGGCATCACCCAGATACAGCCAGAACAGCGCCGGCAGCAGGGCCCAGACCAGCACCCCGGCCGCCGCGGCAGGTCCCCGGCGCAACAGCACCAGGCTGCCACCAGCAGCGGTCATCCAGTACAGCAGCGGCACGACTGCACCCAGCACCACCACGAGGGTGGCCTGAGTACGGCCGCGCATGATGAACTCAGCCAGAGGCCGCATGCCGTGTTTATCCGTTATTCGTGATCAGGCGTCGATCAACGACCGTGGCTGTCGGTGTAGGGCAGCAGGGCCAGGTAACGGGCACGCTTGATGGCAGCGCCCAGCTGACGCTGGTACTTGGCCTTGGTGCCAGTGATACGGCTCGGGACGATCTTGCCGGTTTCGGAGACGTAGGCCTTCAGGGTGTTGAGATCCTTGTAGTCGATCTCTTTCACGCCTTCGGCGGTGAAACGGCAGAACTTACGACGACGGAAGAAACGTGCCATGACAATGATTCCTCGCTAGATCCAGATTACTCGGCGCTGTCGGCGTCGTCGGAGTTGCCTTCGGCGGACTCGGACTCGGACTCGGCAGGACGCTCGCGACGCTCGCGACGCTCGTTGCGGTTTTCTTCGGCCTTGAGCATCTCGGATTGACCGGTGACGGCCTCGTCACGGCGCAGGATCATGTTACGGATCACGGCGTCGTTGTAGCGGAAGTTGTCTTCCAGCTCGGCCAGGGCCTTGGCGCTGCACTCGATGTTCATGAGTACATAGTGAGCCTTGTGAACGTTGTCGATGGCGTAAGCCAGCTGACGACGGCCCCAGTCTTCCAGGCGATGGACTTTGCCACCGTCTTCTTCGATAGCCTTGGTGTAGCGCTCGACCATGCCGCCCACCTGTTCGCTCTGGTCCGGATGAACCAGGAACACGACTTCGTAATGACGCATTTAATGCTCCTTACGGGTTGCAGCCTGCCGCGGAAACGCGGTCAGACAAGGAGTGAATAGTTCGGATGACTTGCCCAGCGGAATGCGGACGCACTCCGGGCAAGGGGCAACATTCTAGAGAAGGGCGCCGAGGGGCGCAACCGCAGGCATGACCGGCGCGACCGCCGGGCAGCCACTGGCACTCAGCGTTGCACGTCGGCCAGGGCTTGGCGGATCTTGTTCAGATCATAGGGCTTGATCAGCACCCCGACCCGCGCTTCCATGCCTGGTTCGCGCTCGAAGGCATAACCCGAGGCGACGACGATGCGCAGCGTCGGATCCATCGCCAGGGCGCGCCGGGTCAATTCGATCCCGGACATGCCGCCCAGCCCGATGTCGGTGAACAGCACATCGTGTTCACGTTGTGGCAGCAACTCCAGGGCAGCTTCCGCCGAGGCGACGGCCGTGACCTGATGGTCCAGCTCCTCGATGACTTCCGTGGTCAGCATGCGCAACGTGGCATCGTCTTCGACAAGCAGCACTCGCAAGCCTACCGGCTCTTGGATCTCCTGACTCACGCGGGCATCCTCTTGTTGACAGGCCTCGCCCCGGGGTTTCCCGAGGCGAGCCCGATATTCTGCGCACTGCAGCGCGTTTCGTATAGTCCGACACGCGCCGCGCAGGTGCCCAGACGTTTCCTCATGTTCACCGTCAGGAGGCTTTGGTACGCCGCTGACGCACGGCCTCGAACAGGCAGACACCGGTCGCGACCGAGACATTGAGGCTGCTAACACTGCCTGCCATCGGCAAACGAGCCAGATGATCGCAATGTTCGCGAGTCAGCCGACGCATGCCCTTGCCCTCGGCACCCATGACCACGACCGTTGGTCCGCTCATGTCCACCTCATAGATCTCCTGGGTCGCCTCACCGGCGGTCCCGACGATCCACAGGCCGCGCTTCTGTAGCTTTTCCAGGGTACGCGCCAGGTTGGTGACGGCCACCAGCGGCAACACCTCGGCAGCACCACAGGCTACCTTGCGCACCACCGCGGTCAGGGTGGCGGACTTGTCCTTGGGCACGATCACCGCCAGGGCCCCGGCGGCATCGGCACTGCGTAGGCAGGCACCGAGGTTGTGCGGATCGGTGACGCCATCGAGCACCAGCAGCAGCGGCGGACCTTCGGCCCGGTCGAGCAATTCCTCAAGCATGGCCTCGCCCCAGACCTGGCTGGGACTGACCTGGGCCACCACGCCCTGGTGCACGCCCTCTGCCAGCTCATCGAGCAGCGCCCGCGGCTTGGTTTCCACCGCCAGGCGCTGACCAGCGGCCAGCTCCAGCAGGGCTTCGACTCGCGGTTCGCGCCGCCCTTCGGCGATCCAGAGTTGCTTCACCCGCCGCGGATGGAAGCGCAGCAGCGCTTCCACGGCGTGGATACCGTAGACGGTTTCCAGCTGGCTCATGCGTCATCCTTTGGGCGCGACTGACCCTTGCGATGAGGCTTCTTGGCCTTGGTCCTGCTCTTGGCCGCGGCCTGAGCCTGGCCTTCGGCCTTGGGCTTGGCTGCAGATTTCTTCTTGGCGGCAGCGGCCTTGGACTTCTTGACCTTGGCCTCCACCGCGGCAGCGCCTTCGGCGGCGGCATCCGGTGCCCGGCGCCCTGCCGGAGCCGTACGCGCCTTGGCCGTGGCACTGGCCTTGCCCTTGTCAGCCTTACCCTTGTCAGCCTTGCCCTGGGCCGTGGTCTTGCCCTGGGTACCGGCCTTGCTCTGACCGCTGGACTTGCCCTTGGCCTTGGGCTTGCCGCCCTCGACCTTGGCTTCCGCCAGCAGCGCCTGCTTCACCGCGCGACTGCGCTTGACGTCGGTATTGCCCAGCAGCTTGTCGGCCTGCTCCAGCAGTTCCGGCGATACCGAGGTAGCCGGTGCTTCTGGCGTCGGGGCGACGGCCTGCGCTTCCGCTGGCGCCTCGCGGCGACGACCGCGACTGTCACGCTTGCGACGCGGCTCGCGCTCTTCCCGCACACGCGGCGCCCCGGCACTGGCCGGCAGCACGAAGTCGATCTTGCGTTCGTCCAGGTCGACGCGAGCCACCACCACCTCGAGGGGATCACCCAGGCGATAGCTGCGGCCGCTGCGCTCGCCGGAGAGGCGATGGTGAACGCTGTCGAAGTGGTAGTAATCGTCGGGCAGCGCGGTGACGTGCACCAGGCCCTCGACGAAGACCTCGGACAGCTCGACGAACAGGCCGAAACCGGTCACCGCGGTGATGACGCCGGCATAGGTTTCGCCAACGCGATCCTTCATGAACTCGCACTTGAGCCAGTTGGAGACGTCCCGCGTGGCTTCGTCGGCGCGGCGCTCGGTCATGGAGCACTGCTCACCGAGCTGATCCAGGCGCAATTCGTCGTAGGGATAGATGCGCGCCTTGGCCATGCTCGTCGCGCCTGCACGCTTGACGTGCTTGGTCTCCAGCTTGGAGCGGATCACGCTGCGGATCGCCCGATGCACCAGCAGATCCGGATAGCGCCGGATCGGCGAGGTGAAATGGGTATAGGCCTCGTAGTTGAGACCGAAGTGACCGTTGTTGTCCGGGCTGTAGACCGCCTGGCTCAGCGATCTGAGCATCACCGTCTGGATCAGCCGGAAGTCCGGCCGCTCGCGGATCTGCTGGAGCAGCGCCTGGTAGTCCGACGGCACCGGATTGGCCTTGCCCTTGGTCAGGGACAGCCCCATCTCGCCGAGGAACTGGCGCAGATTGGTCTGCTTTTCCAGGGGCGGCGCGTCATGCACCCGGTACAGGGCCGGCACCTTGTGCTTCTCGAGGAATTTCGCAGTGGCCACGTTGGCGCACAGCATGCATTCCTCGATCAGCTTGTGGGCATCGTTGCGCTGGGTCGGGCGGATCTCGGAAATCTTGCGGTCGGCGCCAAAGACGATGCGGGTGTCCTGGGTGTCGAAATCGATGGCACCGCGTACGTGACGGGCAGCCAGCAGCACCTTGTACAGGCTGTAGAGCTGCTCCAAGTGTGGCACCACCTCGCCGAGCTGCTTGCGCAACTGCTTGCCTTCGGTCGACTTGGGCTGCTCCAGCACCGCCGAAACCTTGTTGTAGGTCAGGCGCGCGTGGGAGTGGATGACCGCTTCGTAGAACTGGTAGCCGGTCATGCGCCCGGAGGCGGCGATGGTCATCTCGCAGACCATGGCCAGGCGATCCACCTGGGGATTGAGCGAGCAAAGGCCGTTGGACAGGGCTTCCGGCAGCATGGGGATAACCCGCTCGGGGAAATACACCGAGTTGCCGCGCTTCTCCGCCTCGGCGTCCAGCGCCGAACCGACCTTGACGTAGTGGGAGACGTCGGCGATGGCGACGTACAGCCGCCAGCCACCCGACTTCTTGGCCTCGGCGTAGACGGCATCATCGAAGTCGCGAGCGTCTTCGCCATCGATGGTCACGAAGGGCAGCTGACGTAGGTCGATGCGCTTCTGCTTGTCCTTCTCCTCGACCTCGGGCTTGAGCTTGGCGGCTTCCTTTTCGACGGCCTTGGGCCATTCGTTGGGGATGTCGTAGCTGCGCAGCGCCACCTCGATCTCCATGCCGGGCGCCATGTAGTCGCCGAGGATCTCGATCACCTCGCCCTGGGCCTGACGGAAGGTGGTGGGCCATTCGTCGATACGCACCTGCACGAACTGACCATGAGCGGCGCCGCCGTGCTTGCCTTCGGGCACCAGTACCTGCTGACCGATCTTGGGATTGTCCGGCACCACGTAGGCCAGGCCGCTCTCCTGGAAGAAGCGACCGACCAGGGATTCGTGCGCCCGGGTGACCACCTCGACCAGGCCACCTTCGCGGCGACCGCGACGATCATGGCCGGCAACCCGCGCCAGGGCGATGTCGCCATCGAACACCAGGCGCATCTGCGACGGGCTGAGGAAGAGGTCGTCGCTGCCGTCGTCGGGGATCAGGAAGCCGAAGCCATCGCGATGGCCGGCGATGCGTCCGCGCACCAGGTCCAGCTTGTCGATGGGCGCATAGGCGCCACGGCGGGTATAGATCACCTGGCCATCGCGCTCCATGGCACGCATGCGGCGCCGCAGGGCTTCGAGCTGGTCCTCGGTGACGAGGCCGAACTCCTCGGCCAGTTGAGGCCGTGTGGCCGGAGCGCCGCGATCGGCGAGATGAGCCAGAATGAGTTCGCGACTCGGAATGGGGTTATCGTACTTTTCCGCTTCCCGGGCGGCCTCGGGATCGAGGGATTGCCAATCGGCCATCAGTCTGGGGTTACCTTCTAAGTCTAGGTTCGGTAGGAGCTGCCATGGAGCCTATTGAAACGTGAAAACAGCGCAATAGTTAGCCTGGCATGCTCAATAAAATATTTTTCACAGCAGGGGTTTACAAGCAAACGCCCCCTGAGTAAAGTGCCGCCCCACGACGCCGTGAGCAATCACGACGCCGGAGATGAGCAATCATCGCCTTGAGTGCCCAGGTGGCGGAATTGGTAGACGCACTAGGTTCAGGTCCTAGCGGTGGCAACACCGTGGAAGTTCGAGTCTTCTCCTGGGCACCACTCATTATAGTCGATCGATTTGCAGATCGGTCGACGAAAAGCCGGCGCTAGCCGGTTTTTTAATCCTGAAACCCGCAAGGGTGACAGGAAGCGATCAGAAGTCGCACTGCAGGCCCAGGTGGCGGAATTGGTAGACGCACTAGGTTCAGGTCCTAGCGGTGGCAACACCGTGGAAGTTCGAGTCTTCTCCTGGGCACCAATACCAAGCGGACGATCCCTGATCGGACGCAACAGAAAAAACCGGCTTCGGCCGGTTTTTTCTTGCCCGCGAAAAGGCGCGGGCCTCCCCTACGCCTTGAATTGTCCCAGACTGCCGCGCAGCTGAGCAGCCAGTTCCGCCAGGGTACGACTGCTGTCCGCAGTAGCCGCCACCGACTCGGCTGCACGCAGCGCCTCGCCATGGATGATCTCGACTCGCTGCCGCACCGCCGCGGCACCCGCCGCCTGGCGCTGGGCGGCCTGGGCAGCCGTGCTCATGCTGGCATGCACCTGATCCACTGCGCGATGGACATCCTGCTGGATGCGCTTGCTGTCGCGCAGCACGGCCAACCCGCTGCTGGCCTGCTGCCGCGCCTCGCCTATGGCGGCGACGGCCTCGCGCGCCCCTTCCTGCAGTCCGGCGATGTGCGTCCGGATGCTGCCGGTGGATTCCTGGGTCTTGCTGGCCAGCGCCCGCACCTCGTCGGCAACCACCGCGAAGCCACGGCCGCTCTCGCCGGCCCTGGCCGCCTCGATGGCCGCATTGAGCGCCAGCAGATTGGTCTGCTCGGCGATCCCGCGGATCACGTCCAGCACCACCTCGATCTGCTCGCTTTGCGCGGCCAGCCGCTCGATCACCTGGGCACCCGATTCGACCTGGGTCACCAGCCCCTCGATACCTTCGGCCACCTCGGTGGCGATCCGGGCATTGCTCTGGGCAGAGCTGCGGATGGCTTCCACCTGCTGCAACGCGCCCTGCATGGCCAGGCTTTCGCCCTCGGCCTCCGCGGCGATGCCGGACAAGGCCTCCAAGCTGCGGGCCACCTCTTCGCGCTGACGCAGCGCTGCCGCTTCGGCGGTGGCGCTGCTGCCGGCCAGGCCACGAATTTCCTCGCCGGTACGTGCGGCGACGCCATGGGCCTCGCCCACCAGCGGCTGCAATTTGGCCAGGAAGCGATCGACCGCCCCACCCAACGCCTGGATCTCATCGCCCTGCCCCAGCTGCAGGCGGCGGGTCAGATCCCCCTCCCCGGCCGCCAGATCGTCCAGCGCCCGCTGCAGCACGCCGATCCGGCGCAGCACCCGCCGACCCAGCACCAGCGCCACGGCCACGACCATCACCACGCCAACCACGATCAGCCCCAGGGCGATCTGCCAGCGCAGCGCGCCCGCCAGGGCGGCGACCGTCTCACCGGCATTGCGGCTCATGGCCAGGGCGGCCTGACGGGTACCTTCCAGACGCGTCGCCAGAGTCGCGGCACTGCCCTTGGCGGCTGCCGTCACGCTACTGGAGACCAGACCGCCGGCGTCCTCGACCAGGGTCTTGAAACTCTGGTCCAGGGCCGCGCCAGTACGCTCGATGACCTGGGTGGAAAAGCCCACCACCACCTTGCCGATTTCCACGCCGTTGGGACTGATGGATGCATCCACGCGATAGACCGACGGATCCCGGGTCGCGGCATCCAGCACCTTGGCCAGGGCGCCCTCGCCCTGGCCCATGGCGAGCAGGCGCGCCACGCGCTCATCTTGACGATTGAGATAACGAGTCAGATTCTGGCCCTGGGCATCCTGGAAGACCACGAACAGCACCTCGGGATTGCCCTGCGCCCGGCGCGCCAGGTCGGACAGCGCCGGCACATCGGCATCCCACATCGCCTTGGGCGCCACACCCGCCAGCAACTCGGCCAGATTCTGCGCATTGCTCTTGAGGGTAGCGGTCAGGGTTTCACCCACCTGCTGCCGCTCGCGCGCCAGGCGTTGCGCAAGCCCCTCGGCCAGCCGCGTGCGGGTC
The DNA here is from genome assembly GCF_001518815.1 of Pseudomonas oryzihabitans. Taxonomy (NCBI): domain Bacteria; kingdom Pseudomonadati; phylum Pseudomonadota; class Gammaproteobacteria; order Pseudomonadales; family Pseudomonadaceae; genus Pseudomonas; species Pseudomonas oryzihabitans. Next base: position 4,298,494 of record NZ_CP013987.1, read on the forward strand.
TGCCCGGCCAGCTCGGCAAGACTGCCATCCACCTCGCCTCCGGCCTGGCGCAGGGTATCGGCGAGCTGCTCGGATTCACCGGACAGGCGCGCAGCCAGACCGGACTGCAGGCCCTTCACCGCATCCTGGGTCAGCCATAGCGCCAGGCCCACCTGGAGAACGACGGCGAGCAACAGACTGATGAATACCGGCAGCAACAGACGGCTGCGCAGCAGCGACAAGAGAAACGACATGGGGGTCTCCAGCGGCGAGGGACATTTACAGGCTGTCGGCCAACTCGAGAAGAGCTGGAGCCGCAGCGATAAATAGCCATAGCAATATGCTGGCCATTTCGGACCAGCGGCCGTCCCCGACCTACCAGCGTCTCTCGCACCCCGAAAACAGAAAAGCCCCGCGGGGCGGGGCTTTTCAGGGCTGCATCCTTTTAGCGCATCAGGCGAAAGGATGGCGCAGCACGATGGTTTCCTTGCGATCCGGACCGGTCGAGACAATGTCGATCGGCGCCTCGACCAGCTCGGCGATGCGGCGGATGTAGGCCTGGGCATTGGCCGGCAGCGCCTCAAGGCTCTGGGCGCCTACGGTGGATTCGCTCCAGCCCGGCATGTCTTCATAGACCGGCTGCAGACCGATGTAGCTGTCTGCGTCGGTGGGCGCCTCGGTCAGCAGGTTGCCGGCAGCGTCCTTGTAGCCGGTGCAGATGCGCACGGTTTCCAGGCCATCGAGCACGTCCAGCTTGGTCAGGCACAGGCCGGAAATGCTGTTGATCTCGATGGAGCGACGCAGGATGACGGCGTCGAACCAGCCGCAACGGCGCGGACGGCCGGTAACGGAACCGAATTCATGCCCCTGCTTGGCCAGGTAGGCACCAGTCTCGTCGAACAGCTCGGTCGGGAAGGGACCGGAGCCGACGCGGGTGGTATAGGCCTTGGTGATGCCGAGGATGTAGTCCAGGTACAGCGGACCCACGCCGGAACCGGTCGCCACGCCACCGGCGGTGGTGTTGGAACTGGTGACGAAGGGATAGGTGCCGTGGTCGATGTCCAGCAGGGTGCCCTGGGCGCCTTCGAACATCAGGTTCTCACCGGCCTTGCGCAGCTCGTGCAGACGGCTGACGACATCCATGACCAGCGGCTGCATGACCTTGGCGTGCTCCATGGCCTCGTCGTAGGTCTTCTGGAAATCCACCGGCGGCTCGTTGAAGTAGTTCTGCAGGACGAAGTTGTGGTAGTCCAGCACTTCCTTGAGCTTGACGGCGAAACGCTCCGGGTGGAACAGGTCGCCGACGCGCAGACCGCGACGGGCGATCTTGTCTTCGTAGGCCGGACCGATGCCGCGACCGGTGGTGCCGATCTTGGCTTCGCCGCGGGCCTTCTCGCGGGCCTGGTCCAGGGCCACGTGATAGGGCAGGATCAGCGAGCAGGCCGAGCTGATGCGCAGGCGCTCGCGCACCGGTACGCCACGGGCTTCCAGCTCACCGACTTCCTTGAACAGGGCTTCCGGCGAGAGCACCACGCCATTGCCGATCAGGCACTGGGTGTCAGCGCGCAGGATGCCCGAGGGAATCAGCCGCAGGATGGTCTTCTGGCCATCGATGACCAGCGTGTGGCCGGCGTTGTGGCCGCCCTGATAACGCACCACGGCAGCGGCCTGGTCGGTCAGCAGGTCCACGATCTTGCCCTTGCCCTCATCACCCCACTGGGTGCCCAGGACGACGACGTTCTTACCCATAACCTTATCCCCTGTCAGGAAGATTTCTGTCGGCCAGGCCGACGATGCTCACGTTCACCCGGATGCCAGATCCGGTGTTTAGGAATTCAAGGGCACCACGACCCAGGCGCCCTGCTGCTCGACCAGACGGCGATCGCAGCCCGAGCTGTGCAGCTGGTCCGCGTCGTCATGGCCGGTAGCCTGGACCACCCGCTCGCCCGCGGCACGCAATTCACGCACGGCCTGCCAGAGTACCGGCGCATGGCCTGCTGGCGCCCAGATGCCGCGGCGCGGCTCGTCCAGCACGGCGGTGCCCAACTCGACGAGGGTCTTCAGGTCGGTGGAGAAGCCGGTAGCGGGCCGCGAACGGCCGAAGTCGGCGCCGATGTTGTCATAGCGCCCGCCCTGGGCGATGGATTGCCCGGTGCCAGGCACGAAGGCGGCAAAGACCACGCCGGTGTGATAGTGATAGCCACGCAGCTCGCCCAGATCGAAATACAGCGGCACGCCCGGGAAACGACCCTTGAGCGATTCGGCCAGAGCGATCAGTTCATCCAGCGACTGCAGGACGCCTGCAGGCGCACCCGTCAGCCGTTGGCGCGCCTGGTCGAGCACCGCGGCATCGCCGCTGAGCTCAGCCAGGGCACGCAGCCAGCCGCGCTCGGCGGCAGGCAACTCGGCGGTCAGCTCGGCGATCTCGTCCACCGCCTTGCGCTGCAGGGCATCGAACAGCTGCTGCTCGCTGGCGCCGGAAACACCGGCTGCCTGGCACAGGCCGCGATAGATCCCCACATGCCCCAGATCCATGTGGACATCGGGCACCTGGGCCTGCTCCAGCACGTCGAGCATCAGGCTGATGACCTCGAGATCGCCCTCGCTGCCGGGCACGCCATAGAGCTCGGCGCCAACCTGGATCGGACTGCGCGAGGTGGACAGTGCCCGCGGACGGGTATGCAGCACGCTGCCGGCATAGCACAGCCGGCTAGGGCCGCTCTGTTTGAGGCTATGGGCTTCCATGCGCGCCACCTGGGGCGTGATGTCGGAGCGAAAGCCCATGAGGCGACCGGAATTGGGATCGGTCACCTTGAAGGTGCGCAGCTCCAGCTCCTTGGCCGCACCGGTGAGCAGCGATTCCAGGAATTCCAGGTGCGGGGTGATGACGAACTCATAGCCCCAGCAATGGAACAGTTCCAGTACCCGGCGACGAGCACCCTCGATGCGCGCCGCGTCGGGCGGCAGGATTTCCTCGATACCGTCAGGCAGCAGCCAGCGGTCTACCGTAGCCATTAGGCCTCTTCTCCATGTCATGGATCGGCACGCGGCTGCCGAGGTCGGCGCGGTGGATTCCTGGAGAATCCTGCCACCGGATCGAGCCGCTCTGCCGTGGATTGCTACCCGGATCAGCCAGGGCGTCGCCCTTCCACGGGTTTCGTACGGACGCAAAAAAGCCGGGGATGGCCCCGGCTGATTCATGATAACACGAAAAAATCGGCGATCGGGGATGAACGACGAGCGAAGCCTAGTCGCCGCTCATCCCCAACCTCACTGTCCAGGGCTCTGGAAATACTTGAAGAAATCGCTCTTCGGATCGAGCACCAGAACATCGCTCTTGCTGGAGAAGCTGGAGCGATAGGCCTGCAGGCTGCGATAGAAGGAGAAGAACGAAGGATTCTTCGAGTAGGCCTGGGAATACACCTGGGCCGCCTGGGCGTCACCCTCACCGCGAGCCTGCTCGGCCTGACGGTAGGCTTCGGCCAGCAGCACGCGGCGCTGACGATCGGCGTCGGCACGGATGCCTTCGGCCAGTTCACGACCCTTGGCGCGGTGCTCACGGGCTTCCCGCTCGCGCTCGGTGCTCATCCGCTCATAGACGCTGCGACTGACTTCCTTGGGCAGGTCGATGGCCTTGACGCGTACGTCGAGCACCTCGATACCCAACTCCTGATTGGCCATCTTGTTCAGCGCCGCAGTCAGCGAACCGACCATGGCATCACGCTCGCCAGACACCACCTCATGCAGGGTGCGACGACCGAACTGGTCGCGCAGACCTGCTTCCAGGCGGCGCAGCAGGCGCTCGTCGGCGATCTGCTTGAGACCCGAGGTCGCGGTGTAGTAACGATCGGCATTGAAGATGCGCCACTTGGCGTAGGCATCCACCATCACCGCCTTCTTTTCCAGCGTCAGGAAGCGCTGCGTCGGGGTATCCAGCGTCTGCAGACGCGCATCGAACTTGCGCACCCGGTTGACGTAAGGAATCTTGAAGTGCAGGCCGGGCTCCAGGTTGGGCTCGACCACGCGACCGAAGCGCAGCATCACCGCACGCTCGGTCTCCTTCACCACGAACAGACTGCTCCAGGCCGCAAGGCCCAGAACGACCACGACGATCAGCGCGGCCAGCGATTTATTGCTCATCAGCGGCTCTCCCTCGTACGCGCTTCGGTGGACTGCGGCAGATTGCGAATGACCGAGGCGGCCGTGTCGCTCGACGCCGCCGGGGCAGCGCCACCACTGATGGCCGAGGTCGGTGCCGGAGCACGGTTCTGCATCAGCTTGTCGAGCGGCAGATAGAGCAGGTTCTGACCGGCCTGACCGGTGACCATGATCTTGCTCGACTGGCCAAGCACTTCCTGCATCGTCTCGATGTACAGACGCTCACGGGTCAGCTGCGGATTGGCCGCGTACTGGACCGCCAGCTGGCTGAAGCGCGAGGCATCACCCTGGGCACGGGCCACGACTTCGTCGCGATAGCCGTTGGCTTCCTCGATGATGCGTTGGGCAGCACCGCGGGCCTCGGGGATCACGCCGTTGGCATAGGCTTCGGCCTGGTTCTTCTCGCGCTGCTCATCCTCGCGAGCACGGATCACGTCGTCGAAGGCTTCCTGAACTTCACGGGGCGCCGCGGCGCTCTGGATGTTCACCTGGGTCACGGTGATGCCGGTCCCGTAGGTATCGAGGAAGCGCTGCAGCCGCTCGCGCACATTGGTGGCGACCTGCTCGCGGCCATCGGTCAGCAACTGATCCATGGTCGAGGAGCCGGCCACGTGGCGCACGGCGCTGTCGGTCGCCTGCTGCAGGCTGACCTCGGGCTGGTCGACGTTGAGGACGAAGTCCTTGAGGTTGGTGATGCGGTACTGGACGGTCAGCGGCACCTCGACGATGTTCTCGTCCTGGGTCAGCATGGCGCCCTGCTTGCTGTAGGCCCGCTCACGGGTCACGTTTTCCTGGTACTTGGTCTCGAAGGGCGGGAAGTAGATGTTCAGGCCGGGCCCTACCGTCTCATGGTATTTGCCCAGGCGCAGCACCACTGCCTGCTCCTGCTCGTCCACGACGTAGACGGCGTTGTACAGCCAGAGCGCGCCGATCAGCAGTACGCCCAGGAGCAGCAAGCCTTTGCCGCCCCCCGAACCGAGGCTGTCGCCGCCGCTGCCACCGGAACGCTTCTTGCCGCCGATCAGGCGATTGATGCGGTCCTGAAATTTACGCAAGGCTTCGTCGAGATCCGGCGGCCCCTTGCGTCCACCATTGCCGCCACCGTTGTTGTTGCGGCCGCCCCAGGGGTCTTGATTGTTCGAGTTGCCACCGGGCTCGTTCCAAGCCATAGCGCTCTCCCTACTGATAACGCGAAAGCGCGCCGAAATGGCGCGCCGACCAATGCTACCGGATGGCCCCTGCCCGAACAAAAGCGCCGAGCGGGGGTTTATTGCAAAACATGTTGCTGGATAAAGACTTCCGGTTCTTCACCGGCCCGGCTGAGCAGTCGATTGAGTTCGGCGCGGGGTACTCGTACAGACAACAGGATGTTGCCTTCGTCATCATGATCGTCCTGCCTGACCACACCCAGGTCGAACAGCTGGGCACGCAGCCGGGCATGCCGCTGGGGCAGGCGCAGCACGCCGACGAAGAGATCCTCGCCAAGCAATTCGGCGACGGCCTGACCGACCAGCTCCAGACCCCGACCTTCGCGCGCCGACACCCAGACCCGGATTGGGCGTCCGGTTTCGTCGTCGCGCTGGATATGCGGCTCGACCCCGTCGAGCAGGTCGAGCTTGTTGTAGATCTCCAGCATCGGCAGCTCATCGGCCCCGATCTCGTGCAGCACCGCCTCGACCTGCTCGATCTGCAGCTGGCGATCGTCCTCGTGGGCATCGATCACGTGCAGCAGGAGATCGGAGTTGCTGGATTCCTCCAGCGTCGCACGAAAGGCTTCCACCAGCTTGTGTGGCAGATGGCGGATGAACCCCACGGTATCGGCCAGCACGATCGGCCCCAGATCCGGCAGCTCCAGACGGCGCAGGGTGGGATCCAGGGTGGCGAACAGCAGGTTGGCGGCGTAGACACCGGATTCGGTCAGGCTGTTGAACAGGGTGGACTTGCCGGCGTTGGTGTAGCCGACCAGGGACACCGAGGGGATCTCGGCACGGCGGCGCCCGCGACGGGCCTGCTCGCGCTGGCTGCGCACCTTGTCCAGGCGCTGGCGGATCTGGCGGATGCGGATCCGCAGGAGACGGCGGTCGGTCTCCAGCTGGGTTTCACCCGGACCGCGCAGACCGATACCGCCTTTCTGGCGTTCGAGGTGGGTCCAGCCGCGTACCAGCCGCGTGCTCATGTGCTCGAGTTGGGCGAGCTCCACCTGCAGCTTGCCCTCGTGGGTCCGGGCGCGCTGGGCGAAGATATCGAGAATGAGGCCGGTGCGGTCCAGGACGCGGCACTCGAAGGCTTTTTCGAGATTACGTTCCTGACTGGGCGTGAGGTCATGGTTGAAGATGACCAGATCGGCGGCATGGGCGTGCACCTGATCGTGCAGTTCCTCGACCTTGCCGGTGCCGATAAGAAAACGCGCGGTCGGCTGGCTGCGATTCACCGTGACGAAAGACACGGTCTCCGCACCCGCCGATCGCGCGAGTTCGAGAAACTCCTGAGGATCTTCGCGCGCCTCGGGATGCAGGCCTTCCAAATGGACCAGAATGGCCCGCTCACCACCTTCGTGACGCTCGAAGAACAACAGGGCGCTCCTCTTGTTATTTATTCGCTATCCGACTCGCTCGTCTCGGAGCTGGGCAGACGGACCGGGCGGCTCGGCACCACGGTGGAAATCGCATGTTTGTAGACCATCTGGCTCACGGTGTTCTTGAGCAGAATCACGAACTGGTCGAAGGACTCGATCTGACCCTGCAGCTTGATACCGTTGACGAGATAGATGGAAACCGGAACGCGCTCTTTACGCAGGGTGTTCAGGTAAGGGTCTTGTAGCGAATGCCCTTTTGACATCGTGTCGCTCTCCTAAAGAAATGAAAATACCGATCTGGCGACATGCCAGTTTCCGCTGCCCACCATGGACACGCGGACAAAAACGATTCAGCTGCGGGGCGATATGGTGGCGCCGGCCAGGCATTTCAAGATCCGTGGCAGATTGTCACAAGCCAGGCTGTCGAAGGTGTTCGCGGCGGGCCAGCCACGTAACCAGGTCAACTGCCGCTTCGCCAACTGCCGCGTCGCCGCTACGCCACGCGCCACCATCTCCTCCCGCGAGCATTCCCCTTCGAGGAACTCCCACACCTGACGATAGCCCACGGATCGCATGGAGGGCAGACCAAGATGCAGATCGGGACGTTCCCGCAAGGCTGAGACTTCGTCGATGAGGCCCTGTTCCAGCATCAGGCGGAAGCGCTCGGCGATACGCGCATGGAGCACCTCACGCCGCGCAGGCGCCAGGATCAATTGGGCAACAGTATAGGGTAATTGCGTCTGGGGCGCCCCGTTCGAATCGGCATTGGCGCGCAATTGCAGCGCGCGATGCTCGGTCATTGAGCGGCCGCTGACCCGGAACACCTCCAGCGCGCGCAAGAGACGCTGGGGGTCATTGGGATGAATGCGTGCCGCCGACACCGGATCGACCTCGGCCAATTGCCGATGGATCTCACCCCAGCCTGCCGCAGCCGCCTGGGCTTCGATCTCGGCGCGCACCGCTGCATCGGCGCTGGGCATGTCGGCCAGGCCTTCGAGCAGGGCCTTGAAGTAGAGCATGGTGCCACCTACCAGCAGAGGGATGCGGCCGGCGGCGGCGATTTCGGCCATGGCGGCCAGGGCATCGGTGCGAAATTCGGCGGCGGAATAGCTCTCGGCCGGATCGCGGATGTCCACCAGCCGGTGCGGGTGGGCGGCCAGCAGCTCGGCGCTGGGCTTGGCGGTGCCTATGTCCATGCCGCGATAGATGAGCGCCGAATCGACACTGATCAGCTCGACGGGCAGCAGCCGTGCCAGCTCGATGGCGAGGTCGGTCTTGCCGGAGGCGGTCGGCCCCATGAGAAAGATGGCGGGCGGCAGGGGGGCGGTCATGAGGGAGTCTCGAAGGGCGCCGCATAGCACGCGGCGGAGCGGTCAACGGCCGCGCAGGAAGAGTTTGTCCAGATCGTCCAGGCTGAGCTGGGCCCAGGTGGGACGGCCGTGGTTGCACTGGCCGCTGCGCTCGGTGGTTTCCATGTCACGCAGCAAGGCATTCATCTCCGGCAGGGTCAGCCGGCGGTTGGCGCGCACCGAGCCGTGGCAGGCCATGGTGCCGAGCAATTCGTTGAGGTGCGCCTGGATACGATCACTAGTGCCATAGTCGAGCAGATCGGCGAGTACATCCTGCACCAGCCGCGCGGCCTGAGCCTGCTTGAGCAGCGCGGGGATCTGGCGGATGGCCAGGGTTTCGGGGCCCAGGCGCTGCAGTTCGAAGCCGAGGCGCTCGAACCACTGGCCGTGTTCTTCGGCGCAGTCGGCCTCACGCTCGCTGACCGCCAAAGATTCCGGCACCAGCAGCGGCTGGCCGCGCAGGCCTTCGCTGGCCATGGCCACCTTGAGGCGCTCGTAGGTGATGCGTTCGTGGGCGGCGTGCATGTCCACCAGGATCAGGCCCTGGGCGTTCTCGGCCAGGATGTAGATGCCCTTGAGCTGGGCCAGGGCATAGCCCAGCGGGGGGACGTCGCCCTGCTCTGCCGGCAGGGACGCAGCCTCGGCACCCTGTGGCAGCGGCGCGAAAAAGGCCTTGTAGGCGCTCTGCACCTCGGCCACCGGCGCGCCCGCATAGGGCTGCGGGGTAGGCGCGTAATGCGCAGCGCCACCCGATCCGCTACCATTGGCGAAAGGCTGGGCAGGCGGCGCAGGACTGTCGTGCAAGACGGCGGCGGCCAGGCGCATCTCGCCCTGGGGACCGAATTCACCGGCGGCCGGACCACTCAGGGGCGCCGGCGCCGTGGGCGCCACCACGGCGAGCTGGTCGTCCGGGCGGATGTCGCCCAGGGCGCGGTGCAGGGTGCCGTAGAGGAAGTCGTGCACCTGGCGGCTGTCGCGGAAGCGCACCTCGTGCTTGGTGGGATGGACATTGACGTCCACCGTCGCCGGATCCACTTCGAGGAACAGCACGAAGGCCGGGTGACGACCGTTGTAGAGAACATCGCGATAGGCCTGGCGCACCGCATGGGCGACCAGCTTGTCGCGCACCATGCGGCCATTGACGTAGAAGTACTGCAAATCCGCCTGACTGCGGGAGAAGGTCGGCAGACCGACCCAGCCCCAGAGGCGCAGGCCGTTGCGCTCGTGCTCCAGCGGCAGGGCCTGTTCGAGAAAGGCTGGGCTGCAGACCGCGCCGACCCGGCGGCCCTGGCTCTGCGGATCGCCGGCCGGATGCAGCGCCAGCACGCTCTTGCCGTTGTGCCTCAGGTGAAAACCCACGTCGAAGCGGGCCAGCGCCAGGCGCCGCACCACTTCCTGCAGGTGATCGAATTCGGTCTTCTCGGCGCGCAGGAATTTGCGTCGCGCTGGAGTGTTGAAGAAGAGGTCGCGCACCTCCACCGAGGTGCCTTGGGGATGGGCGGCGGGCTGTACCCGCGGCTGCATCTCGCGGCCTTCGGTCTCCACCTGCCAGGCCTGGTCCTCGCCCCGGTAGCGCGAGGTCAGGGTGAGGCGCGAGACCGAGCTGACCGAGGCCAGGGCTTCGCCGCGAAAGCCCAGGCTGGTGACACTTTCCAGTTCGTCCAGGTGGTAGATCTTGCTGGTGGCGTGGCGCGCCAGGGCCAGCGGCAGGTCGTCCGCCGGGATGCCATGGCCGTCGTCGCGGATACGCAGCAGCTTGACCCCGCCCTGCTCCACCTCGACGTCGATACGCCGAGCACCCGCGTCCAGGCTGTTCTCCAGCAACTCCTTGGCCACCGAGGCAGGCCGTTCGACCACCTCGCCGGCAGCGATCTGGTTGGACAGCCGCGGGCTGAGCAGCTGGATGCGCCGGGGTTCAGTCATTGCTGGCCGCCAGTTCGTGGGTGGGGATGGTCAGGACCTGGCCGGAGCGGATGCGGTCGCCCTTGAGCCGATTGGCGGCGCGCAGGGTACTCAGATCGACGTCATAGCGGCGTGCGATCAGGCTCAGGCTCTCGCCGGGCTGTACGCGATGCTGGTCGATGCCGCGCACGATGCCGACCTTGCCGCCCCGCTGCTCGCGCTGCCAGGCCAGGTAGGTACCTGGCGGCGGGCGGTGCTGGAAGTACTGCACGATACCGGCCTGGATCTGCCGGGCGAGCAGGCCCTGATGCGCGGGACTGGCCAGCTTTGCCGACTCATTGGCATTGGTGATGAAGCCGGTCTCCACCAGAATCGAGGGGATATCCGGCGACTTCAGCACCATGAAGCCGGCCTGCTCCACCCGCGAATGCAGGAGCTTGGTGGCGCGCCCGACCTGACCGAGGATAGTCTGGCCGACCTCCAGGCTGGAGGCCACGGTGGCGGTCATGGACAGGTCCATGAGCACCCCGGCGAGCATGGGATCCTTGTTGTCCAGGGCATCGGACACCCCACCGACCTGGTCGGAGCGGTTTTCCGCATCGGCCAGCCAGCGCGCGGCCTCGGAAGTGGCTCCACGCTGGGACAGGGCGAAGACGGTGACACCCTCGGCGCTGGCGCTGGGCGCCGAGTCGGCATGGATGGAAATGAACAGATCGGCGCCCTTCTTGCGGGCGATGACCTGCCGCTGCCGCAGCGGAATGAAGTAGTCGCTGGTGCGGGTCAGCTCGGCACGGAACCCCTTCTGCCGGTTGAGATTGGCCTGCAGCTGCTTGGCAATGGCCAGCACCACGTTCTTCTCGTAGAGCCGGCCGCGACCTATGGCGCCCGGGTCTTCGCCGCCGTGGCCGGGATCAATGACCACCACCACGTCGCGCTTGCCACTGGGACTGGCCGGCAGGCGCGTCGCCGGCTGGGCGGGGGTGACCGGGGTGGCCGGCAGGTTGGGCGTAACGGTGGCGGGAATATCGCTGGTGGCAGGGTCGGTGCCCTGGTCGTACAGATCGACCACCAGGCGATTGCCGTATTCCTTGTTGGGCGCCAGGGTAAAGCTCTTGGGCGTCAGGGCGCCCTTGGTGTCCAGCACCAGGCGCACCTCGCCCGGGGAGCGCTGGGCCGCCCGCAGCCCGGTGACCGGGGTGTTGCGCAGGGGCTTTTCGTTCAAGCCACCGTCGAGCTGCGCGCCGGACAGGTCGATGACGATGCGGTCCGGGGCACTGAGGGTGAAGACACTGGCCTTGACCGGACCGGTCAGGTCGAACACCAGACGGGTATTGTCAGGCGCGCGCCAGACGCGCATGCCTTTGATCTGGGTGGCGGCCAGCAGCTGACTACTGAGGATCAACAACAACAGGCCGAGTCCCGACCTGAAAAAACGCTTGCGCATGCCTGCGACCGTATAGCTGGAGAACGAGGATCGGCGCCTAAGGCGTGTTTGAAAAGTCGCCGAGCGAAGGTCAGCCAAGAAAAAAATCAGTGAGGAAGCGAAGTTTACGAAGAGTAAATGAGCATTCCGAACTGATTTTCAACACCGCCTGACCGAGCGCAGGCCTTTTCAGACAAGCCTAGGGCGCGAGGGCGGCGCACCAGGCCTCACCGTGAGCCCCCTGGCTAACCAGGCGCAGATCACGACCGTCGGCGCGTGGCGTAATGGTAATGTCCAGGTCCGGCTTTGGCAAAACGCCCTGGCCGCGCTCGGGCCATTCCACTAGGCACAAGGCCTCGGGTGTGAAGTAGTCGCGAATCCCCATGAACTCCAGCTCTTCCGGATCGGCCAGGCGATACAGATCGAAGTGATAGACCGCGCCGCTGGTCAGCTCATAGGGCTCGACCAGGGTGAAGGTGGGGCTCTTGACTGCTCCGGCATGGCCGAGGCCACGCAGGATGCCGCGCGACAACGTGGTCTTGCCGGCGCCCAGGTCGCCGTGCAGATAGAGCACACCACGACCGCCGCTGGCCTGGGCCAGGCGGGCACCCAGGGCATACATGGCGTCTTCGTCGGCGGCGTGCAGGGTCAGTTCAGGCATGGCTGGAGTTCCTCAAGCAACTGGCGGGCGACCGGGGGCAGATCGCTGGCAGCGAGACCGCGGCCCTGGCGACCCAGCTCGGCACCGGCACGACCGTGCAGCCAGGCGCCCAGGCAGGCGGCCTCGAAGGGGGGCAGCCCCTGCCCCAGCAGGGCGGCGATGATACCGGTGAGAATGTCCCCCAGGCCACCGGTAGCCATCGCCGGATGGCCTTCGCCGCACAGCGCCATGCGCCCATCCGGATGGGCGATCAGGGTGCCGAAGCCCTTGAGCAGTGCCACGCCGCCGTAGCGACGAGCCAGTTCGCGGGCGCTGCCGGGACGATCGGCTTCGATGTCCTTGATCAAGACATCCAGCAGCCGCGCCGCCTCGCCCGGATGGGGTGTCATCACCCAAGAGCCGCGCGGTGACTCGACCACCCCGGCGGCCAGCAGATTGAGGGCATCGGCGTCCCAGACCTGGGCGACGTCCAGCGTCGCGGCCGCACTGGCCAGCGCCTTGCCCCAGGCGCCCTGCCCCAGGCCCGGGCCGACGGCAAGCACATCGGCCTTCTTGGCTAGCTCCAGCACAGCGAAACTGGAATGCACCCCGGCGACCATGACTTCTGGGCGCCGCGCCAGAACCGCGGTGACGTTGGACGGCCGGGTCGCCAGGCTGAGCATGCCCGCGCCGCAGCGTAGCGCCGCCTCGCTGGTCATGATGGCCGCACCCCCGGTGCCTTCATCGCCGCCAATCACCAGCAGATGGCCGTATTGCCCCTTGTGCGCATTGAGCGGTCGCGCCGCCAGCCGCGGCAGGTTACCGGGCGCCAGACGCTGTGCGGTAGCGTGGGCGGGATTCTGCGGTTCTTCGATCAAGGGCTCGAACACCAGGCTGCCGACGTGATCCGGCCCCTTGCCGGTGAACAGTCCGAGCTTGAGACCGATGAAGGTGATGGTCAGGTCGGCGCGCACCAGGGCACCCGCCGCGGCACCGGTGTCGGCATCCAGCCCGGAGGGAAGGTCGATGGCCACCACCGGCAATTCGCTGGCGTTGACCCGGTCAATGGCGCTGGCATAGGGCTCGCGCGCCGCGTCCTTGAGGCCGGTCCCCAGCAGGGCATCGACCACCACGCCGTCCAGCGGTGCGTCCGCGCGCCAGGGCTGGATGTCCACCCCGGCAGCCAGGGCTTCGGCATGGGCCAGGGCGGCGTCGCCCTTGAGTCCGGCTGGCTCGGCCAGGTACCAGACGCGTGCCTGCCACCCGGCCTTGCGCGCCAGGCTGGCGACCAGATAGCCGTCACCGGCGTTGTTGCCGCCGCCCGCCAGTACGCAGAGCGCGCCGGCGTGAGGCCAGCCATGGCGCAGTGAGCGCCAGGCCGCGGCAGCCGCGCGGCGCATCAATTCGAGACCGGGCAGCCCGCCGGCGATCAGTTGGGCATCGAGATCCCGCACCTGCTTGGCGCTGTAGAGCTGGAACGGCAGTTCGTCGTGCATGCTGGGAAAGCCTCCGGAGTCTGGCAAAATAGGCGGCCCTCCTGCCTGCGCATTCCCTTCGATGTCCGCTGTCGCCCTCGATCTCGCCGCCCTGGCCGACCTCATCAAAGCATGGGGTCGGGAACTGGGCTTTCAGCAGACCGGCATCGCCGGGCTGGATCTGGCACGTCACGAGGAATATCTGGAGCGCTGGCTGGCCGCCGGTTTCCACGGCGAGATGGACTATATGGCCGCGCACGGCAGCAAACGTTCGCGACCGGCCGAGCTGGTCCCGGGGACCCTGAGGGTCGTGTCCCTGCGCATGGACTACCTTCCCGGCGACACCCGCATGAGCGAACGCCTGGCCGACGGCACTGCGGCCTATATCTCGCGCTACGCCCTGGGCCGCGATTACCACAAGCTGATCCGCAAGCGCCTGCAGCAGCTGGCCGAGCGTATCCAGGGGGAGATCGGTCCCTTCGGCTATCGCGCCTTCGTCGACAGCGCGCCGGTGCTGGAAAAAGCCATCGCCGAACAGGCCGGACTGGGCTGGATCGGCAAGAACACCCTGGTGCTCAATCGCAAGGCCGGCAGCTGGTTCTTTCTGGGCGAACTCTTCGTCGACGTGCCCCTGCCGGTCGACGAGCCCACCCCGCGCGACCACTGCGGCACCTGCCACGCCTGCCTGGATATCTGCCCGACCCAGGCCTTCGTCGGCCCCTATCAGCTCGACGCCCGGCGCTGCATCTCCTACCTGACGATCGAGTTCAAGGGCTCCATCCCGCTGGAGCTGCGGCCACTGATCGGCAATCGGGTGTTTGGCTGCGACGACTGCCAGCTGGTCTGCCCCTGGAATCGCTTCGCCAAGCCCACCGCCGAAGGCGACTTCAAGCCACGCCACAGCCTGGACAGCGCCAGCCTGGCCGAGCTCTTTCGCTGGACCGAAGCCGAATTCCTCAGTCGCACCGAAGGCTCGCCGCTACGCCGCGCCGGCTACGAGCGCTGGCTGCGTAACCTGGCCGTGGGCCTGGGCAATGCGCCGACCAGCATCCCGGTGCTGGAAGCCCTGAAGCTGCAGCGCGAGCATCCCTCTCCCCTGGTGCGTGAGCACGTGGAATGGGCGCTGCAGCGGCACGGCGAGGCCTGAGCGGCAGGCTAGACGTTCAGGGCCCTACCGTGGTGTAGGGGATCGGTGCCCACCAGCTGCCGTAGGGGACGCCGTACTTGTCGACATAGCTTTTGACCACCGGCGACAGCGGCCGGTACTTGCCGTTGGATTTGCCGCCATAGGGCCCCTTGGGCTCGATCTCGGCTTGGAGGGTCAGGACTTCGATGGGATCCAGGCACGGCCCCATGATCCAGACCTTGACCACCCCGCCGGGCGCCAAGCCGATGGTAAGGTCCTTACGATAATCCGAGGTGCGACCACTGACCGGACACTCGGCTGGCAAGCGTTCGAGCATTTTTTTCCGCGCCCAGGCGGGAATGGCGAATACCGTCTGATAGGTCAGGGGCTCAACCAAGGATTGCCAGCGCACAGCGACCATGTAAGGCAGATCCAAACCGGTCATGTAGCGGCCTTTGCCCGATCCGATTCTTTTAGGCCACCCTTTGGCGGTAGCCGACAGACTTGCTGGCTGTCCCATGGCAACCACCCCGCCCATGGCATTGGGAAAAAAGCGGCCGTCGATGTCACTGATATTGGCTTGCTCTAGCCAGACCTGCATGTAGTTGGGTGCCAAAAAGCCCAAGTACCATGCGTCATAGGGCAGCTTGTTCGCGGCGCCAGACTGGCAACCTGCCAGACTTATGAGCAGGGCGATTGACAGCAGCCGGCGAATCATCGCCCAACTTTTCATGGCCCTACCGTGGTGTAAGGGATCGGTGCCCACCAGCTGCCGTAGGGCACGCCGTACTTGTCGACATAGCTTTTGACCACCGGCGACAGCGGCCGATACTTGCCGTTGGATTTGCCGCCATAGGGCCCCTTGGGTTCGATCTCGGCTTGGAGGGTCAGGACTTCGATGGGATCGAGGCAGGGACCCATGATCCAGACCTTGACCACCCCGCCGGGCGCCAGGCCGATGGTGAGGGCTTCGCGATAGTCGAAGTGGTAGCCGCTCGGACACTGGCCCGGGATAGGCTCGACCATCTTTTCCCTGGCCCAATCGGGGATGGTGAAAAGCGCGTGATAGGTCTGGGGCTCGACCATGGATTGCCAGCGTAGGGAGACGACGTAGGGCAGATCAAGGCCGGTCAGAGTCCGGCCTTTGCCTGAGCCGATTCGCCTGGGCCAGCCTTTGGCGGTAGCCGATAGGCTAGCCGGTTGCCCCATGGCGACCACTCCCCCCATGGCATTGGGAAAGATACGCCCACTGTTGTCGCCAATGTTGGCTTGCTCCAGCCAAACTTCCATATAGTTGGGCGCCAGAAAGCCCAGGTACCAGGCGTCATAGGGCAGCTTGTTCGCGGCGTCAGACTGACAACCCGCCAGGCTCAGTAGCAAGCCAATAGCCAACAACCAGCGACTCATCGCCCAACTTTTCATGGCCCTACCGTGGCGTAGGGAATCGGCGCCCACCAACTGCCATAGGGCACGCCGTACTTATCGACATAGCTTTTGACCACCGGCGACAGCGGCCGATACTTGCCGTTGGATTTGCCGCCATAGGGCCCCTTGGGTTCGATCTCGGCTTGGAGGGTCAGGACTTCGATGGGATCGAGGCAGGGACCCATGATCCAGACCTTGACCACCCCGCCGGGCGCCAGGCCGATAGTAAGGTCCTTAGGATAATCCGAGGTGCGACCACTGACCGGACACTCGGCTGGTAGACGCTCGACCATTTTTTCCCTGGCCCAATCAGGGATGGTGAACAGCGCGTGATAGATTTGAGGCTCGACCATGGATTGCCAGCGTAAGGAGACGACGTAAGGTAGATCTAAGCCGGTTAGGTTACGGCCGGCACCGGAGCCGATCCTTTTAGGCCAGCCTCTGGCGGTAGCCGATAGGCTGGCTGGCTCGCCCATGGCGACTAATCCCCCCATGGCATTGGGAAAGATACGCCCACTGTTGTCTCCAACATTTGCCTGCTCTAGCCAGACCTCCATGTAGTTGGGCGCCAGAAAGCCCAGGTACCAGGCGTCATAGGGCAGCTTGTTCGCGGCGTTAGACTGACAACCCGCTAGGCTCAGTAGCAGGCCAATAGCCAACAACCAGCGACTCATCGCCCAACTTTTCATGGCCCTACCGTGGTGTAGGGAATCGGCGCCCACCAGCTGCCATAGGGCACGCCGTACGTGTCGACATAGCTTTTGACCACCGGCGACAGCGGTCGGTACTTGCCGTTGGATTTGCCTCCGTAGGGACCTTTGGGCTCGATTTCGGCCTGGAGGGTCATGACTTCGATGGGATCGAGGCAGGGACCCATAATCCAGACCTTGACCACCCCGCCGGGCGCCAAGCCGATGGTAAGGTCCTTACGATAATCCGAGGTGCGACCACTGACCGGACACTCGGCTGGTAGACGCTCGACCATTTTTTCCCTGGCCCAATCAGGGATGGTGAAAAGCGCGTGATAGGTTTGAGGTTCGACCATGGATTGCCAGCGTAGGGATACGACATAGGGCAGATCCAGGCCGGTCAGAGTCCGGCCTTTGCCTGAGCCGATTCTTTCTGGCCAACCCTCTGCGCGAATCGCCAGATTTTCAGGTTTGCCATAAGACACTACTCCCCCCATGGCATTGGGAAAGATGCGCCCGCTGTTATCACCAATATTGACTTGCTCCAACCAGACTTCCATGTAGTTGGGCGCTAGAAAGCCCAGGTACCAGGCATCATAGGGCAGCTTGTTCGCGGCGTCAGACTGACAACCTGCCAGGCCCAGTAGCAGGACGATAGACAGCAGCCAGCGACTCATTGCCCAACTTTTCATGGCCCAACCGTGGTGTAAGGGATCGGCGCCCACCAACTGCCGTAGGGGACGCCGTACTTGTCGATATAAGCCTTGGTGACCTCGGTCAGCGGCAGGGCGTATTGGCCGTTCATGCGGCCCTGATCAGGCCCCTTAGGCTCGACCTCGGCCTGCAGAGTCAAGACCTCAATGGGATCCAGGCAAGGGCCCATGATCCATACCTTGACGACACCACCCGGTGCTAGCCCGATGGTGAGGGACTCACGATAATCGAATTGGTAGCCACTCGGGCACTGGCCTGAAATACGTTCGACCATCTTCTCCCGCGCCCAGGGAGGAATCGCAAATATCGCCTGATAGGTCTGGGGCTCGACTAGGGATTGCCAGCGCACAGCAACCATATAGGGCAAATCTAATCCAGTCATGTAGCGGCCTTTACCCGAACCGATCCTCCTAGGCCAGCCCTTGGCAGTTGCCGATAGACTCGCAGGTTGCCCCATAGCCACCACACCGCCCATGGCATTGGGGAAAAAGCGGCCGTTGATGTCGCTGACATTGGCCTGCTCCAGCCAGATCTGCATGTAGTTGGGTGCCAAAAAGCCCAGGTACCAGGCGTCATAGGGCAACTTGGATTTGGGCGTGGCATTGGATTGGCAGCTAGCCAAACCAAACGCCAGGATGAGGTACAGCAGCCAACGGCTCATTCGGGATAGCCTGCTTGGGGACGGTTGGGATAGACGTTGCGGCGACCAGTCGCCGTAGGGGCATTGACGAAGAAGATGGCCAGATCACTACGATCTTTACCCAATAGCGCGTTCCAGTGAGCGGAAAGATGCACATAACGACCGAACAGCAGGCGGGCCTCGGCCTGGTCGATATGTAATGGAGCACCCTGCGCGTAGGCCTGCAACTTAGCCGCGATACCTTGTAATTCATCAGGAATCGCTAAGGCTGCGGTCATGGGAATCGGAGAAAGAGCTACATCATGATCAATAGCGAGTCGATGCATGATGCGTAAGTAAATCAACGACAGCTCGCCGCGAACTCGGCGTTCCAGGCGGATCGCGGCGATAACTTCGGTTTCTGGCAGATTGCCGCGGGTTCGTGGCAAGTTATTGCGCCAGGTATCAATTTCTAATGTAGTGGCGCCCGGTTCATACCAAGGCTCTCGTTGAAACTGCGCTAGCTCGATTTGGGCCTGGCGATAACTCCAGGCCGCATGACTGTCGGTACCATAGCGCTCGCGAGAGGCGCGCGGCCGGGTCAAGAGTAGGCGTTCGGTCATCTCGAGCGCATAGCCCCCACCTAAGTCGGCATGAGCACCCGGCAAGGCAATTTCTTGATGCTGGGGCGCAACACTGGTAAGGGCGAAGTTACGCCGGTGCTCGTCACGAGCAACTAGGTGCACCACCTTGGCTGCGCACCCTGCCGGCAGATAGAGGTTGACGCCGGGGTTGGCGATATTGGTCGGGGTAAAGTCGCCACGCCTGAGGTCCGCTACCGCCGTCACGGTATCGAACAGGCCGATAAAGTTGAGTTTGACCATGGCGCTCTGCCACGAAAAGCACTTGGCCAAACCTGTCGCAGCAATACCGCCACCGGGCTTGAGCACCTCGTTGGCGAAGTGTCGCGCGGCTGCAGAGCCTCGGCTGAACCCAAAGAGATCGAACTTGATCGCTTCGATAATAATATCGGGGTTGTTGCGCTGGAACAGCACGTACTGTTTGGCGAAGGCTGCGGGAAAATTCTGAACGCACCCCAGCACACCACTGGCACCCATGCCCGTCCCCATGGAGAAAGCGCTATCAGGTTGTCTGGCTCGAGTGCCGATACCTTCGATATAGACCGGAATAGCCGCTGACCTTTCATCTTGCTCAACGGCGCGCTGGGTATCGTCTTGGTAGAGCCGATACAATCGCACGATATTCGTATCAGCATTGGCGTAACTGCTATCGGGGTCGAGCATGAACTTCTTGCAGTACCGGGCGATGCTCTCCGCTTGATCCTGGCGAAAGCCCTGCTCTTCCGCCCGGCAGGCGGCACCGGTGGCGGCGTTGAAGAGGTTGTTGCCGGTGCCGTCGAAGAAGACGCCGATGCGCAGGGTGATGCGCTGTTCTAGCGGACGTTCCGCCTGTTCGGCGACTTCGTCCCTGGCGACGGGTGCGCCTTCCGGGTGTTTGGCAGGCCCCTCGATACCCTGTCGCTCCCGGTCGCGCAGCGCCGAAGGCTTGCCCTGCCCCGGTGCCAGGCCGGTAGTGCCTGCACGGCTCGCGCAGGCACCCTTGGCCGCACCACCCGCATCCAGGCCGATGATGACGCTGCCCGAGCCGCCAATCACCACGCCGCCATGGCTGGTAAGGCTGCCGAGCACCGCCGCCGGTTGGCCGTTGATGAGTACGTTGGAGATGACCGCAGCGCTCAGCGCCGCGCCACAGCCACAGGCGTGGCCGAGGGTCGCGGCAGGCAGGCCATCGAAAGAGACATCGGAGGAGCCCTGAACCAGGGCGGTGGCCCCACATTTGGGGCAGGCGACGGCGTCGCCCAGGCGCGCAGCAGGTTTTCCAGACATGACCGATCTCCCTATCGGTAACTGGGCGCCTGAAAATGCCGCACAAAAGTCTCTAGGACAAGGGTTTTAGCGAAGTGGCGCGCAATCTGTCACTGCCCTAGCCGTGGGGATCGTCCGGATAGCTGAAGGTAGGCATCTGCCAGTTGAATCTCAGCGCCAAGAGGCGCAGCAGCAGTCCGGCGCCGAGGGTGATGAGCAGCGCCTGCTCCTCACTCAGCCATTGACGGCAAAGCAGATAGCAACCGGCGGACAGCACCGCCACGCTGGCATAGAGCTCGCGCCTGAGGATCAGGGGCACGTCGTTGCAGAGGATGTCGCGCAGGATGCCGCCGCAGGTGCCGGTGAGGGTACCGCTGACGATGACGATGGCCGGACTCAGGCCCATCTCCAGGGCCACCTGACAGCCGATCACGGTAAAGGCCACCAGGCCCAGGGCGTCGAGTACCAGGAACAGCCGGCGCAGATAGCGCATGACCCGGGCGATGGCCACGGTGGCCAGGCCCGCACCGACGGTGAGCGCCAGGTACTCCGGGTGCTTCACCCAGCCGAGCGGATAGTGCCCCAGCAGGACATCGCGCACCGAGCCGCCGCCCAGGGCGGTGACGCTGGCGATCAGCGCCACGCCGAACAGGTCCATGCCGCGGCGACCGGCGGACAGGGCGCCGGTCATGGCCTCGGCGGTGATGGCGATCAGATAGAGGATGGACAGCAGCACGGCTGCGCGGCCATCAGACCTTGATGAAGTGCTCGCGGTAGTGACGCAGCTCGGCGATGGAATCGCGGATGTCGTCCAGCGCCAGGTGACTGCCGCTCTTCTTCACGCCGTCACGCACATGGGGCGCCCAGCGCGCGGCCAGCTCCTTGAGGGTGGAGACGTCCAGGTTGCGGTAGTGGAAGTAGGCTTCCAGCTCCGGCATGCGGCGATAGAGAAAGCGACGATCCTGGCAGATGCTGTTGCCGCAGATCGGCGATTTGCCCTTGGGCACCCACTGCTGCAGGAATTCCAGGGTCAGGGCCTCGGCCTGGGCGGTATCGACGGTGCTCTCGCGCACCCGCTGGGTCAGCCCCGAACCACCGTGCTGACGGGTGTTCCACTCGTCCATGCCGGCCAGAATCTCGTCCGACTGATGGATGGCCAGCACCGGCCCCTCGGCCAGCACATTGAGATCGCTGTCGGTGACGATGGTGGCCATCTCGATGATCACGTCCCGATCCGGATCCAGGCCGGTCATTTCCAGGTCGATCCAGATCAGGTGCTGCGGATTGGGGGTGGTCATGGTGAACTCCTTGATGATGGCACCAGTGTAGCAGTGCGCCTGCCGCGCACCTACCGGCGCCAGAGCAGCAGCCGGCTGCCACGCAGGTCGCCTACTTCCAGCACCCTGTCCGCTGGCTGGCCGGGAATCTCGAAGGTGTTGCTGATTAGCCAGCTGCCGGCCCGCTGCTCCGTGCGAGCCTTGTCGCCCAGGCGTGGCATGGGCGCCGGGGAGAGAAAGCAATAGACGACGTCGAACTCGCCCAGCTCCACCCGCCAGAGATCGCGATAGCGCACCTGACAGTTGCGCCGCGGCAGGCAGCGCAGCCAGGCCAGGGCGAAGCTAAGCGGCGCCGTCTCCACGCCAACGAAGGTGGCCTGCGGAAAGCGCCGTGACAGGTCGACCAGGGTGTCGCCCAGGCCGCAGCCGAGGTCGACGAAGCGAAAGGTCGGCTCGCGCTCGGCGAGCAGTTCGGCCAGCCGCTCGCGGGTCTGGCGTCCGGTGAGATAGAGCGGCACCCGCTCGCGCAGGCTGTTCCAGTTCAGCAACAGCAGCAGCAGGAAGCCGAGCGCGGCGATACCCGCCGACAGGCCGCGACCACTGACCAGGTAGAGCGCCGGAGCGAACAGCAGATTGATGAAGACCCACCAGCGCGCCAGGCCCAGGCGCTCGCCCAGCAGCGCCGCCAGCACCGCCTGCAGGCACACCAGCAGCAGCAGCGACGGCCGCTGGCCGGTGAAGCCGGCCCACAGTCGGATACCGACGACCGCCAGCACCAAGGCGGCCAGTTGCACCAGCACGGCCAGCAACAGGGGATAGCGCGAGGCGAGATGGGCCAGCATGGGGGCTCCAGAGCGACGAGGTGTGCCAAGTTTAGGTAATCCGCGAGAGGCGGCCAATGCTAGACTCCTCGACCCTGAAACCTGCGGACTTCCCATGGCCAAACGCCACCTGACCCGTCGCCAGAGCTGGCGGATCGAAAAAATCCAGACTGAACGCGCTGCTCGCGCGGAAAAGCGCGAATCCAAGCTGGTCGACGAACTGGAAGGCGGCGATCTGGGCCCGGAACAACAGGGCCAGGTGATCGCCCACTTCGGCGTTCAGGTGGAGGTCGAAGATGGCGAAGGTCGGCTGCAGCGCTGCCACCTGCGCGCCAACCTGCCGACTCTCGTCACGGGCGACCAGGTGGTGTTTCGCGCCGGCATCCAGGGCAATGGCGTCATCGTCGCCCAGTTGCCGCGCCGTTCGGAGATCTGCCGGCCGGACATGCGCGGTCAGCTCAAGCCGGTGGCGGCCAACGTCGACCGCCTGGTGATCGTCTTCGCCCCGCTGCCCACGCCCCACGCCAATCTCATCGACCGCTACCTGGTGGCCGCCGAGCATGCCGGCATCCAGCCGCTGCTGCTGCTCAACAAGGCCGACCTGATCGACGAGCACAACGGCGCGGCGTTGGACGACCTGCTGGGCATCTACCGCGAGCTGGACTATCCGCTGCTGGAGGTGTCGGCCCACAACGGCCTGAGCATGGACCAGCTCAAGAGCGCCCTGGATGAGCACGTCAGTGTCTTCGTCGGCCAATCCGGCGTGGGCAAGTCGTCGCTGGTGAACGCCCTGCTGCCGGGCGTCGATACGCGCGTCGGGCCGCTGTCCGAGCTGACCAACAAGGGTACCCACACCACCACCACCGCCCGGCTCTTCCACTTCCCCAATGGCGGCGACCTGATCGATTCGCCCGGCATCCGCGAATTCGGCCTCAGCCACGTCAGCCGCGACGACGTCGAGGCTGGCTTCAAGGAATTCGGCGACTACCTGGGCCACTGCCGCTTTCGCGACTGCAAGCACGAGCGCGAACCCGGCTGCGCCCTGCTCGCCGCCCTGGAACGCGGTGATATCCATCCGCAGCGAATGGCCAGTTACCGGCATATCCTGGCTAGCCTCGAAGGCGAATCGCGCTACTGACGAAAACGCCGGGCAAGCCCGGCGTTTTTTATCGATCGACGACTATCAGCCAAAGACGCGGAAACGCTCGGCATCGTCCATGAAGCCCTTCTCGGGGAAGTCGCCTTCGATGGAGCCGAAGGGCATCTGGGCGCGCAGGTGCCAGGTGTCGGGCAATTGCCACTCGGCAGCGGTCAGGGCGTCGGGCAGCGGATTGTAGTGCTGCAGGCTGGCACCGATGCCGGCATTGGCCAGGGCGGTCCACACCGAGAACTGGGCGATGCCGCTGGCCTGCTCCGACCAGATGGGGAAGTTGTCGGCATAGGCGGGATACTTGTCCTGCAGGCCGGCAACGACATGCCGATCCTCGTAGAACAGCACGGTGCCGGCGCCGGCCGAGAAGCTGTTGATCTTGCCTTCGGTAGCGGCGAAGGCGTCGGCCGGCACGATCTGCCGCAGCGCCTGCATGACGAAGCCCCAGAACTTGTCGCTCTCGGCGCCGAACAGGATCACCGCCCGCGCGCTCTGCGAGTTGAAGGCGGACGGCGACAGCTTGACCGCTTCCTGGATCAGCGCGGTGACCTGATCCTGGGCCAGCGGCAGGTTCTTGCCCAGCGCGTATTGGCTACGGCGGCGCTTGATGGTGTCGATAAAGGCATTGCTCATCATGAGGCTCCTGCAGGGGGATCGGAGATCGAGAGACCGCGCGCCAGGGCGCAAGGTGCCCGATCCAGCATGAAACCCCTGCAGCATAACGACCCATCCGCGCCGCAACGGACGAAAAAACCGAACGCTAGCAGCGAATTTTCCTATCGATCGGGGCCGCCGCTCAGGGCTTGCCTTGGATGACGCCGGCATCGAAGGCGTTGACCTGCTGCTTGAAAGCCGCGTTATTGATAGGTTGGGCCAGGTTGCCGGTGGCGGAAACGCCGCCACTGGAGACTCCGCTCCGACTGGCGGCTGGCGCTGAGCCGGCCGCGGGCTTGGGTGCCTGATTGCCCCCGGCCCGTCCTTCGATGGCCTGTTGTGCCTTCTTGGTCAGCACGATGATGTCGATGCGGCGGTTGACCGGATTGAGCGGATGCTCGCGATCGAAGGGTGCCGAAGAGGCATAGCCGACGATCCGCGCCACCTGGTCTTCCGGATAGCCGCCCGCGATCAGTGCCCGCCGCGCTGCGTTGGCTCGGCCGGCGGACAGCTCCCAGTTGCTGAAGTCGCCCTTGCCGTTGTAGCGCGCCGCATCGGTATGGCCGCTGATGCTGATCTTGTTCGGGACCTGGCGAATGGTGTCGGCCATGGCCAGCAGGATGTCCTCGAAGTAGGACTTCAGCCGCGGACTGCCGGAGTCGAACATCGGCCGGTTGTCGGCGTCGACGATCTGGATGCGCAGGCCATCCTGGGTGATCTCCAGCAGGATCTGGTCCTTGAACTTCTGCAACTCCGGATTCTGCTCGATCTTGTTCTGCAGCTCCTGCAGCAGCAGCTCCAGGCGCTCCTTCTCGACCTGCTCGGCGAGTTTTTCCGCCTGGCTCGGATCCATCTTCGCCTGGTTGGCAGCATCCTTCTGCTGCTGCGCGGCGTCGTTGGGCTGGCGCTTGTCGGACGGATCGAGCGCCTGGGTGGGATCGGGCTCGACGCGATTGGACTCGTTGGGATCGGCACGCTCCTGCATGTCCGGATTGACCTTGTTCTGGGTCGAATCCGGTTGCGCCTGGATCTCGGGGTTCAGGGTGCGATCGGGCGCCGGTGTCGGCGTGCCGCCCAGGTCGATGACATAGGGACTGGCGCTCTCGGTAAAGCCGATCGGGTCCTGGAAGTAGCCAGCGATGGCCTTCTTCTGCTCGGGAGTGGCCGAGGACATCAGCCAGAGCACCAGGAAGAACGCCATCATGGCGGTCGCGAAGTCGGCAAAGGCGATCTTCCAGGCGCCACCGTGGTGACCGGCGGCACTCTTCTTGATGCGCTTGACGATGATCGGCTGGTTGTTGTCCATCAGCTGCCCCGCATCGCCTGCTCGAGTTCACTGAAGGACGGCCGGTGCGCCGGGAACAGCACCTTGCGACCGAATTCCACGGCGACGGTGGGCGGCATGCCGCTGGCGGCGGCCACCAGGCAGGCCTTGATGGCCTCTAGCACGTTGAGTTCTTCCTTGGCGTCGTGCTCCAGGCAGGTCGCCAGCGGGCCGAAGAAGCCGTAGGCCGCGAGAATGCCGAGGAAGGTACCTACCAGCGCCGCGCCCACGTGACCACCGATGGCTGCCTGGTCGCCCTCGCCAAGCATGCCCATGGTGATCACGATGCCCAGTACCGCGGCCACGATACCGAAGCCGGGCAGGCCGTCGGCGAGGCGGGACACGGCGTGGGAAGGATGTTCCAGGTCCTCCTTGATGCCCGCCAGCTCCATGTCGAACAGGCCTTCCAGCTCGTGGGGCGCCATGTTGCCGGAGGACATCAGCCGCAGGTAGTCGGCGATGTAGGCAGTCATCCGCTCGTCCTTGAGGATGTTCGGAAACTTGCTGAAGATCGGACTGGCCTTGGGATCCTCGACGTCCGCCTCGATGGACATCATGCCCTCGCGCCGGCTCTTGTTGAGGATTTCGTAGAGCAGCTTGAGCACGTCCATGTAGAAGGCGTGGGTGAAGCGATTGCCGAACATTTTCAGCGACTTCTTGAACACCTGCATGAAGGTGCTGCCAGGGTTGGCCTGCAGAAAGGCCCCCAGGGCGGCACCGCCGATGATCAGGACCTCGAGCGGCTGGATGATCGCGGCGATCTTGCCATGCGCGAGGATGTAGCCGCCGAGGACAGCCGCGAATATCACGATGATGCCGATGATTTTTGCCATGGTTGGGAATACTGTGTGCTAAGGAAAATTGAGCCGGGGATTCACCCTCACGCCCCCTTTATCGGACCCGGCGCCCCGGACTGAAGGCCTTTCATCAAATTTCGAGGCGACCGTCGTATGTCCAGCCGCCCAAACACCGTCGAAGACTGGGTCAAACATCTGGAAGGCGTGCGCCTGCCGGTGGCGACCGCCACCGCGGAGCGCCTGCGCCGCAGCCTGGCCGATGGCCGTCTGGCGCTGCATGAAATCGCCGAACGCCTCTGCGAGTCACCGCCGCTGGCGCTGGCCCTGCTGCGCGAGGCCAATCGCGGTCATGCCAGCCTTGGCGATCCCGCGGCCAGCCTCGAAGCCGTGCTCGGCCGCGTCGGCCTGGGCCCGGCGGAATACCTGATCGCTCGCCAGCCCACCCTGTCAGAGGAGCGCCTGCCGCGGCCGCTGCGGCAGCTGTGCCTGGTGAGCCAGCACGCCATGACGCTGGGAATGGGCCTGTTCGGCGTGCCCCTGGCGCGGCTGTGGCCGGACATCCGCCTGGCCGCCCTGCTCTTCCTGGCGCCGCTCTGGCCGCTGGTGACCCGCTACCCCGAACTCTTCGAGGAGTGGGAACGCCGAGTGCTGGGCGAAGGCGAACCGGCGCCGAAGGTCGAGCGCGAGCTGCTGGGCGTACCGGCGATACGTCTGTGCCAGGCGCTGGCCCGTCACTGGCAGTTGCCCGACTGGATCGTGGAAGGCTACCGCCTGCTGGACGAGGATCGTCGCCAGCTGGTGAGGGCACTGCATATCGCCCATGACGAGGATCCCCTGCAGCACCAGCAGCGACTCGACGAGGATCCCAATCTACGCCGCTGGCTGACCCATCCGGGCAACACCATCCTTCTCGCCAATGGCCTGGCCCTGGCGAGCCACCACGCCTGGGACGGCGCCCATACCCTGCGCTGGCAACGCTTTAGCGCCCTTTATCTCCAGCTGCCCCTGGCGCGGGTGCAGAGTCGCAGCCACGAACTCGCGGTGCAGGACGCCCGGCGCCATGCCCGGCCTGGTCTCTGGCATCCCGCCGAAGGGCTGCTCTGGCCACCGGGCGAGCGCCGCCTGCGACCGGTGCCCAAGGTGCAGGTCGCAGGCGAAAGCCAGGCGCAACGCTGGCGTGGCCTCTGCGAACAACTGCTGCACACCCCCAGTGCCTTCGCCACCCTGCCGCAACTGTTCGATTGCGCCCGCCAGGCCCTGGTGGCCTGCGGCCTGCCTCGGCTGCTGCTGCTGACCCCGGATCGCAATGGCCAGAAGGGCAATGTCCAGCTGCATCACGGCCTGGACGACGCCCCCGGCCTGCAACTGGATATCGCCAGCCATCCCCTGCTGGCCAAGCTGTTTGGCAGCCCCGGCCAGCTGCGCATCGACGCAGGCAATCGCACGCGGTTCGCCGCGCACCTGCCGGCCGATCTGCGCCGGTTGTTCAGCAATGAGCGGCTTTGGCTGCGCAGCCTGGGCTTTGGCGAACGGGTGGTGCTGCTGGCGATCCTGGACAGCGAACTGGAGCCGGCGGACCCGCGGCGAACCGCCGCGCTGGACAAGACCTTCACCTGCATCGAGCGCGCCATCGCCACCTTTGCCAATCGTTCCAGGGTGCGACCGACCTGACGCTGGCCGGTCAACCTCGGTACACTTCACCTTTGCTACGGACCGACGGGAAATCTGTGATGCCCTTTTCCGCCCTGCCCCTGGTGATCGAGCCGGCCGATCTCGCGGCGCGCCTGGATGCGCCCGAACTCATCCTGGTGGATCTCAGCAGCGCCGCCCACTATGCCGAGGGGCATCTGCCCGGCGCGCGCCATGTCGCGCCCGCCCGTACCCAGCTGGGCACCAAGCCGGCACCGGGCCTGCTGCCCGCCCAGGCTGACCTGGAACAGCTGTTCGGCGAACTGGGCCAGCGCCCCGAAGCCGTCTATGTGGTCTATGACGATGAAGGCGGTGGCTGGGCCGGACGTTTCATCTGGCTGCTCGACGTCATCGGTCACGGTCACTATCACTACCTCAACGGCGGTCGCCAGGGCTGGATCGCTGCCGGCCTGCCACTGAGCACCGATATCCCTGCCCCGGTCGGCAGCCCGGTCCCCCTGACCCTGCACGAGGAGCCCACCGCCAGTCGCGCCTACCTGCAGAGCCGGCTCGGCGCCGAGGACCTGGCGATCTGGGACGCCCGCGGCGCCGACGAGTATCGCGGCGAGAAGGTGCTGACCGCCCGTGGCGGGCATATCCCCGGGGCGATCAACTTCGAGTGGACCGCCGGCATGGACGCTGCGCGCCAGTTGCGCATCCGTGAGGACCTGGCCGCCGAACTGGAGCGCCTGGGCATCACTCGCGACAAGGAAGTCATTACCCACTGCCAGACCCATCACCGATCCGGCTTCACCTATCTCGCGGCCAAGGCCCTGGGCTATCCGCGTGTCAAAGCCTATGCCGGCTCCTGGGGCGAATGGGGCAACTACCCCGACACGCCCATCGAATGACTGCCAAGGACCTCTCATGAAACTGCAAGACCGACTGTTCATCCTGGCCCAGCACCTGCTGCCGCACCACCTGCTGTCACGGGTGGTCGGCGGTTTCGCCGAGTGCCGCGCGCCCTGGTTCAAGAACCTGCTGACCCGCTGGTTCGTCCGTCACTACGACGTGGACATGCGCCAGGCGCAGGTGGAAGACCCGACCGCCTACGAGAACTTCAACGCCTTCTTCACCCGTGCCCTCAAGCCCGGTGCCCGCCCGCTGCCAGCCGAGCCCGGCGTGGTGGTCAGCCCCAGCGACGGCGCCATCAGCCAGCTCGGTCGCATCGAGCATGGCCGCATCTTCCAGGCCAAGGGGCACAGCTACAGCCTGCTGGAACTGCTTGGCGGCGACGGCCTGCGCGCCGCGCCCTTCATGGGCGGCCATTTCGCCACCATTTATCTGTCGCCCAAGGACTACCACCGGGTGCACATGCCGCTCACCGGTACCCTGAAGGAGATGATCTATGTGCCCGGACGCATCTTCTCGGTCAATCAGCTTACCGCCGAGAACGTGCCCGAGCTGTTCGCCCGCAACGAGCGGGTGGTCTGCATCTTCGACACCGCCGTGGGCCCCATGGCGGTCATCCTGGTCGGCGCCATGATCGTCGCCAGCATCGAGACGGTCTGGGCCGGTCTGGTCACCCCGCCCAAGCGTGAACTCAAGCGTTTCGCCTACGACGAAGCGGCTCGTGCGCCCATCACCCTGCGCACGGGCGACGAGTTGGGTCGCTTCAAACTGGGCTCCACCGCCATCGTGCTGTTCGGTCCGGAGGCGGTGAATTGGTCCGCTGAACTCGGCGCGCTGTCTACCGTCAACATGGGGCAACTGCTGGGGGTTCCGACCACGCCCGCCCCCTTGACCACCGTTTCCGAGCCAGGGCCTCTCGCCTAGATGCGCGGTTTATTGCCCATCGAAACAGGAGTGCGTGCGGCGAATGGATAGCAAGAGGCCACAGCTCATGTTGCGGGTACCCACGCCCGATCAGCGCAGCCTGACGTTCTGTGACGCCACGCCGGCCGGCCTCAAGCGCTGGCTGGAACAGTTACCACGGGCCAAGCTGGGCGAGTTCGCCCGCCTGCTCTATCAGGGCCTGCTCGAACTCAACCGGCTGATCCTGACGCCAGAGGCCCGCCTGCGCCTGCTCGAGGCCTTGCGTCCGGACGTACAGCGGGTCTGCCAGCTGCTCGAGCGCCATGTGCTGAACCAGGCCATCGTGCTCGACGAACGCTCGCGCAAGGTGGCCAATCTCTGCCAGGCGCTGCAGAACCTGCTGGCTGCCGGCTACAAGCTGATCGTGGTCGAGGAAAGCGAGCGTGGCGAACGCAGCGCCCTGCTCGCCATGGCCATCCAGCGTGCCCTGCGGGCGCTGCTCGGGCCGCTGATCCGCGCCGCGCAGCTCTATACGCCGGTCCACGACAACCTCTGGCTGGAGCTGCATCAGCTCTATCGGCTGGCCGTGACCACCGGCCTGCACAATCAGAAGGTTCGCGATGAGCTGCTGCCCGGCGATGGCAGCCAGACCATCACCCAGGCCTATTGCGCCGCCCTGCTGTTCGGCGCGGCGCGCTGCAACCAGCTGCGCCAGAGCCACATCGCCCAGTTGACGCTTCACCTGGACGACTGGGCCAATCTGGTCCGCCTGCAGGCCCCCGAGCAGAACGGCACCCTGATGGTGGTGGCGCCACAGATCGACGCCCCGCCGCGCTATCGCTCGCTGCTGCGCGAAGCCAATCTCAGCGGCCTATTGGGCCTGGCGCCGCAACAACTGGTCCAGGCCATCGAAGACTACCTCGCCCTGGCCCCGGAACAACGGCCGCGTGCCCGACTGCCGGTGCACGGCGATCTGTCCCTGGACCTGCTGCAACACCTGGTGGGCGCCTGGGGCCAGGAGGCGGATCGCGCCTTCCAACGCATGCCCGGTCAGGGCCAGGTGCAGGTCTGCATCGGCATGAGCGCCCTGCACTACCAGCTCGCGGGTGGCCAGGTGTTCGCCGACACCCTGCGGCTGTCCGCCGTGGCGGCGCCAGAAACCTTCGCACCCAAGCCCAAGGAAGACGTCTGGTCGCAGGCCTTCGATGCCGCCCCCCGCGCACCGGACGCCCTGGACTGGGATGCCGAGAACCTGGAAGAAATCCACTACGACGTCCTGCCGGGCGAAGGCGAGACGGCCAGCCCGGCCTTTCCGATCCATGCGGTGCAGGTGGTCAACCATAGTCCGGGCGGCTATTGCCTGAGCTGGAGCGGCGAAGTACCCGAGCAGCTGCAGGCGGGCGAGCTGCTTGGCGTGCGCCTGCCCGACGATCACAACTGGGGCCCGGCAGTGGTGCGCTGGGTACGCCAGGTGCCGGGCAGTGGTACCCATATGGGTGTCGAACTGCTGGCGCCTACCGCACGCCCCTGTGGGCTGCAACTGTTGCGCAAGGCCGAGCAGAACAGCCAGTACCTGCGGGCGCTGCTGCTGCCCGAGATCAAGGCCATCGACCAGGCGCCGACATTGATCGCGCCGCGTCTGCCCTTCCAGGAGGGCAGCAAGGTGCAGATCAATCAGCAGGGCAACGAGCAGCGCGGCATGCTCGACCGGCGCCGCAGCATGACCGTCAGCTTCAGCGTCTTCGAATACCACCTGCTGGAGCAGAGCAACGCCCAGGCCAATGGCGGTAGCTCTGGCGGCGGCATGCGCCAGGAAGAAGACTTTGACTCGTTGTGGAAGTCTCTGTAGTTTCCAGGGATTATCGTTATCGCCAGGGCGCGAGTAGACCATGGCTGCCGAACACAGCGCGATCCGCCTGTTGCTGCTCGAAGCATCGCAGAACGAGGCGGAACGCCTGGTCAGCCTGTTCCGCAATGCCGGACGGGCAGCGCGGGCCCAGCGCCTTGCCGATCCCGCCGGTCTCGACGAACTCCTGTCCCAGTCCTGGGACCTTGCCATCCTCGCCCCACCGTCTCCCGAGCTCGACAGCCACGCCGTGCTCCAACGTCTGCGTCAGCAGGTGCCACACCTCGCGATCATCCAGCGGGTGGCCCAGGGTGATTCAGAGGCAGTGCTGACCGCCCTGCGCCAGGGGGCACGGGATGCCATTGCCAGTGACAACGACGAGCACCTGCTGCTGGCCAGCCTGCGCGAACTGGGCAATCTGGCCGATCGCCACGAACGCCGACGCCTCGAACAGGCCCTGGCCGAAGCCGAACAGCGCTGCCAGCTGCTGCTGGCCAACGCGGTGGATGCGGTCGCCTATGTCCATGACGGCCTGCATATCCACGTCAACCTGGCCTATGTGGAGCTCCTGGGCTATCCGTCCGCAGACGATCTGGAAATCACCCCGCTGATGGATCTGATCGGCGCGGCGGACCAGCCGGCGCTGCGCGACGCCTTCCGCCAGCTGCGTGACGACCCCAGCCCACTGGAACTGGACTGCCAAGGCGTCCGCCATGACGGCAGTACCATCGACTTGCGCCTGCGTCTGACGCCGGCCATCTATCTCGACGAACCCTGCGTGCAGCTGCACCTGCGGGAAGCGCGCGTGGCCCCCGCGGCCGAGGCCCTCGAGGAGCAGCTGCGCGAGGTGCGCTTCCAGGACACCCTGACCGGCCTGCTCAATCGCAGCCGCATGCTCGACCTGCTGGAAGATGCCCTGGAGCGCGCCCGACTGGGAGCGCCGGCCAGCTTCGCCTACCTGAGCATCGACCGCTATCCAACGCTGCTGGCCGAGCTCGGCATAGACGCCATGGACGAATTGCTGGTCGCCCTGGCGGAGCGCCTGTGCGAGCACTTCGGCACCCTGGTCACCCTCTCGCGCTTCGCCGACGACGCCTTTACCGCCCTGCTGCCGCAAGCGGCCGATGCCAGCCTGGACACCACCTTCGAGCGCCTGCTCGGTCGCCAGGAGCGGAAGCCCCTGGCCCTGGCTGGGCGTAACCTGGCCATCAGCTACTCCATCGGCGTGGTCGGCCTGGACACCCATGCCAAGAGCGCGGGCGACCTGGTGGACCGCGCGCACCGCTCCGCCCGCCAGGTCGCCCAGCGCGGCGGCAACGCCTGCAAGCGCTACGATCCGCAGGAAGAGCTGGCCGCCGCAGCCAATCGCGGCAATCTGGTGGCCATGGTCAAGCAGGCGCTGCAGCAAAACGGCTTCCGCCTGCTGTTCCAGCCGGTGATCGGCCTGCGTGGCAGCAGCCATGAGTATTACGAGGCCCTCCTGCGCCTGATCAACCCCCAGGGCGAGGAAGTCTCTCCAGCCGAATTCGCCCGGACCGCGCGTGACAGTGGCCTGAGCGGCCAGATCGATCGCTGGGTGATCCACCAGGCGGTGCGCCAGCTTGGCGAACACCGTGCCCGTGGCCATGGCACCCGCATCTTCGTGCACCTCTCGGGCGCCACCCTGGGCGATCTGGAGTTGCTGCCCTGGCTGAGCAAGACACTGGAGGCGCAGCAGCTGGACGCCGAGGCGGTGATCTTCCAGATGAGCGAAGAAGACCTGCTGGCCCAGCCGGAGCAGGCCCTGGCCATGGCGCAGCGGCTACGCCGCCAGGGCCATCCGATCACCCTCAGCGGTTTCGCCAGCGGCGATCAGTCACTCGCCGCATTGCGTTTTCTGGTGCCTGACTACGTCAAGCTGTCGGGCAAGCTGATCAAGGACCTGGGGCAACCGGACCATCAGGAGCGCCTCAAGGCCATGGTCGCCGACCTCAGCGCCCAGAATGTCCAGACCATCGCGCCTTTCGTCGAGAGCGCCAGCGTGCTGGCCCAGCTGTGGCAGGTCGGGGTGCACTTCATCCAGGGCTATTACCTGCAGGAACCCAGCCAGGCGATGGACTACGAGTTCCAGGCCGAGTAGCGGCGATCCTGATTGAGCTAGGTGCATCGCGGCCATGGGCCGCTCCTACGGTGCTCGAGGCAAACGTAGGAGCCGCCGCATCGGCGGACCGCGATGGGAGACTCAGCCCTGGGTAAGACGATCCTCCACGCCCAGCAGATAGAGCACGCCGTCCAGCCCCAACACACTGATGGACTGGCGCGCGGACTGGCGCACCAGCGGCTTGGCGCGAAAGGCCACGCCCAGGCCGGCCAGGGCCAGCATGGGCAGGTCGTTGGCGCCGTCGCCCACGGCGATGGTCTGCTCCAGCTCCAGGCCTTCACGGCTGGCCAGTTCCCGTAGCAGATCGGCCTTGCGCTGGGCATCGACGATGGGTTCGACGGCGCGGCCAGTCAGCTTGCCGTCGACGATTTCAAGTTCGTTGGCATAGACGTAGTCGATCCCCAGCCGGGCCTGCACCTGGCGGGCGAAATAGGTGAAGCCGCCGGAGAGGATGGCGGTCTTGTAGCCCAGGCGCTTCAGCTCGGCGAACAGCCGCTCGGCGCCCTCGGTCAGGCGCAGTCCGGCACCGATGTCTGCCAGCACCTCTTCGGACAGGCCCTGCAGCAGGGCCATGCGCTCGGTGAAGCTGGCACGGAAGTCGATCTCGCCGCGCATGGCCCGCTCGGTGATGGCCGCCACCCGCTCGCCGATACCGGCGGCCTTGGCCAGCTCGTCGATGACCTCGGCCTGGATCAGGGTGCTGTCCATGTCGAACACGGCCAGACGCCTGTGCTGGCGCTGCAGGTCGTCGGGTTGCCAGCCGATGTCGGCCTGGCCTTCCTGGGCCAGCGCCAGCAGCCCGGCGCGCAGGGCTTGGGCCTCATGCGGTTCGCCGACGACGCGCAGTTCCAGGGCGGCGCGTTCGGTCGCGCCCGGCTCGCTCAGGGCGCGGATGGCGTGGATGTTCAAGCCCTGCTCCCGGCACAGCGCGGCCAGCCGGGTCAGCGGCAGATCGGCCAGGCTGCGGCCCATCAGCGTCAGGACATGGGCTTCGCCGGTGTCCGGCGCGGGCTGTGCCAGGGGCGCCACCTGCAGATCCAGCGCCTGCAGCGCCTGGACCAGCGCGGCGCCGGCACTGGCCGGGCTGACCAGCAGGGTCACCGCGGCACCGTTGTCCAGGCCTTGCTGCTGCAGCGATTCCAGCCGGGCACCGGCCGCGGCCAGGGCGCCGGTGAGGGCAGCCAACCAATCGGCGGGCAGCGTGCCCACGGCCTGGAGTCCGATAACGTCTTGCATGGCGATACCCTCGCGGAAAAGCGCGCAGTCTACCCTTTCGCTCCAGCGGTGCCGAGCCATGGGCACCGGCTGGCGGCGAGAGCCCACCGCCGGCCTCTTTTGCGGGCGAAGCCCTGCATTCGTCATTTTCGCGCCCCTGGCGCGCTGGTTATACTGGCCGAACATTTTTTGTCCAAAGAAACGATTTCTGTGACCCGCCCCGCGACCGTCAAGCCCGATAATTTCTTCCTGCTGATCTACCGAGCCCTGCGCCAGCGTCGTGTGCCGGTGGCCTTGCGCATCGTTTCCCACAGCCTGTTGCTGGTGGCCGCCGCCCTGGTGATCTATGCCGGCATCATGAGCATGCAGTTCCGCCATGCCATGCAGCAGCAGGCCGACGCCGTCGGCCAGAGCCTGGTGACCCAGACGGCCAACTCCGCCGCCGAGTTGCTGGTGGCCAACGACAACCTCAGCCTCAACGTGCTGCTGAGCAACCTGGCGCGTAATCCGCTGGTCGCCCATGCCGCGGTCTACAGCCCCGACAACCGGGTGCTGGCCGAGTCCGGCACCCGGCCGAGCCAGGGCCTGCTGACCGCCACCGATGGCATCTACAGCACGCCGATCCGTTTCCAGGACGTTACCGCCGGCCAGGTGCGCCTGGCGCTGGACATGGACCAGTTCCAGCAGCCGATGATGATCAGCCTGCAGAACATGGGGCTGCTCGGACTGATCCTGTTGGGCCTGACCCTGATCCTCAGCCTGCGGCTCGGGCGCCAGCTGTCGACTCCGCTGCTGGAGCTGCGCGTCTGGCTGCGCGACCCCGATGACCCCGCGCCGGGCGCGGGACGGCTCGACGAACTGGGCGATCTGGCCCGTCAGCTGCAGAGCCGTCTGGTGCCGCCCAAGCCGTCTAAACCGCCCAAGGCGGAAGTGACCGAGGACGACGATCCCTTCGCCGACGAGCAGGGTGGCCTGAGCATCAAGCCACCGCCCGCGCGCAAGGCCGCCGCCAAGCCGGCTGCACGCAAACCGGCGACGGCCAACGCCGAGGCCGACAGCGAGCTGGATGCCGACGCCTTCGCCGAGCTGGTGCCGGACTCCTTCACCGAGCCACCACCTACGCCGGCCCCAGTAGTGCCCACCGAGCCCGATATCGTCACCTCCGCGGTGCTGGCCATCCAGCTGGGCGCCCAGGACCAGCTCAGCCGCCTGCCGCGCAGTCGCCTCGAGCAGCTGCTGGAGCGTTATCGCGACTGCCTGCAGCAGGCCACCGAGCTCTA
This sequence comes from Pseudomonas oryzihabitans, assembly GCF_001518815.1. Classification (NCBI taxonomy): domain Bacteria; kingdom Pseudomonadati; phylum Pseudomonadota; class Gammaproteobacteria; order Pseudomonadales; family Pseudomonadaceae; genus Pseudomonas; species Pseudomonas oryzihabitans. The sequence continues at coordinate 4,334,402 of NZ_CP013987.1, forward strand.
TGACGGCGAACTGCATACCCTCAAGGACGGCGGCAGCCTGATCCTCTTCCACGAGCGCAGCGACGACGACGACTACCTGACTCGCGCCCTTTGCTGTGGCGAGATCATGCGCGCCCTGGGTCATGCGCTGCAGGTGGAAGTGGTCGGCAGCGGTGCAACCCTGCAGCTGCAGCTGGGTCTGACGCAGGGCGAACGCCTCGCTGGCCTGGAGCTTGCCCAATTGCTCGACAACACCACCGTACGCAATGCCCAGTCACTGAGCCGCCACAGTCGCAACCTGCTGCTGGTCGAGCAGAGCATCGCTGAGGACGAGCTGCTGCGTAAGCGTGCCCGCATCCGCACCATCGCCAGCCCCGCCGGGGCCAGCTGCGTGGAGCGTCTCCTGGAACCCTACTCCGCGACGCTGGAGCGTCATCTGGTCCGGCTCGAGGCGCGCTAGGGCGCCCGCCGACCCCACCTATGAGCACCCTCCTGAACCGTCTCGCCCTCGCCGCGCTGCTGCTGGCGACCTGCGTCGCCCAGGCGGCGCCCAACGCGAGCAGCGTGAGGTTGCCCGATGGCGGGGTCTATACCGGCGAGATCGTCAGCGGTCTGCTCAACGGTAGCGGTCGCATCGAGTGGCCCAATGGCAACTGGCTCAAGGGGCGCTTCAAGGATGGCCTGGCCGAAGGCCCGGGCGAGCAGCAGTTCGCCGACGGTACCTACTACCAGGGCACCTTTCGCCGCGGCCTCTACCACGGCCAGGGCAATCTGATCAGCAGCAGCGGCTGGGAATACCACGGCAGCTTCGTCAATGGCCGCATGCAGGGCCAGGGTTCCAAGCTGGACAGCGACGGGACCCAGACCATCGGTACGTTCAACGATGGCCACCTCAATGGGGTTGGCCAGTGGCAGGAGCCAGGCGGCGATCGCTATGACGGCGAATTCGTCGACGACCAGTTCGAGGGTGCGGGCGTCTATCGCAGCGCCGGGGGCGACCTCTGGCGTGGTCGCTTCAGCGCCGGCGAACTGACCGGCAACGGCGAATTCGTCGGCAGCGATGGCAGCCAGTACCGCGGCGCCTTCCGCAACTGGAAATTCGACGGTCAGGGCGTGCTCACCAACAGCGACTCCAGTGTCTACCGCGGCAACTTCGCCGATGGCGTCTATGCCGGCATGGGCGTGCTGACCCGGGCCGACGGCCAGCTCGAACGGGGTCTCTGGGAAGGCGGCAAGCGCATCCGCGACGACCAGGGGCAATACATCGCCGATCCCCTGGAGCGCGGCCTGCTCGACCAGGGCAAGGTGCTCGACCAGGAGCTGCAGCAGATCCCGGCCTCCACTCCCGCTACCGAGCTCTATGGCCTGGTCCTGGCTGGCGACGGCGGTCAGGGCGTGTTCCAGCGTGAAGCCAACTACGTGGCCAACTTCCTCACCACCACCTGGGGCGCCCGCGATGTCGTCCATTTGATCAACGCCAAGGACATCCGCAGCGACCATCCGCTGGCCACCCGCGAGAACCTCTACCAGAGCCTGCAGGCCCTGGCCCAGCGTACTGGTCCAGAAGACCTGATTCTCATCTACCTGACCAGCCATGGCTCGGCCGACCATCAACTGGTGCTCGACCAGCCGGGCCTGGACCTCTCCAGCCTGCCGGCGGCGGAACTCGGCCGCCTGCTCGCGCCCCTGCGCGGGCGCGACAAGCTGGTCATCGTCTCCAGCTGCTACAGCGGCGGCTTCATCCCACAGTTGCAGGACGACCATACCCTGGTGATGACCGCCTCCAAGGCTGATCGCACCTCCTTCGGCTGCACCGACGAAGCCGATTTCACCTATTTCGGTCGCGCGCTGTTCGCCGAGGCCTTCCAGCACACCGACGATCCCGAGCAGGCTTTCCAGCGCGCCCGCGACACCGTGGCCGTGCGCGAGAAGACCGAAGGCTTCGACCCATCCGAACCCCAGCTCTGGGCACCACCCGCCGTGCTGCAGAAGTGGCGCGCCTGGCGCGCGAGTCGCTGAGTGCCACCTTTGCCTGGGACGTTGACGAACAACCGGAACGCCTGAGGTCCAACCTGACATCAGCGGTCGCCGCTACAAGGAGAGCCCCGTGTACCTGACGCCTCAGCATGCCCTCATCGCCGGCGCCACCGGCCTGACCGGCGAACACCTGCTCGACCGCCTCCTCAATGAGCCGACGGTACCGCGGGTGCTGGCGCCGACCCGCCGCCCGCTGGCGGAGCACGTTCGGCTGGACAATCCGGTGGGCGATCTCAACAGCCTGCTGCCGACGCTGGAAGGCCCACTGGACGTGGCCTTCTGCTGCCTGGGCACTACCATGAAACAGGCCGGCTCCGAAGCGGCCTTTCGCGCTGTGGATTACGGCCTGCCCCTGGCGGTCGGTCAGCGCGCCCTGGAACTGGGCGCACGGCACTACATCGTGGTCAGCGCCATCGGCGCCGATTCGCAGTCCTCGATCTTCTATAACAAGGTCAAGGGCGAACTGGAAGAAGCCCTGCGCGCCCAAGGCTGGACGCAGCTGACCCTAGCGCGGCCGTCGCTGCTGATCGGCCAGCGCCCGGAAGAGCGCCTGGGCGAACGCCTAGCCGCCCCGCTCTCACAGTGGTTACCCGGCAAATGGCACGGCATTGAAGCCGCTGTCCTGGCCCGCGCCCTGTGGCGCCTGGCCCTGGAAGAAAGCCAGGGCGTGCGGGTGGTGGAGTCGGACGAGTTGCGCAAGTTGGGGCGTTGAGGCTTGGCCGCTATCGACCGTAGGTTGGGCTGAGAAGGCTCCATCGTCGAAGCCCAACATGCCGGTGCCGAGGCAAACACTGTTGGGCTTCGCTGCGCTCAACCCAACCTACGGTAGCCTGTAGGAGCGGCCCATGGCCGCGATCCCTCTCTCATTCAGGCTTATGTTGTTAGCCCTCGCTACCAGGCCTGGGTGCATCCGATCGCGGTCGTGGACCGCTCCTACGCCGGCTGTGCCAGCGCCATCTGATCCACCTCCTGCACCAGCCAGTCGTGCAGGGCGCGCAGGCGGGGATCGGCCAGGGCGCCCTGGGCGTAGAGCAGCATGTACCTCTTGTGGGCCGGCACCGAACGGCCGAAGGGCGGCACCACTAGCACGCCACGGGCCAGTTCGTCGGTGATCAGGGCGCGCCGGGCGATGGCCACGCCCATGCCGGCGATGGCCGCCTCGATGGTCAGGTGGTTGCGGTTGAAGGTATGGCCCCGCCGCACATCCAGCGCCGGCGCGCCGATGCTGGCGAGATAGAACTCCCACTCGGCGTATTCGTAGCTGCCGCGCCAGGCGGTGATGTCGTGCAGCAAAGGATAGAACTCCAGGTCCTCCGGTCGCTCCAGCGGTGGCCGTCCCGCCAGCAGACTGGGGGCGCATACCGGGAAGATCTCTTCATCCATCAGCGGCGTCGAGGCCAGTCCCGGGTAGCTGCCGTCGTTGAGATCGATGGCGAGGTCGAATTCACCCTCGCGCAGCGACCAGCTACTGTCCTCGGCCACCAGCCGCAATTGCAGATCGGGAAAGCGTGCCTGCAACCGCGGCAGCCGCGGGGTCAGCCACTTGCCCAGGAACGAGGGGATCGACCTGAGCCGCACCACGCCGCCGAATTGGCCGGCATTGAGCCGCCGCAGTTCGGCGTCGATCAGCCCATAGGCCTGGTTGAGGGTGGTCGCCAGACGCTGGCCCTCGGCGGTCAGCTCCAGTCCACGCGCGACGCGATGGAACAGCTTGAAGCCCAGGCGCTCCTCCAGCTGGCGCATCTGCTGGCTGATGGCGCCAGGCGTCACATGCAGCTCTTCGGCACAGCGCGTAAAGGACAGATGGCGCGCGGCGCAGACGAACACCTGCAACCAGGCCTGGGTTTGAGCATTGAGGATCCGGCTCATCGATGAGTTCCGCTAAAGGATCGCTTAGAAGCTTTCGTTTGTGCGAGTTGAAGGCTTATCACCACTATGAGCCCTCCGCCGGCACCTTGTCTGGCAACTATTCAAGCTCAATCAGGGATTACCGACATGGCCATCAGCGTCTTCGACCTGTTCAAAATCGGCGTGGGTCCGTCCAGCTCCCATACCGTGGGACCGATGCGGGCGGGCGCCCTCTTCGCCCAGCGCCTGGTCGACGAAGGTCTGCTGGAGCAGGTCAAGCGGGTCGAGGTGCGCCTCTATGGTTCGCTGTCGGCCACCGGAATCGGCCATGGCACCGACCGGGCGACCCTGATCGGCCTGATGGGCGAATGGCCGGATCGCGTCGATCCCGCTGCCGTCGAACCGCGCATCGAGGTCCTACGCAACGAGCGCACCCTGTTGCTGGCCGGCCGCCAGGCGGTCCATTTCAACTGGCAGGAAGACATGCTGCTGCTGGAGGAAAGCCTGCCCTACCACCCCAATGCCATGACCCTGACCGCCTTTGGCACCACCGGTGAAGTGGCTGAAGCGACCTACTACTCCATCGGTGGCGGCTTCGTGGTGGACGCCACCCAGGCCGCCAGCGGCGTGCTGGACAGCGATACCACCGAGCTGCCCTACGAATTCTCCAGCGGCGCCGAGCTGCTACACCTCTGTCGCAGCCACGGCCTGGGCGTGGCCGAGCTGATGCTGGCCAACGAGAAGAGCTGGCGCTCCGAGGAAGAGATCCGCAGCGGCCTGCTACGCATCTGGGGCGTGATGCGCGAATGCGTCCAGAACGGTCTCGCCAACGAAGGCATCCTGCCCGGCGGCCTCAAGGTGCGTCGACGCGCTGCCCGCCTGCACCAGAGCTTGCAAGCCATCGGCAAGCCCAACGTCATCGGCTCGACCCTCTCCGCCATGGAGTGGGTCAACCTTTTCGCCCTGGCGGTGAACGAGGAAAACGCTGCCGGCGGCCGCATGGTCACTGCGCCCACCAACGGCGCGGCCGGGATCATCCCGGCGGTGCTGATGTACTACATGAAATTCAATCCCGATGCCTGCGACGACGATGTGGTGCGCTTCATGCTCGCCGCCGCCGCGGTCGGCATCCTGTGCAAGAAGAACGCCTCCATCTCCGGTGCCGAGGTGGGTTGCCAGGGCGAGGTCGGCTCGGCCTGCGCCATGGCTGCCGCCGGTCTGGCCGAGGTGCTGGGCGCCAGCCCCGCGCAGCTGGAAAACGCCGCCGAGATCGGTCTGGAGCACAACCTCGGGCTGACCTGCGACCCGGTCGGTGGCCTGGTACAGGTGCCCTGCATCGAGCGTAACGCCATCGCCGCGGTCAAGGCGATCAACGCCGCCCAGATGGCCCTGCGCGGCGACGGCGAGCACTTCATCTCCCTCGACCAGGTGATCCGCACCATGAAGGAAACCGGCGCGGACATGCACGACAAGTACAAGGAAACCTCTCGCGGCGGTCTGGCCGTGACCTTCGTGGAGTGCTGAGTCGGCCTTGACGCGGGTGGCGAGGATTGCCGAGAGTCGGGTTTTCCCCTCACAGGAAGCCCCATGAGCCTCGACTCCGTCCGCCAGCACCTCGCCCACATCGCGCCCGACCTCGAGATCCTCGAGGCCACGACCAGTACCGCGACCGTTACCCTGGCGGCGGCCGCCCATGGCGTGGAGCCCGGGCGCATCGCCAAGACCCTGGGGCTGAAGGTAGGGGAGCAGCAACTGCTGCTGGTCGCGCGCGGTGATGCGCGGCTGGACAACCGCAAGCTCAAGGCTGCCTTCGGCGGCAAGGCCAAGCTGCTCGATGCCGCCACCGTGGAAGGCCTTACCGGGCATCCGGTGGGCGGCGTCTGCCCGTTCGGACTGGCCACGCCGCTGCCGGTCTACTGCGACGAATCCCTCAAGGCTTTCGACGAGGTGCTACCGGCCGCGGGCGCCATCCACAGCGCCGTGCGCCTCACGCCCGAGCGGCTGGCCGCCCTCAGCGAGGCACGCTGGGTGGATGTCTGCGAGGTGGGCGATCAGCGCAGCTGATCGTTCTTTTCCACGTCGCGGCGGTCCTTGTTCAGGACCACACAGGCGTAGTAGCCGCCGCCGAGCAGGATGAGTGCGAGCAGGCTGAAGAGAATCATGAAAACACCATCGTCCATGGCTGCCTCCGGGAGATGCCAGAAAGGGATGGATAAAGCTTAGGCCTCCGGACGCCAGCGTTACAGCAGCAGGTAGACACATGAAAAACCGGATCAGATGGGCCCGTGCTCGCTATAGTGACGGTCTCCCCTGCCCTGGCCCTGCATGAAGCGCTACGAAAGATTCGCCGACCAGCTCGCCACCCTGATGACCACCGGCGTCCTCGCTCCCGGCGATCGCCTGCCCTCGGTGCGCAGTGCCAGCCAGACGCACGGCATCAGCCCCTCCACGGTATTCCAGGCCTATTACCTACTGGAAAGCCGTGGCTTGATCGAGGCGCGGGAGAGATCCGGTTACTTCGTTCGCGAACCCGCCCGGTCACGCGACTCGGCGCCGCTGCTCGCTCCGCTGGAAGGCACCGAGGTAGCGGTGAGCGACCTGGTGTATTCGGTGCTGCAGTCCCTGCAGGATCCGGGCATAGTGCCCTTCGGTTCGGCCTTTCCCAGCCCCGATCTCTTTCCCCTGGCGCGCCTGGCCCGCAGCATGGCCCACGGCCTGCGCGACCTGCCCGCCCATGACCTCACCGCCTATGTGACCCCCGGTCATCCCGAGCTGCGTCGCCAGATCGCCCGGCGCTATGGCCTGGCCGGCATGCCCGAGGTCGGCGAAGAGCTGGTGATCACCCACGGCGCCCTGGAGGCGCTCAACCTGGGCCTGCAGAGCCTGACCCGCCCCGGCGATCTGGTCGCGGTGGAAAGCCCGGCCTTCTACGCCAGCCTGCAGGTGCTGGAACGACTGCAACTCAAGGCGGTGGAAATCCCGGTCGACCCCGAGCAGGGCCTCAATCTCGACGCCCTGGAAGAGGCCCTGGCCCGCCTGCCGATCAAGGCCTGCTGGTTCATGAGCGGCCTGCAGAATCCCACCGGGGTCAGCCTCGACGACCAGGCCCAGCAGCGCCTCTATGGCCTGCTGCGACGCCACCAGGTGCCGCTGCTGGAAGACGACGTCTATGCCGAACTCTACAGCGGCAGCGAACCGCACCGCCCGGTCAAGCGCTTCGACACCGATGGCCTGGTACTGCACTGCGGCTCCTTTTCCAAGTGCCTGGCCCCCGGCTATCGCATCGGCTGGATCGCGGCCGGACGCCAGGCGGGAGCGGTCGCGCGACTGCGGCTGATGACCACCATCACCCCCTCGATGCCGGCCCAGGCCGCCCTGGCGGACTATCTGCAGCACGGTGGCTACGATCGTCATCTGCGCCGGCTACGACTGAGTCTCGACCGGCAGCGCCAGGCCATGCTGGCCGCGGCGCGCCGCTACTTTCCGGCCGACACCCACGTCAGCCGCCCCCAGGGCGGTTACTTCCTCTGGTTCGAATTACCCTCCCGGGTGGACAGCCTGGCGCTGTATCGCCAGGCGCTGGCCGAGGGCATCAGCCTGGCGCCAGGGCCGATCTTTTCCGCGCAGCAGGGCTTTCGAAACTGCATCAGACTCAACTGCGGTCATCCTTGGGACGCGCGCAGCGAGGCGGCCATGGCCAAGCTCGGGGAGTTGCTGCAAGCCTGCTAGAGCCCGCCCCGCACGCTGCCCCGCCCGCCAATGGCTGCCGGCAGCGACAGCGGCAGCAACAGGGTATCGAGCAGGGCACTGCCGGGCAGGTCCAGTACCGGCCAGGCCGGCGCCTCGGCGCCGAAGCGCTCCAAGGCGCAGCAGCCGCCCTGCAGGGCATAGAGATCCAGCCGGGTGCCGGCATAGACCACCGGCGCACCGGGCTTGGCGCCGTCCAGGGTGCGCGCCGTGGCGCAGCCGCCGAGGACCAGGACGGCCGTCAGCAGCAGGCCGAGGCGCGCGACGGCCCTAGGTTCTGTACGAAAACTGCCTGCGCTCGGTGATGCTGCGTTAAAAATCAGCTCGGAATGCTCATTTACCATTTGTAAACTCGAGCGCGAGCCCGGTCCGCTTCCTCGCTGATTTTTGCCTTGCCTGACCTTCGCTCGGCGACTTTTCGTACAGAACCTAGTCATCGTTGCCGGACAGGTGATGCTCGCCCCAGCGCGGCAGCATGTCCTGGGGGATGCCCAGGGTATTGAGGATGCGCGCCACCACGAAGTCCACCAGGTCATCAAGGGTCTGCGGCTGGTGATAGAAGCCTGGCGAGGCCGGCAGGATGGTCACGCCCAGGTTGGACAGCTTGAGCATGTTTTCCAGGTGGATGCTGGAGAACGGCGACTCGCGCGGCACCAGAATCAGTTGCCGGCGCTCCTTGAGGGCGACGTCGGCGGCGCGTTCGATGAGGTTGTTGCTGGCCCCGGTGGCAATGGCCGACAGGGTACCGGTGGAACAGGGGCAGACCACCATGGCCGCCGGGGCGCTGGAGCCGGACGCCGGCGGCGCCATCCAGTCGCTCTGGCCGAACACCCGTACCTGGCCCGGCGCCGCGCCGGTGTATTCGGTGAGAAAGGCCTGCATGGCCTGGGGCTTGGGCGGCAGCACCACGTCGGTCTCGGTGGCCATCACCAGCTGCGCGGCCTTGGAGATAAGGAAGTGCACCTCGCGCTCCTCCTGCACCAGGCAGTCGAGCAGACGCAGGCCATACTGGGAGCCGGAGGCGCCGGTCAGCGCCAGGGTGATGCGTTCCGGACCGGCCATCATTGCGTCTCCAGGGCCGCGGCCAGCTTGCCGTGCAGGCCGCCGAAACCACCGTTGCTCATGATCACCACATGGGTGGGTCCGTCCAGCTCGGCCTGGACCCGGGCGATGATGGCCTCCAGGGAATCGCAGACCACCGCGGGCACCTGACAGGCGGCGGCGGTTCCGGCCAGGTCCCAGCCCAGGTTCGGCGGGGCGTACCAGACCACGCTGTCGGCGCCGGTGACACTGTCTGGCAGACCGTCACGGTGGGCGCCCAGCTTCATGGAATTGGAGCGTGGCTCGATGATGGCGATGATGCGCTCGCTGCCGACCCGGGCGCGCAGCCCCTGCAGGGTGGTGGCGATGGCGGTGGGATGGTGGGCGAAGTCGTCGTAGACGGTCACATCGCGCACCTCGGCGACCTTCTCCATACGCCGCTTCACACTGCGGAATTCGCTCAGGGCGGCGACGCCCATGCTTGGCACCACCCCGACATGACGAGCCGCCGCCAGGGTGGCCAGGGCATTGGCCACGTTGTGCTGGCCGGTCAGCTCCCAGTTCACGGTGCCCTGGACCTCGCCGTCGAAGAGCACCTCGAAGCGCGAACCGTCCTCGGCCAGCAGGCGGGCCTGCCATTGGCCACCTTCGCCGGTGGTTTGCACCGGGGTCCAGCAGCCCATCTGTAGCACCCGCACCAGCGCCGTCTCGGCAGTGGGATGGATGATCAGGCCGCTGCTGGGAATGGTCCGCACCAGGTGGTGGAACTGCCGCTCGATAGCTGCCAGATCCGGAAAGATGTCCGCGTGATCGTATTCCAGGTTATTGAGAATGGTGGTCCGCGGCCGGTAGTGGACGAACTTGGATCTCTTGTCGAAGAAGGCGCTGTCGTATTCGTCGGCTTCCACCACGAAGAAGGGCGTACCGCCCAGGCGCGCCGAGATGCCGAAGTTCTGCGGCACCCCGCCGATGAGAAAGCCCGGGCTCATGCCGGCGTGCTCCAGCACCCAGGCCAGCATGCTGGTGGTGGTGGTCTTGCCGTGGGTCCCGGCGACCGCCAGCACCCAGCGGCCCTGCAGGACGTGCTCGGCCAGCCACTGGGGGCCGGAGACATAGGGCAGCCCCTTGTCCAGCACGTACTCCACCGCCGGATTGCCGCGCGACAGGGCGTTGCCGATCACCACCAAGTCCGGCGCCGGATCGAGTTGCGCCGGATCGTAGCCCTGGGTCAGCTCGATACCCTGGGCCTCCAGCTGGGTGCTCATGGGCGGATAGACATTGGCGTCGGAGCCGGTCACGCGATGGCCGGCTTCCTTGGCCAGCACCGCGAGCGACCCCATGAAGGTGCCGCAGATACCGAGGATGTGGATGTGCATGACAGGCGGGCTCCGCTGCAAATTGAACGGCGGCAAGGTTAGCACGGGGGGCCGCGCCGCCGGAGCGATGGCCGTCGCGGATGGCGGAGCGCTGCGCCCGCCCCGGCCGGCAGGATTTCGACTAGAGTGCGCAAGGCATCCCTGGCTTTCCGGATGCCCGCATCGCCGTAGGTCCGTTCGCCCTGATAACAAGCACAAGAGGTCGACCATGCTGAAACACCTGCTGATCACCGCTGCAACCCTCTCCTTCGCCAGCCTGGCCCTGGCCGCCGCGCCGACCAAGGTCGCCGACACCGCCCTGGGCAAGGTGCTCGTCGACGGCAAGGGCATGACGCTATACACCTTCGCCAAGGACAGCGCGGGCAAGTCCGCCTGTAACGGCCCCTGCGCCCAGAACTGGCCACCGCTGAAAGCCGAGGCCGGGGCCAAGGCCGCCGATGGCTACAGCCTGGTGACCCGTGACGACGGCAGCCAGCAATGGGCCTACCAGGGTAAGCCGCTGTATACCTGGATCAAGGACAGCAAGCCGGGCGATACCTCCGGTGATGGCGTCAATCAGGTCTGGCACGTGGCCAAGCCCTGATGCCCAGGCGCTGCCTGGCAAGCAAGGGCAGCGCCTTATCTATCCAGTGGTTTAATACTTCATAATCATTCATTTTTAATGATAAGCGAGCAGGCTTAGCCTGAAGGCCATCTCTTTCAGGAGCCCTGCCATGCCGCTTTTCACCGTCGTCCCCGAGCAGGTACTCAGACCCTTCAGCCAGCTCGACCGCCCACTGGAGGTCATCCGCCAGTTCACGCCCAACTGGTTCGCCGTGACCATGGGCACGGGCATCCTGGCGCTCGCGCTGGCAGCCTTCCCCCTGCCGCTTCCCGGCCTGCATGCCATCGCCGAAGGCCTCTGGCTGCTCGATGTCCTGCTGTTCAGCCTGTTCACCGGGCTCTATGCCGCCCGCTGGCTGCTGTTCTACCAGGAAGCCCGCGAGATCTTCGCCCACGCCACGGTTTCCATGTTCCTGGGCACCATCCCCATGGGCCTGGCCACGCTGATCAACGGCCTATTGCTGTTCGGCCTGCCGCGCTGGGGTGAGGCGGTGCTGCCCTTGGCGCTCGGCCTCTGGTGGCTGGATGCGGCCATGGCGCTGGCCTGCGGGGTGCTGATTCCCTATCTGATGTTTACCCGCCAGGCGCATCGCATCGACCAGATGACCGCCGTCTGGCTGTTGCCGGTGGTGGCAGCGGAGGTGGCGGCGGCCAGTGGTGGCCTGCTGGTGCCGCACCTGGCTGTCAGCGAGCAATTCAGCGTGCTCGTCGCCAGCTATGTGCTCTGGGCCTATTCGGTGCCCGTCGCCTTGAGCCTGCTGGTGATCCTGCTCTTGCGCCTGGCGCTGCACAAGCTGCCGCCGGCCAGCATGGCCGCGTCGAGCTGGCTGGCGCTGGGACCGATCGCCACCGGCGCCCTGGGCCTGCTGGTACTGGGCGCCGATGCACCGACAGTGTTTGCCGCCCATGGCTTGGCCGGAATTGGCGAGATCGCCCAGGGCCTGGGCCTGTTGGGCGCGGTACTGCTCTGGGGACTGGGGCTCTGGTGGCTGGCGCTGGCTGTGCTAGTGACCCAGCGCCATGCCCGTGAGGGCATGCCCTTCAACCTGAGCTGGTGGAGCTTCACCTTTCCCCTGGGTGTCTATGCCCTGACCACCCTGCGCCTGGGGGAAGCCCTGGCGGCGCCCTTCTTCACCGGTCTGAGCGCCGTGCTGGTGGTGCTGCTGGCCCTGCTATGGGCCCTGGTCGCCAGCCGCACCCTGGCAGGCGCCTACCGGGGCAGTCTATTCGTCTCGCCCTGCATCGCCCACCTCTGTGCCAAGGCGGAGCGCTAATCCTGCGGGCGCTGCAAGCCGTGCTGATGCAACCAGCGATAAAGGGTGTTGCGACTCACCCCCAGGCGCTTGGCCGCGCGAGTCATCTGCCAGTGGCAGTCGTCCAGCACCCCACGCAGCTCCTCCCGGGCGCTGTCGACCGGCGCCACGCTGGATGGAACGGAGAGCCGGGCACCACGGCACTCCGCCGGTAGCTCGTCCAGGCCGATATGGCCGTCTTCGCTCAGGGCTACCAGGGTGCGCAACACGGTACGCAACTGGCGGACGTTGCCAGGCCAGGGCTGGGCGAGCAGACAGGCACGCGCCGCCGGATCGAGACGGATCGACTCGCCGCGGGCTTCCTCGGCCAGCAGCAGATCGAGCAGTTCGCCGCGATCACTGCGCTCACGCAGGGCTGGCAGGGTCACCACCAGGCCGCGCAGCCGATAGTAGAGGTCTTCGCGAAAGCTGCCGGCCGCCACCAGGGCCTCCAGATCACGGTGGCTGGCGCTGACCAGGCGCAGGTCCAGGGCGCGGGGCGCGCCGCCGCCGAGGGGCACCACCTGACGCTCTTCCAGCACCCTGAGCAAACGTGTCTGCAGCGCCAGGGGCATGTCGCCGATCTCGTCGAGAAAGAGGATGCCGCCATCGGCCTGCTGCAGCTTGCCGGCCATGCCTTCCTTGCGCGCCCCGGTGAAGCTGCCGCCACGATAGCCAAACAGCTCGCTCTCGATCAGGGTTTCCGGGATGGCCGCGCAGTTGAGGGCGACGAAGGCCTGACCGGCGCGGCTGCTGGCGCGGTGCAGGGCGCTGGCGAAGGCTTCCTTGCCGGTGCCGGTCTCGCCATGCAGCAGCACCGGTACATCGCGCTCCAGGACCTTGAGCGCCCGGGTGAAATCCCGCGCCAGGGCCGGATCGGCCAGACAGATACCGCTGGGCACGGGCGTCTTGGGCACCGCTACCGGGGTGACCGGGCGCACCTGGGGACCGCGTACCAGACCGTGGAAGCCCTGCCCCTGGCGACCACGCAGTGCCCAGCAAGCGCTGGGTTGCGGGCGGGCGCGCTCCAACAGGTCGTCCAGCCGTAGCTCGAACAGGGCCTCCATCCGCTGCCCCAACACCGCACTACGCGCCAGGCCGAGCAACATCAGCGCGGTTTCGTTGGCGGCCTGGACGCGACCTTCGTCGTCGAAGGCCAGCAGCCCTTCGCTGAGCAGGCCGACATAGGCCGCCTGGGCATGGAAGCGCAGCAGGTAACCAGCGGCGTAACGGTCGAGGAAATAGCAGCTCTCGATCAGCTTGGCCGAAAGATTGACCAGCGCCATGGTGTGGAACTGGCCCTGGCGCGAGGACTCCTGGCGGGCCGTGGAGACATCCAGCACTGCCAGCAGCTCGCCCGCCGGATCGAAGACCGGGCTGGCCGAGCAGGTCAGCTGGGTATGGCGGCTGCGAAAGTGTTCGTCGCGATGGATGGTCAGCGCCTGGCGCTCCACCACGCAGGTGCCGATGCCGTTGGTGCCTTCGCAGGCCTCGCTCCAGTCGGCGCCCAGCCACAGTCCGGCCTGCTGGAAGGTCTCGCGCTCGGCCTCGGCGGTCACGCAATCGAGGATCAGCCCGCGGGCATCGGTGAGCAGCACAGCATGGCCGGCGCCGCCCAGCTGCTGGTGCAGGGAATTCATCTGGCCGCGGGCGATCTGCAAGACCCGCTGCTGGCGCTGGCGGTGCTCGTCGAAGCGGGCGCGCTCCAGCACCCAGGGCGCTACGCGCGCGGCCGGGTCGAGCTGGTGTTCGTCGAGACAGCGCCGCCAGGAGCGGGCGATGGCCGGATCGCTGGCCGGGCCGTCAGGGACAGCGCCGCGGGCGAGTTCGAGCACCTGGCTGGCATGACGATCGGACGGGGTGGCGGCCATTGTCGTTGTCCTCCGCGGGGGCGTCTGCGCGGCCACCAGCATAGGCCAAATCGGTTGGACTGCGCACTCTGTCACCCTCAGGTGACAGGCTGTCACGCCAAGGGGTGACACCTCTGTCACAGTGACAGGTGACGGCACTCCCTGGAAAAGTCCACAAGGCCGCATCCACGCGGGTTCGCTCGACTTGGCCCGCGCCTTGCTCAGGATCGGAGCGCCGCTTCATACAAGAACAAACAGGAGACCCACCATGCGCTACGCAGCTCCCGGCACCCAAGACGCCCTGCTGACCCTGCAGGCCCGCTACGGCAACTACATCGGTGGCGAATTCGTCGCCCCGGTGAAAGGCCAGTACTTCACCAACACCTCCCCGGTGAACGGCTCGGTGATCGGTGAATTCCCCCGCTCCGACGCCGCCGACATCGAGCGCGCCCTGGACGCCGCCCACGCCGCCGCCGATGCCTGGGGCCGCACCTCGGTGCAGGACCGCTCGCTGATCCTGCTCAAGATCGCCGACCGCATCGAACAGAATCTGGAAAAACTGGCCGTCGCCGAGACCTGGGACAACGGCAAGGCGGTGCGCGAGACGCTCAACGCCGACGTGCCCCTGGCCGCCGATCACTTCCGCTACTTCGCCGGCTGCATCCGCGCCCAGGAAGGCAGCGCCGCCGAGATCAACGACAACACCGCCAGCTATCACTTCCACGAGCCGCTGGGCGTGGTCGGCCAGATCATCCCCTGGAACTTCCCGCTGCTGATGGCCGCCTGGAAGCTGGCCCCGGCGCTGGCCGCTGGCAACTGCGTGGTGCTCAAGCCCGCCGAGCAGACGCCGCTGTCCATTACCCTGTTCGCCGAGATCGTCGGCGACCTGCTGCCGCCCGGCGTGCTCAACGTGGTGCAGGGCTATGGCAAGGAAGCCGGCGAGGCGCTGGCCACCAGCACCCGTATCGCCAAGATCGCCTTTACCGGCTCCACCCCGGTGGGTTCGCACATCCTCTCCTGCGCGGCCAAGAACATCATTCCCAGCACCGTGGAGCTGGGCGGCAAGTCGCCCAACATCTACTTCGAAGACATCATGCAGGCCGAGCCGAGCTTCATCGAGAAGGCCGCGGAAGGTCTGGTGCTGGGCTTCTTCAACCAGGGCGAGGTCTGCACCTGCCCGTCCCGCGCCCTGGTGCAGGAATCCATCTACGCCCCCTTCATGGAAGCGGTGATGAAGAAGATCGCCCAGATCAAGCGCGGCGATCCGCTGGATACCGAGACCATGGTCGGTGCCCAGGCTTCCCAGCAGCAGTTCGAGAAGATCGTCTCCTACCTGGAGATCGCCCGCGAGGAAGGCGCCGAGTTCCTCACCGGCGGCAACGTCGAGAAACTGCAGGGCGAACTAGCTAGCGGCTATTACATCCAGCCGACCCTGCTCAAGGGCCACAACAAGATGCGCGTCTTCCAGGAAGAGATCTTCGGCCCGGTGATCGGGGTGACCACCTTCAAGGACGAAGCCGAGGCCCTGGCCATCGCCAACGACACCGAGTTCGGACTCGGCGCCGGCGTCTGGACCCGCGACATCAATCGCGCCTACCGCATGGGTCGCGGCATCAAGGCCGGTCGCGTCTGGACCAACTGCTACCACCTCTACCCCGCCCACGCTGCCTTCGGCGGCTACAAGAAATCCGGCGTCGGCCGTGAAACCCACAAGATGATGCTCGACCACTACCAGCAGACCAAGAACCTGCTGGTCAGCTACGACATCAATCCGCTGGGCTTCTTCTAAAGCGACGCCTGGATCGCGCGCCTCAGCAGGAAGTCGAGGCGCGCCTCCCACCTGACCTGGATCAACACCCACTCCCCGTGGGTGGCCGACGCTAGAGGCAACGGCCGCCCGCGGTGGACAGGTGTGTCCCGGCGCAGGCCCCGTCTGGCTTCATCCACGCATCATGCATCCATGAGGGACTCGTCATGCCTAAAACAATGAAAGCCGCTGTCGTCACCGCCTTTGGCAAACCCCTGGAATTCCGCGAAGTCGAGGTGCCTACCCCAGGCGCCGGCCAGGTACTGGTCAAGATCGCCGCCAGTGGCGTCTGCCACACCGATCTGCATGCCGCCCAGGGCGACTGGCCGGTCAAGCCCAATCCGCCCTTCATCCCCGGTCACGAAGGCGTCGGTCATGTGGTGGCGGTGGGCGCCGGGGTCACCCATGTCAAGGAAGGCGACCGGGTCGGGGTGCCCTGGCTGTATTCCACCTGTGGCCATTGCGAGCACTGCCTGGGTGGCTGGGAGACCCTCTGTGAATCCCAGCAGAACACCGGCTACTCGGTGAACGGCGGCTTCGCCGAATACACCCTGGCCGATGCCGGCTACGTCGGCCGCCTGCCGGACAACGTCGGCTTCGTCGAGATCGCGCCCATCCTCTGCGCCGGGGTCACCGTCTACAAGGGCCTGAAGATGACCGACACCAAGCCGGGCAACTGGGTGGTGATCTCCGGTATCGGCGGCCTGGGCCACATGGCGGTGCAGTACGCCCGGGCCATGGGCCTGAACGTGGCGGCGGTGGATGTGGACGACAAGAAGCTCGACCTCGCCCGCCGACTGGGCGCCGAGGTCACGGTCAATGCCCGCGAGCAGGACCCGGCGGCCTACCTGAAGAAGGAGATCGGCGGTGCCCACGGCGCCCTGGTCACGGCGGTCTCGCCCAAGGCCTTCGAGCAGGCCATCGGCATGACCCGTCGCGGTGGCACCATTGCCCTCAACGGCCTGCCGCCGGGTGACTTCCCGCTGTCGATCTTCGACATGGTGCTCAACGGCACCACGGTGCGCGGTTCCATCGTCGGCACCCGCCTGGACCTGCAGGAGGCCCTGGACTTCGCCGGCGAAGGCAAGGTCAAGGCCACGGTGAGCGCCGAGCCGCTGGAGAACATCAACGACATCTTCGCCCGCATGCATGAAGGCGGCATCGAGGGTCGAGTGGTGATCGACATGGCGCTGAGCTGAGAACCGGTCCAACAGTCCCGCGCCCATCTAGGCGCGGGACTGAACCTTTGCCCTACCGTGACCTCTGAGCGGCTGGCGTTTTTTCCCGGCGCCGATCTCGACCAGGCCACAAACGCTGGCCCCGGCTGCCCTTATAATCGCCGCCGGACCCTCGCACCTACGGTAGGCACGCCCCATGGAATTCAACCCGATCGACCTGATCCTGCACCTCGACATCTATCTCAGCGGGTTGGTAGCCCAGTACGGCACCTGGATCTACGTCATCCTCTTCGCCGTGATCTTCTGCGAGACGGGCCTGGTGGTCATGCCCTTCCTGCCCGGCGACTCCCTGCTGTTCATCGCCGGTGCCATTTCCGCCCTGGGCGACATGGATCCCTATCTGCTGGCCGGCCTGCTGATGTTCGCCGCAGTGGCGGGCGACAGCACCAACTACCTGATCGGCCGCTTCGCCGGCGACAAGCTGTTCAGCAACCCCGACTCCAAGGTATTCCGCCGCGACTACCTGCTGCGCACCCAGGCCTTCTACGAGCACCACGGTGGCAAGACCATCACCCTGGCGCGCTTCCTGCCCATCATCCGTACCTTCGCCCCCTTCGTCGCTGGCGTCGGGCGCATGCACTACCCCTACTTCCTTGCCTACAGCGTGCTCGGTTCGCTGTTGTGGGTCGGCGGCCTGGTGAGCCTGGGCTACTTCTTCGGCAACGTGCCCTTCATCAAGCAGAACCTCACCGTCATGGTCCTGGCCATCATCGGCATCTCTCTGCTGCCGATGATCCTCGGCCTGATCAAGAGTCGTCGCGCCGCGGTCCAGAGCGGGGCCTGAGTCCTTGGGCTTCTGGCGCGCCTGGCGCGAGCGGCGCCTGCTGGAGCGGGTCGCCATCGCCGATGACCTCTGGGCGCGCCTGCGCCAGCGCCTGCCGATCCTCGATGGCCTGAGCGAGGAGGAAGACACCTGGCTGCGCGAGCACTGCGTGCTGTTCCTCGCCGAGAAGCGCCTCACCCTGCTCCAGGGCCTGGCACTGGACGACGGCGACCGGCTGCTGCTGGCCGCCCAGGCGCTCTTGCCGCTGCTGCACCTGCCGGAAGCGGCGCTCTACCCCAATGTCCGCGAGATCGTCGTCTACCCGGACGCCTTCGTCAGCCCGCAGCGCCATCGCGACGAGGGCGGCCTGGAACACGAGTGGGACGAGGAACGCGACGGCGAGGCCTGGGACCGCGGCCAGGTGGTGCTGGCCTGGCCCGGCATCCAGGCCAGTGGCGGCTGGGAGGCCTACAACCTGCTCATCCACGAATTCGCCCACCTCATCGACCTGCTCGCCGGTGGCCTGTGCAATGGCCAGCCGCCGCTGCACGAAGGCATGCCGCAGGCCGCCTGGACCAGCGCCTTGCAGACCGCCTACGACGACCTCAATCGCCAGCTCGATGCCGATCCGGACGCGCAGACCGTCCTCGATCCCTATGCGGCGGAAAGCCCCGAGGAATTCTTCGCCGTCGCCTGCGAGTACTTCTTCAGCGCCCCCGACCTGCTCAGCGAGCACTACCCGGCGGTCTACGCACAGCTGCAGCAACTGTTCCGCCAGGACCCGCGCAGCCGTCTCGCCGCCAGCCTGGCGAGCGTGCAACACCCGACAACCCCGGGGTCCGAGGCTCGAACCCCGATCTGAAAGCGCCTATACTCCCGGCCACTTTTCCCAACCGACCAGAGGGACCCGTTCATGAGCTACAGCAAGATTCCCGCCGGCAAAGACCTGCCGAACGACATCTACGTCGCCATCGAGATTCCGGCCAACCACGCGCCGATCAAGTACGAGATCGACAAGGACAGCGACGCCCTCTTCGTCGACCGCTTCATGGCCACCCCCATGTTCTACCCGGCCAACTACGGCTACATCCCCAACACCCTGGCCGACGATGGCGATCCCCTGGACGTGCTGGTCGTGACCCCCTACCCGGTCGCGCCCGGCGCCGTGATCCGCGCCCGTCCGGTCGGCGTGCTGCACATGACCGACGAAGCCGGTGGTGATGCCAAGCTGATCGCCGTCCCCCACGACAAGCTGAGCGTCCTGTACAAGGACGTGAAGGAATACACCGACCTGCCAGCCCTGCTGCTGGAGCAGATCAAGCACTTCTTCGAGAACTACAAGGATCTGGAGAAGGGCAAGTGGGTCAAGGTCGAAGGCTGGGGCGACGCCGACGCCGCCCGCGCCGAGATCACCAAGGCCGTGGCCGCCTACAAGGGCTGATCCGCGCTCCTTTCGAAAAGCCCGGCTCGCCGGGCTTTTCTGTTTCCGGACGTCACACCAGCCATTCCGGACTTCCTATCCGGCGGCAAAGCGACTACTCTGCACCCCTCGTCGCCATCCGCGACCCTGCGCCGATCCGCCATCTGCCGATCGCCGCCCGAGGCCCAGGCCTCTTTCTCATCTGCCCGGCAAGGGCAACCCGGGCGGGCCGGGCTCACCAAAAATCAGCTCAACCCGCCCTCGAAAGCCGGCCACAAGCCGGCTTTTTTGCGCCTGTCGTTCAAGCCCGGGCCGTGTAGTGCGGTGGGGCGCCGGCCGCCAAGCAGAGCCGCTCGCGACATTTAGATCAGCTTGAGTCAACGGGCCAGGCGCAGCCGAAAGAAACTCAGACCCGCTCTGCAGGGTCGACCGGGAACGAGTCCGCCCTGAGCTGCCATCATGTCCCGTCGTCTGCGTTTGCCTCTTTTCATCCTTATCGGCCTGGTCGTCGTGCTGCTGTGCCTGCACCTGGCCGCCCCCCTGGTGATCCGCCACTACCTCAACGAGAAGCTGGCGGACATGGGCGACTATCGTGGCCAGATCGCCGACGTGGACCTGGCCTGGTGGCGCGGCGCCTATCGCATCGAAGGACTGGAGATCGTCAAGGTCAACAAGGTGCCGGTGCCCTTTCTCAAAGCGCCCAGCATCGATATCGCGGTGAGCTGGCGTTCGCTGTGGCAGGACCATGCCATCGTCGGGCGCATCCTCTTCGATCGCCCCGAACTCAATTTCGTCGACGGCGGTGCACGCAAGGAGCAGTCGCAGACCGGTGAAGGCACCGACTGGCAGGACCAGGTGGACAAGCTGATCTCCATCACCCTCGACGAGGTACGGGTGGTGAATGGGCGGGTGACCTTCCGCAACTTCAACTCCAAGCCCCAGGTGAACCTGGCGGCCACCGACGTCAACGCCAGCCTCTACAACCTGACCAACGCCGCCGACGCCCAGGGCGAACGCATCGCCCACTTCGAAGGCAAGGCCGCCATCCTCGGCAGCGCCCCCCTGGAAGCCAGCGCCCGCTTCGATCCCTTCAAGGATTTCACCGACTTCGATTTCCGCCTGAGAGTCACCGACATCGACCTGCCCAAACTCAACGATTTCGCTCGCGCCTATGGCAAGTTCGATTTCCGTGCCGGTAGCGGCGACGTGGTGGTGGAGGCTAAGGCGGTGGACGGCCGGCTCAGTGGCTACGTCAAGCCGCTGATGAAGAACGTCGATATCTTCGACTGGCAGCAGGACGTCGAGAACCGCAACAAGAACGCCCTGGAAAGCGCCTGGGAAGCCGTGGTGGGCACCGCCCAGACCCTGCTCAAGAACCAGCCCCGCGACCAGTTCGCCACCCGGGTGGATCTCTCAGGCAGCGTGAAGAACCAGGACATCAGTCCGCTACAGGCTTTCTTCAACATCCTGCGCAACGCCTTCGTCCAGGCCTTCAGTGCGCGGTATGACGCGGATTGACGCTCTCGTAGGTTGGCGCTGAGCACAGCGAAGCCCAACAGCTAATTTCTGACGTCTGGCCGCCCTCACCCCAGCCCTCTCCCGGAGGGAGAGGGGGCGATTGGACTCCGTAGCGTGGAAAACGGCGCAGCCTTTTCCACTGACGGGCTCCAGTGCCCGTTACAGACTATCGCGGCCATGGGCCGCTCCTACAGCCATGGATGAACCCGTAGGAGCGGCCCATGGCCGCGATCAATGCAGAGCGGCCGCATCGACGGACTGCCATGCTGCGGTCCTGAAAACCCAATCACCCGATAAACAACCGATACGCCGGATTCTCGGTCTCGTCCCAGTAGCGATAGCCGATGGCATCCAGGGTCGCCAGCAGCTCGCCCCGCTCGGCATCACTGGCTTCCAGTGCGGCGAATACCCGCCCATCCGCCGCGCCGTGATTGCGGTAGTGGAACATGCTGATGTTCCAGCGTCCGCCCAGGCGGTCGAGGAAGTCGAACAGCGCCCTGGGCCGCTCGGGGAATTCGAAGCGGAACACCTGCTCCTCACCGACCCGTGCCGCGTGGCCACCCACGGTGTGGCGGATATGCAACTTGGCCAGTTCGTTGTCGGTCAGGTCCAGCACCGGGAAGCCCTGGTCGCGCAGGCCCTGGATGAGGGCGTCACGCGGATCGCGCTGCGGATGGGTCTGGACGCCAACGAAGATGTGGGCTTCCTGGCCGGTGTGGTACCGGTAGTTGAATTCGGTGATCTGCCGCCGGCCCAGCGCCTCGCAGAAGGCGCGAAAGCTCCCTGGCCGCTCGGGAATGGTCACGGCGATGATGGCTTCGCGCTGCTCGCCCAGCTCCGCGCGTTCGGCCACATGCCGCAGGCGGTCGAAGTTGATGTTGGCGCCGGAATCGATGGCCACCAGCACCTGGCCGCCACTGCCCGCGCGCTCGGCGTATTTCTTGATCCCCGCTACGCCCAAGGCACCCGAGGGCTCGGTGATGGAGCGGGTATCGTCGTAGATGTCCTTGATCGCCGCGCAGATCTCATCGCTGTTCACGGTGATCACTTCGTCCACGTAGCGCCGGCAGACCTCGAAGGTATGGTGGCCGATCTGGGCCACGGCCACGCCATCGGCGAACAGCCCCACGCGTGGCAGGACCACCCGCTCACCGGCGGCCATGGCCTGCTGCAGGCAGTTGGAGTCGTCCGGCTCGACGCCGATGACCCGGATCTCGGGACGCAAATATTTCACATAGGCGGCGATACCGGCGATCAGACCACCACCGCCCACGGGGACGAAGATGGCGTCCAGGCGCCCGGGATGCTGGCGCAGGATCTCCATGGCCACGGTGCCCTGGCCGGCGATGACGTCGGGATCGTCGTAGGGCGGCACGAAGGTGTAGCCCTGCTCCTCGACCAGGCGTAGCGCCTCGGCCAGGGCCTCGGGAAAGGCGTCGCCGTGCAGTACCACCTCACCGCCACGGGACTGCACGCCGATGACCTTGAGCTCGGGGGTGGTACGCGGCATGACGATGATCGCCCGCACGCCCAGCTCACGGGCCGCCAGGGACAGGCCCTGGGCATGGTTGCCGGCGCTGGCGGTGATCACCCCACGGGCCTTCTCGCTGGCCGAGAGGCTGGCCAGTTTGGTGTAGGCGCCACGGATCTTGAAGGAAAACACCGGCTGCAGGTCTTCGCGCTTGAGCAGCACCTGGCAGCCCAGCCGTTCGGACAGCGCCCGCGCCGGTTGCAGGGGCGTTTCGATCGCCACGTCGTAGACGGGGGCTTCGAGGATCTTGCGGGCATAGCGCTGCAAGAGAGCGGTGGCGGGTTCCTGGGCGGTCATGGTGGGCTCCTGGGGTGTTTCGTCGGGGCCCAGGAGTCAGAAAGTACAAACCCGCCTCTTGGGCGGGTCTGGTTGCGCAGCTAACGCTGTCCCGCCATCAGGTAATGGCGGTAATAATGCTGGAGCGTTGGGGGCTGCGCGTATTCATGACCGCTACCCTAGGGCGTCGACGAGCACCGCGTCAAGCAGCGCTACCAAGTGTGGCAAAATTGCTACCCTGCTCCGCCCTTTGCTACCTTCCCGCGATCCGATCGCGTCTGCCGAGAATCCCGATGGCCCGCAAGAAAGCTCCCGACTTCGAACAATCCCTGGCCGAACTGCAGACCCTGGTGGAACGCCTGGAAAGCGGCGAGCTGTCCCTGGAGGACTCCCTCGGCGCCTTCGAACAGGGCATCCGCCTGACTCGTGAATGCCAGGGCGCCCTGGCGCAGGCCGAGCAGAAGGTGCAGATCCTGCTGGAAAAGGATGGCGAACTCACGGCCGCCCCCTTCGCTCCGGCCGGGGACGACGCATGATCGAGGCCTACCAGCAACGCTGCCAGACCCGCGTCGATACCGCCCTCGCTCCCCTCTTCAGCGCACCCCGCGCCGAACTCGCCCGGCTCTATGCCGCCATGGCCTATAGCGTCATGGGTGGCGGCAAGCGAGTACGGCCACTGCTGGTCTACGCCGCCTGCGAAGCCCTGGGGGGCGATCCGGCGCGCGCCGACCAGGCGGCCTGCGCGGTGGAGCTGATCCACGCCTATTCCCTCGTCCACGACGACCTGCCGGCCATGGACGACGACGACCTGCGCCGCGGCCGACCCACTACCCACAAGGCCTATGACGAGGCCTGCGCCATCCTCGCGGGCGACGGCCTGCAGACCCTGGCTTTCGAGACGCTGCTGGCGGCGCCCCAGGCTGCCGCCGTGCGACTGGAGATGGTCGCCGTGCTGGCCCGCGCCAGTGGCCCGGCGGGCATGGTCGGTGGCCAGGCCATCGATCTGGAATCGGTCGGCCGGCGTATCGACCAGCCGGCGCTGGAAACCATGCACCTGCACAAGACCGGTGCCCTGATCGCCGCCAGCGTCCAGCTCGGCGCCCTGGCCAGCGAAGCCGCCGGCCCTACCGAGCGCGACGCCCTCGCCCGCTATGCCGAGGCCATCGGCCTGGCCTTTCAGGTGTGGGACGACGTGCTCGACATCGAGAGCGATACGGAAACCCTCGGCAAGCGCCAGGGCGCCGACCTCGCCCGCGACAAACCGACCTACCCGGCGCTGCTTGGCCTGGACGCCGCCAAGGCCTATGCCCTGGAGCTACGCGACACCGCCCTGGCCGCCATAGAGCCGCTGGGCGAGCCCGCCGAACCCCTGCGCGCCCTGGCCAGCTATATCGTGGAACGACGTAGCTAGACGCGCTCCAGCGGAAAAACTCGCGACCCGAGCCGCATTTGCCCCCGGGTCCGTTGTCACAGGGGCATAACAAGACGCCCTGCCCGCTGTTGGGATGCCACGCGGGCATCGGGTAAACTGCCTAATTCTCTGCGCAAAGTGATCAGCCAGATGCCCAAGACGTTTCACGAGATTCCCCGCCAGCGTCCCGCGACGCCCCTGCTCGACCGCATCGACTCGCCGGTGCAGCTGCGCCAGCTCGATGACGCCGAGCTGGAAGCCGTCGCCGACGAACTGCGCGCCTTTCTCCTGTGGACCGTGGGCCAGACCGGCGGTCACTTCGGCGCCGGCCTGGGCGTCATCGAACTGACCGTGGCCCTGCATTACGTCTTCAACACCCCGGAAGACCGGCTGGTGTGGGACGTGGGCCACCAGGCCTATCCGCACAAGATCCTCACCGGTCGTCGCGAAGGCATGGCCAGCCTGCGCCAGAAGGACGGCCTGGCCGCCTTCCCGCGCCGCAGCGAGAGCGAATACGACACCTTTGGCGTCGGTCACTCCAGCACCTCCATCGGTGCCGCCCTGGGCATGGCCATCGCCGCCCAGTTGCAGGGCATCGAGCGCAAGTCGGTCGCGGTGATCGGCGACGGCGCCCTGACCGCGGGCATGGCCTTCGAGGCACTCAACCACGCCTCGGACACCGGCGCCAACATGCTGGTGGTGCTCAACGACAACGACATGTCCATCTCGCGCAACGTTGGCGGGCTGTCCAATTACCTGGCGCGGCTGCTCTCCAGCCGCACCTACCAGCACCTGCGCGAGAACGGCAAGAAGGCCCTCTCCAAGCTGCCCGGTGCCTGGGAAATCGCCCGCCGCACCGAAGAAGCCGCCAAGGGCATGCTGGTACCCGGCACCCTGTTCGAGGAGCTGGGCTGGAACTACATCGGCCCCATCGACGGCCATGACCTGCCGACCCTGGTCACCACCCTGCGCAACCTGCGCGATGCCAAGGGTCCGCAGTTCCTCCATGTGATCACCCGCAAGGGCAAGGGCCTGTCCATCGCCGAGGCCGATCCCATCGGCTATCACGCCATCACCAAGCTGGAGCCGCTGGACGCCAAGCCCAAGCGCCCGGGTGCGCCCAAGTACTCCAACATCTTTGGCGACTGGCTGTGCGACATGGCCGCCGCCGATTCCAAGCTGGTGGGCATCACCCCGGCGATGAAGGAAGGCTCCGACCTGATCCGCTTCGCCGAACGCTATCCCGAGCGCTATTTCGACGTAGCCATCGCCGAGCAGCATGCGGTAACCCTGGCCGCAGGGCTGGCCTGCGACGGCATGAAGCCGGTGGTCGCCATCTATTCCACCTTCCTGCAGCGCGGCTATGACCAGCTGATCCACGACGTGGCGGTGCAGAACCTGGACGTGCTCTTCGCCATCGACCGCGCCGGTCTGGTGGGCGAAGACGGCCCTACCCACGCCGGCAGCTTCGACCTGTCCTACCTGCGCTGCATCCCCGGCATGGTGATCATGGCGCCCAGCGACGAGAACGAGCTGCGCCGCCTGCTTACCACCGGCTATCGCCACCAGGGTCCGGCTGCGGTGCGTTATCCCCGTGGCAGCGGCCCCAACGCCGCCCTCGATCCGGGCCTGGAACCCCTGCCTATCGGTAAAGGCGTGGTGCGTCGCCAAACCAGCCTGAAGAGCGGCCCCAAGGTCGGCTTCCTGGTCTTTGGCGTGCAACTGGCCGAAGCCCTGCAGGTCGCCGAGCGTCTGGACGCCAGCGTGGCCGACATGAGATTCGTCAAGCCGCTGGACGAGGCGCTGATCCGCCAGTTCGCCGCCGACCACGACCTGTTGGTCACCGTCGAGGAAAACAGCGTCATGGGTGGCGCCGGCAGTGCGGTCAACGAGTTCCTGCAGGCCAACGCCCTGCTCCGGCCGGTACTCAACCTGGGCCTGCCGGATAGCTACATCGAACACGCCAAGCCGGCTGACATGCTGGCCGAATGCGGCCTCGACGAGGCGGGCATCGAACGCTCAGTACGCGAGCGTCTGGCCCTGGCGGACCTGGCACCGACCGGTCTGCGCAAGGAAGCCTGAGCGCAGCCTGCCGCTGGCCAGTAAAAAGGCGCCCTAGGGCGCCTTTTCCATGTCTTCGTTTTGGTGCAGATTACCGAGCATGTGACCCAGCTTGCCGGCCTTGGTCAGCAGATAGCGGCGGTTGTGCGGATTGAGCCCCTCTTGCAGAGGCACCCGCTCGGCTACGGGAACCCCCAAGGCTTCCAACGCCTTCACCTTGCGCGGATTGTTGGTCATCAACCGCAGCGAGGTGATGCCCAGGTGGTCGAGCATCGGCTTGCACAGGGCATAGGTGCGCTGGTCGGCGCCAAAGCCCAGACGTTCGTTGGCTTCCACCGTATCGGCCCCGGCATCCTGCAGCTCATAGGCGCGGATCTTGTTGAGCAGGCCGATACCACGCCCTTCCTGGCGCAGATAGAGCAGCACGCCACGGCCCGCCTCGGCGATGGCACGCAACGCCGCTTCCAGCTGGAAGCCACAGTCACATCTCAGGCTGAACAGCGCATCGCCGGTCAGGCATTCGGAATGCAGCCGTCCCAGCACCGGCTCGCCGTCGGCCACGTCGCCGAAGGTCAGGGCGACATGCTCCTTGCCATCGGTCTCATCGAGAAAACCGTGCATGGTGAACAGGCCGAAGGGGGTGGGCAGTTGGGAGGCGGCGACAAAGACGACGGACACCTGCAGGCTCCTGACGGGGAAAGACGTACATTGTAACCTTTTCCCCGGGTCCGGCGTCATCGCCAGGGGTTATGACGTCGATACCCAATGATCTATCAGCGCGCCTGGACGTAGAAGATGCCCTGGGCCTCGCGCCAGCCGACCCGGTTGAGGAAACTCATGCCCAGCAGACCCTGGCTGGGGTAGTTGCCCTCCAGCACCATGGCCTCCACCCCGACGACCTCCACATCGCCCAGGCGCACCTGCGTGAGCGTGGTACGCCAGGCGCGGGCATGGCCACTGGCGGTCTCCACCCATCCCGGCGTGCCGTCACGGTAGCGGATCCCCAGCTGGTCGGCCTGGGCGCCGCTCAGGGCCACGCTGGTGGCGCCGGTATCCACCAGCAGGGATACCGGCCGGCCGTTGACGTTGGCGGTGACCTGATAGTGACCGTTGTTGCTGCGTGGCACGCTGAATTCGCGGCGCTGCGGCGCGCTGTAGCCATCGCTGTATTCGCGATCGAGACCAAAGGCCTGGGTCCGGCCCTCGATGCGCAGCACCGCCTGCTGGGAATCCGCGCTGACCACCTCGACCTCGTCCAGCCGCTGCCCGACCTTGAGCAGCTTGCGCTGGCCATTGACGTTGATCACCGCCGCGCCGTTGAACAACCCCACGACCCTGACCTGGGGCTGCGCCCAGGCGAGCGTACCGACGGCCCAGATGAGGCCGCACGCGCCCAGTCTTTTCACTGCCCTGCTCCTTGGGCCTGCGTCTCGTCAGCCGACGAGATGACCCCAACCGATATGTAGTCCCTGAACCACCAGCCAGGCGAGGATGCCGGCCAGTACATCGTCGACCATGATGCCGACGCCGCCGCGGACATTGACATCCAGCCAGCGGATTGGCCAGGGCTTGCAGATGTCTAGCACGCGGAAGGCGACGAAACCCACCACCAGCCAGATCAACCCCGGGGGCGCCAGCCAGAAGGTGATCCAGATGCCGACCATCTCGTCCCAGACGATGCCCTCGTGGTCGTGCACGCCCAGCTCCCGGGCAACCTTGCCGCACAACCAGCAACCGAACAGGGTGAGGGCCACCAACAACAACGGATAGCTCCAGCCAGTGAGCAGCTGCCACAGCGGCACGAAGGGCAAGGCGATCAGCGATCCCCAGGTACCGGGTGCCTTGGGCAGGGTGCCGGAACCCAGGCCAAAGGCCAGGAAGTGCCAGGGATCACGCCAGACCGACAGGGGGACCGGCTGGGCGGGGGCTTGGTGTTCGCTCAAGGAAGGACTCCGCTCGAAGGCGCTAGAAGTGTTGGAAACCGGTCTGCGCCAGCGTCATGGGCTGACCGTCGGCGGCGAGGACAGCAACACCGCTGCCCGTTTCGACCCGACCGATCACCTGCGCCTGGGGCCAGGCGACGGCCAGGGCCGGGGCCTGCTCGGGCGGCAGGGTGAAGACCAGCAGATAGTCATCGCCCGCACCCAGCGCCAGGCGCAGCACCTCGTCGGCCGGAAACAGCTCGGCCAACGCCGGGCTCACCGGCAGCCGCGCGGCCTCCACCACCAGTCGCACGCCAGAGGCCGCGGCGATATGCCCGCAATCGGCCACCAGGCCGTCGGAGACATCCTGGGCCGCCGTCGCCCTGCCCCGCAGCCAGAGGCCGAGTTCGAATTGCGGTTGGGGCGCCCAGTAGCGAGCCAGCAGGTGCCGACTGGCGGCGCCCTCTGGAGCACGCTGGCCGAGAACGAAGGGCAAGGCGCCGCCTGCCTCGCCGGGCGCGCCGCCCAGGCACAGCAGATCGCCCGGCCGGGCGCCGCTGCGCAGCAGCGCCTGACCAGCTGGAACCCGACCGAAGACCGTGAGGGTGAGGGACAATGGACCGCGGGTGGTATCACCCCCGACCAGGCGCAGGTCGCACCGCTCGGCCATCTGGGCGAGTCCTGCGGCGAGGCCTTCCAGCCAGCTCGGTTCGACCACCGGCAGGGTCAGCGCCAGGGTGAAGCCCAAAGGCGCCGCACCCATGGCGGCCAGGTCGCTGGCGCTCACCGCCAGGGCGCGCTGCCCGAGGCCGAAGGCGTCCGGGCAGGGATCGGGGAAGTGCACCCCGGCGGTCAGGGTGTCGGTGGATACCGCCAGCTGCTCACCCGGAGCAGGTGCCAGTAACGCGCAGTCGTCACCGATCCCCAGGGCCACGCCCGGACCGCCGCGCGCGCAGGGCGCCGCGGCGAAATAGCGACGGATGAGTTCGAATTCACCCATGCCGACGTGGGCGATCAGCGCTTGCCGCGCAACTCGGCGCTGCGCAGCTTGGGCGCCAGCTTGTCCAGCACGCCGTTGACGAACTTGTGGCCGTCGGTGGCGCCGAAGATCTTGGCCATCTCGATGCCCTCGTTGATCACCACGCGATAGGGCACGTCGATGCGCTTGAGCAGTTCGTAGCAGGACAGCCGCAGCACGGCGAGTTCGACCGGGTCCACCTCGTCCATGGCACGGTCCAGGCAGGGCAGGATCAGGCCATCGATCTCGCTCTTGTTGGCCGGGACGCCATGGAGGACTTCATGGAAGTAGGCGCCGTCGACCTTGGCGAAGTCGTTGTCGACGCGAAACTGCGCCTCGATCTCGTTGATCGCCTGGCCCGCCATGTGCCACTGGTACAGGGCCTGGACCGACAGGCTGCGCGCTTCGCGGCGAGCAGCCAGTTTGCCGGTGGGGGCCTTCTTGCCCGCGGGCTTGCCGGCCGCGGGCGGAGTCAGATCGCCGCTCACTTGGCCTCCAGCTGCGCCAGCAGGCTGACCATTTCCAGAGCGGACAGGGCCGCTTCGGCGCCCTTGTTGCCGGCCTTGGTGCCGGAGCGCTCGATGGCCTGCTCGATGGAGTCGACGGTCAGGACGCCGAAGGACACCGGGACGCCGAATTCCATGGAGACTTGGGCCAGACCCTTGGTGCATTCGCCGGCCACGTATTCGAAGTGGGGCGTGCCGCCACGGATGACCGCGCCGAGGGCGATGATGGCGTCGAATTCGTCGCGCTGGGCGATTTTCTGCACGGCCAGCGGGATCTCGAAGGCGCCGGGGACGCGGATGATGGTCAGGTCGTCCGGCTTGATGCCGTGGCGCACCAGGGCGTCGATGGCGCCTTGCAGCAAGCTCTCGACGACGAAGCTGTTGAAGCGGCCGACCACCAGGGCGAAACGGCCCTGGGGAGCGATGAAGGTGCCTTCAAAGGTCTTGATGTTCATGTGCGGGTCCAGTTGTCAAAGAGCCGGACGGCCGGCAACTGCCAGGCCGTCCGTGGAAATCCAGGTGAAGCGCGCCGCACCACCCGGGCGGGCGCGCCAGGCGGAAGGGTCATTCTTCAGGAGGCAGATAGTCTACTACTTCCAGGTCGAAGCCGGATATGGCGTTGAACTTCATCGGCGAGCTGAGCAGCCGCATCTGACGAATGCCCAGGTCGCGCAGGATCTGCGAACCGGCACCGACGGTGCTGTAGGTGGACAGCGCCTTGGGCGCCGGGCGCGGCTCGCGCAGATGCGCCAGCAGGTCGTCGCCTTCCAGCGAGTGCCCCAGCAGCAGCACCACGCCAGCGCCTTCGCGAGCGACCCGCTCCATGGCGCTGCGCAGGCTCCAGCGACCCGGCTGGTGGACCTGCAGCAGGTCGCGCAGCGGGTCCATGTTGTGCACCCGCACCAGTGGCAGCTCCTGGCTGGCCAGGTCACCGCGGATCAGCGCCAGATGGACGTCGCCCTCCACCTCATCGCGGTAGGTCACCAGCTTGAAGGGGCCGAGTTCGGTATCGAGCTGCTGCTCGTCGATGCGCTTGACGGTGTGCTCGTGAAGCAGGCGGTAGTGGATCAGATCGGCGATGGTGCCGACCTTGAGGCCGTGCTGCTCGGCGAAGGTCTCGAGTTCGTCGCGACGGGCCATGGTGCCGTCGTCGTTCATCACCTCGCAGATCACGCCGCTCTCGGCGAAGCCGGCCATGCGCGCCAGGTCGCAGGCGGCCTCGGTGTGGCCGGCGCGGGCCAGCACGCCACCGGGCTGGGCCATCAGCGGGAACATGTGGCCAGGGCTGACCACGTCGCCGGCCTTGGCGTCCTTGGCGATGGCGGCCTGCACGGTGCGCGCCCGGT
The DNA here is from genome assembly GCF_001518815.1 of Pseudomonas oryzihabitans. Classification (NCBI taxonomy): domain Bacteria; kingdom Pseudomonadati; phylum Pseudomonadota; class Gammaproteobacteria; order Pseudomonadales; family Pseudomonadaceae; genus Pseudomonas; species Pseudomonas oryzihabitans. The sequence continues at coordinate 4,364,992 of NZ_CP013987.1, forward strand.
CAGCGGCGGAGATGCCGGTGCTGATGCCCTCGGCGGCCTCGATGGAGACGGTGAACTTGGTGCCGAAGCCGGAGGCGTTGCGGCTGGCCATCATCGGCAGACTGAGGCGTTCGCAGAGGCCCTTGCTCATGGGCATGCAGATCAGGCCGCGGGCATGGCGGGCCATGAAGTTGATGTGTTCGGCGGTGACGCATTCGGAGGCGATGATGATGTCGCCTTCGTTCTCGCGGTCCTCGTCGTCCATGAGGATGACCATCTTGCCCGCGCGGATGTCCTGGATGATGTCTTCGATGCTGGAAAGTGCCACGGTGTCGTCCTTAGCGCTGCAGATAGCCGTGTTCGGCGAGGAAGTTTTCGGTGACGCCGCCCTTGCTGGACTCGGCGGCCTTGTCGCCCAGCAACAGGCGTTCCAGGTAGCGGGCCAGGAGGTCAACCTCCAGGTTCACCCGCCGACCGGCGCGGTAGTCGGCCATGATGGTCTCGCCGAGGGTATGGGGGACGATGGTCAGCTCGAACTCGGCGCCGTCCACCGCGTTCACCGTGAGGCTGACGCCATCCACGGTGATGGATCCCTTTAGGGCGATGTAACGGGCCAGCTCGGCCGGGGCGCGCAGACGGAATTGCACGGCACGGGCGTTATCGGCGCGGGAAACCACTTCGCCGAGGCCGTCCACGTGGCCGCTGACCAGGTGGCCGCCGAGACGGCTGGTGGGCATCAGCGCCTTTTCCAGGTTGACCCGGCTGCCAGGCTTGAGCCCGCCCAGGCTGGTAAGGCTCAGGGTCTCGCGGCTGACGTCGGCCCAGAAGCCGTCGCCAGGCAACTCCACGGCGGTGAGGCAGACCCCGTTGACGGCGATGCTGTCGCCGAGCTTGACGTCGGCAAGGTCGAGCTTGCCGGTGGCGACATAGAGGCGCACGTCTCCGCCCTTGGGCGTGAGGGCGCGGATCTCGCCGAGGGCTTCGATGATTCCGGTAAACATCAGCTCAGGCCTCCAAGAGGCGGAGCCGAAACGGCGGTGCAGCTAGACATCGACGAACTCCTGTTTCGGTGAAAAAACAGGGCGTACGGACAGAAGGGAAATCAGACGGACGAGGGGCTCGCACCCCTGCCAGGCGAGGCTATCCCGTTCTCTCTCATCCGGACTATGACCGTCGGCCCCGGAATCCAACCAGGTCTGCTGACCTCCCCCGCCGCAGAGGGCAAGGGAGCGCTCGCGGGCTCGTCCCGAGTCGATCGGGCATTACCGCCGGTGGGGAATTACACCCCGCCCTGAGAACTCGCTACCCGCAGGCAGCGCAGGTTTTGTAACACAGTTCGCCGCCAGGGGGCCAGGGGCGTCAGGCACCCCGGACAGGTCGGGCGATCAGGTGCATGTCCGCGCCCACCAGCGTGGCGCTGAGGATTTCCAACTGCGGTGCCTCGGCCAGGTGCTCCAGCGGCCAGTCCAGCAGCGGCCGGGCACTGGAGCCGAGGAACTTGGGCGCCAGGAACAGATGGTATTCATCGACCAGCCCGGCCTGGGCGAAGGCACCGGCGAGGCGCGGCCCGCCTTCCACCAGGACGTCGTTGACCTGCTCGCCGCCCAATCGGGTCAGCAGGGCGGCCAGATCGACCTGGCCCTGGGCGCCAGGCAACTCCAGGTAGTCGTGACCAGCAGCGGCATAGGCGGGCGCCTCGGCGGCCATACCGGCCACTCGCGCCGCGCCGGCCTGGAAGAACGGGGCCGTGAGCGGCACCCGGCCGCGGCCGTCCACCAGCAGCCGCTGCGGCGTGCGCAGGGTGGCCAGCTCCAGTTCGTCACCGCTCAGGCCCAGCTCGGCCTGGCGCACGGTCAGGCGGGCGCCGTCGGCCAGCACGGTATCGGCGCCGGTGATCACCACGCCCGCTTCGGCGCGTAGCCGCTGGACACTCTGGCGCGCCAGCGGCCCGGTGATCCACTGGCTCTCGCCATTGGCCATGGCGGTGCGACCGTCCAGACTCAGCGCCAGCTTGACCCGCACGAAGGGCCGCCCGGTCAGCATGCGCTGGATGAAGCCGGCATTGAGCGCGCGGGCCTCGGCTTCCAGCACCCCGGCGCGGGTGGCAATGCCAGCGGCGGCGAGACGGGCGAGGCCACGGCCGGCCACCAGCGGATTGGGATCGGTCATGGCTGCCACCACCTCGGCCACGCCAGCCGCGACCAGGGCGTCGGCGCAGGGCGGTGTGCGGCCATGGTGGCTGCAGGGTTCCAGGGTCACATAGGCGGTGGCGCCGCGCGCGGCCTCCCCTGCCTGGCGCAGGGCATGCACCTCGGCATGGGGACCGCCGGCCTGGCGGTGCCAGCCCTCGCCCACTATCCGGCCATCCCGGACGATGACGCAGCCCACCCGGGGATTGGGCGCAGTGCTGTAGCGGCCGAGCGCCGCCAGTGCCAGGGCGCGGGCCATCCAGAATTCGTCATTCATCTCGTTGGCAGCGCTCATACCGGCTGCTTGCCCGGATCCTGGGCCAGTCGCTCGATCTCGTCGCGAAACTCGGCCAGGTCCTGGAATTGCCGATAGACCGAGGCGAAGCGGATATAGGCCACCTGGTCCAACTTGCGCAACTCGTCCATCACCAGTTCGCCCACCACCCGCGAACGGATCTCCCGCTCGCCGGTGGCGCGCAGCCGGTGCTTGATCAGGGCGATGGCCTCTTCCAGGCGCTCGACGCTGACCGGGCGCTTTTCCAGGGCGCGCTGCATGCCGGCGCGCAACTTGTCTTCGTCGAAGGGCTGGCGGGTCCCGTCCTGCTTGATCAGCCGCGGCAGGACCAGCTCGGCGGTTTCGAAAGTGGTGAAGCGTTCCTGGCAGGCCAGACATTCACGCCGCCTGCGCACCTGCTCGCCGGCCGCAACCAGCCGGGAATCCGTGACCTTGGTGTCGTGGGCGCCGCAGAAGGGACAATGCATGGGAGAGTCGACCGCCGGAAGGGAAAGCCCTCATGGTACCCGATCACCCCTCGCCGGGAACCTCCGGGTACCGGACGAATCGACAGCCAGAGGCCGCCAGGCTATAAGAGCGCACTCTACTCGACGGCCACTCCTCAACCTCCCGTGCAGCCCTCGCGGGCCGCGACCTACGGATCCTGCCATGACCCCACGCGTCCTCCTGCCCCTGCTGCTCACCGGTCTGCTCGTGGCGTGCTCCAGCCCACCCGAAACCACGCCGCCGCAGCCCACCACCCCGGCCGACGAGCCGGTTCCGGTGGCCGGCGCCCCTACCCCGGCCAATCTGCGCGAGATCTCCGGCGTCTTGCGCAATGCCCAGGGCCTGGTCCCGGCCGGCGCCCAGGTCGAGATCGCCCTGCTGGCGGTCAACGCCAAGGGCCTGCCCCAGCGCCTGCTGGCCAGCGAGACGGTGACCGGCAAGGGCGCGCCCCTGGCCTTCCGCCTGCCCTTCAACCCGGACATCTTCCCCACCCGTCCGGACCTCAAGGTGGAATTCCACGCCCGTCTGATCCAGGCCGGTCAACTGGCCAGCTACCTGCCACCGGTCGGTGTGGGCGGGCCGACCACGCAGAACCTCGGCGAACTGGTGCTGAACCAGACTCCGTGACCCCGCCCTCCGACCTTGCCGACGCCCTGGCGGCGCTGCTCGGCGACGCCCGCCTCCGCCTGCAGGCCTTGCCCGGCAGTACGCTATCCTTGTGGCTGGTCGATCCCGCCAACATGACGCGGGCCTTTTCCCCGGCGGAAACCCAGCGCCTGCTGGAGGCGCCGCCCTACTGGGCCTTCTGCTGGGCCAGTGGTCTGGCCCTGGCGCAGTGGATAGTCGCGAACCCCGCGGTAGTCGCTGGGCGCCAGGTACTGGATTTCGGCAGCGGTTCGGGCATCGCCGGTCTTGCCGCCGCCCAGGCCGGCGCGGCGCGGGTGGTCTGTTGCGACCTCGATCCATTGGCACTGGCCGCCTGTCGTGCCAATGCCCGGGCCAACGGCCTGCAGATCCAGACGCTGGCCGATTTCCAGGCCAGCACCGAGCGCTTCGAGCTGATCCTGGCCGCCGACGTGCTCTACGACCGCGCCAACCTGTCCCTGCTGGGATCGTTGCAGAGCCGTGCCGACAGCCTATTGCTGGCCGACTCGCGCGTACGCGACCTGGTCCACCCCGGTTTCAGCCGCCTCGCCGAACTCCAGGCCTGCACCCTGCCGGATCTGGCGGAGCCGGAAGAATTCCGCCGCGTGACGCTCTATCAGGGCTGAGCCACCTGCCTTGTTTCCAAGGGCGGCGCCCCCACCTATAGTGCATCTTTCGTCTGCCGAGTCCGCCATGAGCCAGGTCCCCTACATTTTCGACGCCACCCTCGACACCTTCCAGCAACAGGTCATCGACGCCTCCTTCAGCACCCCGGTGCTGGTGGACTTCTGGGCGGAGTGGTGCGCGCCCTGCAAGGTGCTGATGCCGCTGCTGGCCAAGATCACCGAGTCCTATGGCGGCGCCCTGCACCTGGCCAAGGTCAACTGCGACATCGAGCAGGAACTGGTGATGAGATTCGGCATCCGCAGCCTGCCGACGGTGGTGCTGTTCAAGGACGGCCAGCCGGTGGACGGCTTCGCTGGCGCCCAGCCGGAGTCGGCCATCCGTGCCCTGCTCGAACCCCATGTGCAGGCCTTGCCACCGGCCGCGGAAGATCCGCTGGAAGCCGCCCAGGCGCTGTTCGCCGAAGGCCGTTTCGCCGAGGCCGAGGCGCTGCTCAAGGCGCTGCTGGAAGAGGACAACAGCAACGCCCTGGCGCTGATCCTCTATGCCCGCTGCCTGGCCGAGCGCAATGAACTGGACGATGCCCAGGCGGTACTGGACGCGGTCAAGGGCGACGAACACAAGCAGGCCCTGGCCGGCGCCCGTGCCCAGCTGACCTTTCTCCGCCAGGCCGCCAGTCTGCCCGAGGTCGCCGAGCTCAAGAGCCGCCTGGCTCGCGATGCCGGTGATGACGAAGCCGCCTACCAGCTGGCCGTGCAGCAACTGGCCCGCCAGCAGTACGAACCGGCGCTGGATGGCCTGCTGGACCTGTTCCGCCGCAATCGTGGCTATGGCGACGACCTGCCGCGCAAGACCCTGGTGCAGGTCTTCGATCTGCTGGGCAATGATCATCCCCTGGTCGCCACCTATCGCCGCCGCCTGTACCAGGCCCTGTACTAAGCGCCTATCGATAAGGCTGCGTCGTCCCGGGCGCAGCCTCATCCACAGCCAGCGCCAGCCTGGCGCTGTGGACCTTTCGTAGCGTGGAAAACCGCGCAGCGTTTTCCACCAACCCGCACCCAGCCTCACCCCTGCCAGATATAGAACTGCGCCTCCCCCACCCGCTCCATGCGCACCTGGGGACTGTGCCTCAGCCGGACCAGCAGCTGCTTGGCCACGCCCAGATTGCCGGTCAGCTTTTCCAGCGCCACGAGGATGTCCGGTCCGCTGAGCCGCCCAGCGGAGCTGAGCAACTTCACCACCTGATCCCAGAGCATGTCGCCTCCCGACTTGGGCCCGCTGGGTGCGGCGGCCACCGTCGCAGCAGGCAGGGACGCCTCCATCGGCCGCAGGGCCGCGGCCAGGCGCTGCCAGTCGGCCTCATCCAGTTCCACCGTGAGATCCACGGGCTGGCTGCCGATGGTTCCGCGAATGCGTACCATGGTGTTCTCCTCGTCGTGCAGAGGCCCATGCTCCCACAGCCACCGGCCGACGCCAAACCAAGGTTGCAGCGCGGAAAAGCAACAACATAACATAGCGCCTTTCCGTTCACTGGAAGCCCACCATGCGCCTGCCCCTGCTGACCTTCTGCCTTGCTGCCGCACTCGTCCAACCGGCTCTTGCCCATGACGACCATGACGAACACGAGCACGGCGCCCTGGGTGCCCATGTGCACGGCGAATCCCACCTCGATCTGGCGCAGACCGATACGGGCCTGGAGTTGCAGTGGCGCAGTCCGGCGGCCGATCTGCTGGGTTTCGAACATGCACCGCGCAACCAGAAGGAGCAGGACGCCGTCGCCGCGCTCCGGCAGAGCCTGGAGAATCCTCAGGCACTGGTGAAGCTGCCCGCAGCAGCCGATTGCCAACTGGCCGAAGCCAGTGCCATCAGCCCGCTGTTCGCCAAGGACGCCAGCGCCAGCGGCCATCTGGATGTGGAAGCCACCATGAGCTTTACCTGCAGCAAGCCGACCGCCCTCGACGGCCTGGACCTCTCCGGCTGGTTCGCCCGCTTTCCCAACAGTCACAGTGTCGAAGTGCAGGCCATCGTCGCCAGTGGCCAGCAGGGCGCCGAGCTGACGGCTCAGCAACCGCAGCTGACGTGGTAGGACGGCCATGAGCACCGCGCCCCTGGTCGAGATCCGGGACCTTGGCTTCGCCTGGCCTGGCCAGGCGGAATGCCTGGATATCCAGCACTTCCAGCTGGCGCGCGGTGAGGCGCTGTTTCTCGAAGGCCCCTCGGGTAGCGGCAAGACCACCCTGCTCGGCCTGCTCGGCGGCGTGCAGCGCCCCAGCCGCGGCCAGGTCCGGCTGCTCGGTCAGGATCTGGGGCAACTCGCCACTGCCCGGCGCGATCGTTTTCGCGTCGACCACACCGGCTTTCTCTTCCAGCAGTTCAACCTGCTGCCCTTTCTCTCGGTGCTGGACAATGTCCTGCTGCCCTGTCAGTTCTCCAGACTGCGCCACGAGCGTGCCCGCGCGCGCCATGGCGATCCACAGGACGCTGCCCTGACCCTGCTGCGCGCCCTGGGCCTGAGCGATCCCGACCTGCCCCGGCGCCCGGCCCGCGAATTGTCCATCGGCCAGCAGCAGCGGGTCGCCGCCGCTCGCGCCCTGATCGGCCAGCCGGAACTGGTGATCGCCGACGAACCCACCTCGGCGCTGGATACCGATCACCGCGACGCCTTCCTGCAGCTGCTGTTCGGCGAGTGCGCCGCAGCCGGCGCCGGCCTGCTGTTCGTCAGCCACGATCGCGGCCTGGCAGGCCATTTCGACCGCCACCTCACCCTGGCCCAGCTCAACGCTGCCCGGGCGGAGACCTAGGATGCCCCTCCTTCAGCTGGCCTGGGCCAGCCTGCGCAATCGTCGCGCTACCGCCCTGCTCACCATCTTCACCATCGCCGTCTCGGTGGCCCTGCTACTAGGCGTCGAACGGCTGCGCACCGAGGCCAAGGCCAGCTTCGCCAGTACCATCGCCGGCACCGACCTGGTGGTGGGCGCCCGCTCCGGCGCGGTCAACCTGCTGCTCTATTCGGTGTTCCGCATCGGCAATGCCACCAACAACATCCGCTGGGAAAGCTACGAAAAGCTCGCCGCCGATCCTCGCGTCGCCTGGACCATCCCGCTGTCGCTCGGCGATTCCCACCGCGGCTACCGGGTGCTGGGCACCGACGGCAACTACTTCACCCACTATCACTATGGGCGCAACCAACCCCTGCGCCTGGTCCAGGGCCGGCCCTTCAACGACGTCTTCGAGGTCGTGCTGGGCGCCGAGGTGGCCAAGGCGCTGCACTACCGGCTGGGCGACAAGATCGTGCTGGCCCATGGCGTCGCCACCATCAGCCTGACCGAGCACAGCGACCATCCCTTCACCGTGGTCGGCATCCTCGCGCCCACCGGCACCCCGGTCGATCGCACCCTGCACATTCCGCTGAACGGCATGACCGCCCTGCACCTGGACTGGCGCGGCGGCATGCCCGGCCCCTCGCTCAGCGATGCTGAGGTGCGCCAGCGCGACCTCACCCCGCAGGATCTCACGGCCGCCCTGGTCGGCCTCAAGAGTCGGGTAGCCACCTTCGCGGTGCAGCGCGCGGTCAACAGCTATACCGGCGAGCCCTTGCTGGCGATCCTGCCCGGCGTGGCCCTGCAGGAACTCTGGGGCCTGCTCGGCACCGCGGAACAGGCGCTGCTGGTGATGTCGCTGTGCGTGGTGCTCACCGGACTGGTGGGCATGCTTACCGCCCTGCTCGCCAGCCTCAACGAACGGCGGCGGGAGATGGCCATCCTGCGTTCAGTGGGCGCCCAGCCGCGGCATCTGTTCGGCCTGCTGCTGGCCGAGGCCCTGGCCCTCACCCTGGCCGGCTGCCTGGGCGGCCTGGCCCTGCTCTATGGCGCCATCGCCCTGGGCCGCCCCTGGCTGCTGGCGGAATACGGTCTGGCATTGCCGCTGGACTGGCCCTCGCTCTACGATGGGCAACTGCTCGGCGGCATCCTGCTCGCCGCCCTGGTGCTCGGCTGCATTCCGGCCTGGCGCGGCTGTCGCCAGGCCCTCACGGACGGGTTGTCCGTGCGACTATGAACGAGGCCCCACCATGCGCCTGGCGCTCCTGCTGTTGCTCTGCTGGCTGCCCTGGGCCCAGGCCGAACCCCGTCAACTCGCCTGGCGCGAGCTGGTACCGGCCGATGCGCCGCGCTTCAACCCAGGCAGCATCGACCACGGTCTCGGCGAAGACGGCCCGACCGCCAGCCAGCCCTGGCCGGACGCCCCGACGGTGGCGGCGCTGGATGGCCAGGACGTGCGCCTGCCCGGCTACGTGGTCCCCCTGATGGTTACCGACGAGGGCGAGGTAACCGAGTTCCTCCTGGTCCCCTACTACGGCGCCTGCATCCACGTGCCACCGCCGCCGGGCAACCAGATCGTCTACGTCAAGGGCAGCCACGACCTCTGGCTGTCCAAGCTGCACCTGCCCTATTGGGTGGAAGGCCGCCTGGGCGTGGGCAGCCAGCGCAGCGAGGTGGCCGTCGCCGGCTACTGGCTGCAGGCGCAACGCATCCTTCCCTACATCCTCAAGGGCGACGGCTCCTGAGGGATATGCCCTACCCTTGAGCGAGATCAAGAGTCTGACATTTAAGCTTCGCTAGGCTGCTCCCAGCCCTTTTTCAATGCTTCCGGAGCCTTAGCCATGCGTCCTCTCTTCCGCCTCAGCCTGCTCGCCCTCGCCTTGGCCGCCCCCCTCGCCCAGGCCCACCAGGCCGGCGACATCATCCTGCGTGCCGGTGCCATCACCGTCGATCCCCACGAGCGCAGCTCCGACGTCAAGATCGATCGAGGCGCCCTGAGCGGCGCCAACCTCGGCGGCAAGGCGACCATGGACAGCGACACCCAGCTGGGGCTGAACGTCGCCTACATGCTGACCGACCACCTGGGCTTAGAACTGCTGGCGGCCACGCCCTTCGAGCATGAGGTCAACATCAAGGGCACCGGTCTGAACGCCGCCAATGGCAAGCTGGGCACTCTCAAGCACCTGCCGCCGACCTTGAGCCTGGTCTACTACCCACTGGACGCCAAGGCGACGTTCCAGCCCTATGTCGGCGCCGGCCTCAACTACACCTGGATCTATGACGAGCACGTCGGCAGCGGCGCCAGCGCGGCCGGTTTCGATAATTTCCGCGCCGACAACTCCTGGGGCTGGTCCGCCCAGGTCGGCGCTGATCTCATGCTTACCGACCGGGTCATGCTCAATGCCCAGGTCCGCTACATCGACATCTCGACCACCGCCCACGTCGACAACACCGCCCTCGGCGCTCGGGCCAAGGTCGATCTGGACGTGGATCCCTGGGTGTACATGGTCGGCCTGGGCTATCGCTTCTAACCTACTGCCCGCCACTAGCACCGTAGGTTGGCGCTGAGGCAGCTCCAGCGTTGAAGCCCAACAGGCCAGGGGTTGCCCTTGGCCTCCCCGATTAGTCTCGTAGCAGCGCCGCCAGCCCCGTGCCCATGGCCGTGGGCTGGCTGAAGTCGAAGCGCTCGCGCAGACGACGGTTGTCCGCCTTCGAATGGCGGATGTCCCCCGCCCGCGCCGCACCATGGGTCACCTGCGGCAGGCCACCGAGCACCTGGCCGATCTCGGCCAGGAGGCCGTTCAGGCTGATGGTCTCGCCGCGCCCTACGTTCACCGCCCCGGCTGTCACCTCGGGTGCTTCCAGCGCCTGCACCAGGATACCCACCAGGTCGGCCACATAGACGAAATCGCGGGTCTGCTCGCCGTCACCAAAGACCGTGATCGGTGTCTGGCGGCGGGCGCGCTCGGTAAAGATGCTGATTACCCCCGAATAGGGCGAGGACGGATCCTGACGCGGGCCATAGATATTGAAGAAGCGAAAAATCGCCGGCTCCAGAGCGTGCTCGCGGCGATAGAAGTCGAAGTAGTACTCGCCAGCCAGCTTATCCGCTGCATAGGGCGTCAACGGCGCCTTGGGCAATTCCTCGTCGATGGCCTGGCCCTGGCCGTTGGCGCCGTAGACCGCCGCGCTGGAGGCATAGACCACCCGCTTGATCCCGGCCTTGCGCATGGCCTCGCACAGATTCAGGGTACCGATGAAATTAGCCCTGTGGGTGCCCACCGGGTCTTCCACCGAGGCCTGCACCGAGGCCACCGCGGCCAGGTGTACCACCGCTGCGCAGCCAGTTACCGCGGCTTCCAGCGTCGCGGTATCGGCCACGTCGCCCACCCGCAGCTCGATACCTTCATTGTCCAGCGGCAGATTCTCGCGCTTGCCGGTACTCAGGTCGTCCAGTATCCGTACCTGTTTGCCCCGCGCCAGCAGCGCATCGGCCAGGTGGGAGCCGATGAAACCGGCACCGCCAGTGATCAGAATGGGCGCATCACTCATCGAAACCTACCTCGTCCTGCCGAAAGCCCTGCAACAGCGCTGGCAGCTCCTGCTGCCAGCGCCGCGCCTTGATTCCAAAGGTGTTGAGCAGCTTGCGACTGATCAGCACCCCCTGTTGTGGCTCTTCCGCGGCATCCGCACGCTCCAGGTGCGTCACCTCCTGCCATTCGCAGCGCACCGGCCGGTCGAATTCCTGCCAGAGCTGAGCGACGGTTTCGCCCAGGCCCAGCTCCGACACCGCTTCCTGGGCACCGTAGTGATAGGTCCCCCAAAGCGGTGCGCCGCAGTCGAGCTGCTTGACCACCGCCAGCAGCACCCGGGCAACATCGCCCACCGTGGTCGGATTGCCGCGCCGGTCACCCGCCAGGGGGACGACCTGCTCGGTACCCAGTTGCTGTAGCAGACGTCCCAGGCGACCGTCGCAGGAATCGTCCAGCACCCAGCCCAGGCGCAGCAGGATATGCATCGGGCACAGAGCCCTGACCAGCTGCTCGACCCGCCAGAGCGCTTCGCCCCGCGCCCCGGGAGGCCGCGGAAGATCCTTTTCACTATAGCCGGCCACGCGCGAGCCATCGAACAGCTGATAACCGGAGGGTTGGATCAAGGGAATCTGGTAGTGCTGACAGAGGCCGGCCAGGCGTTGGACGGCGAGCGCCTGACGCTGCATCAACGCCGGATCGAAATCCGCCGCCTGCAGCCAGTCGCGATAATAGGCGAGATTGATCACCGCCCCCGGACGTACCCGGTCGAGCACCTCGGTCAGCCCGGCGGCGTACCAGCCCTCCGCCGGGGTCTCGGGGGCAACGAATTCGATGCCCGCTTCGGCACCGGCGGCGAGTAGCGCCTTGCCCAGGGCGCTCTCCCCGCCCACTACTAGAAGACGCATACGCATGACTTGGAACAGCCTTCAGACCAGCATAAACAGGCGTCGAAAAAGTCGACGGACATCAATCAACATAGCGCGTCGCGCCAACCTTGCTCAAGCATCGGCGGTAACGGCTGCCGGTTGTTCGCGGCTTTGCTCACGCAGCGTATGGTTGGCGGCGCTCTTGAGATTGGGCAGCAGCCGACAGATCAGCGCCAGCTGGGTGCACACCAGCCGGTAGCCATCGTCGTTGTCGTCGGCCGCGGCTTCCAGCTCGTCGGCGAGGCTGCTTTCCTCCTCGGCGGTAGGCGGCAGACTGCGTCGCTCCGCCACGGCCGCGGCGATGGCCTCCATGCCCTCGGCGATGCGCGTCACGGCGCGCTCCACCAGAGCATCGTGCTCGGCCGCCTCCAGCTGGCGGCGATGCGCGCCCAACGCCGACAGATAGCCCAGCAGCGTGTTGGACAGTGCCAGGTAGCGAAAGCCCGCCTCCAGGTTGCGGCGGAAGTGCCCGGGATCGCGCAGCATGTTGGCCAGCGCGGCCGATAGTGTTGCATCGGCGTTATGGGCATTGCGCCGCGCCACACGGTAGTCGAGATCGTCCCGCTTGCCGGTCCGGTACTGCTCGTGCAACCGGCGCAGATAGAGCGCATTGGTGCGCAGGGTATTGGCCATCACCTGATGCAGGCGCCGCCCCTGCCAGTCCGGCAGGACGAAGAACACCGCCAGCACCGCGATCAGGCAGCCCAGCAGGGTATCCAGCAGCCGCGGCCAGATCAGCATGAAGCCATTGCCCACCTGGTTGAAGCAGAACAGCACCATCAGGGTGATGGCCGCGGTAGCGATGGTGTATCGATCCGTGCGGGTAATAAAGAACACCAGCCCGGCGACCAGCGCCAGCAGCAGCTGGACTTCCGGCTGAGCGAACAGCTCCAGCAAGGCACTACCCAGCAGCAAGCCGATCACCGTGCCCACGATCCGCTGCACCAGGCGTACTCGGGTCGCCCCGTATTGCGGTCGGCAGACGAATACCGTGGTCAACAGGATCCAGTAGCCGTTCACCGGGTGGATCAGGTGCAGCACGCCATAGCCGGCCATCAACGCCAGGGCCATACGCAGGCCATGGCGGAACAGCAACGAGGTCGGGGTCAGCTGCAGGCGGATGCGCCGAAACACCTCGGGCAGGGAGCGCGCAGCGGGATCCAGCAGGCTGGTGTCCAGATCCGCCGCGCCCGAATCACTGTTGCCCGCTTCGGAGAACTGCCGTTCCAGGGTCGAAAGGTTATGGCCGAGCAGATCTAGGGAGCGCAACAGACCCCGCCAGCGCGGATTCTGCTGCTGCTTGAGATACTCCAGCGATGCCTGCAGATCGGTCAGCCCCTGTTGGCTCTGCTGACCGTATTCGAAGGGCTGGCCGAGCCGGATCGCCTCGCCCATGTTGAGACAGGCGCTGGCCTGCAGCTTGAGCAGGCGCTGGCAGCGAAACAGGATGTCGCTATGGAAGAAGGCCTCGGTCAGGGCGCTGTAGGGATAGTGGGAAGAGCTGGCACGCTCATGGATGTCCTGCGCCATGAAATAGAGGCGGAAGTAACGTCCGGAGCGCGCCCCAGGCCGCCCTGAGCGGCCGAAGCGATTGAGGATGGTCGCCTTGGCCTGGTTCAGCGCCTGCACCACCTTGCCGTTCTGCTGCGCCAGGAGCACGCGTCGCCGGTGCAGGTCCACCCCGCGCACCGGCTCAAGCATCTCGGCCTTGAGCCTGAGCAGGGTCCCTAGCTCGCCATAGAGGGCGGACAGATTCTGGCGTACCGGTTGGTGGGCGAAGAGCGCGCACCAGAGCACCGAGAGCAGGCCATACCACAGGGCGCCGGCCAGCAGGTGCGCCGGTTCGTACCACAGCGGTACCTGGGCGCCGAGGCGCTGATCCACGCCGATCATGGCATAGATGGAGAGGATCACCGTCGCCTGAGCCACCGAGGCATAACGCTCGCCGATAGCACCCAGCATCGTCAGGCTGAAGGTGGCCAGGCCCAGGCCCGCCACGAAAATCCAGGGATAGGGAAACAGCAGCTCAACGGCGAAGGCAGCGACCGCGAAGCACAGCAGCGTCACCACCAACGACTTGAGACGACCTAGCCAGCTGTCGTCGGTTTCCGCCAGGGCACTGGCGATAATGCCGAGGAACACCGGCGATAGCGCCCGCAAATCGCCGAGCGACCAACAGACGGCCATGGCGCCGCTCAGGGCGACAAAGACGCGAACGCCATAGCTGGCCTTTTCGTGCGCCCATAGCTGGCGCAAAGACACTCCAAACACAGTCATGACGGGAGAGCGAGCCTCGTGTTTTCGCGCTTGATGCGAACCTTAGCACTGCGACGTCGCAAGCGGCGTCCGAGACAGCCTTTCCCGCATTTTTTTCACGGACGAAAAAAGCCCGGCATGCGCCGGGCTTTTCCTTTCCCCTGTGTCAGGCCACTTCGCTGGGATCTATTCCCAGACCCTTGGCGATACCCATCCCATAGGCGGGGTCGGCCTTGAGGAAGTGACCGATCTGCCGCAGCTGGACATCGCGGGTCACCGAACCCATGGCACCGACGATGTTGCCGATCAGTAGCGCCTGCTGGTCCGCGTTCATCAGGCGGAACAGCGCACCGGCCTGGCTGTAGTAGTCCTCGTCCACCCGGTGATCGTAGCGGTCGGCGGGACCTGCGAAGTTCAGTGCGGGCTCTCGATACTGCGGCGCCTGCTTGGGCGTGTGGCCATAGCTGTTCGGCTCGTAGTTCGGCTGCGAACCACCATTGCCATCGAAGCGCATGGCACCATCCCGCTGGTTGTTGGCATAGGGGCAACGGGGGGCGTTGACCGGCAGTTGCTGGTAGTTGGTCCCCACCCGATACCGCTGGGCATCGGCGTAGGCGAATACCCGGCCCTGCAGCATGCGATCGGGCGACAGGCCTATGCCCGGCACCACGTTGCTCGGTGCAAAGGAGGCCTGCTCCACTTCGGCAAAGTAGTTCTGCGGATTGCGGTTGAGCTCCAGCACGCCCACTTCCTGCAACGGGTACTCCTGCTGCGACCAGACCTTGGTCACATCGAAGGGATTCTCGGCACGACCGGCTGCCTCGTGTTCGCTCATCACCTGGATGCACATCTTCCAGCGCGGGAATTCACCGCGCTCGATAGCCTGGAACAGGTCGCGCTGGCTGTAGTCCGGATCGGTACCCGCCAGGCGCGCCGCTTCGGCAGGCGCCAGGTTCTTGATCCCCTGCTGGCTCTTGAAGTGAAACTTCACGAAATGCCGCTCGCCCTGGGCGTTGATCAGGCTGAAGGTGTGGCTACCGAAGCCATGCATGAAGCGATAGCCATCCGGAATGCCGCGATCGGAGAAGAGGATGGTCACCTGATGCAGCGACTCCGGCGACAGCGACCAAAAGTCCCACATCATCTGGGGGCTCTTCAGGTTGCTCCAGGGATCGCGTTTCTGGGTATGGATGAAGTCGGGAAACTTGAGGGGATCACGGATGAAGAACACCGGGGTGTTGTTGCCGACGATGTCCCAGTTACCTTCCTCGGTATAGAACTTCAGGGCAAAGCCACGCGGATCGCGCTCGGTATCCGCCGAGCCCCGCTCGCCACCCACGGTGGAAAAACGCAGGATGGTCTCGGTCTGCTTGCCAACGGTGGCGAACAGCTTGGCGCTGGTCAGGTGGGTGATGTCCTGGGTGACGGTAAAGGTGCCATAGGCAGCAGAACCCTTGGCATGCACCCGGCGCTCGGGAATGACTTCCCGATTGAAATGCGCCAGCTTCTCGACCAGATGGAAGTCGTCGAGCATCAGGGGGCCACGGGGACCGGCGGTACGGGAATTCTGGTTATCGACCACCGGGATGCCGCTGGCGGTGGTGAGGATCTTGGTATCAGTCACAGGTTTTCTCCCTCTGGATCGCGTTGGCTGATCGCTTGGGAGAAGTATCGCCATGGCAATACTTTAGGACTAATTTATTGATCCTAGCACCCTGATAGAGAAAACCAGAATAATCCATATTTCTGGTGTTGCTCTAACGGAATGCCGGACATGAAAAAGCCGGGCAAGAGCCCGGCTTTTCCTGGAAGGCAGCTACTTATTCAGCAGCTTGTTCCACAGTACCACCAACAGGGCGGTCGATCAGCTCGACGTACGCCATGGGCGCGTTGTCGCCAGCGCGGAAGCCGCACTTCAGGATGCGCAGGTAGCCACCCGGACGGTTGGCGTAGCGCTTGCCCAGGTCGTTGAACAGCTTGCCAACGGCAGCTTTCGAACGGGTACGGTCGAAAGCCAGGCGACGATTGGCGACGCTGTCTTCCTTGGCCAGGGTGATCAGCGGCTCGGCAACGCGGCGCAGTTCCTTGGCTTTCGGCAGGGTAGTTTTGATCAGCTCGTGCTCGAACAGCGACACAGCCATGTTCTGAAACATGGCCTTGCGGTGTGCGCTCGTGCGGCTCAGATGACGACCACTTTTACGATGACGCATGATTGAAATTCCTTCCCAAACTATCGTTCGGTGAACAATGACGATCAGGCAGTAGCCTTGTCGTCCTTCTTAAGGCTTGCAGGGGGCCAGTTGTCCAGGCGCATACCGAGCGACAGACCACGGGAGGCCAGGACGTCCTTGATTTCGGTCAGGGACTTCTTGCCCAGGTTCGGGGTCTTGAGCAGCTCCACTTCGGTACGCTGAATCAGGTCACCGATGTAGTAGATGTTCTCCGCCTTGAGGCAGTTGGCCGAACGAACGGTCAGTTCCAGATCGTCCACCGGACGCAGCAGGATCGGATCGATCTCGTCTTCCTGCTCGACCACGACCGGCTCGCTGTCGCCCTTGAGGTCGACAAACGCTGCCAGCTGCTGCTGCAGAATGGTAGCGGCACGGCGGATGGCTTCTTCCGGATCCAGGGTACCGTTGGTTTCCAGGTCAAGCACGAGCTTGTCCAGGTTGGTACGCTGTTCGACCCGGGCGTTTTCCACCACATAGGCCACGCGACGAACCGGGCTGAACGTAGCATCGAGCTGGAGACGACCGATTGCGCGGGTTTCGTCTTCTTCGCTCTGACGCGCATCGGCGGGCTCATAGCCACGACCGCGCGCGATTTTCAGCTTCATGTTCAGCGAACCGTTGTCCGCCAGGTGGGCGATGACGTGCTCACCGTTGACGATCTCGACGTCGTGATCGACCTGAATGTCGGAGGCCAGAACTGGCCCCTGACCTTTCTTGCTCAGACTCAGGGTGACTTCGTCACGGCCGTGCAACTTGATGGCCAGACCCTTGAGGTTGAGCAGGATCTCGATCACGTCTTCCTGCACGCCTTCGATGGCGCTGTACTCGTGCAGAACACCGTCGATCTCTGCTTCGACTACCGCGCAGCCAGGCATGGAGGACAACAGGATACGCCGCAGCGCGTTGCCCAAGGTATGGCCGAAACCACGCTCGAGAGGCTCGAGGGTGATCTTGGCACGGGTCTGACTAACCGCCTGCACATCGATATGGCGGGGGGTCAGGAACTCATTTACCGAACTCTGCATGGATGCACCTACTTTCTAGCCCTTACTTGGAGTAGAGCTCGACAATCAGGTTTTCGTTGATGTCGGCGGAGAGATCACCACGGGCCGGCACGTTTTTGAAGGTGCCTTCCTTTTTCTCGGTGCTCACTTCGACCCACTCAACCCGGCCACGCTGGCCGCACAGCTCGAGAGCTTGAGCGATACGCAGCTGGTTTTTGGCCTTTTCACGGACCGCGACGACGTCGCCGACCTTGACCTGATAGGAGGGAATGTTAACGGTCTGACCGTTGACGGTGATCGACTTGTGGGAGACCAGCTGGCGCGATTCAGCGCGAGTGGCACCAAAGCCCATGCGATACACCACGTTGTCCAGACGGCATTCGAGCAGCTGCAGCAGGTTCTCACCGGTAGCACCCTTGCGACGGGCAGCTTCCTGGTAGTAACCGGCGAACTGACGCTCGAGCACGCCATACATACGGCGAACTTTCTGCTTTTCACGCAGCTGCAGACCGTAGTCGGACAGACGACCGCGACGCTGACCATGCTGGCCAGGAACGGTTTCCAGCTTGCACTTCGAGTCGAGGGCACGAGCGCCGCTCTTCAGGAAGAGGTCAGTGCCTTCGCGGCGGGACAGTTTGCACTTGGGACCAATGTAACGAGCCATTTCTCACTGTCTCCTATTACACGCGACGCTTCTTCGGCGGACGGCACCCGTTATGCGGGATAGGCGTCACGTCGGTGATGCTGGCGATCTTGTAACCACAGGCATTCAGGGCGCGAACAGCGGACTCACGGCCGGGGCCGGGACCTTTGACGTTCACGTCCAGATTCTTCAGACCATATTCCAGAGCAGCTTGGCCGGCACGTTCGGCAGCGATCTGCGCAGCGAACGGGGTGCTCTTACGGGAGCCACGGAAGCCGGAGCCACCGGAGGTCGCCCAAGACAACGCATTGCCCTGACGATCGGTGATGGTCACGATGGTGTTGTTGAAAGACGCGTGGATATGGGCGATGCCATCAACCACTGTCTTTTTGACTTTCTTACGAGGACGAGCAGCAGGTTTTGCCATGACTAGATTCCTGTCGATTCGCGGATGCGATTACTTGCGGATCGGCTTGCGCGGGCCCTTACGGGTACGGGCATTGGTCTTGGTACGCTGACCACGGACCGGCAGACCACGGCGGTGACGCAGACCGCGGTAGCAACCCAGATCCATCAGGCGCTTGATGTTCATGTTGATTTCGCGGCGCAGGTCACCCTCGGTGAGGATTTTGGCGACCTCGTTACGCAGCTGATCGACCTGCTCGTCGCTCAGTTCTTTGATCTTGACGGTCGGCTCGATGCCGGTGGCCGCGCAGATCTTCTGAGAGGTGGTGCGACCGACACCATAGATGTAGGTCAGCGAGATAACAGTATGTTTGTTATCTGGAATGTTGACGCCTGCAATACGGGCCATTCAGAAAAACTCCAATTGACAGCTACCGACGCCCCGGAAGCCAAGAAAAGGGCGCGCGATATTAACGCTGTAGGAACAAATGATCAACCCGGCAGCACACTAGCTGCCGGGTTAGACGCGTGGTTCACACTCAGCCTTGGCGCTGCTTGTGACGCGGTTCAGCGCTGCAGATCACGCGTACGACGCCTTCGCGACGAATGATCTTGCAGTTACGGCACAGCTTCTTGACCGATGCACGAACTTTCATGACAACTCCTCTAACCTTACGGGTAACGGATCAGCGCATCATGCCGCTGCCGTATCCCTTCAGGTTGGCTTTCTTCATCAGGGACTCGTATTGATGAGATACGAGATGGGATTGGACCTGAGACATGAAGTCCATGACCACTACCACCACGATCAGCAACGAGGTCCCGCCGAGATAGAACGGCACGTTCGCCGCGACCACCAGGAACTGGGGCAACAAGCACACCGCCGTCATGTACAGGGCACCGAACATGGTCAGACGGGTCAGCACGCCATCGATATAGCGTGCGGACTGCTCACCAGGACGGATACCCGGAATGAACGCGCCGGATTTCTTCAGGTTCTCAGCCACGTCTTTTGGGTTGAACATCAGCGCCGTATAGAAGAAGCAGAAGAAAATGATCCCTGCACTAAACAGCAAGATGTTCAGCGGCTGACCGGGAGCGATGGCCTGAGCCACGTCCTGCAACCAGCCGAGCCCTTCGGACTGACCGAACCACGAACCGAGCGACGCCGGGAACAGCAGGATGCTACTGGCGAAGATCGCCGGAATGACACCGGCCATGTTCACCTTGAGCGGCAGATGGCTGTTCTGCGCAGCGAAGACCTTGCGGCCCTGCTGACGCTTGGCGTAGTGCACAGCGATACGACGCTGCCCACGCTCGATGAACACCACGAAGGCAATGATGGCGACCGCCACCACACCGACCATGATCAGTGCGAAGATGTTGATATCGCCCTGCCGTGCCGACTCGAAGGACTGACCGATGGCGCGAGGCAAGCCCGCGACGATGCCGGCGAAGATCAGCATCGAGATGCCATTGCCGATACCGCGCTCGGTGATCTGCTCACCCAGCCACATCATGAACAGAGCGCCGGCGACAAAGGTGGTGACAGCAACGAAATAGAAGCTGAAGCCCACGCTGAACGCGACGCCCTGACTGGCGAGTCCTACCGACATCCCGGTGGCCTGAACGAGCGCCAGAACCAGCGTGCCGTAACGGGTGTACTGGCTGATCTTGCGACGACCAGACTCACCCTCTTTCTTCAATTGCTCCAGCTGTGGGCTGATCGCGGTAAGCAGCTGCATGATGATCGATGCCGAGATGTACGGCATGATCCCCAGTGCAAAGATGCTCATCCGCTCCAGCGCACCACCGGAGAACATGTTGAAGAGGCTAAGAATGGTCCCCTCGTTCTGCCTGAACAGTGCGGCCAGCTGATCGGGATTGATACCCGGAACAGGGATGTGCGCACCGATCCTGTAGACGATGATCGCCAGGAACAGGAATCGGAGGCGGGTCCACAGCTCGGACATACCACCGGTTTTGCTGAGCGCAGAGAGAGCACCTTGCTTAGCCATTTATTCCTCGATCTTGCCGCCAGCTGCTTCGATGGCTGCACGTGCGCCCTTGGTGGCACCAATGCCCTTCAGGGTGACGGCACGAGTGACGTCGCCGGACAGCACAACCTTGACACGCTTGATGTCGCGGCTGATCACGTTGGCGTCTTTCAGCGCCTGCAGATCGACCACATCTACATCGACCTTGGCCAGCTCGGAGGTACGAACCTCGGCGCGGTCCAGGGCTTTCAGCGATACGAAGCCGAACTTCGGCAGACGACGGTGCAGCGGCTGCTGGCCACCCTCGAAACCGGGGGCAACCTTGCCACCGGAGCGGGAGGTCAGACCCTTGTGGCCGCGGCCACCGGTCTTGCCCAGGCCGCTACCGATACCACGACCGGGACGCAGCTTCTCGCGGCGAGCGCCGGGAGCGGAACGCAGATCGTTCAATTTCATGACTTAACCCTCCACACGCAGAAGGTAGTAGGCCTTGTTAATCATGCCGCGATTCTCAGGGGTGTCCTGAACTTCGACGGTATGATTGATGCGACGCAGGCCGAGACCCTTGACGCAAGCCTTGTGATTGGCCAGACGGCCATGGACGCTCTTGATCAGCGTGACCTTTACGGTTGCATTAGCCATGATCAGAGGATCTCCTCGACGCTCTTGCCACGCTTGGCAGCAACAGCTTCCGGCGCCTGCATGTGCTTGAGACCTTCAAAGGTCGCATACACCACGTTTACCGGGTTGGTGGAGCCGTAGCACTTGGCCAGGACGTTCTGCACACCGGCCACTTCCAGCACGGCGCGCATGGCACCGCCAGCGATGATGCCGGTACCGTCGGAAGCGGGCTGCATGTACACCTTGGAGGCGCCATGGGCAGCCTTGACCGGGTACTGCAGAGTGGTGCCGTTCAGATCCACCTGGATCATGTTGCGGCGAGCAGCTTCCATAGCCTTCTGGATAGCGGCAGGCACTTCACGCGCCTTGCCACGGCCGAAGCCAACGCGGCCTTTGCCATCGCCAACCACGGTCAGAGCGGTGAAGGCAAAGATACGGCCGCCTTTCACGGTTTTGGCTACGCGGTTAACTTGAACCAGCTTCTCGATGTAGCCTTCGTCGCGCTTTTGATCGTTATTTGACATGACTTAGAACTCCAGCCCGCCTTCACGAGCAGCGTCGGCCAGCGCCTTGACGCGACCATGGTACTTGAAGCCAGAACGGTCAAAGGCCACCTGGGTAACGCCAGCGGCCTTGGCACGCTCGGCGACCAGCAGACCAACTTTCTTGGCCGCCTCGACGTTGCTGGTAGCGCTCTCGCGCAGTTCTTTGTCCAGCGTAGAAGCACTGGCCAGGACCTTGCCGCCGTCGGCCGCGATGACCTGGGCATAGATGTGCTGGGAAGAGCGGTACACGCACAGACGGACCACTTCCAGTTCGCGCATCTTCAGGCGAGCCTTGCGAGCGCGACGCAGTCGGGTTTCTTTCTTGACGGTCATTTGCTATGCCCTACTTTTTCTTGGCTTCTTTACGGTGGACGACTTCGTCGGCATACCGTACACCCTTGCCCTTGTAAGGCTCTGGCGGACGGAAACCACGAATCTCAGCCGCGACCTGGCCGACCAGCTGCTTGTCGATACCCTTGATCAGGATTTCGGTCTGGTTGGGGGTTTCTGCGGTGATGCCTTGCGGCAGGTCGTAGTCCACGGGGTGAGAGAAGCCCAGAGCGAGGTTCAGCACCTGACCTTTGGCCTGGGCCTTGTAGCCCACACCGACCAGTTGCAGCTTGCGCTCGAAGCCCTGGCTGACGCCGACTACCATGTTGTTGACCAGGGCACGGGTAGTGCCGGCCATCGCACGGGTCTGCTGATCACCATTGCGAGCAGCGAAACGCAGCTCACCGGACTCTTGGGTGACTTCAACGGACGGATGGACCTTCAGTTCCAGAGCGCCCTTGGCACCCTTGATCGAAAGAGCCTGACCGGCCAGATTAACTTCGACGCCTGCAGGCAGTCTTACAGGGTTTTTAGCAACGCGAGACATGCTGATTCCCCTTAGAAGACTGTGCAGAGCACTTCGCCGCCAACACCAGCAGCACGGGCTGCGCGATCAGTCATCACACCTTTGTTGGTGGAAACGATCGACACGCCCAGACCACCACGCACTTTCGGCAGCTGGTCAACGGCTTTGTACTGGCGCAGACCGGGACGGCTGCTACGCTTCAGTTCTTCGATGACAGGCTTGCCTTCGAAGTACTTCAGCTCGATGGACAGCGACGGCTTGGATTCCGCGCTGACCTGAAAATCCGCGATGTAACCTTCGTCCTTGAGGACTTTGGCAACGGCAGCCTTCAGCTTGGAAGAAGGCATGCTCACAACGGCCTTTTCAGCCATCTGGGCATTACGGATACGAGTTAGCATGTCTGCTAACGGGTCCTGCATACTCATGGGCTATTAGCTCCTAATACAGAAATTGAGCCTACCGGCTCTCAAAATCGCCCCTCGGCAATAGGCCGATTCGGGCGAGCCGAGCATTCTAGAGATCGGCCTGAAACGAATCAAGCCCCAAAAGGGGCTTGATTCAATTACCGCGATGAAAGGCGCTAGCTGTTACCAGCTGGCCTTCACCAGGCCGGGCACGTCACCGCGCATGGCTGCTTCACGCAGCTTGATGCGGGACAGACCGAACTTGCGGTACACGCCATGCGGACGACCGGTCAGGCGGCAGCGGTTACGCATGCGGCTAGCGCTGGCGTCACGGGGCTGCTTTTGCAGGGCGACCTGGGCATTCCAACGATCCTCGGGGGAGGCGTTGACATTACCGATGGTCGCCTTCAGCTCGGCGCGCTTCTTGGCGTACTTGGCAACCGTCTGCTGACGCTTCAGCTCGCGGTTAATCATGCTTTGCTTAGCCATCTGAAGACCTCAATCAGTTACGGAACGGGAAGTTGAACGCGCGCAGCAGCGCACGGCCTTCCTCGTCGGTACGAGCGGTGGTGGTCAGGGTGATGTCCATACCACGCAGCGCATCGATCTTGTCGTAATCGATTTCCGGGAAGATGATCTGCTCTTTCACGCCCATGCTGTAGTTGCCACGACCATCGAAGGACTTGGCATTCAGGCCGCGGAAGTCACGCACGCGCGGCAGGGAGATGGACAGCAGACGATCCAGGAATTCGTACATGCGATCGCTACGCAGGGTCACCTTGACGCCGATCGGCCAGCCTTCGCGAATCTTGAAGCCAGCAATGGAGTTGCGGGCATAAGTCACGACCGGCTTTTGACCAGCGATCTTTTCCAGGTCAGCTACAGCGTTGTCGATGATCTTCTTGTCACCGACTGCTTCGCCCAGACCCATGTTCAAGGTGATCTTGGTGATACGCGGAACTTCCATCACGTTACCCAGCTGAAGCTGCTCTTTCAGCTTGGGCGCGATTTCCTTCCGATAAATCTCTTTCAATCGAGCCATGGTGATCTACCTAGCAGCTTCAGGCCTGGACCGCTTTTTGGGTCGACTTGAAGATACGAATCTTCTTGCCGTCTTCGACTTTGAAACCAACGCGGTCAGCCTTGTTGGTCTCGGAGTTGAAAATGGCAACGTTGGAGACATGCAGAGGGGCTTCTTTCTCTACGATGCCACCCTGAACGCCCAGCATGGGGTTGGGCTTGGTGTGGCGCTTGACCAGGTTGACCCCACCAACGACCAGACGGTCATCGGCGAGCACCTTCAGCACCTTGCCACGTTTGCCCTTGTCCTTGCCGGCAATGACGATTACCTCGTCTTCACGACGAATCTTTTGCATGTCGGCTACTCCTTACAGCACTTCGGGGGCAAGGGAGACGATCTTCATGAACTTCTCGGAGCGAAGTTCACGGGTCACCGGCCCAAAGATACGGGTGCCAATCGGCTCTTGCTTGTTGTTCAGCAGAACCGCGGCGTTGCCGTCGAAGCGGATGATGGAACCGTCGGTGCGACGGACGCCGTGCTTGGTACGCACGACGACAGCAGTCATCACCTGACCTTTCTTCACCTTGCCGCGCGGAATTGCTTCCTTGACGGTGACTTTGATGATGTCGCCGATGCCGGCGTAACGGCGGTGGGAACCGCCGAGCACCTTGATGCACATCACGCGACGAGCGCCGCTGTTGTCGGCGACGTCAAGCATGGATTGAGTCTGGATCATGGCTCTCTACCCTTATACCTGAACGGCGCGCTCGACGACGTCAACCAGGGTCCACGCCTTGGTCTTGGCCAGCGGGCGGGTTTCGCGAATGGTGACCAGGTCACCAATGCGGCACTGATTGGTTTCGTCGTGAGCGTGCAGCTTGGTGGAACGCTTCACGTATTTGCCGTAGATCGGGTGCTTGACGCGACGCTCGATCAGTACGGTGACGGTTTTGTCCATCTTGTCGCTGACCACTCGGCCGGTCAGCGTACGGACAGTTTTTTCAGCTTCAGCCATGATCACTTACCTGCCTGCTGGTTCAGCACAGTCTTGACGCGAGCGATGTCGCGCTTCACTTGCGAGAGCATGTGAGACTGACCCAACTGGCCAGTTGCCTTCTGCATACGCAGATTGAACTGGTCACGCAGCAGGTTGAGAAGCTGCTCGTTCAGCTCCTCTACGGATTTCTCACGCAAATCTTTCGCTTTCATCACATCACCGTCCGCTTAACAAAGGAGGTTTCGAGCGGAAGCTTGGCAGCGGCCAGGGCGAACGCCTGACGAGCCAGATCCTCGGAAACACCCTCGATCTCGTACAGGACCTTGCCCGGCTGGATCTGGGCTACCCAGTACTCGACACTACCCTTACCTTTACCCATCCGCACTTCGAGAGGCTTCTTGGTGACAGGCTTGTCAGGGAAGACGCGGATCCAGATCTTGCCGCCACGCTTCACGTGACGGGTCAGCGCACGACGTGCGGATTCGATCTGGCGAGCGGTCAGACGGCCACGGCCGACAGCCTTCAGCGCGTACTCGCCGAAGCTGACCTTGCTACCACGATGAGCCAGACCACGGTTGTGGCCGGTCATCTGCTTACGGAATTTTGTACGCTTGGGTTGCAGCATGTTGCGTACTCCTTACTTAGCAGCAGCTTTTTTGCGCGGAGCCGGGGCGATGGGCTTGAGCTCTTCCTGGCGGCCACCAATGACCTCACCCTTGAAGATCCAGACCTTCACACCGATCACACCGTAGGTGGTGTGAGCTTCCGCAGTGGCGTAGTCGATATCGGCACGCAGGGTGTGCAGGGGCACACGACCTTCGCGATACCACTCGGTACGGGCGATTTCAGCACCGCCCAAACGACCGCTCACCTGAATCTTGATGCCTTTGGCACCAATGCGGATCGCGTTCTGTACGGCGCGCTTCATGGCGCGACGGAACATCACACGACGCTCAAGCTGCTGCGCAACACTCTGCGCAACCAGGGCACCGTCGAGCTCCGGCTTGCGGATCTCTTCGATGTTGATGTGCACAGGCACACCCATTCTTGCGGTCAGGTCCTGACGCAGCTTCTCAACATCCTCACCCTTCTTGCCGATCACGATACCGGGACGGGCGGTGTGGATGGTGATGCGTGCGGTTTGAGCCGGACGATGAATATCGATACGGCTTACGGACGCGCTTTTTAGTTTGTCCTGGAGGTACTCACGAACCTTCAGGTCGGCCAGCAGATAATCCGCATAAGTGCGCTTATCCGCGTACCAGACCGAAGTGTGCTCCTTGACGATACCCAGGCGAATGCCATTGGGATGTACTTTCTGACCCATCTGATCGACTCCGTTACTTGTCCGCAACCTTGACCGTGATATGGCAAGACCGCTTCACGATGCGATCAGCACGACCTTTGGCACGCGGCATGATGCGCTTGAGCGAACGACCTTCGTTTACGAAGACAGTGGAAACCTTCAGGTCATCCACGTCGGCGCCTTCATTGTGCTCTGCGTTGGCCACGGCCGACTCGAGCACTTTCTTCATGATCTCAGCGGCTTTCTTGCTGCTGAAAGTCAACAGGTTGAGCGCTTCGCCCACCTTCTTCCCGCGGATCTGGTCGGCGACCAAGCGGGCTTTCTGGGCGGAGATACGAGCGCCCGACAGCTTAGCGGCTACTTCCATCTTCCTTACCCCTTAACGCTTGGCTTTCTTGTCAGCCGCATGACCGCGATAGGTGCGGGTAGCAGCGAACTCGCCGAGTTTGTGGCCTACCATGTCTTCGTTCACCAGAACGGGGACATGTTGACGACCGTTGTGCACAGCAATGGTCAGACCGACCATTTGCGGCAGGATCATCGAACGACGCGACCAAGTCTTGATCGGCTTGCGGTCGTTCTTTTCCACCGCGACTTCGATCTTCTTCAACAGGTGAAGATCGATAAAAGGACCTTTCTTCAGAGAACGGGGCACAGTCGAATCCTCTACTGATTACTTGCCGCGACGGACAATCATCTTGTCGGTACGCTTGTTGGAGCGCGTCTTGAGACCCTTGGTCTTGACGCCCCATGGCGAAACCGGATGACGGCCACCGGAAGTACGACCCTCACCACCACCATGCGGGTGATCAACCGGGTTCATGGCAACACCACGAACGGTCGGACGAACACCGCGCCAGCGGGTGGCACCGGCCTTACCCAGCGAACGCAGGCTATGCTCACCATTGGACACTTCGCCCAGGGTGGCACGGCACTCCGACAGCACCTTGCGCATTTCACCGCTGCGCAGACGCACGGTGACGTAGGCGCCTTCGCGGGCAACCAGCTGAGCGGAGGTACCAGCGGAACGAGCGATCTGAGCGCCTTTACCGGGCTTCAGCTCGATACCGTGAACGGTGCTACCGACCGGCACGTTACGCAGCGGCAGGTTGTTGCCAGCCTTGATGGGCGCGCCAGCGCCGGACATGAGCTGATCACCAGCAGCAACGCCCTTGGGGGCGATGATGTAGCGACGCTCGCCGTCGGCGTACTTCAGCAGAGCGATGTGAGCAGTACGGTTCGGATCGTATTCGATACGCTCAACGACGGCAGGGATGCCATCCTTGTTGCGACGGAAATCGACCAGACGGTAGTGCTGCTTGTGACCACCGCCAATGTGGCGAGTGGTGATACGACCATTGTTGTTACGGCCGCCGGACTTGCTCTTCTTCTCCAGCAAAGGAGCGTAAGGCGCGCCTTTGTGCAGATCAGAGTTGACCACCTTGACCACAAAGCGGCGGCCAGCGGAGGTCGGCTTGCATTTTACGATTGCCATGATGCCCCCTGATTACTCGGCGCTGCTGGAAAAGTCGAGATCCTGGCCCGGCTGGAGCGCGATGTACGCTTTTTTCCAGTCGTTACGCTTGCCCAGACCACGAGCGGTGCGCTTGGTCTTGCCCTGAACGTTCAGGGTGCTGACGCTGCGAACCTTGACCTCGAACAGCTGCTCGACGGCCTTCTTGATTTCCAGCTTGGTTGCATCGGTGGCAACCTTGAATACGAACTGCTTCTGGCTGTCCGCCAGCATGGTGGCCTTCTCGGAGATGTGCGGGCCAAGCAGCACTTTGAATACGCGTTCCTGGTTCATGCCAGCAGCTCCTCGAATTTCTTCACGGCGGACACAGTGACCAGCACCTTGTCGTAGGCGATCAGGCTGACCGGGTCGGAACCCTGGACATCACGCACGTCGACGAAAGGCAGGTTGCGGGCGGCCAGATACAGGTTCTGGTCGACAGCATCGGTCACGATCAGCACGTCGCTCAGGCCCAGGCCGTCCAGCTTGCTGACCAGGGTCTTGGTCTTGGGTGCGTCGACGGCAAAGTCGTCAACCACGACCAGACGATCCAGACGGACCAGCTCGGCGAGGATGGAGCGCAGGGCAGCGCGGTACATCTTCTTGTTCAGCTTCTGGCTGTGGTCCTGGGGCTTGGCTGCGAAAGCTACGCCACCGGAGCGCCAGATGGGGCTGCGGATGGTACCGGCACGGGCACGACCGCTGCCCTTCTGACGCCAGGGCTTCTTGCCGCCACCACTGACTTCGGAACGGGTCTTCTGGGCACGGGTGCCCTGACGACCGCCAGCCATGTAGGCCACGACTGCCTGGTGAACCAGGGTCTCGTTGAATTCACCGCCGAAGGTGTGCTCGGAGACTTCGATAGCTTGAGAGCCATTCACATTGAGTTGCATGTTCTCTCTCCTCTCAACCACGGGCCTTGACGGCGGGACGTACGATCACGTCACCACCCGGCGCGCCGGGGACGGCACCCTTGACCAGCAGCAGGTTGCGCTCGGCGTCTACACGCACGACTTCCAGCGACTGAACAGTTACACGCTCCGCACCCAGGTGACCGGACATTTTCTTGCCCTTGAACACTCGACCAGGAGTCTGGCACTGGCCGATGGAACCAGGTGCACGGTGGGAAACGGAGTTACCGTGGGTGTTGTCCTGACCACGGAAGTTCCAGCGCTTGATGGTACCGGCGTAGCCCTTACCTTTGGACTGACCAGTGACATCAACCATCTGACCGGCTTCGAACAGGGCTACGGTGACTTCGTCACCAGCCTTGTACTCACCGTCTTCCAGGCGGAATTCGAGGACGCTACGACCAGCAGCAACGCTGGCCTTGGCGAAGTGACCGGCTTGCGCCTTGGTCACGCGGGAAGCACGACGCTCGCCCACGGTCACCTGTATGGCACGGTAGCCATCGGTTTCTTCGCTTTTGAATTGGGTTACACGATTCGGCTCGATCTCAATGACCGTAACCGGAACGGAAACGCCTTCTTCGGTGAAAACGCGGGTCATACCGCATTTACGACCGACTAAACCAATCGTCATGTTGAGAACCTCTTGAGTGTACGGGGCTTTCACCCGCTATGGCCGCCCATTTCAGAGCGTTACACGACTGAAACCTTGACGGTCTCAGCCGAGGCTGATTTGCACTTCAACGCCAGCGGCGAGATCGAGCTTCATCAGCGCATCGACGGTCTTGTCGGTGGGCTGAACGATGTCGAGCACACGCTTGTGGGTACGGATTTCGTACTGGTCACGAGCGTCCTTGTTGACGTGCGGAGAAATCAGCACTGTGTAACGTTCCTTGCGGGTAGGCAGAGGAATCGGACCACGCACCTGAGCACCAGTACGTTTCGCGGTTTCCACGATTTCCTGGGTGGATTGATCGATCAGGCGATGATCAAAAGCCTTCAACCGAATACGGATTTGTTGATTTTGCATTTGACCTCAGACTCCAAGCTTTCCCCTCGGGCAAAAAGGTGCCCGATTAAAGGAGGCGCAATTCTAAGGATGTCGCCGACCGCTGTCAAGAACGCCTCTTTTGCCATCTGTCAATTTCATGAGGCAAGAAAAAAGGCCCCGAAGGGCCTTTTTTCGTTTCAGATCAATCGATTACTCGATGATCTTGGCAACCACGCCGGCGCCGACGGTACGACCGCCTTCGCGGATGGCGAAACGCAGACCGTCTTCCATCGCGATCGGAGCGATCAGGGTGACAACCATCTTGATGTTGTCGCCCGGCATCACCATCTCGACGCCTTCCGGCAGCTCGCAGTTACCGGTCACGTCAGTGGTACGGAAGTAGAACTGCGGACGGTAGCCCTTGAAGAACGGGGTGTGACGACCGCCTTCTTCCTTGGACAGCACGTACACTTCGCACTCGAACTTGGTGTGCGGCTTGATGGTGCCCGGCTTGGCCAGAACCTGGCCACGCTCGACGTCTTCACGCTTGGTGCCACGCAGCAGGACGCCGACGTTCTCACCGGCACGACCTTCGTCCAGCAGCTTGCGGAACATTTCAACGCCGGTGCAGGTGGTCTTGACGGTGGCCTTGATGCCCACGATCTCGACTTCTTCCTGGACCTTGACGATGCCACGCTCGACACGGCCGGTCACCACGGTGCCACGACCGGAGATCGAGAACACGTCTTCGATCGGCATCAGGAACGGCTTGTCGATGGCGCGCTCGGGCTCGGGGATGTAGGAGTCAAGGGTCTCGACCAGCTTGCGCACGGCAGAAACGCCCATCTCGTTGTCATCCTGGCCGTTCAGGGCCATCAGCGCGGAGCCGATCACGATCGGAGTGTCGTCGCCCGGGAAGTCGTAGGTGTTCAGCAGATCGCGAACTTCCATTTCGACCAGTTCCAGCAGCTCGGCGTCGTCAACCATGTCGGCCTTGTTCAGGAACACGACGATGTACGGAACGCCTACCTGACGGGACAGCAGGATGTGCTCACGGGTCTGCGGCATGGGGCCGTCAGCAGCCGAGCAAACCAGGATCGCGCCGTCCATCTGGGCAGCACCGGTGATCATGTTCTTCACGTAGTCGGCGTGGCCGGGGCAGTCGACGTGCGCGTAGTGACGGGTCGCCGAATCGTACTCAACGTGGGAAGTGTTGATGGTGATACCGCGAGCCTTTTCTTCCGGCGCGTTGTCGATCTGGTCGAAACCACGAGCGGAACCGCCCCAGGTGTCGGCACAGACTTTGGTCAGCGCTGCGGTCAGAGTGGTCTTGCCATGGTCAACGTGACCGATGGTGCCCACGTTCAGGTGCGGTTTGTTACGTTCGAATTTTTCTTTAGCCACGAGATAAAACCTCTAGTCAAAGCGCTGATTAAGCTTGTTTCTTGATGATGGCTTCGGCGATGTTCGACGGAGCTTCGGAGTACTTGGAGAACTCCATGGAGTAGCTTGCGCGACCCTGAGACATGGAGCGGACATCCGTAGCGTAGCCAAACATCTCGCCCAGCGGAACCTCGGCACGGATGACCTTGCCGGTCACGGTGTCTTCCATACCCTGGATCAGGCCACGACGACGGTTCAGGTCGCCCATGACGTCGCCCATGTAGTCTTCCGGGGTCACGACCTCGACCTTCATGATCGGCTCGAGCAGCACGGCACCACCCTTCTGGGTGAGCTGCTTGGTCGCCATGGAGGCAGCGATCTTGAACGCCATCTCGTTGGAGTCGACGTCATGGTAGGAACCATCGAACACAGCGGCCTTCAGACCGAGCAGCGGATAGCCGGCAACGATACCGTTCTTCATCTGCTCTTCGATGCCCTTCTGGATCGCCGGGATGTATTCCTTCGGAATCACACCGCCCACGACTTCGCTCACGAACTCCAGACCTTCCTGACCTTCGTCAGCCGGTGCGAAGCGGATCCAGCAATGACCGAACTGACCACGACCACCCGACTGGCGAACGAACTTGCCTTCGATCTCGCAGGTGTTGCGGATGGTTTCGCGGTAGGCGACCTGAGGCTTACCGATGTTCGCTTCCACGCCGAATTCGCGCTTCATGCGGTCCACCAGGATGTCCAGGTGCAGCTCGCCCATGCCGGAGATGATGGTCTGACCGGACTCTTCGTCGGTCTTGACGCGGAACGAGGGATCTTCCTGAGCCAGCTTGCCCAGTGCGATGCCCATCTTCTCCTGGTCGGCCTTAGTTTTCGGCTCGACGGCGACCGAAATCACCGGCTCCGGGAAGTCCATGCGCTCGAGGATGATCGGCTTCTCGATCGAGCACAGGGTGTCACCGGTGGTGACGTCCTTCATGCCGATCAGGGCGGCGATGTCGCCAGCACGAACTTCCTTGATCTCTTCACGGGTGTTGGCGTGCATCTGCACCATACGGCCGACGCGTTCTTTCTTGCCTTTCACCGAGTTGATGACGGAGTCACCGGAGCTCAGGACGCCCGAATAAACGCGAGCGAAGGTCAGGGTACCGACGAAGGGGTCGGTCGCGATCTTGAACGCCAGAGCCGAGAAGGGCTCATTGTCGTCTGCATGACGCTCGTCGGCGATTTCCTCGTTGTCCGGGTTGGTACCCTTGATCGCGGGAATCTCGATGGGCGCCGGCAGGAAGTCGATCACGGCGTCCAGAACCAGGGGCACACCCTTGTTCTTGAAGGACGAACCGCAAACGGCCGGGACGATTTCGCAGGCGATGGTACGCTGACGCAGGCCGGCCTTGATCTCGTCGATCGACAGCTCGCCGCCTTCCAGGTACTTGTTCATCAGCTCTTCGTTGGCTTCGGCCGCAGCCTCGACCATGTTGGAGCGCCACTGCTCGGCGTCAGCCAGCATGTCCGCAGGAATGTCTTCCTCGCGGTAGGTCATGCCCTGATCGTCGTCGTTCCAGAAGATGGCCTTCATCTTCAGCAGGTCGATCTGACCCTGGAAGTTGTCTTCCGAGCCGATTGCCAGCTGAACCGGGACCGGAGTGTGGCCCAGGCGCTTCTTGATCTGCTCGACAACGCGCAGGAAGTTGGCACCGGCACGGTCCATCTTGTTGACGTAGACGATACGCGGCACGCCGTACTTGTTGGCCTGACGCCATACGGTTTCGGACTGGGGCTCGACACCGGAGGTGCCGCAGAACACCACTACCGCACCATCCAGCACGCGCAGGGAACGCTCCACCTCAATGGTGAAGTCCACGTGGCCGGGGGTATCGATGATGTTCACGCGGTACTTGTCGTACTGCTTGGTCGAACCGGACCAGAACGCGGTGGTGGCAGCGGAGGTGATGGTGATACCACGCTCCTGCTCCTGCACCATCCAGTCCATGGTCGCAGCGCCGTCATGAACCTCACCCATTTTGTGGTTCACGCCGGTGTAGAACAGAATCCGCTCGGTAGTGGTCGTCTTACCTGCGTCCACGTGGGCGCAGATACCGATGTTCCGGTAGCGGTTAATAGCAGTTGTACGAGCCATAAGGTCCTCGCTTGATTGGAAGCGCTAGGCTTAGAAGCGGTAGTGCGAGAAGGCCTTGTTGGCTTCTGCCATGCGATGCACGTCTTCGCGCTTCTTGACTGCGGCACCCTTGCCTTCAAAAGCGTCCATGAGTTCACCCGCCAGGCGCAGAGCCATGGACTTTTCGCCGCGCTTACGCGCGGAGTCCACCAGCCAGCGCATGGCCAGGGCATTACGACGGGAAGGACGAACCTCAACCGGCACCTGGTAGGTAGCACCGCCGACACGGCGGGACTTCACTTCGACCAGCGGAGCGATGGCGTCGAGCGCTTTTTCGAAAACTTCCAGGGGTTCGGCATTCTTGGAACGCTCTTTGACCTTGTCCAGAGCACCATAAACGATACGCTCGGCAACGGCTTTCTTGCCGCTCTCCATCACGTGGTTCATGAACTTGGCCAGGATCTGGCTTCCGTATTTCGGATCGTCAAGTATTTCGCGCTTGGCCGCTACACGACGTCTTGGCATTGATAAGCCCTCAAAACGGTCTTCAGGTTAGCTCGGGACACGCTGCCCGACCTTACTCTTATCGACTCGAACAAAAAGAAAGGTGATTACTTCGGACGCTTGGTGCCGTACTTGGAACGGCCCTGCTTGCGGTCCTTCACACCGGTGGTGTCCAGCGAGCCGCGCACGGTGTGATAACGCACACCCGGCAGATCCTTGACCCGGCCACCGCGGATCAGCACGACGCTGTGTTCCTGCAGGTTGTGACCTTCACCACCGATGTAGGAGGTGACTTCGAAGCCGTTGGTCAGACGTACACGGCAGACCTTCCGCAGTGCGGAGTTGGGCTTCTTGGGAGTGGTGGTGTACACGCGAGTGCACACGCCACGACGTTGCGGGCAGTTTTGCAGCGCAGGCACGTCGGATTTCTCGACGAGACGCTTGCGTGCACTACGCACCAGCTGGTTGATAGTTGCCATCTATAGCTCCACTGATTGTCTTGCGACATAAACGAAATGACAGAACGTTAGTGCTGCCCATTTTCGGGGAACGAAAGTCTAAAGAGCTTAGGCGCTCCAGTCAAGACAAAGCCCCCGGACGCCTGGGGCGCCGGGGGCTTTGTCAAGCGAGACCTGCTACCGAACTCAGCTGGCGCTAGAGTTCAGCGCTTCGGTCAGAGCGGCCTCGGCCTCGCTGGCGCTCACGCGCTGCGGCTTGCCGAGTTCGCGCTGACGCTTGCGCTCGCTGTGGTAGGCCAGACCGGTACCGGCCGGGATCAGACGACCCACCACCACGTTTTCCTTCAGGCCGCGCAGGAAGTCGCGCTTGCCAGTCACGGCAGCCTCGGTCAGGACACGGGTGGTCTCCTGGAACGAAGCAGCCGAGATGAAGGACTCGGTGGACAGCGAGGCCTTGGTGATACCCAGCAGGACACGCTCGTACTTGGCGACGAAACGATCATTGCCGACCAGCTGCTCGTTCTCTTCCAGGACGTGGGTCAGTTCGACCTGGTCGCCCTTGATGAAGCTCGAATCACCAGTATCGCTCACCTCGACCTTGCGCAGCATCTGCCGCAGGATGGTCTCGATGTGCTTGTCGTTGATCTTCACGCCCTGCAGGCGGTACACGTCCTGGATCTCGTTGACGATGTACTTGGCCAGCGCGCTGACACCCAGCAGGCGCAGGATGTCGTGCGGGTTGCTCGGACCATCGGAGATGACTTCGCCGCGGCTTACCTGTTCGCCTTCGAAGACGTTCAGGTGGCGCCACTTCGGAATCAGCTCCTCATAGGGGTCGGTGCCGTCGGTCGGCGTAATGACCAGGCGACGCTTGCCCTTGGTTTCCTTGCCGAAGGAGATGGTACCGCTGATCTCGGCCAGGATTGCCGGCTCCTTGGGACGACGCGCCTCGAAGAGGTCGGCCACGCGGGGCAGACCACCGGTGATGTCGCGGGTCTTGGAGGTTTCCTGGGGGATACGTGCGATGACGTCACCCACATGCACCTTGGCACCGTCGCTCAGGTTGACCAGCGCGTTCGGCGGCAGGAAGTACTGGGCCGGTACGTCGGTACCCGGCAGCAGCAGGTCCTTGCCATTGGCGTCGATCAGCTTGACCGCCGGACGGATGTCCTTGCCGGAAGTCGGGCGATCTTTAGCGTCGAGCACCTCGATGTTGGTCAGACCGGTCAGTTCGTCGGTCTGGCGCTTGATGGTGATGCCCTCCTCCATACCGACGAAGGCCACGGTACCGTCCATCTCGGTGACGATGGGGTGGGTGTGCGGGTCCCACTTCGCGACGATGGCGCCAGCGTCGACCTTGTCGCCTTCCTTGACCGAAATCACGGCACCGTAGGGCAGCTTGTAGCGCTCGCGCTCACGACCGAATTCATCGGCAATGGCCAACTCGCCGGAACGGGATACGGCAACCAGGGCACCATCGGCACGTTCGACGTGCTTCAGGTTGTGCAGGCGGATGGCACCGCCGTTCTTGACCTGGACGCTGTCGGCAGCGGAGGTCCGGCTGGCCGCACCACCGATGTGGAAGGTACGCATGGTCAGCTGGGTACCCGGCTCACCGATGGACTGGGCGGCGATGACGCCGACCGCTTCACCGATGTTGACCTGGTGACCGCGAGCCAGATCGCGACCGTAGCACTTGGCGCAGATGCCATGACGGGTTTCGCAGGTGATCGGCGAACGCACCACGACTTCGTCGACGCTGTTGAGCTCGAGGAACTCGACCCAGCGCTCGTCGACCAGGGTGCCTGCAGGCACGATGATCTCTTCGGTACCCGGCTTGGGCACGTCACGGGCGATGACTCGACCCAGAACGCGCTCACCCAGGGGCTCGACCACGTCACCGCCTTCGATGTGCGGAGTCATGATCAGGCCACGCTCGGTACCGCAATCGACCTCGGTCACTACCAGATCCTGGGCCACGTCGACGAGACGACGGGTCAGGTAACCGGAGTTCGCGGTCTTCAGTGCGGTATCCGCCAGACCCTTACGGGCGCCGTGGGTGGAGATGAAGTACTGGAGTACGTTCAGGCCTTCACGGAAGTTGGCGGTGATGGGCGTTTCGATGATGGAGCCGTCCGGCTTGGCCATCAGGCCACGCATGCCGGCGAGCTGACGAATCTGGGCCGCGGAACCCCGGGCGCCGGAATCGGCCATCATGTACATGGAGTTGAAGGACTCCTGGTCGACTTCCTTGCCCTCGCGGTCGATGACCTTCTCTTTCGAGAGGTTGGTCATCATCGCCTTGGACACTTCGTCGTTGGCCTTCGACCAGAGGTCGATCACCTTGTTGTACTTCTCGCCCTGGGTCACCAGGCCGGAGGCGTACTGGCTCTCGATCTCCTTCACTTCGGCGGTGGCGGCATCGATGATGCGAGCCTTCTCGTCCGGAATGACGAAGTCATTGACGCCAATGGAGACGCCAGACAGGGTCGAATAGGCGAAACCGGTGTACATCAGCTGGTCGGCGAAGATGACAGTGTCCTTCAGACCCACCACGCGGTAGCAGTGGTTGATCAGCTTGGAGATGGCCTTCTTCTTCATCGACTGGTTGACCACGTCGTACGGCAGACCGGCGGGCACTACCTGGAACAGCAGCGCACGGCCGACGGTGGTGTCGACGATGCGGGTGTTCTTGGTCAGGCTGCCGTCCTTGTGACGGATGGTCTCGTTGATGCGCACCTTGACCTTGGCGTGCAGTGCGGCTTCGCCGGCACGGAAGACGCGATCGACTTCCTGCAGGTCGGCGAACACGCGGCCCTCGCCCTTGGCGTTGATGGCTTCGCGGGTCATGTAGTACAGACCTAGAACCACGTCCTGCGACGGCACGATGATCGGCTCGCCGTTGGCGGGCGACAGGATGTTGTTGGTCGACATCATCAGGGCGCGCGCTTCCAGCTGGGCTTCCAGCGTCAGCGGCACGTGCACGGCCATCTGGTCACCGTCGAAGTCGGCGTTGTACGCGGCGCAGACCAGCGGGTGCAGCTGGATGGCCTTGCCTTCGATGAGGACCGGCTCGAACGCCTGGATACCCAGACGGTGCAGGGTCGGGGCGCGGTTGAGCAGCACGGGGTGTTCGCGGATGACTTCGGCGAGAACGTCCCAGACCTCGGGCAGCTCGCGCTCGACCATCTTCTTGGCGGCCTTGATGGTGGTCGCCATGCCACGGGCTTCCAGCTTGCCGAAGATGAAAGGCTTGAACAGCTCCAGGGCCATCTTCTTGGGCAGGCCGCACTGGTGCAGACGCAGGGTCGGACCCACGGTGATCACGGAACGACCGGAGTAGTCGACGCGCTTGCCCAGCAGGTTCTGACGGAAACGACCCTGCTTGCCCTTGATCATGTCGGCCAGGGACTTCAGCGGGCGCTTGTTGGAACCGGTGATGGCGCGACCGCGACGGCCGTTATCCAGCAGGGCGTCGACGGCTTCCTGCAGCATGCGCTTCTCGTTGCGCACGATGATGTCGGGCGCGGCGAGGTCGAGCAGCCGCTTGAGGCGGTTGTTCCGGTTGATGACGCGACGATAGAGGTCGTTCAGGTCGGAGGTCGCGAAGCGGCCGCCATCCAGCGGCACCAGCGGACGCAGGTCCGGCGGCAGCACGGGCAGCACGGTCATGACCATCCACTCCGGCTTGTTGCCGGAGCCCTGGAAGGCTTCCATCAGCTTGAGACGCTTGGACAGCTTCTTGATCTTGGTCTCGGAATTGGTCTGCGGAATCTCTTCGCGCAGGCGGCCGATCTCGTGCTCCAGATCAATGGCGCCGAGCAGCTGGAATACGGCTTCCGCACCCATGCGGGCGTCGAAGTCGTCACCGAATTCTTCCAGGGCCTCGAAGTACTGCTCGTCGTTGAGCAGCTGATACTTCTCGAGGGTGGTCATGCCCGGATCGATCACCACGTAGCTCTCGAAATAGAGCACGCGCTCGATGTCACGCAGGGTCATGTCCAGCAGCAGGCCGATACGGGACGGCAGCGACTTCAGGAACCAGATGTGGGCAACGGGCGAAGCCAGCTCGATGTGGCCCATGCGCTCGCGGCGCACCTTGGCCAGGGCGACTTCCACGCCGCACTTCTCGCAGATCACGCCGCGATGCTTGAGACGCTTGTACTTTCCGCACAGGCACTCGTAGTCCTTGACCGGGCCAAAGATCTTGGCGCAGAACAGACCGTCGCGCTCCGGCTTGAAGGTACGGTAGTTGATGGTCTCCGGCTTCTTAACTTCACCGAACGACCAGGAGCGAATCATCTCGGGCGAGGCCAGACCGATACGGATGGCATCGAACTCCTCGAGTTGACCCTGGTTTTTCAACAGATTGAGTAAGTCTTTCAAGGCCTTTCCTCCTCACGGACCGGATGCAGCCGCCGCGCGGCCGCATCCTCTAGGGTCTCGTGTTATTCGGTTTCCAGTTCGATATCGATGCCGAGCGAGCGGATTTCCTTGATCAACACGTTGAAGGACTCGGGCATGCCGGCCTCCATGCGGTGATCCCCGTCCACGATGTTCTTGTACATCTTGGTCCGGCCGTTCACATCGTCCGACTTCACCGTGAGCATTTCCTGCAGGGTGTAAGCCGCGCCAT
Organism: Pseudomonas oryzihabitans; assembly: GCF_001518815.1. Lineage (NCBI taxonomy): Bacteria > Pseudomonadati > Pseudomonadota > Gammaproteobacteria > Pseudomonadales > Pseudomonadaceae > Pseudomonas > Pseudomonas oryzihabitans. Next base: position 4,403,298 of record NZ_CP013987.1, read on the forward strand.
AGGCCTCCAGTGCCCAGACCTCCATCTCCCCGAAACGCTGACCACCGAACTGCGCCTTACCACCCAGCGGCTGCTGGGTAACCAGGCTGTAGGAACCAGTGGAACGGGCGTGCATCTTGTCGTCCACCAGGTGGTTCAGCTTGAGCATGTACATGTAGCCAACGGTGGTGGTGCGCTCGAAGGCGTTGCCAGTGCGGCCATCGTACAGGCGCATCTGACCGCTCTCGGGCAGATCGGCCAGCTTCAGCATAGCCTTGATCTCGCGCTCCTTGGCACCGTCGAATACCGGCGTGGCCATGGGAACACCGCCACGCAGGTTCTTAGCCAAGTCGAGGATTTCCTGGTCGCTCAGGTCGTCCAGCTTCTCCTGGCGGCCACCGATCTCGTTATAGATCTCGTGCAGGAAGCCACGCAGTTCGGCGACCTTGCGCTGCTCTTCGAGCATCAGGTTGATCTTCTCGCCCAGGCCCTTGGCCGCGAGGCCCAGGTGGGTTTCAAGGATCTGACCGACGTTCATCCGCGAGGGTACGCCCAGCGGGTTGAGCACGATGTCCACCGGTGTGCCGTTGGCGTCGTAGGGCATGTCTTCGACCGGCATGATCACCGAGACCACACCCTTGTTACCGTGACGACCGGCCATCTTGTCGCCCGGCTGGATGCGGCGCTTGATGGCGAGGTAGACCTTGACGATCTTCAGTACGCCCGGTGCCAGGTCATCGCCCTGCTGCAGCTTGCGCTTCTTGTCTTCGAACTTGTCGTCCAGCAACTGGCGACGGTCGGACAGGTAGGCCTGGGCCTTTTCCAGCTGCTCGTTGTGAGCATCTTCCGCCATGCGCAGCTTGAACCACTGACCGCGCTCGAGGCCATTCAGGTACTCGTCGGTGATGACGGCACCCTTCTTGACTGCCGGACCGCCCTCGGCGACTTGACCCACCAGGGCCTGACGCAGACGCTCGAAGGTCGCACCTTCGACGATACGGAACTCTTCGTTCAGATCCTTGCGGATCTCGTCGAGCTGGGACTTCTCGATGGCCAGGGCGCGGGAGTCACGCTCGACGCCGTCACGGGTGAAGACCTGAACGTCGATGACGGTACCCTTGGTGCCGGTGGGCACGCGCAGGGAGGTGTCCTTAACGTCGCTGGCCTTCTCACCGAAGATGGCGCGCAGCAGCTTCTCTTCCGGGGTCAGCTGGGTTTCGCCCTTGGGCGTGACCTTGCCGACCAGGATGTCACCGGCACCGACCTCGGCACCGACATAGACGATACCCGCCTCGTCCAGCTTGTTCAGCGCAGCCTCACCCACGTTCGGGATGTCGGAGGTGATCTCCTCCGGGCCGAGCTTGGTGTCACGGGCCACACAGGTCAGTTCCTGGATGTGGATGGTGGTGAAGCGGTCTTCCTGAACCACGCGCTCCGACAGACAGATGGAGTCTTCGAAGTTGAAGCCGTTCCAGGGCATGAAGGCCACGCGCATGTTCTGACCCAGTGCCAGCTCGCCCATGTCGGTCGAGGGGCCATCGGCCAGGATGTCGAACTTGGCCACCTGATCACCCTTGCTCACCAGCGGACGCTGGTTGATGCAGGTGTTCTGGTTGGAACGGGTGTACTTGGTCAGGTTGTAGATGTCGACGCCGGCTTCACCGGTCTCGACTTCGTCATCGTTGACACGCACCACGATACGGCTGGCATCGACGGAGTCGATCACACCGCCACGGCGAGCCACGACGCAGACGCCGGAGTCACGGGCGACGTTGCGCTCCATGCCGGTACCTACCAGCGGCTTGTCCGAACGCAGGGTCGGCACGGCCTGACGCTGCATGTTGGAACCCATCAGCGCACGGTTGGCGTCGTCGTGCTCGAGGAACGGAATCAGCGAGGCAGCGACGGAAACGACCTGCTTGGGCGAAACGTCCATCAGGGTGACGTCTTCGGGCGCCTTCACGGTGAATTCGTTCAGGTGACGCACGGCCACCAGCTCGTCGATCAGCCGGTTGTTCTCATCCAGCCCTGCAGAGGCCTGGGCGATCACGTGGTTGGCTTCTTCGATGGCCGACAGGAAAACGATCTCGTCGGTGGCCACGCCGTCCTTGACCATGCGATACGGGCTTTCGAGGAAGCCGTACTGGTTGGTGCGGGCATAGGCAGCCAGGGAGTTGATCAGGCCGATGTTCGGGCCTTCCGGCGTTTCGATCGGGCAGACCCGGCCGTAGTGCGTCGGGTGTACGTCACGAACTTCGAAACCGGCGCGCTCACGGGTCAGACCGCCCGGGCCGAGTGCGGAGACACGACGCTTGTGGGTGATCTCCGACAGCGGGTTGTTCTGGTCCATGAACTGGGACAGCTGGCTGGAGCCGAAGAATTCCTTGATCGCGGCAGCCACCGGCTTGGCGTTGATCAGATCCTGCGGCATCAGGCCTTCGCTTTCGGCCATGGATAGGCGTTCCTTGACGGCACGCTCCACCCGCACCAGGCCCACGCGGAACTGGTTCTCGGCCATTTCACCGACGCAACGGACACGGCGGTTACCCAGGTGGTCGATGTCGTCGACGATGCCCTTACCGTTACGGATGTCGACCAGGGTCTTGAGCACGTCGACGATGTCTTCGCGGCTGAGGACACCCGAGCCTTCGATGGCGTCGCGACCGATACGGCGGTTGAACTTCATGCGGCCGACGGCGGACAAGTCGTAACGCTCGGCGCTGAAGAACAGGTTGTTGAACAGGGTCTCGGCAGCTTCCTTGGTCGGCGGCTCGCCAGGACGCATCATCCGGTAGATCTCGACCAGGGCTTCCAGCTGGTTGCCGGTGGAGTCGATCTTCAGGGTATCGGAGATGAAGGGACCACAGTCGATGTCGTTGGTGTACAGCGTCTCGAACCGCACGACATTGGCCTTGGCCATCTTGGCCAGAATGTCCAGGGTCAGTTCGGTGTTGCACTCGGCGATGATCTCGCCAGTGGACGGATGCACGACGGCCTTGGCGGTGGTACGGCCAATGACGTAATCGAAGGGTACTTCCAGCTCGCTCAGACCGGACTTTTCCAGCTGATTGATGTGGCGAGCGGTCACACGGCGGCCCTGCTCCACGATCACCTTGCCGCTGCCATCCTTGATGTCGAAGCTGGCAATGTCGCCGCGCAGACGCTGGGGTACCAGCTCGAACGTCAGCATTTCACCTTTGATATGGAAGGTGTTGGTGTCATAGAACGCATCCAGCACCTCTTCGGTGCTGTAGCCGAGCGCGCGCAGCAGTACCGAGGCCGGCAGCTTGCGGCGACGGTCGATACGGACGAACACGGCGTCTTTGGGATCGAACTCGAAGTCCAGCCAGGAGCCGCGGTAGGGGATGATGCGTGCCGAGTACAGCAGCTTGCCCGAGCTGTGCGTCTTGCCGCGGTCGTGATCGAAGAACACGCCCGGGCTGCGGTGCAGCTGGGACACGATGACACGCTCGGTACCATTGATGATGAAGGTACCGTTCTCGGTCATCAGGGGGATTTCCCCCATGTAGACTTCCTGCTCCTTGATGTCCTTGATCGCCTTGTTCGACGACTCACGGTCGAAAATGATCAGGCGAACCTTGACTCGCAGCGGGACGGCGAAGGTCACGCCGCGCAGGACGCATTCCTTCACATCGAAAGCCGGCTCGCCCAGGCGATAGCCGACGTATTCCAGGGCCGCATTGCCGGAATAGCTGATAATCGGGAAAACGGACTTGAAGGCCGCATGCAGGCCGATATCGCGGAACTGGTCTTTGCCTGCGCCCGCCTGCAGGAATTCGCGGTACGAATCCAGTTGGATAGCCAGCAAATAGGGCACGTCCATGACGTGCGGCAACTTGCTAAAGTCCTTGCGGATACGTTTTTTCTCAGTGTATGAGTAAGCCATCAGCGTTCCCCAGCTTGGTCACCAGCTTGTTTGGCCTCTCCGACGGGAGCAGCCGGAAAATCGTGCAAACCCTTTGGTTTGCCGCACCCCGAGAGCGAGGTGGATACAGCGCATCTTGTCAGGCGGATATGCTCGCTCTGTACAAAACGGCAAAAGGCCGGTGGCGTTCGCCACCAGCCATCAGCCGAACGTGAAACGTTGCGGCTGTAGACGCAAGAACCGAACTTACTTGAGCTCGACCTTGGCGCCTGCTTCTTCCAGAGCCTTCTTGGCAGCTTCGCCTTCCTCTTTGGAGACGCCTTCCTTGACCACGCCCGGGGCGCCGTCAACGACAGCCTTAGCTTCTTTCAGGCCCAGGCCGGTCAGTTCACGAACGACCTTGATGACGTTCACTTTCTTGTCGCCGGTCTCGGTCAACATGATGGTGAATTCGGTCTGCTCTTCGACGACGGCAGCGGCAGCAGCCGGGCCAGCAGCGGCGGCGGCAGCAGCGGTCACGCCGAACTTCTCTTCCATCGCCTTGATCAGTTCCACCACTTGCATGACGGACATTTCGGATACGGCGTTAATGATGTCTTCGTTGGTCAGAGCCATGACTCTAGATTCCTATAACAGGGTGCGGCTTCAGGCCGCAAATAATAAGAAAGACTTGCAGGAAACGCAGCACGCACGATTAGGCGGCGGCAGCTTCCTTTTGGTCGCGAATGGCGGCGAGGGTACGAGCCAGCTTGCTGGTAGCGCCCTGGATGACACTCATCAGCTGGGACACAGCTTCGTCGTAGGTCGGCAGGGTTGCCAGTACGTCGATCTGGTTAGCCGGGATGAGCTTGCCTTCGAACGCGGCGGCCTTGATCTCGAACTTGTCCTGACCCTTGGCGAAATCCTTGAAGATACGGGCGGCGGCGCCCGGATGCTCCTTGGAGAACGCGATCAGGGTCGGGCCCTTGAAGGTGTCGTTGAGAACGTCGAAAGACGTGCCTTCAACGGCACGACGCAGCAGGGTGTTACGTACGACACGTACATAGACACCAGCCGCGCGGGCCTCTTTACGGAGTCCGGTCATGGCACCCACAGTCACGCCACGGGCATCGGCCACGACAGCGGACAGGGCACCTTGGGCAGCCTCGTTGACTTCAGCGACGATAGCCTTCTTGTCTTCGAGTTTGATTGCCACGGGTTTAACTCCTGGATGTTACCGTTTCGCCCGATGGACTGGGCGGCGTTTTGGTGTCTGACTCGGTAACCGAATCGGGAGCACCATCTGCGTAGGCTGGGGTTTCCCCGGTTTAAGACTTGCGTCCCCTACGGTCTTGGACAGCCCCCGCCAGGCAGGGACCCCAATCTTGACGCCGCGCCCGAAGGCACAGCGACTTGTATCTTGCTTAGGCTTCCAGGGAAGCCTGATCGATCTGCAGACCCGGGCCCATGGTGGAGCTCAGGGTGATGCGCTTGACGTAGATGCCCTTGGAGGTCGAGGGCTTCAGGCGCTTCAGGTCGGCCAGCAGAGCTTCAACGTTCTGCTTCAGCTTCACGGGCTCGAAATCGATCTTGCCAACGGAAGCGTGGATGATGCCGTTCTTGTCGGTACGGAAACGCACCTGACCAGCCTTGGCATTCTTGACGGCGGTAGCGACGTCCGGGGTCACGGTGCCAACCTTGGGGTTGGGCATCAGACCACGCGGGCCGAGCAGCTGACCCAGCTGGCCGACGACACGCATGGCATCCGGCGAGGCGATGACGACGTCGTAGTTCAGGTCGCCAGCTTTCATTTCAGCAGCCAGTTCGTCCATGCCGACTTTCTCGGCACCAGCGGCCAGAGCAGCTTCGGCATTGGCACCCTGGGTGAAAACGGCAACGCGAACCGACTTGCCAGTGCCGTTGGGCAGCACGGTGGCGCCACGGACGACTTGGTCGGATTTACGCGGATCCACGCCCAGGTTCACGGAGACGTCGATGGACTCCTTGAACTTGATGGTGGACAGCTCGGCCAGCAGGGCTGCAGCTTCTTCGAAGCCGTACTGCTTGCCAGCCTGGATTTTTTCGGCGATAGCCTTTTGACGCTTAGTGAGCTTGGCCATTACACGCCCTCCACATTCAGACCCATGCTACGAGCGGAACCGGCGATGGTACGCACGGCGGCGTCCATATCGGCGGCGGTGAGATCGGCATTCTTGGTCTTGGCGATCTCTTCCAGCTGGGCGCGGGTGACGGTACCAACCTTCTGGCTGTTGGGACGAGCGGAACCGCTCTGGATGCCAGCAGCCTTCTTGAGCAGCACAGAGGCCGGGGTGCTCTTGATTTCGAAGGTGAAGCTGCGGTCGCTGTACACGGTGATGATCACCGGAGTGGGCAGACCGGGCTCCATGCCCTGGGTGCGGGCGTTGAACGCCTTGCAGAATTCCATGATGTTGACGCCGTGCTGACCCAGCGCCGGGCCGACCGGCGGGCTCGGGTTGGCTTGGGCGGCCTTAACCTGCAGCTTGATGTAAGCCTGAATCTTCTTAGCCATGTGCTACTCCAATGATGGGTTCAACGCCCCGTGGGGCTCCCCAATTACTTGCTATATCCCAGTGACGACAAAACCCCGCAGCCTGGGCTACGGGGTGAGGGATGCGGACAACCTAGACCTTTTCGACCTGGCTGAACTCGAGCTCCACCGGGGTCGACCGACCAAAGATCAGTACCGCCACGTGGATACGGCTCTTTTCGTAATTCACTTCTTCGACGACACCGTTGAAGTCGGCGAACGGACCGTCCACGACTCGAACTGTCTCACCCGCCTCGAACAAGGTTTTCGGCTTGGGCTTGTCGCTGCTATCGGAGACACGACGCAGAATCGCATCCGCCTCACGATCAGTGATGGGTGCCGGCTTGTCGGCGGTACCGCCGATGAAGCCCATGACACGAGGGGTATCCTTGACCAAGTGCCAAGTCCCTTCGTTCATCTCCATCTGCACCAGGACATAGCCCGGGAAAAACTTGCGCTCGCTTTTACGCTTCTGGCCATTACGCATTTCCACCACTTCTTCGGTGGGCACCAGAATGTCGCCGAACTGGTCTTCCATTTCGTGCAGCTTGACGCGTTCGATCAACGAACGCATGACATGCTTCTCGTAACCCGAGTAGGCATGCACGACGTACCAACGCTTAGCCACGGCGAACCCTTTCAACCAACAATCGTGGAAACTAGCCAACCGAGCAGGGAGTCGAGCCCCCACAACAACAAAGCCATCACGAGCACCACGGCGACCACGATCAGCGTGGTCTGGGTGGTCTCTTGCCGAGTAGGCCAGACAACCTTGCGAATCTCGGTACGGGCGTCTTTCAGCAAACCGAAGAAGGCTTGCCCTTTGGCAGTCTGCAGGGCAACAAAGGCAGCGATAGCTGCCAACACCAACAGACCTACCACTCGATACAGGATGGACTGAGCAGCGAAGTAATGATTGGCAACAACACCGATCACCACCAGAACGACAACCACCAGCCACTTCAGCGCATCGAAGCGCGACTCTTTGGCTTCCGCCTTGATGCTCATTGCATGAATCCTGTAAGGAGTGCCAGATATAAATCTGGCAGGCCAGGAGGGAATCGAACCCCCAACCTGCGGTTTTGGAGACCGCCGCTCTGCCAATTGAGCTACTGGCCTGTAACTTGAATCAGGCCGACCATTATGCCGGCCTAACAGCCCAAGATCAATCGATTACTCGATGATCTTGGCAACCACGCCGGCGCCGACGGTACGACCGCCTTCGCGGATGGCGAAACGCAGACCGTCTTCCATCGCGATCGGAGCGATCAGGGTGACAACCATCTTGATGTTGTCGCCCGGCATCACCATCTCGACGCCTTCCGGCAGCTCGCAGTTACCGGTCACGTCAGTGGTACGGAAGTAGAACTGCGGACGGTAGCCCTTGAAGAACGGGGTGTGACGACCGCCTTCTTCCTTGGACAGCACGTACACTTCGCACTCGAACTTGGTGTGCGGCTTGATGGTGCCCGGCTTGGCCAGAACCTGGCCACGCTCGACGTCTTCACGCTTGGTGCCACGCAGCAGGACGCCGACGTTCTCACCGGCACGACCTTCGTCCAGCAGCTTGCGGAACATTTCAACGCCGGTGCAGGTGGTCTTGACGGTGGCCTTGATGCCCACGATCTCGACTTCTTCCTGGACCTTGACGATGCCACGCTCGACACGGCCGGTCACCACGGTGCCACGACCGGAGATCGAGAACACGTCTTCGATCGGCATCAGGAACGGCTTGTCGATGGCGCGCTCGGGCTCGGGGATGTAGGAGTCAAGGGTCTCGACCAGCTTGCGCACGGCAGAAACGCCCATCTCGTTGTCATCCTGGCCGTTCAGGGCCATCAGCGCGGAGCCGATCACGATCGGAGTGTCGTCGCCCGGGAAGTCGTAGGTGTTCAGCAGATCGCGAACTTCCATTTCGACCAGTTCCAGCAGCTCGGCGTCGTCAACCATGTCGGCCTTGTTCAGGAACACGACGATGTACGGAACGCCTACCTGACGGGACAGCAGGATGTGCTCACGGGTCTGCGGCATGGGGCCGTCAGCAGCCGAGCAAACCAGGATCGCGCCGTCCATCTGGGCAGCACCGGTGATCATGTTCTTCACGTAGTCGGCGTGGCCGGGGCAGTCGACGTGCGCGTAGTGACGGGTCGCCGAATCGTACTCAACGTGGGAAGTGTTGATGGTGATACCGCGAGCCTTTTCTTCCGGCGCGTTGTCGATCTGGTCGAAACCACGAGCGGAACCGCCCCAGGTGTCGGCACAGACTTTGGTCAGCGCTGCGGTCAGAGTGGTCTTGCCATGGTCAACGTGACCGATGGTGCCCACGTTCAGGTGCGGCTTGTTACGTTCGAACTTTTCTTTAGCCATCGACACTCTCTCCCTTCACGAATTGAGCAAAGCAATGCCGCCATTAAAACAAAGGCAGATATTTTCATATCTGCCTTTTAAGATGGAGCTCATGAGCGGATTTGAACCGCTGACCTCACCCTTACCAAGGGTGTGCTCTACCAACTGAGCTACATGAGCGAAACATTTGCCAGTCAAACTGGAGCGGGTAGCGGGAATCGAACCCGCATCATCAGCTTGGAAGGCTGAGGTTCTACCACTGAACTATACCCGCAGAGCCTAAGCGCTCTAGCAATCTGGTGGAGGGGGAAGGATTCGAACCTTCGAAGTCTGCGACGTCAGATTTACAGTCTGATCCCTTTGGCCACTCGGGAACCCCTCCAAAGTGAGGCGGCATTTTCTTCATCTGCCCTCCTCTTGTCAAGGATCTTTTTAAAATCTCCTTAACAATCAGTGCTTTCCCTTCGCTCGTTAGCGTTATCAGCGAAAGCGGGCGCAGTTTATGCAACCTCAGCGAACTACGCAACCCCAAACCGCAAAAAAAGCTTAAAAAACAAAGGCCGCCCTAGCGGCGGCCTTTGTCTGCAGACGATAGCCCCGAATTACAGCTGGGGACCGGCCGCCACGATGGCCTCGGAGACGCCGGAGAACTTCTTGAAGTTCTCGACGAACTTGCCGGCGAGCTCGCGTGCCGCCGCATCATAGGCCTCGCCTTCCTGCCAGGTATCGCGCGGATTGAGCAGGACGGTATCCACGCCAGGCACGGCAACCGGGACATCGAGATTGATGACCGGTACGTGGCGGGTTTCGGTACCGATCAGGGCGCCGCTCTGGATGGCGGCGATCACCGCGCGGGTGGTGGGGATGTTGAAACGCTTGCCCACGCCGTAGCCGCCACCGGTCCAGCCGGTATTGACCAGATAGACCTTGGAGCCGAAGCCCTGGATACGCTTGATCAGCAGATCGGCGTACTCGGCTGCCGGACGCGGGAAGAAGGGCGCGCCGAAGCAGGTGGAGAAGGTCGACTTGATGCCCGGGCCGGAGCCCATCTCGGTCGAGCCGACCAGGGCGGTATAGCCGGACAGGAAGTGGTAGGCCGCCTGCTCATTATTAAGGATGGAAACCGGGGGCAGCACACCGGTGAGGTCGCAGGTCAGGAAGATGACCGCATTGGGCTCGCCGCCCAGGTTGTGCTCGGCACGCTTGTCGATCAGCTCGCGCGGATAGGCTGCACGACTGTTCTGGGTCAGGCTGTCATCGGCATAGTTGGGCTGACGGGTCTGCGGATCCAGGACCACGTTTTCCAGCACGGCGCCGAACTGGATGGCTTTCCAGATGACCGGCTCGTTCTTTTCGGACAGGTCGATGCACTTGGCGTAGCAGCCACCTTCCATGTTGAAGACGGTGCCTACGCCCCAGCCATGCTCGTCGTCACCGATGAGGTAGCGGCTCTGGTCGGCGGACAGGGTGGTCTTGCCGGTACCGGACAGGCCGAAGAACAGGGTGACATCACCCTCCTCGCCCACGTTGGCCGCGCAGTGCATCGGCAGCACGTCCTTCTCCGGGAGCAGGAAGTTCTGCACGGAGAACATGGCCTTCTTCATCTCGCCCGCATAGCGCATGCCGGCGATCAGCACCTTGCGTGCCGCGAAATTGATGATGACGGTACCGTCGGAGTTGGTGCCGTCACGCTCGGGCTCGCAAACGAACTCGGGCGCGTTGATGATCTCCCAGGCCGGCTTGGACTGGGGATTGTATTCGGCCGGATTGATGAACAGGCAACGGCCGAACAGGTTGTGCCAGGCCGTCTCGGTACGCATGACGACGGGCAGGTAGTGCTCGACATCAGCACCTACATGAACGTGGGAGACGAATTGATCACGCTCGTCCAGGTAGGCGCTGACGCGCTCCCACAGCGGCGCGAACTTCTCCTCCGGGAAAGGCCGGTTGATCGGCCCCCAGTGAATGGCAGCGCGCGTGGAGGCTTCCTCGACAATAAAGCGATCAACCGGCGAACGCCCCGTGCGATGCCCCGTCTTGACGACCAGCGAGCCATTGGCGGCCAGCTCTCCTTCGCCACGTCGCAGGGACTCTTCCACTAACTGCGCGACGCTGATATCGGTATACACGTTGGCTTTCGTCATTTCGTTCCCCATGGCCCTGGGCCTTTCCTTATGCTTGTAGCTCTTACACGGCAGAACTACACGTTGCGGGATTATGCCAGAAAGCCTTCGGGCATTTGCAACGGCTAGTGGCGGGTATTTCCCGGGGTTTGCGTGCCACCGCCCGCAAAAATCTGTGCGATATCGGCGGCGTCGAACACCTGTTGCTCATTGCAAAACTGACAATCGACCTGAATTTCTCCCCGCTGTTCGTCGAGCAGCGTCTCGACTTCCGAACGGCCCATGCTGACCAGCGCATTGGCTGCCCGATCACGGGAACAGCTGCAGTTGAACGCCACCCCTTGCTCGTCGAACAGGCGCACCGTTTCCTCGTGGAACAGGCGATGCAGGATCACTTCGTTGTCGAGGCCCAGCAGTTCTTCGGCAGTGAGGGTATCGGCCAGGGTGACCACGTGCTCCCAGCTGTCCTGACGCGCCTGGGCATCCTTGATTCGCGCCGGCGGCAGTTGCTGGAGCAGCAGGCCACGGGCACGTCGCCCATCGGCGTTGAGCCAGAAGCGGGTGGGCAGCTGTTCGGACGTGGCGAAATAGCCGGACAGGCACTCGGCCAGATTCGCCCCCTCCAGCGGCACGATGCCCTGATAGCGCTGACCATGGCGGGGATCGATGGTGAGGGCCAGGATGCCGTCGGGCATGAGTTCGCCAAGAGAGGCGGACCCCGTGAGCGCCGCCTCGTCGTAGCGAGCGATGCCGCGTACCTCGCGCTCGCTGGAGCATTCGACCATGAGCAGCGGAACGGGTCCGCTGGAGCGCGCCTGGAGCACGAGCAGGCCGTCGAACTTCAGGGTGCCGCACAGCAGGGCGGCGGCGGCCAGCATCTCGCCGAGCAACTGCGCCACGGGCTCCGGATAGGGATGCTTGGCCAGCACCTCGGCATAACTGCGATCCAGGGTGGCCAGCTCGCCACGGACATCGGTTTCGTCGAACAGGAAGCGCTGGGTGAAATCGTGGGAAGTCATGAACTACCTATATAAGGAGGAAGGTCGCGAACCTTGGCGTTCGCGACCCAGGCCAGGACCATCGGGCGGACCTGGCCATTGAGAGGATCCAGCGAGTGGCGACGACTCAGTCGTCGAACGGATGGACGTACTCGCGGAACTGGTGGATCTGCCGGCGCTGCTTCTTGGTGGGACGGCCATCGGTCTGCAAGCCGAGATTGCCCGCCTTGCGCGCCGCCGCTGCCTGCTCGCGCGCCTTGATGCTTTCTGGCGTCTCGGTATAGAGCTGCTGGGCCTCGGGCGCTCCCCGGCGGTTCTGCGACAGGGCGACGATCACCACGGTCTTTTCGTCATAGCCCTGACGGATGGTGAGGACGTCGCCGATGCGCGGCTCCTTGCTGGGCTTGCAGCGCTCGCCGCGGCACTGGATCTTGCCGCCTTCGAGAGCAGCCTTGGCCAGCGCGCGGGTCTTGAAAAAACGTGCGGCCCATAGCCATTTGTCGAGGCGCATCCGTTCTTCAGTGTGATCTACTGCATACATCGAATAAAAGGTCCCCTGTTGGGTCTTAGACTCTTCTCAAGAACTCTAAACCATCGGACCGACGCTGCAAGCGTGCCTCTGGAGAGCCATGACCACATTCTTTCCTTCCGACCTGACCGGCCAGACCCGTTGCGCGGGTTGCCAGCAGTCGGAACCTCTGGGCTTCGACTTCGACTTTGCCTATCAGCCCATCGTGGATCTGGGCAAAGGCGCGGTCTTTGCCCGCGAAGCGCTGGTGCGCGGCCCTGCCGGCGAAGGCGCCCTGTCGGTGCTCAACCAGGTCACCGACAGCAACCGCTATCGCTTCGACCAGCTCTGCCGCACCAAGGCAATCGCCACCGCGGCCGCCCTGGGCCTGCGGGAGAGCTTGTCGATCAACTTTCTGCCCAATGCCGTCTATCGCCCAGAGCTGTGCATTCGCAGCACCCTGGCCGCCGCCCGGGAGCATGGCTTTCCGCTGGAACGCCTGATCTTCGAAACGGTGGAAACCGAGCATGTGGCCAGCAATCATCTGACGCATATCCTGCGTGAGTATCAGCAGTTCGGCTTCAAGACCGCCATCGACGACTTCGGTGCCGGCCATTCCGGCCTGACCCTACTGGCCGAATTTCAACCGGACCTGGTCAAGCTCGACATGGCGCTCATCCGTGACATCGACCGGGATCAGGTCCGCCGCACCATCGTGCGCAACGTGATCGTCATGTGTCGCGAACTGGGCACCCAGGTGGTGGCCGAAGGTGTGGAAACGACTGCGGAACGGGACTGCCTCCGGGACCTCGGCATCGACCTGATGCAGGGCTACCTGTTCGCCAAGCCCGCCTTCAAACAGCTCGTCGATCCGCAACATTTAGGCGGAGGCCACTGATTTCAAGGAGCAGCGATGAGCAATTCCGCCGAACCGGTCATTATCGGCCTGAGTGAGTGGGTGGCCCTCCCCGAATTGGGGGTGGTGGGCCTGAGAGCCAAGATAGATACCGGTGCCAGCACCTCGGCGCTGCACGCGACGGAAGTCCAGCCGTTCATGCGCGGCAAGGAGCGCTGGGTGAGGTTCACCGTGCACCTGGGGACGCTGGTCCAATCTCGGCATCGGCACTGCGAGGCGCCCCTGGTGGCGAAGAAGACCATCCGCAGCTCCAACGGCATCGCCCAGACGCGTTATGTCATCCGTACCCTGCTGGCCCTGGGCGAATGCCAGTGGCCGGTGGAATTTACCCTGGCCTGTCGTAAGAGCATGCGCTATCGCATGCTGCTCGGCTCCAAGGCGCTGATCGATGGTGGTCTGCTGGTGAATCCGGCCGTCTCCTATGCACAAGACAAACCCCAGCTGTCCCTCACTCCGGCTTCCGGTGCCCCATGAAAATCGCCGTTCTCTCGCGTAATCCCAATCTGTATTCCACCCGACGCCTGGTCGAGGCCGGGGTCAGCCGAGGCCATGAAGTGGTCGTGGTGGACACCCTGCGCGCGTACATGAACATCGCCAGCCACAAGCCGCAGATCCACTACCGTGGCAAACCCCTGGAGGGCTTCGATGCGGTCATCCCGCGCATCGGTGCCTCGGTGACCTTCTATGGCTGCGCGGTGTTGCGCCAGTTCGAGATGCAAGGGGTTTTTCCGCTCAACGAGAGCGTGGCCATCAGCCGTTCGCGCGACAAGCTGCGCTCCCTGCAGCTGCTCTCGCGCAAGGGCATCGGCCTGCCGGTGACCGGCTTCGCCCATTCGCCGGATGACGTGCCCGACCTGATCCGGATGGTCAACGGCGCCCCCCTGGTGATCAAGGTCCTGGAAGGTACCCAGGGTATCGGCGTGGTGCTCTGCGAGACCGAGAAGGCGGCCGAATCGGTGATCGAGGCCTTCATGGGCCTCAAGCAGAACATCATGGTGCAGGAGTACATCCGCGAGGCAGGCGGTGCGGATATCCGTTGTTTCGTGGTCGGCGACAAGGTGATCGCTGCCATGAAGCGCCAGGCGGCGCCCGGGGAGTTCCGCTCGAACCTGCACCGTGGCGGTACCGCCAGCCTGATCAAGATCACCCCCGAGGAACGCATGACCGCCCTGCGTGCGGCCCGGGCCATGGGCCTGAGCGTCGCCGGCGTGGACATCCTCAGATCCAATCACGGGCCGCTGGTGATGGAGGTCAACTCTTCGCCCGGCCTGGAAGGCATCGAGCAGACCACCGGCAAGGACGTGGCCGGGATCATCATCGAGTACCTGGAAAAGAACGCCGAGCCGGGTCTGACGCGAACCAAGGGCAAGGGCTGAGGCGCCAGCTCCCGAGTGTTGGGCTTCGCTGCGCTCAGCCCAACCTACGCACTATCGCGGCCGTGGCGGTCCGCCGATGCGGCCGCTCCTACAGGTTGCCGAAGCGCAACTCTGTGTCAGCTGGCGCTACGCGGCAGCAGCAGGCCCAGGGGCAACAGCACCCGGGCCTCCACCCCTCCTCCCTCGCGATTGCGCAGTTCGGCGCTACCGCCGTGCTGGGCGGCGATGCGCTTGACGATGGCCAGGCCCAGCCCGGAACCGCTGACGGTGCGGGCGCGATTGCCGCGGGTGAAGGGATTGAAGATGTCCTGCAGGTCCTTGGGATCGATGCCGGGGCCGCGATCCATCACGCTCAGGGCGACATAGGGCGCGGTGGCTGAGCCCGCCACCTGTCCGACCACCTCGACGCCTCCACCGCCGCCGTGGCGCAGGGCGTTTTCCACCAGGTTGGTCAGCAGCCGCTTGAAGGAAATGCGCCGCACCGGCAAGGGCGGCAGCACGTCCAGCATCAGCCGTACCCGCTCCTCCTCCTGGTTGTAGGGCGCCACCACCTGGCGGGCCAGCTCGTTGATATTGGTGAGCTCCTGCGGCTCGTCACGGCCATCGCGAACGAAGGCGAGGAACTGGTCGAGGATGGCGTTCATGTCCTCGATGTCGCGAATCATGTCCTCGGCCTCTTCGCGCTCGGCCGGTGGCATCAGCTCTACCGCCAGGCGCAGCCGGGTCAGGGGCGTGCGCAGGTCGTGGGACACCCCGGCCAGCATCAGCTCGCGCTCGCGTCCGGCCTGTTCGACGTCCTCGGCCATCTGGTTGAAGGCATGGTAGACGTCTTGGATCTCGCTGGGCGCATCGGTTTCCGGCAGGCGCACGCTGCGGCCCTTGCCCAGCTCGCGCGCCGCATGCACCAGGCGCCGTAGCGGCTGGTTGAGCTGTCGGACGAAGACCCAGGCGGCGCCGGTGGACAGCAGGCCGATGGCGAAAAACCAGCCAAGCACGCTCCAGATGTGCTGCCCGCGCAGGGGATGGGCCATGAGCGGGATCTTGATCCAGTCCGGTCCCAGGGACGGCGCCAGCACCCACATTGCCGGACCATGCTGGACCCGCACCCGCACCTCGGTCTCCTCGCCCAGCTCCTGCTTCATCTGGCGCTCGAAGATCTCGCTGTAGGGCCAGTGGTATTCCCCCGCAGGCACGGTCTCGGGTGATTCGTAGCGCAGGCCGGCGGCCTGGGCGATGCGTGGCCGTTCGGCTTCCGGAGTGGCCCAGTAGGCCCTGAGCGTCAGGGCCGCGCCATGGCTGTACTGACGATCGACCAGGACGTCCTCGTTGAGTAGCAGATAGACCAGGGTCAGCGCCTTGGAAAACAGCACCGCGAGTAGAACCATCCACAGCGAGCGGGCGAAGAAACTCTGGGGAAACCAGCTGGGCGCCTTCATTGGCCAGACTTTCCGCGCAAAACGGCGCGAAAGCCATCACAACCTCTGGGATTGCAAGGTCCAGATAGGCAACCTGGCGTGGACACATTCGGATACATTTGCTCGTCCATTTCTTCCCTTCAACCTGGAGTTCTCTCGTGTCCGACATCTGCCAGACCGGCCTGGACATCGGCTTCGCCTCGCTCAGCTACGCGCAGATCGCCTTTCTTGGCGTCGTGCAGGGTATCACCGAGCTGCTTCCCATTTCGTCCACGGCGCACATGCGGGTAGTCCCCGCCCTGCTCGGCTGGCGCGATCCCGGCTCGGCCTTTTCCGCTGCCATGCAGATGGCGGCGCTGGCGGCGGTGATCAGCTATTTCTGGCGCGATGTCAGTGGTGTGACCCGGGGCAGCCTCGCCGCGGTGCGGCAACGCAACTTCGACAGTCCGGACTTCCTGCTGGCGGTGATGATCGTGCTGGCGACCATTCCCATCTGCATCGCCGGCCTGCTGCTGGCGCCCCTGCTCAACGCCTGCGGCTCGCCACTGCGGGGCCTCAGCGTCATCGGCTACGCCTGCCTGGCCATGGCCGCCCTGCTGGCCCTGGCGGAGCGCATCTGCCGGCACAACAGAGACATCTCGCAGATGCGTCTGCGCGATGCCCTGATCGTGGGGATCGCCCAGGTCGGCGCGCTGATTCCGGGCGTGTCCCGCTCCGGCTCGACCCTGACCGCCGCCATGTTCCTCAATCTGCGCCGCGAGGAAGCCGCGCGCTTTTCCTTCCTGCTGGGCCTGCCGGCCATTGCCCTGGCCGGACTCAAGGAGCTGGTGGTGCTCTGGCACGCGCACATCCCGGCCGAAGCCTGGTCGCTGCTGCTGGTGGGCTTGCTGGTGGCGAGCCTGTCGGCCTTCGCGGCGATCTGGGGCCTGATGCGCTTTCTGGAACGCTTCTCGACCTGGCCCTTCATTATCTATCGCGCGCTACTGGGGATCTTTCTGCTGGTGGGCGTGCATCAAGGCCTGTTCGCCTGAGCCACCCCCTAGCCGGGGCGCGATGCCCCGGCTACCTGCCTTACTTGCCGGCGCCATCCGGCACGAAGACGTAACCCACGCCCCAGACGGTCTGGATATAGCGCGGCTTGGACGGATCGGGCTCGATCATCCGGCGCAGGCGCGAGATCTGGACGTCGATGGAGCGCTCCAGGGCGTCCCATTCGCGACCACGGGCCAGGTTCATCAGCTTGTCGCGGGTCAGCGGTTCACGGGCGTGATCGACCAGCGCCTTGAGCACGGCGAATTCGCCAGTGGTGAGCATGTGGGTCTCTTCGCCACGCTTGAGCTCGCGGGTAGCCAGGTGCAGGGCGTAGTCACCAAAGGTCACGATCTCGTCGGTACCAGCGGGCGCGCCGGGTACCACCGGGGCCTGGCGACGCAGCACGGCCTTGATCCGGGCCACCAGCTCCAGCGGGTTGAAGGGCTTGGCCAGGTAGTCGTCGGCGCCCTGGTCCAGACCCTGGATCCGGCTGCCTTCGTCGCCCTTGGCGGTCAGCATGATGATGGGGATGCGGTTGCCGCTCTCACGCAGCCGGCCGCAGGCGGACAAGCCGTCTTCACCGGGCATCATCAGGTCGAGAACGACCAGGTTGAAGACTTCCCGCGCCAACAGGCGGTCCATCTGTTCGGCGCTTTCGACGGTGCGCACGCGGTAACCCTGTTCGGCTAGAAAACGCTCCAAGAGGCGGCGCAGCCGGGCGTCGTCATCGACGACCAGGATCTTTTCACCTTCTGGGGCAGCAGGGGTGCTCATAATATCTCCTTGTGATCTAGCACTGGATTATGCCGTAGGCCATCCGACCGCGGCGTTGGGCCATTGTTAGCAGATTTTGCCTGGTCTTGGGCGGTGACGCTGGCGCAGGGCGTGGCAGCCAGGCGGGCTCGGGTATACTGCGGCCCGCTTTTTCTTGTGCCAGCCAGGTAGCCCGATGGATATCAATAGCCGCATCGCCGAGGAGCTCGGCGCCCGCCCGCAACAGGTCGCCGCCGCCGTGGCCCTGCTCGACGAAGGGTCCACCGTGCCCTTCATCGCCCGTTATCGCAAGGAAGTCACCGGCAGCCTGGACGATACCCAGCTGCGTCATCTGGAAGAACGCCTGCGCTATCTGCGCGAGCTGGAGGAGCGCCGCCGCGCGGTGCTGGCCTCCATCGAGGAGCAGGGCAAGCTGACCCCCGAGCTGGCCCGCGAGATCAATCTGGCCGATACCAAGACGCGGCTGGAGGACCTCTATCTGCCCTACAAGCAGAAGCGTCGCACCAAGGGCCAGATCGCCCTGGAGGCCGGCCTCGGCCCGCTGGCGGAGGCCCTGCTGCAGGACCCGACGCTGACCCCGGAGACCGAAGCGGCCGCTTACGTGGATGCGGACAAGGGCGTTGCAGACGTCAAGGCCGCGCTGGAAGGCGCCAAGTACATTCTCATGGAGCGCTTCGCCGAGGACGCCGACCTGCTGGCGCGGCTGCGCGGCGTCCTGCAACAGGACGCCATCCTCAGTGCGCGCCTGGTGCCCGGCAAGGAGACCGAAGGCGCCAAGTTCGGCGACTACTTCGAGCACGACGAAGCCTTCCGGGCCGTGCCCTCGCACCGTGCCCTGGCGATCTTCCGTGGGCGCAACGAAGGCATCCTCAGCGCCGCGCTCAAGCTCGGTGAAGAAGGCCCGGGCATCGCCCATCCCTGTGAAGGGCTGATCGCCGCGCATTTCGGCCTGAAGAACGAAGGCCGCGCCGCGGACAGGTGGCTGGCCGAGGTGGTGCGCTGGACCTGGAAGGTCAAGCTCTATACCTCCCTGGAAACCGACCTGCTCGGCGAGCTGCGCGAGAAGGCCGAGGAAGAGGCCATCGCGGTCTTCGCCCGCAACCTGCATGACCTGCTGCTGGCCGCGCCGGCCGGTCCGCGCACTACCCTGGCGCTGGACCCGGGCCTGCGCACCGGGTGCAAGATCGCGGTGGTGGATGCCACCGGCAAGCTGCTGGCCACCGACACGGTCTATCCCCATGCGCCGCGCAATCAGTGGGACCAGACCCTGGCCACCCTCGGCGTGCTCTGCACCAAGCACGGCGTGGACCTGATCGCCATCGGCAACGGCACCGCCAGCCGCGAGAGCGACAAGCTGGCGGGCGAACTGATCAGCAAGTATCCGGGCCTGGGCTTGACCAAGGTGATGGTCAGCGAAGCCGGTGCCTCGGTGTATTCCGCCTCGGAACTGGCCGCCCGGGAATTCCCGGAGCTGGACGTCTCCCTGCGCGGCGCCGTGTCCATTGCCCGGCGCCTGCAGGATCCGCTGGCCGAGCTGGTGAAGATCGAGCCCAAGTCCATCGGTGTCGGCCAGTATCAGCACGACGTCTCCCAGCTCAAGCTGGCGCGCAGCCTGGACGCCGTGGTGGAAGACTGCGTGAACGCCGTGGGCGTGGACGTGAACACCGCCTCCGCAGCCCTGCTGGCGCGGATTTCCGGCCTCAACGCCACCCTGGCGCAGAACATCGTGCAATTCCGCGACGCCAACGGCGCCTTCGCCACCCGCGAGGCGCTGAAGAAGGTGCCGCGGCTGGGCGAGAAAACCTTCGAGCAGGCCGCCGGCTTCCTGCGCGTGATGAGCGGCGCCAATCCGCTGGATGCCTCGGCGGTGCACCCGGAAACCTATCCGCTGGTACAGCGCATCGCCGCCGATACCGGCCGCGATATCCGCTCGCTGATCGGCGACTCGGCCTTCCTCAAGCGCCTGGACCCGAAGAAATTCACCGACGAGAGCTTTGGCCTGCCGACGGTGACCGACATCCTCCAGGAACTGGACAAGCCCGGCCGCGACCCGCGTCCCGAGTTCAAGACCGCGGTGTTCCAGGACGGCGTCGAGAAGCTTTCCGATCTCAAACCGGGCATGGTGCTGGAAGGCGTCATCACCAACGTCACCAACTTCGGTGCCTTCGTCGACATCGGCGTGCACCAGGACGGCCTGGTGCACATCAGCGCCCTGTCGGAGAAATTCGTCAAGGATCCCTACGAGGTGGTCAAGGCGGGCGACATCGTCAAGGTCAAGGTGATGGAGGTGGACGTGCCGCGCAATCGCGTGGGGCTGTCCATGCGCATGGGCGACACGCCCGGCGAGAAGGTCGACGGCAAGCCCGGCGGTCAGGCCCGCGGCAATGGCGGCAAGCCCCGCGCCGACAAGGGCGCCCCGCGCCAGACCCAATCGGCCCCGGCCAACAACGCCATGGCGTCATTGTTCGCCAATGCCAAGCAACTGAGGAAATGAGCATGAGTGGTTCTCCCGTAGGCAAGGACAGCGCCTTCAGCACCCTGCTGGGCATGACGATCCACAAGGCCGAGGCCGGCGAGTCCGAGGTACGCATGAGCGTGCAGGACAAGCTCATCAACCTGCACGGCAAGCTGCACGGTGGCGCCGTCTTCTCGCTGATCGACACCGCCCTGGGCCAGGCCAGCCACAGCCTGTTCGACGGCCAGCCCGGCAGCGTGACCCTGGAATGCAAGGTCAACTACGTGCGTGGCGTGAGCGAAGGCGAACTGGTCTGCCGCGCCCGGGTGATCCATCCGGGCCGCAAGACCCACGTACTGGAAGCCCAGGTGCATCAGGGCGACAAATTGATCGCCCTGGCCCAGGCGACCTTCGCCTGTCTGTGACCGGCCAGCTTGGGCGGCAGCGAAGCGGCGCATATCGCCCTTTGCCGCTGCCTGAGCTACGCTGGGAGACAACTGAGCGGGTTGCGGTCTGAGGCTTGAACCCGGACCGCAGCAGTGACTGCTGCCCCCCGCGTCGGCCCTGGCCGGCAACCCTCATTTCAGTCGGTTTCTTCTACCCTGTCCGGGGCGAGTACCGCCATAGGAAGTCAACTTGAGCGATATCCTGTCCCGCCGCCTGGCCCTGCTCGGCGCTGATCCCACCCTTCTGGCCGAATGCCTGCACGGTATCGAACGCGAGACCTTGCGGGTGGACGCCCATGGCCAGCTGTCCCGGCGCCCTCATCCGCAGGCCCTGGGATCGGCCCTGACCCATCCGCAGATCACCACGGACTACTCCGAGGCCCTGCTGGAATTCATCACCCCCACCGGCACCCGCACGCCCGAGGTGCTGGCGGCCCTGGATCGAGTGCACCGCGCCGCGGTCGCCGAGCTCGACGGCGAGCGCCTGTGGAGCGGCTCCATGCCCTGCGCGCTGCCGGCCGAGGACGAGATCCCCATCGCCGATTACGGCAGCTCCAACATCGGTCGACTCAAGCACGTCTACCGCCGCGGCCTGGCCCTGCGCTACAGCCGCACCATGCAGTGCATCGCCGGCATCCACTACAACTTCTCGCTACCGGAACCGGCGTGGGAACTCCTGCGTCAGCACGAAGGCGATTCCAGCGACGCCCGTGACCATCAGTCGGCGCGCTACATCGCCCTGATCCGCAACTTCCGGCGCTACAGCTGGCTGCTCATGTACCTGTTCGGCGCTTCGCCAGCGCTGGACGTGGGCTTCCTGCGCGGCCGGCCGCACCAGTTGCAGACCCTCGACGAGCGGACCCTGTATTTGCCCTATGCCACCAGCCTGCGCATGAGCGATCTGGGCTACCAGAGCAACGCCCAGGCCAGCCTGACGCCGGACTACAACGACCTGACCACCTACACCGAGAGCCTGAGACGCGCGGTGGGCACGCCCTACCCGCCCTATGCGGAGATCGGTACCCACCAGAACGGCGAGTGGGTGCAGCTCAACACCAACATCCTGCAGATCGAGAACGAGTACTACGCCACCATCCGCCCGAAGCGCGTCACTCGCAGCGGCGAGCGGCCGGTGCAGGCGCTGATGGCCCGTGGCGTGCAGTACATCGAGGTGCGCTGCCTGGACATCGATCCCTTCCTGCCACTGGGCATCGACACCACCGCTGCGCTGTTCCTCGACGCCTTCCTGCTCTATTGCGCCCTGGAAGGCAGCCCGCCGCTCAACGGCGAGTGCCGCGAATGCACCGACAACTTCGCCAGCGTGGTGCGTGAAGGCCGCAAGCCCGGCCTGCGCCTGCAACGCCATGGCGCTTCGGTGACCATGATCGACTGGGCGGCGGAGATGCTCGACCAGATCGAACGCTGCGCCGAGACCCTGGATGCCAGCCTGGGTGGCGATGCCCATCGCCAGGCGGTGGCAGTGCAGCGGCAGAAGCTGGCCGATGTCCGCCTCACCCCCTCGGCGCGGGTGCTGCAGGAACTGCGTGAGCGCGGCGAAAGCTTTGCCGACTTCGGCCTGCGCCAGAGCGAGGCCCATGCGGCCTATTTCGCCAGCCACCCGCTGAGCGAAGGCGAGCAGGCCTGCTATGCCCAGATGGCACGCCAGTCGCTGGACGAGCAGGCGGAGATCGAGGCGGCGCCCCAGGGGGATTTCGATACCTTCGTGGCGGCCTATCAGGCCAGCATTCTGGCGACGATCGGGGTGTAGGGTGGCGTAGGTTGGGTTGAGACGGCTTCATCGTCGAAGCCCAACGCTTTGGGTTATTGGTGCGCTAGCCGGTTACCGAGTTTTGCTGGCACTTCTTGTTTCGCTCCCCCGAGCGACTCACTTTTGCCAGTCGCGGCAAAAGTAAGCAAAAACGCTTGCCCCGGACATCCGGCCCTGCGCTTCGCTCCGGGTGACTCGCGTTGCTCGCCCTTCGGGCCAGCCTGCGGCTGTTACTTCGCTGCGCTACGTTGCGCTCACGCCAGCGCCGTTCCGGGGTCGGCCTACACGGGCCATCATGGTCCGTGTAGGCCTCTCGCCGCATCCCTGCGGCTCAACCCCTCCAGGACACTGGCGTTCGCCCTTCTGAACGGGGCGATTCGCCAGCCTGGAAATTCTGGTTGTAAAGCCGTGAATAGCCCGTAGCCCGTAGCCCGTAGCCCGTAGCCCGTAGCCCGTAGCCCGTAGCGTGGACAACGGCTAAGCCTTGTCCACTGATAGCAGCGGTGCCCCACCAGTGGAAAACGCTGCGCGGTTTTCCACGCTACGTCTCCAGACGCCAGCGGACGAATCGATGGTTGATGAGGGCGCCTTCCGATATCGATGCAGGAAGTGCCAGCTGCGCCTTGGAGCGGTTTCAGTTCGGACTGGAGCTAGCGCGGCCATGGGCCGTTCCTACAGGTGTGCCTAGAATGTGTAGGAGCGGCCCATGGCCGCGATGACGAGCGGCTTGGTAGCGTTGGGCTTCGCTCCGCTCAGCCCAACCTACGCTCACGTTCGCCTACAGGCTCTTCTCGAAGATCTTCGAATTGCGCTGGAAGTTGTACAGCGACGCCCGCGCGGCGGGCAGCCGCTCCACGCCGCTCGGCTCGAAGCCGCGTTCGCGGAACCAGTGGGCGGTCTTGGTGGTGAGCACGAACAGGGTGCCGAGGCCACGCTCGCGGGCGCGCTGTTCGATGCGCGCCAGCAGGGCGTCGCCACGGCCGCCGTGGCGGTAGTCGGGATTCACCGCCAGGCAGGCCAGCTCACCCGCGGCTGATTCGGCGATGGGATAGAGCGCTGCGCAGGCGATGATCAGGCCTTCGCGTTCGACGATGCTGAATTGCTCGATCTCGCGCTCCAGCACCTCGCGGGAGCGGCGGACCAGGATGCCCTGCTCTTCCAGCGGACGAATCAACTCCATCAGGCCGCCGACGTCGGCGATAGTCGCCTCGCGCAGGGTCTCGAAGGGTTCCTGAGCCACCAGGGTGCCGCTACCAGCGCGGGTGAAGAGCTCAGTGAGCAGCGCGCCATCCTCGGCGTAGCCGACGATGTGGCAGCGCCGCACGCCACCACGGGTGGCCTGGGCGGCGGCGTCGAGCAATTCGGCCTGGTAGGAGCTGCCCAGGCGCGCCAGATGGGTGGGGATCTGCTGCGGACCGATCTCGCGGATCAGGGCGCCATGCTCGTCCAGCAGGCCCGGTTCGGCGCCGTAGAGCACCAGCTTGTCGGCGCCCAGGTCGATGGCGGCGCGCATGGCCACGTCTTCGCAGGCCAGGTTGAAGGTCTCGCCGGTGGGGGAATAGCCCAGGGGCGAAAGCAGCACGATGGTGCGCTCGTCGAGCAGGCGACCGATACCACGCCGGTCGATGCGGCGGACTTCACCGGTGTGGTGGAAGTCGACGCCGTCCTGCACTCCTACCGGCCGCGCGGTGACCAGGTTGCCGCTGGCCACCCGCAGGCGCGAGCCCTGCATGGGCGAGGCGGCCATGTCCATGGACAGCCGTGCCTCTATGGCGCTGCGCAGGCTGCCGACCGCGTCGATCACCGCTTCCAGGGTCGGGCCATCGGTGATGCGCAGGTCGTTGTAGAAGCGCGGTTCGATGCCACGGGCGGCCAGGCGCGATTCGATCTGCGGGCGCGATCCATGCACCAGCACCAGGCGTACACCCAGGCTGTGCAGCAGGACCAGGTCGTGGACGATGTTGCCGAAGTTGGGATGGGCGACGCCGTCACCGGGCAGCATGACGACGAAGGTGGCGTCGCGGTGGGCGTTGATATAGGGCGAGGCGTGGCGGAGCCAGTTGACGTATTCGTGCATCGAGACGAAGACCCTTGGTGGATAGGCGTGAGGGTGAACGAGGGCAGGCAGGGCGTTCAGCGTCGTCGCAGCACGGAGGTTCCTCGACAGGGAGCGGATGGGCAGGCAGGGTCAGTAGACCGCCTGGAGTTTACAAAAAGTCACGTTGGGCGCGCGGGTCTGTTCATCGGACAGCCGCCGCCTCGCCCAGGCAGTAGTGGCCGATCAGTTGCTGCAGCAGCTTGACGGTAGGCGCGATCCGCGCCAGCGCCAGATGCTCCTCGGGCTGGTGCGCGCAACTGATGTCGCCGGGGCCGAGCACCAGCACCTCCTGGGTGATCGCCTGTAGATAGGGCGCCTCGGTGGCGAAGGCCACGGCGTCGGCGGTATGGCCGGTGAGGCGCTCGGCCAGGCGCACCAGCTCGGCCTCGGCCGGCTGCTCGAAGGGTGGCACGGCGGGAAACAGCGGCTGGTAGTCGATCCGTACCCCGAAGCGCTCGGCGAGCGGCAGGAGCCGCCCACGGATGGCCTGGCGCAGGGCTTCCGGCTGCATGCCCGGTAGCGGACGCAGGTCGAATTCCAGGGCGCACTGGCCGCAGATACGATTAGGGTTGTCACCGCCATGGATGCAGCCGAGGTTGAGGGTCGGCTGGGGCACCAGGAACAGCGGGTTGCGGTACTCGCGCTGCCACTGGGCGCGCAAGTCGAGCAGCTCGCCCATCACCGCCTGCATGGCGTCCAGGGCGCTGTGGCCCAGTGTCGGATCGGAGGAATGGCCACTCTGACCCAGGATGTCGATGCGCTCCATGAGAATGCCCTTGTGCAGGCGAATCGGCCGCAGCCCGCTCGGCTCGCCGATCACCGCGGCGCGGCCCAGCGGGCGTCCGGCCTCGGCCAGCACCCGGGCGCCGTCCATGGAGGATTCCTCATCGCAGGTGGCCAGCACGATCAGCGGCTGGCGCAGTTGGCGCAGATCCAACTCGCGCACCGCCTCGAGGATCAGCGCGAAGAAGCCCTTCATGTCGCAGCTGCCCAGCCCGTACCAGCGATCGTCGGCTTCGCGCAGGCGCAAGGGATCGGCCTGCCAGAGGGCCTCGTCGTAGGGCACGGTGTCGGTATGGCCGGCCAGCACCAGCCCGCCCGGACCGCTGCCCAGGGTGGCTATGAGATTGAACTTGCCCGGCGCCACCTCCTGGGTCTCGCAGGCGAAGCCCAGGGCACCGAACCAGTCGGCCAGGCGGGCGACCACCCCGGCGTTGGACTGGTCCAGCGCCGGCTGGGTGCAACTCACCGAACGCTCGGCGATGAGGGTGGCGAACAGAGCTTTCAGCGCGGGCAGAGTCATGCGGGGCCTCCTGGTCACGACCCCATCATGGCGTCATCCGCCCGGCGATGAAACCTTCATGGGCCTTGAACGCGTGGACCGGCTAAACTAGCGGCCACGTTCTCGCCGTCCGTCGTCATGACGCGCTCGGCACGGAGCCGGACCGTTCTCTTCCGGCGCCAGGATCCTGCAATGGCCAAAGAAACCGAAATCAAGCTGCGCGCCAGTGCGGCCACCCTCGACGCCCTGCGCGCTCATCCGCTGCTGAAGAAGCGCTGCAAGGAAGGCTGGCAGCGTCACGAACTCTCCAACTGCTATTACGACACCGACACCCGCGACCTGGCCCATGCCAAGGTCGCCCTGCGCGTGCGGCGTGATGGCGACCGCTACATCCAGACGCTCAAGAGCCGCGGCCAGAGCCTGGCCGGGCTGTCCGAGCGCAACGAATGGGAATGGCCGTTGGCCGATGCCACCCTGGACACCGCGCTGTTCGACGACAGCTGCTGGCCCGCTGAGCTGGCCGACCTGGACCTACGCCGCCTGCAGCCGGTGTTCGACACCGACTTCGTCCGTGACGCCGCGGAAATCGCCTGGGGCCGGGGCAAGACTCGTACCGTGATCGAGGTGGCCCTGGACCAGGGCGAGGTGCGCGCGGGCGAACAGCGCGAAGCCATCGCCGAGGTCGAGCTGGAACTGCGTCAGGGCGAACCGGCGACCCTGCTGGAGCTGGCCGAGCAACTGGCCGCCGAGCTGCCGCTGATGCCCTGCGACATCAGCAAGGCCGAGCGCGGCTATCGCCTGCACGATGCGTCGAGCTACACCCTCTATCTGTCCGCGCCGGAACTGGACGCCGAGACGCCGCTGGACGAAGCCGTCGCCCGCCTGGGTTGGCACCTGCTGGCCGGCAGTCAACGCCTGGCCGAACAGTATCGCTGGAATGGCCACTGGCGCCTGCTGGTGGACTGGGTGCACCAGCTGATCGATCTGCGTGCGCTGCTCGGCAGCCTCGGTCAGGCCGCGCCGCGCGCCACCAGTCGCGACCTGCGCCAGGCCCTCGATGAGCTGCTCGCCGATTGGCGTCCGCTGGCCGTGATCGGTCAGGACGACGAGGAAGCGCGCCGCCAGGCGCCGCAGCGCTTCGCCGCCGAACTGGAACAGCCACGCTGGGGCCTGTTCTCCCTGCGTGCCGCGCGCTGGCTGCATGAGCGCGCCTGGATCCAGGGTCGTACCGGTCGCGGCGAGCGCCAGGGCGTGACGCCGCTGGGCCAATGGCTGCCGCGCCTGCTGGCCCAGGAGGCGGCCGAACTGCCGCTGCTGCGCGCCATCACCGAACCCGAGCTGATCCAGCAGCAGCTGCCGCGCCTGGAGCGGATGCAGGTCTGGCTGCACCTGGCGCGTGGCGCCCTGGACCTGCCCGAGGCCGACCGCCTGTATGGCGAACTGGGCAAGCTGGCCCCGCTGAGCGCCCATGGCGATCTCGCCGGGGTGGCCGAACAGGCCCGCCTGGTTTACGGACTGGCACCCTGGAAAGCCCTGGCCTGAGCCGCCGGACGGCAGGACAGAGGCGCTCCTGCCGTCTACGCTGATGGCACAAGGCCGCGAGCGATTCTGTCGCACAAAGTCGCTATGCTGAAGGAGGCGACCGTCCTAGAGGTTACGGGAGGAAGGTCGCTCCCGGTCAGAGACCGGGCATCATCCGAGGCGACCACCTTTTCAAGGAGTCCAGATGTCCGCCATAGCCTCCTCTTCCGCTGATCGTTGGCTCGACCTGGGCGATATCCTGCGTGAGCTGGTCAGCCAGCGGCGGATCGACCAGCAGACCGCCGAACAGTGCCTGCTCCTGCGCCGCGGCTCGGCCAATCCGCAGCAGCATCCGCTGGAGTTCCTGGCGGCGCAGAGCGTGGACGACCTCAGCCGTCCGGGGCGCAAGCTGGATCTGGACAGCCTGACCCGCTGGCTGGCCGACTATTCGAAGCAGCCTTTCTACCGCATCGATCCGCTCAAGGTGGACGTGGCCTCGGTCACCCCGCTGATGTCCTATGCCTTCGCCCAGCGCAACAAGATCCTGGCCGTGGCGGTGAGCCCGGACGAGGTGACGGTGGCCAGCGCCCAGCCCTTCGTGCACAGCTGGGAGAGCAACCTCACCCATGTGCTGCAGCGGCCGATCAAGCGCGTGGTGGCCAGCCCCGCGGACATCACCCGCTACACCCAGGAATTCTTTCGCCTGGCCCGCTCGGTCACCGGCGCTTCGGCGGTCGAGCAGAAGAGCAGTGGCGTCGGCAACTTCGAGCAACTGGTCAATCTCGGTGCCGCCGATGGCGAGCCGGATGCCAACGACGCCCACATCGTCAATATCGTCGACTGGCTGTTCCAGTACGCCTTCCAGCAGCGCGCCAGCGATATTCACGTCGAGCCACGGCGCGAGCAGGGGGCGGTGCGCTTTCGCATCGATGGCGTGCTGCACACCGTCTACCAGTTCCCCGCCCAGGTCACCCTGGCGGTGGTCAGCCGGATCAAGAACCTCGGCCGCATGAACGTCGCCGAGAAGCGCAAGCCCCAGGATGGCCGGATCAAGACGCGCATGGCCGGCGAGAAGGAAGTGGAGCTGCGGCTGTCGACCATGCCCACCGCCTTCGGCGAAAAGCTGGTGATGCGGATCTTCGACCCGGACGTGCTGCTCAAGAGCTTCGACCAGCTCGGTTTCTCCGCCGACGACCTGCGCCGCTGGGCCGACATGACCGGGCAACCCAACGGCATCATCCTGGTCACCGGGCCCACCGGCTCGGGCAAGACCACCACCCTCTACACCACCCTCAAGCAACTGGCCACGCCCGAGGTCAACGTCTGCACCATCGAAGACCCCATCGAGATGGTGGAAGACGCCTTCAACCAGATGCAGGTGCAGCCGAACATCGAGGTGACCTTCGCCAGTGGCGTGCGGGCGCTGATGCGGCAGGACCCGGACATCATCATGATCGGTGAGATCCGCGACCTGGAAACCGCCGAGATGGCCATCCAGGCGGCCCTGACCGGCCACCTGGTGCTCTCCACCCTGCATACCAACGACGCCCCCAGCTCGGTGAGCCGCCTGATCGAACTGGGCGTGCCCTACTACCTGATCCGGGCCACGGTCCTGGGCGTCATGGCCCAGCGTCTGGTACGGACCCTGTGCCCGGCCTGCAAGACGCCCATCGAGCTGGACCCGGCCGCCTGGCAGGAGCTGACCAAGCCCTGGAACGCACCGCTGCCCACGGGGGCCATGCGCCCGGTGGGCTGCCCGGAATGTCGCGACACCGGCTATCGCGGTCGTGCCGGGGTATACGAAATCCTCACCCTCTCCGATAGTCTGCGTGAACTGGTGACGGCGGATACCGATATCACCGCCCTGCGGCGGCAGGCATTCAAGGAAGGCATGCGCAGTCTGCGGCTGTCCGGCGCGCAAAAGATCGCCGCCGGCTTGACCACCGTGGAAGAAGTCTTACGCGTCACGCCCCAGAGTGAACGTTAGCGCCTAGCGCCCAGGCCCCGCGAGCGGAACAAGGATAGCCAGCCGTGCAGACAACCGTCGTCACCCCTACGGCCCTGGATGCCGAGGACGCCGAGCAGCGCCATCGTCGCCAGGAAGCCCTGGCGGCCTATGGCCTGCTCGATGGCCAGCCGGAACCGGCCCTCGACGACCTGGTGGAACTGGCTGCGACCCTTTGCGAGACGCCCATCGCCGCGGTCAACCTGCTTGGCGAACAGCAGCAGCTGTTCATCGCCGAACGCGGCCTGGGCGTGGCGGAAATCCCCCTGGCCCTGTCTTTCTGCCAACACCTGCATGCGGCCCAGGAGGCGCGGCAGATCGAGGACCTCAGCCAGGATCCGCGCTTCGTTGACAACCCCTTGGTGACCGATCCGGCGGGCCTGAGATTCTATGCCGGTGCGCCACTGCGCACCGCCGAGGGCGTCTTTCTCGGCACCCTGTGCGTGCTGGACTGGCAACCACGCGACCTGAGCCCGGCGCGGCTGACCGGCCTCGAACGCCTTGCCCGCCAGGTACTGCGTCTGTTCGAGGCCCGACTGCCGGCGACCTCGCCCACGCGGCACAGTACCCTCGACGAGACCCACTACCGCGCCCTGATGGACGTCAACCCGCAGATCATCTGGTTCGCCCGGCCCGATGGCACCTTCGAGTACGCCAATCGCTACTGGTACGAATACAGCGGCCTGAGCCCCGCCAGCACCGTCGCCGATCCCGATCTCTGGGCCGATGCCATCCACCCCGACCACCGCCCGCACCTGTTGCGGCGCTGGCGTGAGGTGCGCCAGCAGCGCGTCGCCGGCAGTCTGGAATTGCAGCTGCGTGATGCCCAGGGTCGCTATCGCTGGTTTGAAACCCGCACCATGCCCTTCACCAACGCCAGCGGCGAGATCGAGCACTGGGTGGGCGTGGCCCAGGACATCGACAGCCGCAAGCGGGCGGAAACGGCGCTCCGCGAAAGCGAGGCCTTCGCCCACCTGCTGCTGGAATCCACCCACGAAGGCTTCTGCGCCCTGGATCGCGAGTGCCGCGCGACCCTGTGCAATCGCGCCTTCCGCCAGATGCTCGGATTGACCGAGGAGCGTGACATCCTTGGCGACCGCCTGGACACCCGGCTCAGCTCCGCCCGCAGCGAAGACGGCGCCCGGGCGCTGCAGCGCGCCGCCAGCGAAGGTGCCACCCTGCACCTCTCCGCCGACGCCCTGCTGCGCGAGGACGGCAGCCTGCTACCGGTGGAATGGCGCGCCCAGCCGCTCTGGCGTGACGGCAAGGTCCAGGGCGCCATCTGTACCTTCGTCGATCTCAGCGAGCGTATCCGCAGCCATGACCGCCAGCGCTTCCTGCTCGAACTGGGCGACCTGCTGCACGGCGTGACCAATACGGGGGAGGTCGCCTCGGTGCTGGGCGACAGCCTGGGCCATCTGCTGGCCGTACAGCGCATCGGCTATGCCCGCGTTGGTCACGACGGTAGCCTGACCATCGACAGCGACTGGCTCGAACAGGGGCGCACCCATCGCCTCAACCTGCCCAGCCTGGGCCACTGGCATACCTCGGCAGTGGAAGAGCTACGCCGCGGCATCATCGTCAGCGTGGAAGACAGCGCCCAGGACGAACGCCTGGGCGCGATGCGCAGCCAGCTGGTCGAACATGGCGTCCGAGCCGGCCTGGTGGTGCCGCTGCTGGCCGAGGAACAGCTGGTCGGCCTGCTGTTCCTCTATGCCGGCACGCCCCGCCACTGGACCATTGGCGATGTGGCCCTGGTGCGCGAGGTGGCCGAACGCATCCGCATCGTCATCGAGCGCACCGCCGCCGCCGATGCCCTGCGCCTGGCCGAGCAGCGCATCGCCCTGGCCATGGACGTGGCCGACCTGGGCGTCTGGGACTATGACATCGACCGCGACCTGATCAGCTGGGATACGCGGCTCGCCCATCTGGTAGGCGCCGCCGAAGGCCGCTGCTCCCTGCGCGGCGGCGCCCTGCTGCGCGCCCTGCACCCCGCGGATGCACCACGGGTACGTGCCTACGTGAGCGCCGCCATCCAGGACGGCGGCAATGCCTATGACCTGCGGCTGACCTTTCGCGTGCGCAGCTCGCGCCAGGGCGAGCCGGTGTGGCTCAGCATCCGCGGGCGCGAGCGCCTGGAGCCCGGCGGTCAGCGCCGCCTGGTGGGCATCGCCCGCGACATCACCCGCGAACGCCATGACGCCGATCGCATCAGCGAGACCAATCGCCAGCTGCGTCGCCAGATCGAGGAACGACGTGAAGCCGAAGCCCGCCAGCATGCCCTCATCGAGCTGGGGGATCGGTTGCGCGAAGGCGATCCGGAAAGCACGGGAGTGGCCGCCGCCCTGGAATTGGTGGGCACGCGCCTGGGCCTGCGCCGGGTCGGTTATGCGCGGCTGGAGGAAAGCCGGGGCGCCTTCGTCCCACAACAGATGTGGACGCCCAATGGCAGTCTCGATCAGGCCCTGGCCTATCCGCTGCTCGCCCCTGACAGCCTGGGCAACCAGGAAGGCGAGGCGCCCCTGGTCATCGACGACGTCAGCCAGGATCCGCGCGCCCAGGCCAATGCCCAGCGCCTGCTCGATCTGGAGATCGCGGCGCTGGTCGACATCCCGCTCTACGAGGATGGCCGCCTGCGCGCGCTGTTCGTCGCCCATGACCAGCGCGCCCGGCTGTGGACGGAAGGTGAGGTGCAATTCCTGCGCGATGTCACCGACCGGCTCTGGTCGGCCATCTGCCGACAACGCTCCCAGGACGCCCAGCGCGAGAGCGAGGGCCGCTTCCGGCTCATGGCCGACAGCGCCCCGGTGCTGATCTGGGCCTGCGATGCGGACGGCCAGCTGCAATTCGTCAACCAGCGCTTCGCCAGCGAATTCGACCTGCACGACGCCGACCTGCACGACCAGGGCTGGAGCGCCCTGCTCCCGGAGACCGAGTGCCCGGCTTTCGAGGGGACCTTCAAGCAGGCCATCGCCACCCACAGCGCCCTGCGCGCCGAGGTACGGGTGCGCAATGCCCAGGGTGAGTGGCGCTGGCTGCGCCTGGAAGGCACGCCGCGGCTGGAGCTCGACGGGGAATTCCACGGCCTGGTGGGCTGTGGCGTGGACGTGACCGAGGCGCGGCAGACCACCGACCAGCTGGAGCAGCGCATCGCCGAACGCACCCAGGAACTGGGGCGCAGCCATGCGCGGCTGATCGCCGAAATCTACGAACGCGAGCGCACCGAGGAAGCCCTGCGCCAGTCGCAGAAGATGGAAGCCATCGGCCAGCTCACCGGCGGTATCGCTCACGACTTCAACAACATGCTCACCGGCATCGTCGGTGCCCTGGACCTGATCCGCTTGCGCATTGCCAATGGGCGTACCCAGGACCTGGATCGCTACATCAACGCCGCGGTGAATTCGGCCGACCGCGCCGCTGCCCTGACCCACCGACTACTGGCCTTCGCCCGCCGCCAGACCCTGGACCCGCAACCGGTGGACGTGCACCAGCTGGTCGCCTCGCTGCAGGACCTGCTGGTGCGCACGGTGGGCGAAAACGTCGCCTTGCGCCTGGATCTCGCGCCGGTCGCCTGGCTCGCCCACAGCGATACCCACCAGTTGGAAAACGCCCTGCTCAACCTGGTCATCAACGGCCGCGACGCCATGCCCGCGGGCGGCGAGCTGTGCATCGCCACCGCCAATCTCAGCCTGGATGGCGAGGCGGCCGCACGCGAATCCCTGGCGCCGGGCGACTACGTACGCCTGAGCGTGGCCGACACTGGCACCGGCATGCCGCCGGAGGTCAAGGCCAAGGCCTTCGAGCCCTTCTTCACCACCAAGCCGGCCGGCCAGGGCACGGGGCTCGGCCTGTCGATGATCTATGGCTTCGTCAAGCAGTCCGGCGGTACCGCACGCATCGACACCGAGCAGGGCCAGGGCACCACCATCAGCCTCTACCTGCCCCGCCACCCGGAAGTGGTCGCGGAGCACGACGACAAGCCCACGACAAAAGTCGCGCCCCGCGCCGAGGCCGGCCAGACCGTGCTGGTGGTAGAGGACGAATACGCGGTGCGCATGATCGTGCTGGAGGTACTCGCCGAACTGGGCTACACCGCCCTGGAGGCAAGCGACGCCGACAGCGCCCTGCCGATCATCGAAAGCGGCCAGCGGCTGGATCTGCTCATCAGCGATGTCGGCCTGCCCGGTATGAATGGGCGCCAGCTCGCCGAAATCGCCCGTGGTCGGCGACCCGAGCTCAAGGTGCTGTTCATCACCGGCTATGCCAAGAATGCCAAGGTGCGCGGCGAATTCCTCGGCGAGAACATGGACATGCTGATCAAGCCGTTCGACATCGACGCCCTGGCCGAACGTATCCACAGCATGATCCAGCGCTAGGCTGATGCAGCGGCCTGGAACTCAGCGGACGTCTGAGCTCTCTATAGGAGACCTCAAGAAGGAGATCTCATCCATGCGCCTGAAGAAGCTTGCTCTGGTTTCCCTGATCGGTCTGCCGCTGCTGGCCGCGACCACCGCCGCCAATGCGGATGCGCGGTTCTGGCGGCATGCCGCGACCCTGGGGGCGACCTCCGGCTCGTTCTATACCACCAGCCGTGACGACCACAAGATCGTTGCCGCCACCCAGGACGACGCCAGCTCCTACCTGGCCAGCAACGGCCAGATCCGTGGCCCCTACCTGGAAGCCGCGCTGCGCGACATGCGCGCCGCCGAGCCGGGCCTGCAGGCCAGCGACAATGATCTCGCCATGCGCATCCTGACCCAGTAAGGGCCAGGCAAAAAAGAACCCCGCCGGTCATGCCGTGCGGGGTTCTTTTTTGCCTGTTGCCTGGGCGTGAGGCTGTCGCCTCAGCTCTCGCTGGCCTGGCGATAGCCTTCGGCATCGAGCAGCTTATCCAGCTCGGCCGGATCCTGCGGCTTGAGCTTGAAGAACCAGGCACCATAGGGCTCGCCGTTAACCTGCTCGGGAGCGTCGGCCAGGGCATCGTTGATGGCGATGACCTCACCGCTCACCGGAGCGTAGATGTCCGACGCTGCCTTGACCGACTCCACCACCCCGGCCTGCTCGCCAGCGCCCAGGGTCTTGCCGACTTCCGGCAGTTCGATGAACACCACATCGCCCAAGGCCTCCTGGGCATGATCGGAAATGCCGACGGTAACGCTACCATCGGCTTCCAGGCGCGCCCATTCGTGGCTGGCGGCATAACGCAGGTCGGCGGGAATCTGGCTCATGAGGGGTCCTCGGGACTGGCACGGTTAAAACTCAAGGGTAGCCTGCCGACCCCGAGGACCGCCATCGCTGGCTGGGGTTAATTGGGCCCGATTCGTGTGCAGCTGCTGTTGTCGACGTACTTCTTAAGCGTCGCCCACTGGGGGCGATCCACGCCATTGATGGGCTCCACCGCCAGGTTGTAGTTGCCCCAACCCGGGCCGGCGGCCCAGTAGCTGGCCGGGATGCAGTGCTGCTTGAGATAGGCCAGTATGTTGTCCATGGCCACCAGCCAACGCGGATCGTCATCGGGTACGCCGAATTCGCCGATGTAGCCCTGCTTGCCGTTCTTCTTCAGCCAGTCGACGAAGGGCTTGACGCGATTCACCCCGACCATGGGATCGAAGCCGCTCATGTCCTTGCTCGCATACTGGCCACCGCCGTCGTTGTCGAAATAGACGTGGGCGGAAAAGATCAGCTTGTCCGCCGGGTCCTTGAGCGCCAGCAGCGGATCGTTCCACTGTGGCCAGCGCGAGGCGCTGGACCAGCCATTGCCCTCGACGATGATGGGATGGACGCTGTCCATGGTGCGGATGCCGTTGATGCCATGCTGGGCGGCGGTCGGCCAGAAGGCCACGGCGTCGTGGGGCTCGTTCATGATGTCGTAGCCGTAGAGCGCCGGATGCTTGCCGAAGCGAAAGGCCAGGCGATAGGTCACATCCCAGTAGTTGAAGTAGGTGACCTTGCCGGCGCCGATGACTTCGCCGCGATACCGCGCATAGTTGTGCAGGTCGAGGATCACCTTGACGCCGTACTTCTGCGCGTAATTGAGCGTCTGGGTGACCAGCGCGCCATAGTCCGGATCCAGCATTGAGTTCAGCTTGGGTTGGATACGCTCCCAGATGATCGGAAAGCGCACCAGCTTGATGCCCTTGGCGCTCCAGTCCTTGAAGTGCTGCTCGCTGGGAAAGATGTAGTTGCGGTTGTTGATACCGGGCAGCACCTGGCTGGCGAAGCCGGCACCGGAAAAGTTCAGACCGACCAGTTCGACCGCCTGGGCCGAACCGAAGAGGGCGCTGCTCAGGGCCAGGGTGCCGGCCAGACGCAGGGAAAACTGGCGCAAGCGCCGGGTAAGGGATTGCATGACTGCACCTGTGAAAAGAAATGCGCCCCGCCCCCGCAACCTAGCGAGTTCTGGCATGAGCGAGCTCAGGCGGCCGCGTCCTCCTGCGGCGCCGCGTGGTGCGACTTCGTCGTCATTGTTGGAGGTAGCTATCGGCGTCAGCACCCGCAGCTTGAGTGAATATTTCCTTTCAAAAACAATTGGTTGCCGATGTATTTGTGTCAGATTGCCGGCGCTTTGCAGCCGTATTTGCCGCAGGGGAGCTAACGCCTTGAATCAACAGGACTTTCTGTATCCACAAAAAGACAGAAGGGCCTGGATAGTCCTCAAAAAGACCAGCAATGTGGATACAGTCATTTTTCAAATCGCCTACCCTAATCACTTCAGAGGCTCAGCAGGCCTCCACTACCCCTGGCCCGGAACGTTCTCCTGACCCTGGGCTCTACCCCTGCGAGCCCCCGCGAGAGCCCTGCCATGCCCCTTAGCGCGCCCTACCCCGCTCATACCCTGACCCTGACACTGGCCTTGGTGACCGCTACCCTGCTCGGCTGCGGCGAGACCGCCCAGTTGCAGCGCGACGCCGGCTATGGCCCGACGCCGACCCTGCCGGCGCCACACAAGACCCTGCTGCCGACAGTCAACGTGGCGCCAGCGGTCGGCTGGCCCGAGGGCGGCAAGCCCATCGCCGCGCCGGGCACCCAGGTCCAGGCCTTCGCCCGCGGCCTGGACCATCCGCGCTGGCTCTATGTACTGCCCAATGGCGATGTGCTGGTGGCGGAAAGCAATGCCCCCAAGCGCGACGACTTTCCCGGCATCAAGGGCTGGATCGCCGGTCTGTTCATGAAGAAAGCAGGCGCCGGGGTGCCCAGTGCCGACCGCATCACCCTGCTGCGTGATGCCGACGGCGATGGTGTCGCCGAGACCCGCACCCTCTTCGCCGAGCACCTCCATTCGCCCTTCGGCATGGCGCTGGTGGGCGAGGACTTCTATGTCGCCAACGCCGATGCCCTGGTGCGCTTCACCTATCGCCCCGGTGCCACCCACCTGGAAGGCCAGGGCACCAAGGTCACCGACCTGCCGGCCGGCATCAATCACCACTGGACCAAGAACGTCATCGCCAGCCGCGATGGCCAGAAGCTCTACCTCACCGTCGGCTCCAACAGCAACGTCGGCGAGAACGGCCTGGATATCGAGCAGGGGCGCGCCGCCATCTGGGAGCTGGACCGTGCCTCGGGCCAGAAGCGTCTGTTCGCCACCGGCCTGCGCAATCCCAACGGCCTGGACTGGGAGCCCACCACTGGCAAACTCTGGACGGTGGTCAACGAGCGCGACGAAATCGGTAGCGATCTGGTGCCCGACTACGCTACCTCGGTGCAGGACGGCGGCTTCTATGGCTGGCCCTACAGCTACTGGGGTCAGCACCTGGACAGCCGAGTGCAACCGCCACGACCGGACCTGGTGGCCAAGGCCCTTACCCCCGACTACGCCCTGGGCAGCCACACCGCCTCCCTGGGACTGGCCTTCGCCAGCGCTGACACTCGGTTCCCCGAGGCTTTCCATCAGGGCCTGTTCATCGGCCAGCATGGCTCCTGGAATCGTGATCCCAAGAGCGGCTACAAGGTCATCTTCGTACCCTTCCAGGACGGGAAGCCCAGCGGCCCACCACGGGACCTGCTGACCGGCTTCCTCAACGCCAAGGAAGAGGCCCAGGGGCGCCCGGTCGGGGTGGTCAACGACGGCCGCGGCGGTCTGCTGGTGGCCGACGACGTCGGCAACACGATCTGGCGGGTCAGCGCCCCGCCACGCTAGGCGCTACCCCTTTGTTAATCCGTCCTTAAGCGCCTCGGACTAATCTTGAGCCTGACCATCCTGGGGGATGGTCACCGCTCTTGCCGTGGCAGGCCCGGAGCGGTACAACCGCTCCACCGCCTGGGAAAATCCGATGAGAATACTGCTGGCCGAAGACGACATGCTGCTGGGCGACGGCATCCGCGCCGGCCTGGCCCTGGAAGGCGACACCGTCGACTGGGTGACCGATGGCCAGGCCGCCCAGGCCGCGCTGGAGACCGATCCCTTCGACTTGGTGGTGCTCGACATCGGCCTGCCCCGCCGCTCGGGACTGGAGGTCCTGGCCGGCCTGCGCAAGCGCGGCGACGCCACCCCGGTGCTGATCCTCACCGCTCGGGACAAGGTCACCGACCGGGTCACCGGCCTGGACACCGGCGCCGACGACTACCTGACCAAACCCTTCGATCTCGACGAACTGCTTGCCCGCGTGCGCGCCCTTACCCGGCGCAGCGCCGGTCGGGCGCTGCCGCACCTGGAGCACAACGAGCTGCGCGTCGATCCGGCCACCCACCGGGTGACCCTGGCTGGCCAGCCCGTCGAGCTGGCACCACGGGAATACGCCCTGCTGCGCCTGTTGCTGGAAAACATGGGCAAGGTGCTCTCGCGCAATCGCCTGGAGCAGGCCCTTTACGGCTGGGATGGCGATGTCGAGAGCAACGCCATCGAGGTTCATATCCATCACCTCAGGCGCAAGCTCGGCACCAGCCTGATCCGCACCGTGCGCGGCATCGGCTATGGCATCGACCAGCCCGAGCGGCCGGCGCCGTGAACGACGGTCCGGCGATCTCGCTGCGGCGGCGCCTGCTGACGCTGCTACTGTGCGGGATCTTCGCCTGCTGGCTGATCGCCGCCCTGGTAACCTATCAGTTGGTCCTGCGCCAGGTGAATCGCCTGGCAGACGAGGACATGCTCGACTTCGGCGCGGCGGCGCTGCACCTGGCCACCCTTGGCGAAGGCAATGACCATACCCTGCCGCCCGAGGCCCGCGCCCTGGAGCGCAGCCGCACGGCCATCGCCGATCTGCCACTGTTCAAGCGGCGCAATGCCCTGGGCTATCTGCTGCAGGCCGGCGACCAGCGCCTCGGCACCCTGGCCCCGCCAGCCGGTCTGGTGAATCAACCGGCCGGCTTCAGCAGCCTGCTGGCCGAAGGACAACACTGGCGCGTGCTGCGCCTGAGCAGCGGCGACGGACGCATCTGGATCTACGAAAACCTGGCCGATCGCCGCGGGGCCACCAACCTGCTGCTGCTCGGCTCGCTGTTCCCCCTGGCCTTGGCCCTACCGGTGCTGGCCGCGCTCATCTGGTTTGGCGTCACCCGTGGGCTCGATCCGCTGCGCCAGCTGGCCGCGCAGATCAAGCAGCGCTCCGCCCAGCGGCTGGAGCCGCTGCCGCTGAATCGCGTACCTTTGGAAGCCGCGGTCCTGGTCGAGGAGATCAATGCCCTGCTGCAACGCCTGGACGGTGCCCTGGAAGCCGAGCGCCGGCTGACCAGCGACGCCGCCCACGAAATTCGCACGCCCTTGGCCAGCCTGCTGACCCACACCCAGGTGGCCCTGCGTTCCAGTGATCCCCAGGCCCACGCCCGGGGCCTGGTGCAGGTGCGCCGCAGCGCCGAACGCATCAGCCAGCTGATGGAGCAGATCCTGCTCCTGGCCCGCCTGGACAGTGGCGCCTTGCAGGAACAGTTCATTCCCGTCCACCTCGGACGCCTGGCGGCGGATACCCTCTCGGAACTCGCACCGCTGGCCATCGACAAGAACATCGACCTGGTCCTGGAGGATCAGGAGGTCCAGCTGTCCGGCATTCCCACCTGGCTGGGGGTGCTGCTCACCAATCTGGTCGGCAATGCCATCCGCTACACCCCGAGCGGTGGCCAGGTGCTGGTGCGGGTCGTCGAGGATGTGCCCGGGCGGGTTCGGATCGATGTCTGTGACAGCGGACCCGGCGTCACCCCGGAAGAGCGGGCGATGATCTTCACCCGCTTCTATCGCAGCGAGAGCGCCGGTCAGAACGTCGGCAGCGGCCTGGGCCTGCCCATCGTCAAGCGCATCGTCGAAATCCATGGTGGCACTCTGCATCTGGGCGAAGGCCTGCAAGGACGCGGTCTGGGCGTGCATATCGAGCTGCCTGGGCTGGTCTGAACCAGCCGCCTACGACCAAGGCCATCTTTTATCCGGGCCGGCCTAGGGCTTACAGTGAAGGGATTCGTCAAAAGCGAATGCAGTCCTGCACCCTGGAGAGCCCGGCCCATGTCCATGATCCTGTACCACACTCCCGCCTCGCCCTTCGGTCGCAAAGTCGTGGTGATGCTCCACGAAACGGACCTGATCGAGCAGGTCGAGGTGGAAATCGTCCAGCAGACGCCACTCAATCCCAATCGCGACGTGCTCGATACCAATCCGGCCGGCAAGATTCCCGCCCTGCGCCTGGCCGATGGCACCTGCCTGCACGACAGTCGCGTCATCCTCGAATACCTGGATACCCTACACGAGCGCACCCCGCTGATCCCGCGTCAGGGCCCGGAGCGCTGGCGCCGCCTGACCCTGGCCTCGCTGTGCGACGCCATGATGGAAGCCGCGGTACAGATCCGCTACGAAAGCTTCATGCGCCCACCGGGCATGCAATGGAAGCTCTGGCTGGACAACCAGCAGGAAAAGATCGCCCGGGCGCTGGACTACTTCGAGCGCGAGGCCATCAGCGAGCTGGACGACGAATTCGACGTGGCCAGCCTCGGCATGGCCTGCCTGCTCGGCTATCTGGACTTCCGCATCCCCACCTTTGCCTGGCGCAGCGACTGCCCGCGGATCTCAGCCTGGTACGCCCGCATTAGCGAGCGGCCGTCGCTGCAGACCACGCGCCCCTGAACCAGCGCTAGGCCTGCTGCCAGAGACGCTCCAGATTGCGAAACCCCCACTCCTCCGGGTCCTCCCGCCGCACGATGCGTTCGTCGGCGGGGGGCCGGGCGAGGTCCAGCAGGCGCTGCGGCAGGGGCGTGCGCGAGCGGGCGGAAAAGAACACCCGGACCCGGGGCGTCAACAGGCTGTCCGGATGCTGCTCGACCACCACCGCCAGTTGCTCGTTGCTCAGCCGCACCAGGGAGCCGATCGGATAGATGCCCAGGGTCTTGACGAAGGCCTGGAACACCTGGGGATCGAAATGTCCCTTCCACTCCGCCATGCGCCGGATCGCTTCGGCCGGACTCCAGGCCGTCTTGTAGGGTCGCGTCGAGGACACCGCGTCGTAGACGTCGCAGACCGCCGCGATACGCGACAACAGGCTGATCTGCGTACCGGCCAGACCACGGGGATAGCCGCTGCCATCGAATTTCTCGTGATGGTGCAGACAGACGTCGATGACTTCCGCCGCCGCGCCCCACTGCCGCAGTAGGGCGACGCCGTCTTCGGGGTGCCGCCTCATCACCGCGAACTCCGCATCGGTCAGCTTGCCCGGCTTGTTGAGCACCTCAAGGGGCGTGTGCATCTTGCCCACGTCGTGCAGCAGACCGGCCTGTCCGGCCAGCCATACCTGCTCCGCCGGCAGCTCCATCTGCCGCGCCACGGCCGTCATCAGGGCGCAGACCGACACGGAATGGATGTAGGTATACTCGTCGGCCGTGCGCAGTCGCGTCAGGCTGATCAGCGCCGTGGGATGCCGCAGCACCGATGCCGAGATCTGCTCGACCACGGTCGCCACTTCGCTCAGCTCGATGGCCTGCCCCAGGCGCACGTCCTGGAACAGCCGCGCCACCTCCTGCTTGGCATGGGCGCTCACGGCGGAAGCCTGCGCCAACTCCCGAGGGCAGTTGAGGGCCGCACCCGGGGCGGTAGCGTCGGCCGTGCTGATGGGCGGCGCGGCAGCCGACGTGGGGATCGCTTCGGGCTCCACGGGCATCGGTGGCTTGGGCTGGCAATCCAGCCCCTTGGCGATATCGATCCACACGGCGGTCACGGCGCTGTCCTGGATCTTCTGCAGATCGCGCTGTTCCTGGAGCAGAAAGCGCGCCTTCCAGAACGGATGGTCGATCCAGCTGCCTTCGAACCTGTGGATGTACATGCCGAGGCAGACTTCGGCACTGGTAACCTTTTTGAGCATGGCGTTCACTTCGCAGCTTATCGGCAGCAGCCATTTGGAAGCAGATGATCGCAAACTGCCATGGCACGCTAAAGACTATCGCCCCAAGTTCTAGACGAGAGAATCCATGCACCTCCTGACCGGTATTGCCGTCTCCCTGCTACTTCTGCTGAACACCCTGGTCATGATAGGTCCGCTGATGGTGTTTGCCCTGATCAAGCTGCTGCCCAACGTCGCGCTACGCGACGTCTGCTCCCGATTGGTCACCGCCATTGCCGAAGCCTGGGCGGAAATAAACAAAGTCATCTTCGCCCGACTGACCCCGACCGTCTGGGATATCCGCGGCGCCGAAGTGCTCAGGCGTGACCGCTCTTACCTGGTCATCTGCAACCATCAGTCCTGGGTCGACATCCCCGCGCTCATCGAGACCTTCAATGGCAAGGTGCCCTACTTCAAGTTCTTCCTGAAGAAGGAACTCATCTGGGTGCCCTTCCTGGGCCTGGCCTGGTGGGCGCTCGATTATCCCTTCATGAAGAGATACACCCGGGCACAGCTGGCGCGGCGGCCGCAACTCAAGGGCGCG
This sequence comes from Pseudomonas oryzihabitans, assembly GCF_001518815.1. NCBI lineage: Bacteria > Pseudomonadati > Pseudomonadota > Gammaproteobacteria > Pseudomonadales > Pseudomonadaceae > Pseudomonas > Pseudomonas oryzihabitans. Next base: position 4,445,605 of record NZ_CP013987.1, read on the forward strand.
GACCTGGCCATCACCCGCCGTGCCTGCGAGAAATTCCGCCGCCAGCCGGTGACCATCGTCAATTACCTGGAAGGGACCCGCTTCACCGCCGCCAAACATGCCGAACAGGATTCGCCCTATCGGCACCTACTCAAACCCAAGGCCGGTGGCATGGCCTTCGTCCTCGCGGCCATGGGCGAGCAACTGGACACCCTGCTGGACGTCACCCTGGTCTATCCGGACGGACGTGTGCCCGGCTTCTGGGACCTGCTCTGCGGCCGCGTCAAACGCGTTATCATCGATATCCGCGCGCGACCGCTGGATCCGGCGCGCTGGGCGGGCGACTACAGCGAAGACGCGGAATTTCGCGCCGACTTCCAGCAGTGGGTCAGCGAGCTCTGGGCAGAAAAGGACCAGCGGATCGAGGCGTTACAAGATTCCCGCTCGCGTTGAACGAGCGGGGCACCCTGCGGCCTGCAGACAGTCAGAGTGCGGGTAGTCGGCTGTCTCGACAAGGATCTCTCATGCCCACCCCGACGCTGGACACCACCACGACCCGCTGGCTTCCCTGGCTGATCGCCGTCGCCTTCTTCATGCAGTCGCTGGACGCGACCATCGTCAACACCGCCCTGCCGCGCATGGCCGCCGACCTCGGCGAGAATCCCCTGCGCATGCAGGGGGTGGTGATCGCCTACCTGCTCACCGTCGCCCTGCTGATCCCCGCCTCAGGCTGGATCTCCGATCGCTTCGGCAGTCGCCGCGTCTTCTTCACCGCCATCGCCCTCTTCACTTTCGGCTCGCTGCTCTGTGCCCTGGCACCCAGCCTCAACCTGCTGATCGCCGCCCGGGTGATCCAGGGACTGGGAGGCTCGCTGATGCTGCCCGTGGGGCGGCTGGTGATCCTGCGTGTCTATCCCCGCAGCGAACTGGTGCGCATCCTCAGCTTCATCACCATTCCCGGCCTGGTCGGCCCCCTGGCGGGCCCGGCGCTGGGTGGCTGGCTGGTGGAAGCCGTGTCCTGGCACTGGATCTTCCTGATCAACCTGCCGGTCGGGATCCTTGGCTGCCTGGCCACCCGCCGCCTGCTGCCGGACCTGCGCAGCCCCCTGCCCCAGCGCTTCGACGGCCTGGGCTTTCTGCTCTTCGGCACCTCCATGATCCTGATCAGCATCGCCCTGGAAGGTCTCGGTGAACTGCACCTGCCCCATGTGCGGGTGGTGCTGCTGCTGATGGGTGGCATGGCCTGCATGGTCGCCTACTGGCTGCGCGCCCTGCACCACGATCAACCGCTGTTCTCGCCTGAGCTGTTCCGCATCCGCAGCTTCGCGGTGGGCATCTTCGGCAACCTCTTCGCCCGCCTCGGCAGCGGTGCCCTGCCCTTTCTCATCCCATTGCTGTTCCAGGTGGGCCTTGGCTATTCGCCGACCCAGGCCGGTCTGCTGATGATGCCCCTAGCCCTGTCCGCGATGCTCGCCAAGCCCATCGCCGGCCCGCTGATCGGCCGTCTCGGCTATCGTCGCCTGCTGGTGGGCAATACCCTGCTGCTGGGCTGCCTCATCGCCAGCCTCGCCCTGATCGGCCCTTCCACGCCCTTCGTCTGGCTGCTCATCCACCTGGGTATCCTCGGCGCGGTGAACTCCATGCAGTTCACCGCCATGAACACCATCACCCTCATCGACCTGCACGACCAGCAGGCGGCCAGCGGCAACAGCCTGCTGTCGGTGGTGATGCAGCTGGCCATGAGCTTTGGCGTCGCCTGCGCCGCCGCCCTGCTGGGCGGTTTCCAGGACGACTATGGCGATACCGAGGTGCTCTCGGCCTTCCGGGCGACCTTCCTCAGCGTTGGCGCCCTGTCGATGCTGGCGGCGGCGATCTTCCTGCAGGCCTCACGCGAGACCGGTCGACGGATCAAGCCATTGGCCACGGAGCCGGAAAAGAGCGCGCAGAACGTGGAGTGAGAGGCCGGTCGCGCCGATCGGTACGCCAGAAACGAAAAACCCCGGCCAGGCCGGGGTTTTTCGTGAGCTTCGGGCGACGTCAGGTGTCAGATGACCTGTACGCGCTCTGCCTGCATGCCCTTCTGGCCTTGCACGACTTCGAAGCTGACCTTCTGGCCTTCAGCCAGGGTCTTGAAACCAGTGCCTTCGATGGCGCGGAAGTGCACGAACACGTCCGGACCGCTTTCGGGAGTAATGAAGCCATAGCCTTTGGTTTCGTTGAACCACTTGACGGTGCCGTTCTGACGATTCGACATGACGGGTGTTGCTCCTTGGAATAACGGGTTTGTTATTGACACATGCTGGCGCGGCAGTGCGTTGCATAGACCAGACGCCCGGTACTGAGTTGCAAGGAGTAACAAGAATCGAGCAGCAAGGGGTGGACGAAGAGCCTACCGCCTCAGGTCACGATCGACGGCGACCCAAGCAAACACAGTTCTCGAACTCTACGCCATATTTTTCTGGAAAGCGATTACCCTCCGGAGGTCGAATTTGTTTTGTAAAAAGGGTGCTACAGCGCCGATTTTCGACCCATCGAACACCTCTCGCCTACCCGTTCGAAAGGCCTCGCTTCAGCCTGCTCGTCGAAACCGGCACGTAAGGCAGAAAGGCATCCAGGCCCTGAAATCCCCCAGCAAGGAATACCGATGAACGTTACCCCTGTGGAACTGCTGATCAGCGATTGCGATGGCGTACTGGTCGACAGCGAAATCCTCGCCGAACGCGTCGTTCTCGACGGCCTGGCCGTCCATGCGCCACGCGCCGAACTGCAAGCCCTGCTGCACGGCACCTTCGGCCTGACTACCCGGGACATCTTCAACCTGGTCGAGCAGCGCTTCGGCATCACCCTGCCGCCGGCGCTGTTCAGCGACCTGCGCGCCGAGGCCGAAGCCCTGATTTCCACCAGTGTCGAGCCCATTCCCGGCGTGAAGCGCGCCCTGGAAAGCATCGACTTGCCACTGGCGGTCGCTTCCAACAGCCTTAGGCACAGCGTCGAATCCTCGGTCAGGCGCGCCGATCTGGTGGCGCGGGTGGCGGGCCACATCTTCAGTGCCGACATGGTGCCGCAGCCCAAGCCGGCGCCCGATGTCTACCTGCTCGCGGCCAAGACCATGGGCGTCGCGCCGGAGCGCTGCCTGGTGATCGAAGACAGCGCCACGGGCGTCCGGGCAGCCCTGGCCGCGGGCATGCGCGTCATCGGTTTCACCGGCGCTAGCCATATTGCGCTGAGCCACGGCGACACCCTGAGCGCGCTGGGCGTGACCGCGCTGATCGCCCACATGGACGAACTCCCCGAGACCGTTGCCCGGCTACGCGCAGCCGCCACCGGCCAGCAATGAAAAAGGGGCCCTAGGGCCCCTTTTCTTCCTGCGTTACCGGAATCAGGACAAGACCGAACCGACCACCTTGGGCAGCGCCGCCACCGGTGCCATTTCGGCGACCGCGTTCCAGGCCGGTTCGCTGAGCTGGGTTTCCAGCAGCTGGCGGTGGATCGTCTCGCGATGCTGTTGCAGCACGATATCCAGGGCGCGGCTGGGCGTCAGTTCCACATCGTCGAAGGTGACGATCTGGCCGGGCTCCATCGCCCGCTTGAGCACGCTGTGCTTGAGCAGTCCGATCGGCAGGTGATCCGGGCACTCGGCGATCTTCACGGCTTCGCCGCGCACGCTGTAGCCGCCGATACCGCGCTCGATGATGTCGCCAGCCGCCATGGGCTTCTTCATGATCGCAGCCACGCTCAGGGTCGGCGTGGTGGAGTTGTTCAGCAGGATCTTGCCGCCGGCGATGACGCGACGCAGGGTCTTGCCGACTTCCAGGGAGCAGAGGTGGAAGGGGCGTACCAGGACATAGTATGGCCCCTTGCCCAGCTTGAAGTACTCGATGGCGCCGGCCTGGTCTTCGTCATGCCGACCAACCACGAAGACGCCACCCGCCGAGTAGCCACTCGGGATCACGTAGTCGACGATGGGCGTGCCCAACTGCTCGGCCATCTGCGCCAGGATGTTCGCGCTGTCCTGCAGATTGGTCGAGTTCAGGCCTTCGAGACCCTGACGGGTGATGGTGGCGCCATAGTTGTTGCCCACCACCACCTGCTCGATCTGCACCTTGGTGCCATCGGTGAAGGAGGTGGTCTGGTCGACGCTGGTGCCCTGGCGCGCGGACCAGTAGGCCATGTCTTCCGGGGTCGGGTTGTGGTTCAGATAGCCCTTCATGTTGCCGTAGACCAGCGGCTTGAAGCCCATCTGCACGGCTTCTTCATGCAACGCCGCCAGCGAACCCGGCTGGTCGCCCTCGGCCTCGGTCAGGAATCCCTTGCCCGCCAGGTAGGAACCCGTAGTCACCTGCAGCTCGGCATTGATGGTAACTACCTTGATCCCTGCCTCGAAGGCACGTTCGATGATCTCGGTACCGTGGTAGGGGTCGCCACTGCACTCCACCAGTAGATCGCAATGATCGATGAGATCCGCGACCGACTGGGTAAGCGCTTCGGTCAGGGGATAGTCGGTGACCGTGGCGATGGGCCGGCGGGTCAGGACGCGGGTCACGGTCATGTCGTCATAGTGGCGGCTGATGAGGCGAGCCAGGCAGCGCGAGATCATGCCGGTACCGACGATGCCGATACGGGTGACAGGGGATTGGGAGGACATAGGATCGATTCCTTTCAAAGAGAATGTCGGTAGCGAGCAAAGCCACCATGCAAAGTGCCGACCCCAACTACGTGTCCGATCTCTTACAAATGGAAGAACGGCTTCCATCAGAAATTCTTTGACTGGGATCAATCTTTCCGTGCGACTCGAAGCCAAATCAAAAATTCATGACTTCGTAACAGATAGCGACCAATGGCTGCAGATCGCTACCTTTTTTCTTGCCGTCCAGCGACGGCCGTTCAACTCGTCGGTTCTGCACGCTCCGTAACTGCGTTACCGCGCGCCCAATAGCCACGGCGGAACAGGTCACGTTCGCCCAGGACCAGCAACAGCACCAGGAAGCCCAGCATCGCCACGCTGATGCTGACGATCAGCTCCAACAGACCGACCGGCTTGGGCAACAGGAAACTCAGCAGGGCCACCGCGCTGCCGGCGCTGAACCAGCGCAGCAGCAGCGACAGATGCAGACCGGCGAGGGAATGACGATAGAGCGCCACGGCCATGAACAGCGCCTGCAGGAAAGCCCCGGTGGTAAAGGAATAGGCCAGACCCTGGGCGCCGAACGGCTGATAAAGACAGGCATCCAGGGCCACGGTGATGAAGGAACTGGCCAGGGTGGCATAGAGGAAGGTCTTGGCGCGCTGCTGCGACAGCAGGGCCCGGCCCCACAGCAGGGCCAGCCCCATCCAGGGCAGACCTAGGGCATAGGCCACTACCAGGGTCGCGGTCGCCGCACTCTGCTCGGCGCCAAAGGCACCGCGCTCCAGTAGGACCTTGACCACCGGTTCCGAATAGCTGAACAGCACCACCGAGGCCGGTACCAGGAACAGCAGGGTGCCGAGCAGCGCCTTGCGCATCAGCGCGGCGTACTTGTCGGCATTGCCCTCGTTCCAGCTGCGGGTCAGCTCGGGAAAAATCATGGCCAGGATGGACAGCGCATAGAGCGTGAGCGGAATGGTCACGATGCGGTAGGAGAAGGACAGCATGGTGATGTTGCCCTCCGCCAGCAGCGAGGCGAAGAAGCGCTCCGCCAGCATGCAGCCCTGCTGGGCGCCGGCGGCGAGCAACACGGGGGCGAAAGTCACCGCGAAGGGGCTGCCCTCGGGCTTTTCCATCGCCACCGAACGCTGGCTGAGATAGCCGAGGCGACGATGCTGGATGACGATCAGCAATACCTGAGGCAGCAGCATGCCAGTGAACAGCGCGATACCACTCGGCTGCAGGATTACGATGGCCAGGATGGCACCCAGATTGAGCATCAGCGTGCGAGTCATCGGCAGGATGAAGATGCGATCCAGGTTGAGCAGCGCGCCTTGGCAATAGAGGATGGCCTGGACGCAGATCAGCAGGGTACCGACGGCGAAGACCAGCTTGCCCGTCTCGACCTGCTCATCGCTCCAGCCCGGCGCCAGGGCGTGCATCAGCCAGGGACTGGCGAGGACGCCGATCACCGACAGCAGGAGACCGAACAGCCCGATGCGCCAGTACAGCCAGCGGCCGACCTGCTCGTACTGGGCATTGCACCTGTCGCGGATGCGCTGCAGATAGGGAATCATGGCATCGCGCAAGGCGAGGCCGAAGAAGCTCTCGAAGAACACCGGCAGAATGAGGGCGACGAAGATGAGGTCGGCTTCCCAGCTCACACCGAATTGCCGGGCGATCAGCAGGTCGCGCAGGAATCCCAGCAGGAAGCTGGCGACGGTGATGGCCAGGATGATAAGCGTCGAACTCACGCCCGCACCTCGATTGGCCGGGACAGGCCAAGCGCAGTAATACGCAGACGGATAGGGAAGGCGTGCATTGAGCGGTCTCGTTCCGTGAGCCGGAGGTGATCCGGATAAAGGCGGGCAGAGCTGCCCGTTTGGTCCAGACTCAGAGACCAGCTTCCGCGCTTAAGTTTCCCGATGCAATTCCAGAGACATGCAGAAATGTCGAACGATTGGCAAATTGCCATGACTGACCAGGTCCTGACCGCCGAGCGGTAGCCCTTGCAATCCTGCGGCAAGCCAACTACTGTATATATAACCAGATACAGAATACGAGGTGACGCATGGCCGTCGAAGTGTTGTATCGCAGCAGCCGAGATCCGGAGCGCCTGTTCATGGATAAAGCCGAAGCCGATCGTCACGATAAAATGTTGGAGCTGGCCGAGTCGCTCGCCAGCGTGCTGGACAAGGCCGTCCCCGGTCTTGCCGAGAAGCAGTGCGAGGACCTGGGCCTGTTCATGGCCCGCAATCGAGAGATCTTCGCCCGGGCGTTCCGCAATCAGCCCGACGCCCTGGGCGAGCTGGACCTGCCCAGCTAGCAAGGGGCGGCGTCACTCGGTTAGCCTGGGAAGAGATCTGAGCCGGAGAAAGCCTCTTGTCCCTTCCCATCATCTTCGATACCGATCCTGGCGTGGACGACGCCCAGGCCATCGCCCTGCTGTTTGCCGATCCCGAATTCGAGGTGATCGGCCTGACGACGACCTTTGGCAACGTGCCGGTCGCCACGGCGACCCGCAACGCCCTGCTGCTCACCGAGCTGGCCGGACGGGACACGCCCGTCGCCGCGGGTGTCGCCGAACCCCTGATCAAGCCGGCCGGCAACCATGCCCTGCATGTGCATGGCCAGGATGGCCTGGGCAACCAGCAGCTCCCCGAGCCAAGCCAGACGCCCCATGCCCTGGACGCCGCGCGTTTCATCGTCGAGCAGACCCGCCTGCGACCGGGTGAGATCACCCTGGTGGCGGTCGGGCCGCTGGGTAACCTGGCCCTCGCCCTGGCGCTGGATCCCACGGTCGCCGATCGCGTCCGTGAGGTCGTGGTGATGGGCGGCGCCATCGTCGAGCCAGGCAACGTCACGCCCGTGGCGGAAGCCAACATCTTTTCCGACCCCCATGCCGCGGCGCGGGTGTTCGGCGCTTCCTGGCCGCTGACCCTGGTCGGCCTGGATGCCACCCACCGCGCCGTGCTCGACCCGCCACGCCTGCAACGCATCGCCGCGTGCCAGGGCGCTCTGGGTGAGGTACTCGCCCGGAGCTATGACTTCTATGCGGACTTCTACCGCAGCGTGAAGGACATCGACGGCTGCCATCCCCACGACAGCTGCGCCCTCGCCTATCTGCGGCGACCCGAGCTGTTCCATACCGCCCGCGGCCACCTCAGCGTCGGTACCGAGGGCCTGGCGGAAGGCCAGACCTTTTTCGCGCCCGAAGGTCGGGTCTACCAGGATGGACGCTGGTCCGGCAATCCACCGATGACCGTCTGCCTAGGCATGGACGGCGCGGCCATGGTGGCCTGGATGGAAGAGGTCCTGACCGCAGCGGCGCAGTAACCAGTCAAGCATCCAAGGCCGTGCGCGCCGCCTTGCAGCGCGCGCACGGCAGCCTGCGCCAGGCGACTGGCAGCTCTGCCCCGCCCAAGCGTTCAGCAGGCATAAAAAAGGCCCCGCAAGGGGCCTTTTCTACATCCCGGATCAGTTGACCTTGGGATCCAGTTCGCCGCGGGCATAGCGCTCGAACATGGCATCCAGGGAGATCGGCTTGATCTTGGAGGCCTGGCCGGCGGTGCCGAAGGCTTCGTAACGGGCGATGCAGACTTCGCGCATGGCGGTCACGGTCTTGGCCAGGTATTTGCGCGGATCGAACTCGCTACGGTTCTTGGCCATGAACTCGCGGATGGCACCAGTGGAGGCCAGACGCAGGTCGGTATCGATGTTGACCTTGCGGACGCCGTACTTGATGCCTTCGACGATCTCTTCGACCGGCACGCCGTAGGTTTCCTTGATGTCGCCACCGTACTCGTTGATGATCTTCAGCCACTCCTGGGGCACCGAGCTGGAGCCGTGCATGACTAGGTGGGTGTCCGGGATGCGCGCATGGATTTCCTTGATGCGCTGGATAGACAGGGTGTCCCCGGTCGGCGGCTTGGTGAACTTGTAGGCGCCGTGGCTGGTGCCGATGGCGATGGCCAGGGCATCGACCTTGGTGGCCTTGACGAACTGGGCGGCCTCTTCCGGATCGGTCAGCAGCTGGCTGTGATCCAGGGTACCTTCGGCGCCCACGCCGTCTTCTTCACCGGCCATGCCGGTTTCCAGGCTGCCCAGGCAACCCAGCTCACCTTCCACGGACACGCCACAGGCATGGGCGAAGGCCACGGTCTGCTGGGTAACGCGCACGTTGTAGTCGTAGTCCGACGGCGTCTTGCCGTCGGCCATCAGCGAGCCGTCCATCATCACCGAGGAGAAGCCCAGCTGGATGGAGCGCTGGCAGATGTCGGGGGTGGTGCCGTGGTCCTGGTGCATGACCACCGGGATGTGCGGGAATTCTTCCACCGCGGCCAGGATCAGGTGACGCAGGAAGGGAGCGCCGGCATACTTGCGGGCACCGGCGGAGGCCTGAACGATGACCGGCGAATCGGTCTTGTCGGCGGCTTCCATGATGGCGCGCATCTGCTCGAGGTTGTTGACGTTGAAGGCCGGGACGCCATAGCCGAATTCGGCGGCGTGATCCAGCAGCTGACGCATGCTGACGAGTGCCATTGGTGATTATCTCCCTACAAAGGCGGTGGTGGCGCCAGCCTGCATGAGCGGCTGGCAGGGTTCAAGCGGCCGACCCCTGGCCGCTGTGGATTAATCGGTTCAGCTGACATTCGCCGCTTCAAGGCGTCCGGCAGCCACGGCCGATGAGGTCGTTGTTGGCGATCCAGTAGACAAGTCCCTGGTCGCCACGAATATGGAAAGCCACCAGCCCATCGGTATAGGACTGGCCATCGGTGGCCGGTTCGCGGTTGAGATGACGGATCAGGCCATCGCCTTCCAGCTTGAGGTCGACGATGGACTGGCTGCGATCCACATAGCGCCAGTCGAAGGCCGCCTTGGAATCGCAGACCCAGTGCGTCCAGCCGCCGGTCTGCTGCGCACCGCGGCCGGCACAGCCGGCCAACAGGGCGAGACTCAGCAGACCGAGGGCGAACGTACGCCCCTTCACTGGGCGCAGCCGCTGGTGGGACGACCGGCATTGGCGTTGCCGGTGAGCGTGTCCACGCGCTCGTTGTTCTGTGCCGTCGGGGTAGCGGCGGACACCGGCGGCGGCGAGAACACCGCGCAGGCCTTGTCGGCATTGCCGCCGGCACAACCGGCCAGCACGAATACAGCGGAACACACGAGCAGCGGCGTACGCATGGCGATTACTCCTGGGCGCGTTGCTGGAGGACTTCCACGGCCGGCAGGACCTTGCCCTCGACGAATTCGAGGAAGGCGCCGCCACCGGTGGAGATATAGGAGACCTTCTCACCGATGCCGTACTTGTCGATGGCGGCCAGGGTGTCGCCACCGCCGGCAATGGAGAAGGCGTCGCTGTCGGCGATAGCCTGGGCCAGGGTGCGGGTGCCTTCGCCGAACTGATCGAATTCGAAGACGCCTACCGGCCCGTTCCAGAGGATGGTCTTGGCCGACTTCAGCAGGTCGGCGAATTGCTGGGCGCTGACCGGGCCGATGTCGAGGATCATGTCGTCGTCGGCCACGTCGTTGATGGACTTGGTGACGGCTTCGGCGGTCTCGGCGAATTCCTTGGCGACCACCACGTCCACCGGCAGTGGCACGCTGACCTTGGCGGCGATGGCCTTGGCGGTGTCCACCAGATCGGCTTCATACAGCGACTTGCCGACCTTGTAGCCGGCCGCGGCCAGGAAGGTGTTGGCGATGCCACCGCCGACGATCAGCTGGTCGCAGATCTGCGCCAGGGAGTTGAGCACGTCCAGCTTGGTGGAGACCTTGGAGCCAGCGACGATGGCGGCCATGGGGCGGGCGGGGTTGCCCAGCGCCTTGCCCAGGGCATCCAGCTCGCCGGCCAGCAGCGGACCGGCCGCGGCGACCTTGGCGAACTTGGCCACGCCATGGGTCGAGCCCTCGGCGCGATGGGCGGTGCCGAAGGCATCCATGACGAAGACGTCGCACAGGGCGGCGTATTGCTTCGCCAGCTCGTCGGCGTTCTTCTTCTCGCCCACGTTGAAGCGCACGTTTTCCAGCAGCACCAGCTGGCCCGGCTCGACCTGGACGCCGCCCAGGTAATCTTTCACCAGCGGCACCTCGCGGCCCAGGGCCTTGCCCAGGTAGGCAGCGACGGGCGCCAGGCTGTTTTCCTCGCTGAATTCGCCCTCGGTGGGACGGCCCAGGTGCGAGCAGACAATCACCGCGGCACCCTTTTCCAGGGCCAGCTTGAGGGTGGGCAGGGCGGCGACCAGACGGGCATCGCTCTTGATCTGGCCTTCCTTCACCGGAACGTTGAGGTCTTCGCGAATCAGGACGCGCTTACCCTTCAGATCGAGGTCGCTCATTTTCAACACGGACATACAGGCAATCCCTTAGTTGTGCTTGTTTCAGGTGGGCTTGGCGATGCGCAGCCAATGGCCGGCGACGTCGAGCATGCGGTTGGCGAAGCCCCATTCGTTGTCGAACCAGACCAGCAGGTTGACCAGCCGGGGGCCGGAGACGCGGGTCTGGCTGCCATCGACGATGGCGGAATGAGGATCGTGGTTGAAATCGCAGGAGGCGTGGGGCAACTCGGTGTAGTCGATCAGCCCGGCCAGGGGGCCGCTCTGCGCGGCGTCACGCAACAGGGTGTTGAGCGCTGGAGCGTTGGTGTCCTGGCCGACGATGCAGGTGATGTCCAGACAGGAGACGTTGACCGTGGGCACGCGCACGGCACGGGCCTGGATGCGCCCGCCGAGCTCCGGCAGCAGGCGCTCGATGCCTCGCGCCAGGCCGGTCGCCACCGGAATGATCGACTGGAACGCCGAACGCGTCCGCCGCAGATCTTCGGCATGGTAGGCGTCGATCACAGGCTGGTCGTTCATGGCCGAGTGAATCGTGGTGATGGAGACGTACTCCAGACCCAAGGTCTCGTGCAAAAGTTTCAGCACCGGGACGCTGCAGTTGGTGGTACAGGAGGCATTCGAGACCAAGGCCTCGTCACCGCGCAGGGTCTGCTGGTTGACCCCGTAGACCACGGTGGCGTCCACGTCGGTCTCGCTGACCATGGGCTGGGAGAACAGCACCCGCGGGGCGCCAGCGGCCAGAAAGCGCCCGGCCTCGACGCGGGTGCTGAAGGCACCGGAGCATTCCAATACCAGATCGACGTCCAGCGCCGCCCAGTCGACCCGCTCGGGCTCGGCCTCGCGGCGGATCTCAAGGGCCTGGTCGCCGATGCGTAGTCGCTCGCCGTCCAGCGCTACCCGGCCGGGAAAGCGGCCATGGGTGGAATCGAAGCGGGTCAGGTATTCGAGGCTGGGCCGGTCGGCCAGGTCGTTGAGGGCAACGATGCTCAGCTCCGTCGTCGTGCCCCGCTCGTGCAGGGCACGCAACACGCAACGACCGATACGACCGTAGCCGTTGAGAGCGAGGCGATAGCGAGCGGAACTCATGCGTGAACGGACTCGGGCGCAAGCGAAAGGCCGATTATGCGGCGGTTCGACGACGAATGGGAGTCGCCAGGGTAGCCCACCTGCCTTTCTCACTACAAAAAAGCGCCCTCCTTGGCAGACGCAGAAAAATTCCGCCGTCTGGCTTGGACGTCCTGCGGTATCCGGGTCGGAACGCTGTCTGCCGTGAATGGGCAGAGGTAGCTCCCAGGGAAGCCCCTGCCTGCGATGCCCTAGCGGAAACGGTCATCGAAGGCTGATAGAGCAGAGCCATGACCTGGATCAAAAACCCTACTTGTTGTGCTGTAGAAATTAGAAAACACCATATGTAGTATCTGGACCGAACTTGAGGCCCAAGCCGCACTCGAAGGAAAAGACCCGCATCGCCACGGCGAACGCCGGCTGGCGCTAGGCTTTTTCCCTTGAGTTCGCCCCATTAAGGACAGGAGTCAGCCATGACCATCACCATCTACAGCAAGCCCGCCTGCGTGCAGTGCAACGCCACCTATCGCGCCCTGGACCGTCAGGGGATCACCTATGAGGTGGTGGATATCGAGCAGGATGCCCAGGCGCGCCAGACCGTGGAGTCCCTGGGCTATCGCCAGGTGCCGGTGGTGGTGGCCGGTGATGACCACTGGGCCGGTTTCCGCCCGGACAAGCTCGGTCAGCTGGTGGCCTGAGGCCAGGGCCATGGGTGAGCTGCTGTATTTCTCCAGCACCTCGGAGAACACCCACAGATTCGTCGAGAAACTCGGTCTGCCGGCGCGGCGTATCCCTCAGGATCCCGCCGCCGAACCGCTCAAGGCCCGCGAGCCCTACATCCTGGTCTTGCCGACCTATGGCGGCGGGGGCAGCAAGGGCGCGGTGCCCAAGCCGGTGATCCATTTTCTCAACGATCCGCACAATCGCGCCCTGATCCGCGGCGTCATCGCCGCCGGCAACACCAACTTCGGCGAGGGCTACTGCCTGGGTGGACGCATCGTCGCCCAGAAATGCGCGGTGCCCCTGCTCTACCAATTCGAATTGCTCGGCACGACGGAGGACGTCGACCGGGTGCGCACGGGAGTGAACGACTTTTGGCAACGTCAGGCCTGACCCCGACCGGCAGCGACGCGGACTATCACGCACTCAATGCCATGCTCAATCTCTATGGCCCCAATGGCGAGCTGCAGCTCGACAAGGACCGCCAGGCGGCGCGGCAATACTTCCTGCAGCACGTCAACCAGAACACGGTGTTCTTCCATAACCTGGACGAGAAACTTGGCTATCTGGTGGACAAGGGCTACTACGAGGCGGCGGTGCTGGAGCAGTACGCCCCGGCCTTCGTGAAGGCGCTGTTCGAGCGCGCCTATGCCTACAAATTCCGTTTCCAGAGCTTTCTCGGCGCCTTCAAGTACTACACCAGCTACACCCTCAAGACCTTCGACGGCCAGCGCTACCTGGAACGCTACGAGGATCGGGTGTGCATGGTCGCCCTGAGTCTGGCGCGTGGTGACGAACGCCTGGCCGAGTCCCTGGTGGACGAGATGATCAGCGGGCGCTTCCAGCCGGCCACCCCGACCTTTCTCAACGCCGGCAAGCGCCAGCGCGGCGAGCTGGTGTCCTGCTTCCTCCTGCGCATCGAAGACAACATGGAGTCCATCGGCCGCGCGGTTAATTCGGCGCTGCAGCTCTCCAAGCGCGGCGGCGGCGTGGCCTTCCTGCTGAGCAACGTGCGCGAGGTCGGGGCACCGATCAAGCGCATCGAGAACCAGTCCTCCGGCATCATCCCGATCATGAAGCTCCTGGAAGACGCCTTCTCCTACGCCAACCAGCTGGGGTCGCGCCAGGGCGCCGGGGCGGTCTATCTCAACGCCCACCATCCGGACATCCTCAGGTTCCTCGATACCAAGCGCGAGAACGCCGACGAGAAGATCCGCATCAAGACCCTTTCCCTCGGCGTGGTGATTCCCGACATCACCTTCGAGCTGGCCAAGCGCAATGCCGACATGTACCTCTTCTCGCCCTACGACGTGGAGCGGGTCTATGGCGTGCCCTTCGCCGACATCAGCGTCAGCGAGAAATACGCGGAGATGGTCGCCGATGCGCGCATCCGCAAGCGCAAGATCAACGCCCGGGAATTCTTCCAGACCCTGGCGGAGATCCAGTTCGAGTCCGGCTACCCGTACCTGATGTTCGAAGACACGGTGAATCGCGCCAACCCCATCGCCGGGCGCATCAACATGAGCAACCTCTGCTCGGAGATCCTGCAGGTCAACACCCCCAGCCGTTTCGACGAAGACCTGGGCTACGAGCACATCGGCCAGGACATCTCCTGCAACCTGGGCTCGCTGAACATCGCCCGCACCATGGATTCACCGGACCTGGGCCGCACCGTGGAAACCGCCATCCGCGGTCTCACCGCGGTCTCGGAGATGAGCGACATCCGTTGTGTGCCCTCGGTGGCCGCCGGCAACGCCGCCTCCCACGCCATCGGCCTGGGACAGATGAACCTCCATGGCTACCTGGCCCGCGAGCATATCCACTACGGTTCGGCGGAAGGCCTGGACTTCACCAACCTCTATTTCTACACCGTCACCTACCACGCGGTGCGCGCCTCCAATCGCCTGGCCATCGAACGTGGCCAGAGCTTCCAGGGTTTCGCCGATTCCAAGTACGCCAGCGGCGAGTACTTCGATCAGTACACCGAGGGCGACTTCACCCCGCGTACCCCGCGGGTGGCAGAGCTGTTCGAGATGGCCGGCATCCGCCTGCCGACCCGCGCTGATTGGCAGGAACTCAAGGCCTCGGTGATGCAGCACGGGCTGTTCAACCGCAACCTCCAGGCCATCCCGCCCACTGGGTCGATCTCCTATATCAACCACTCCACTTCGAGCATTCACCCCATCGTTGCCAAGGTGGAGATCCGCAAGGAAGGCAAGCTGGGCCGCGTCTACTACCCGGCGCCCTACCTGGCCGACGACAACCAGGAGTATTACCAGGATGCCTACGAGATCGGCCCGGAAAAGATCATCGACACCTATGCCGAGGCCACGCGCCATGTCGACCAGGGGCTGTCGCTGACGCTGTTCTTCCGCGACACCGCCACCACCCGCGACATCAACCGGGCGCAGATCTATGCCTGGAAGAAAGGCATCAAGACGCTCTATTACATCCGCCTGCGCCAGGCCGCCCTGGAAGGCACCGAGGTGCAGGGCTGCGTGTCCTGCAGCCTGTGAGGAAATCGCCATGAACGCACCCGTCAACGCGCCGCGCCTGAATCGCATCAACGCCATCAACTGGAACCGTATCCAGGACGACAAGGACCTGGAAGTGTGGAACCGTCTGACCGGCAACTTCTGGCTGCCGGAAAAGATCCCGCTGTCCAACGACATCCCCTCCTGGGCGACCCTGACGCCCAAGGAGCAGCAGCTGACCATCCGCGTCTTCACCGGCCTGACCCTGCTGGACACCATCCAGAACGCCGTGGGCGCCCCGACCCTGCTGGCCGATGCCGTCACCCCCCACGAAGAGGCGGTGATCGCCAACATCGGCTTCATGGAAGCGGTGCATGCGCGCTCCTACAGCTCGATCTTTTCTACCCTCTGCTCGACGCCGGATGTGGACGAGGCCTATCGCTGGAGCGAGGAGAATCCCTATCTGCAGACCAAGGCCGACCTGATCCTGGCGCGCTACCACGCGGACGACCCGCTGCTGCGCAAGGTGGCCAGCGTCTTCCTGGAGTCCTTCCTCTTCTATTCGGGCTTCTATCTGCCGATGTACTGGTCCAGCCGCGCCAAGCTGACCAACACCGCCGACCTGATCCGCCTGATCATTCGCGACGAGGCGGTGCACGGCTACTACATCGGCTACAAATTCCAGCAGGCCCTGGCCAAGGAAAGCCCGGAGCGCCGCCAGCAGGTCAAGGACTTCGCCTACGAACTCCTGCAGGACCTCTACGACAACGAGGTGGCCTACACCGAGGACCTCTACGACAGCGTCGGCTGGAGCGAGGACGTGAAGAAATTCCTCCACTACAACGCCAACAAGGCGCTGATGAACCTGGGCTTCGAGGCGCTGTTCCCCAGCAGCATGACCGACGTCAGCCCGGCGATCCTAGCCGCCCTGTCGCCCAGCGCCGACGAGAACCACGACTTCTTTTCCGGCTCGGGCTCGTCCTACGTCATCGGCAAGGCGGTGAGTACCGAAGACGAGGATTGGAATTTCTGAGCTAATTCGCTGCTCCAGCAAGCCCCTTTCTCCCTGGGAGAGGGCTGAGGTGAGGGCGCCCCTCGCGACGAAGTCCTCAGCGGAAAAGGCTGCGCCGTTTTCCACGCTACGGCGTTGAACCGGCCGCCTGCTCCGAAAACTCCCTCTCCCTCTGGGAGAGAGTTGGGGTGAGGGCGCGCCTCGCGACGAGGTCCTCAGCGGAAAAGGCTGCGCCGTTTTCCAGGCTACGGCGTTGAGCCGGCCGCCTGCTCCGAAAACTCCCTCTCCCTCTGGGAGAGGGTTGGGGTGAGGGCGCGCCTCGCGACGAGGTCCTCAGCGGAAAAGGCTGCGCCGTTTTCCAGGCTAAGGCGTTGAGCCGGCCGCCTGCTCCGAAAACTCCCTCTCCCTCTGGGAGAGGGCTGGGGTGAGGGCGCCCCTCGCGACGAGGTCCTCAGCGGAAAAGGCTGCGCCATTTTCCAGGCTACGGCGCTGATGCCTGATCGCGGCCATGGGCCGCTCCTACAGAAGCTTGACGTTCCTGTAGGAGCGGCCGCATCGGCGGACCGCCATGGCCGCGATAGATCTCTACCTCAGCGGTCCTGTCCGAAAACGGCCAGTCACCCCTACCCGGCCGGTGCTAACCTGCCGCCATGAACGCCTTCCCCGACATTCCCGCCTTCGAACGTGCCCGCCTGGCGCGGGACCCGCGTTTCGACGGCCTGTTCTATACCGCGGTGCTCACCACCGGCATCTATTGCCGACCGGTGTGCCCGGCGCAACCGCCACGCCCGGAAAACGTCAGCTACTACCCCAGCGCCGCGGCCGCCGAGGCCGCCGGCTATCGCCCCTGCCTGAGATGCCGCCCGGAACTCTCCCCTGCCGGCGGCCACTGGCAACGCGGCGACGCCACCCTGGCCCGCGCCCTGCGGCTGATGGACGAAGGCCTGGAGGACGGCGGTCTTCCTGCCCTCGCCGCCCGGCTCGATCTCAGCGAACGCCAGTTGCGGCGACTGTTCGTCGAACGCCTGGGCGCCGCGCCCCTGGCGGTGCTGACCACCCGCCGACTCCTGTTCGCCAAGCAGTTGCTCAGCGAGACCCGGCTGCCGATCACCGAGGTGGCCCTGGCCGCCGGCTTCGGCAGCCTCAGGCGCTTCAATACCGCCTTTCGCGACGCCTACGACCTGGCCCCCAGCCAGGTGCGCAAGGGTCAGGCCGCGCCTTCGCCAGTGCTGGTCCTGCGTCTGGCCTATCGTCCGCCCTACGACTTCGCCGCCCAGCTGGATTTTCTCCGCGGTCATGCGCTGCCCGGCGTCGAGGTGCTGGACGACAGCAGCTATGCCCGGGTGATCGGCACGCCCGAACAGCCCGGCTGGCTGCGCGTTTCGGCTTGGGATGCCGACACACCGGCGCTGCGTCTGGAGCTGCACGGCGCCGCGCCCGGCGAGCTGCAGGCCGCGGTGGCACGTATCCGCCGCATGTTCGATCTGGATGCCGATCCGGAAGCCATCGCCCAGGGCCTGGCGGTCGATCCGACCCTGGCCGAGCTGGTGGCGCGCCGGCCGGGCCTGCGCCTGCCCAGTGGCTGGGACGGCTTCGAGATCGCCGTGCGCGCCGTCATCGGCCAGCAGGTCAGCGTGGTGGCGGCCACCACCATGACCGCCCGGGTGGTGCAGCGCTTCGGGCGTCCCTGGGGCGAGCCCGGCCATGAGGCCAGTCGTCCGCCGGCCGGCCTGCACCACTTCTTTCCCACAGTGGAGGCCCTGGCCGAGGCCGCCTTGGAAGACCTCACCGGCCTCGGCCTGATCCGCGCCCGCGCCGGCACCCTGGGCACCGTGGCCCGGGCCTTGCGCGCCGGCGAGGTGGACTTCGACACCGGACGCACCTTGGACGACTTCACCCGGCGCTGGATCGCCCTCAAGGGCATCGGCCCCTGGACCGCCCAGTACATCGCCCTGCGCGCCCTGGCCCACCCCGATGCCTGTCCGGTGGAAGACCTGGTGCTGCAGAAACGCCTGGCACCGCCCGGCGAGCGCCTGACCGCCAAGGCACTGTATGCCCGAGCAGAGGCCTGGCGGCCCTGGCGCGCCTATGGGGTGATGCAGGTCTGGCGCGAAGCCACCTGGAAGGCCCCCGCCGACACTCCCGCCGAACCCGTCCCCACCCATCTCGCCAAGGAGTCGCCCTGATGATCGCCTATTGCCTGTTGGACAGCCCCATCGGCCCTATCACCCTGGCCGCCGACGACAGCGGTCTGCGCGTGGTGGAATTTCCCGAGAATCGCTACCTGGCCAAGCGCGACAGCAGCTGGGTCGCCGCCGACCATCCGATTCTGGCCCTGACCCGCACGCAACTTGGCGAGTATTTCGCCGGCCGACGCCAGCGCTTCGAGCTACCCCTGGCGCCGCGCGGCACCCCCTTTCAGCTGGAGGTCTGGCAGGCCCTGGCGGAGATTCCTCACGGCCAGACCTGGAGCTACGGCCAACTGGCCAGCCATCTGGGCCGGCCCCAGGCGCGGCGCGCGGTGGGCGCTGCCAATGGCCGCAACCCATTGCCCATCGTGCTGCCCTGCCACCGGGTGATAGGGGCGTCCGGCGCCCTGACCGGCTTTGGCGGGGGGTTGCCGACCAAGCAATTCCTGCTGGAACTGGAAGGAGCCTTGCCACCGCAGCAGGATCTCCTCGCCTTGGGCTAGACCGCTACTGCGCCAGAATTCGCCTGTGAAATCGCTCTAGAATGCGCCTCTTGCAGCTTGAACCTATGCAGTCTGGCTGATCACATGGGAGTTTTCGATTCGCAAGGATGCGATCCGATGTTCACTCCAGCCGATACCCCTCAGTTCACCCTGACGCTGGACGGCGTCGCCCATGATTTCCAGATCCTCGCCTTCGAGGGCACCGAGGCCATCGGTAGGCCCTATCGCTTCCAGCTGGAGCTGGTCAGCGAACGACCGGACTGGCCGCTGGAATCGCTGCTGCATCGCCGCGCCTTTCTCGGCCTGGGCCCGGGGGACGCGGGTATCCACGGTCAGATCGCCGCCGTCGCCCAGGGGGATTCCGGCCACCGCCTGACCCGTTATCGCATCGAACTGGTGCCGCGCCTGGCCTACCTCGCCCACCGGACCAATTCCCGCATCTTCCAGGGGCTCAGCGTCCCCGAGATCCTCGCCCAGTTGCTCCAGGAACACGGCATCCTCGAAGGCGACTATCGCTTCGCCCTGGGTCCGACGGTCTATCCGACGCGCGACTACTGCGTGCAATACGGCGAAAGCGATCTCGCCTTTCTCAATCGGCTTTGCGAAGAAGAGGGCCTGCACTATCACCATCAACAGCGCCGCGACGGCCATGTGCTGGTGTTTGGCGATGATGCCACCTGCTTCCCACGGCTCGGCGCCACCCGCTATCTACCCAGCAGCGGGCTGGTGGCGGACGAAGCGGTGATCAGCCATTTCGCGGTCGGCCTGCAGACCCGTAGCAGTGCCGCCACCCTGCGTGACCACGACCCTCTGCAGCCGCGGCTACGCCTGGAAAGCCGGGCGGACGCGACTTCACCACCCGCCCTGGAACACTATGGCTTTCCCGGTCGTTTCATCGATCGCGAAACGGGCAAGCGCCTGAGCGCACGGCGTCTGGAGAGCCTGAGGCTCGACGCCCACCAGGCACAGGGCACGAGCGATCGAGCAGGCCTGCTGAGTGGTCACTTCCTGCCGCTGGAGCAGCATCCCCATGGCGACTGGAACCAGCTCTGGTTGCTGACCGAGATCCACCATCAGGGGCGCCAGCCCCAGGTACTGGAAGAAAGCCTGCCCAACCCGTCTGTGGAGGATGGCTTGCGCCAAGGCTATCGCAACACCTTCGTCGCCCTCCCCTCGACGGTGCCCTTTCGCCTGCCCCGCTGTCATCCCAGACCGACCGTGCTGGGCGCCCAGACTGCCGTGGTGACTGGCCCGGCCGGCGAGGAGATCCACTGCGACGCCCTCGGCCGAATCAAGGTGCAATTCCACTGGGATCGCCAGGGCCAGGCGGATGAGCGCACCAGCTGCTGGCTGCGCGTCGCCAGCGGCTGGGCCGGGGCGGGCTACGGCGCCCTGAGCGTGCCGCGGATCGGCATGGAGGTGCTGGTGGGCTTTCTCGAAGGCGATCCCGACCAGCCGCTGGTGATCGGCTGCCTGCATCACGCCGAACACCGACCGCCGCTGGGGCTGCCCCGGGACAGGACCCGCAGCACCTTCAAGAGCCTGAGCAGCCCGGGAGGCAACGGTTACAACGAACTGCGCCTGGAGGATCGCCAGGGCCAGGAGGAAATCCACCTCCATGCCCAGCGCGACTGGGACGAACGTATCGGTCATGACCACCGCAGCGAGATTGGCCACGAGCGCCATCAGCGGATCGGCGCCAACAGCTACAGCACCTTCCACGCCGAGGAGCACCGCATCACCCATGGCGAACGCCGCACCGAGGTGCGCGCCGATGACCACCTGGACGTCAGCGAGAGTCAGCACCTGCGCCTGGATGGCGGCCTGTTCGTCGAAGCCGGTAGCGAAATCCAGCTGCAAAGCGGACAGAAGATCGTCCTCGAAGCCGGCGCCCACCTGACGCTCAAGGCTGGCGGCAGCTTCGTCCAGCTGGATGCCGGGGGCGTCACCCTGGTGGGGCCGAGCATTCGGGTGAATCCCTGAGCGCCTGCTGAATGTCAGGCATGAAAAAGCCCCGCCTAGGCGGGGCTTTTCGTATTACCGCGGCACACTCAGTCTTCCAGCAACTCGCCGGCGACAGCCAGGACGTTGTCCAGGGTGAAGCCGAAGTGCTCGAAGAGCGCCGCCGCCGGAGCGGATTCGCCGTAGGTGTGCATGCCGATGATACGACCGTCGAGACCGACGTACTTGTACCAGAAGTCGGCGATGCCGGCCTCGATGGCGATGCGCGCGCCAACTTCCACCGGCAGGACCTGCTGGCGGTACTCGGGGCTCTGGCGGTCGAAGACGCTGGTGCTGGGCATGGAGACCACGCGCACCTGGCGACCTTCGGCGGTCAGGCGGTCATAGGCCTGCACCGCCAGACCCACTTCGGAACCGGTGGCGATGAGGATCAGCTCGGGTTCGCCCACACAGTCCTTGAGCACGTAGCCACCACGGGCGGCGTTGCCCAGGGTGGCTTCGTCGCGCACGCTGTGGATCAGGTTCTGGCGGGAGAAGATCAGCGCGCTGGGGCCGTCGCGACGTTCCAGGGCCGAGGTCCAGGCGATGGCGGATTCCACCGCGTCGGCCGGACGCCAGGTGTCCAGGTTGGGGGTGTAGCGCAGCGAGGCCAGCTGCTCCACCGGCTGGTGGGTGGGGCCGTCCTCGCCGAGGCCGATGGAGTCGTGGGTGAAGACATAGAGCACCCGCTGCTTCATCAGCGCCGACATGCGCACCGCGTTGCGGGCGTATTCCATGAACATCAGGAAGGTGGCGCCGTAGGGCACCAGGCCGCCGTGCAGGGCGACGCCGTTCATGATGGCGCTCATGCCGAATTCACGCACGCCGTAGTGGACATAGTTGCCGCTGGCGTCTTCGGCGGTGACGCCCTTGGCGCCCTTCCACAGGGTCAGGTTGGAGCCGGCCAGGTCGGCGGAACCGCCGAGCAGCTCGGGCAGCAGCGGACCAAAGAACTGCAGGGCGTTCTGGCTGGCCTTGCGGCTGGCGATGGTCTCGCCCTTGCTGGCGACGTCCTGGATGAAGGCGGCGGCGCGCTCGGCGAAATCGGCGGGCAGGTCACCGGCCATGCGGCGCTTGAACTCGGCGGCCAGCTGCGGATGGGCCTGGGCGTAGGCGGCGAAACGCTCGTTCCACTCGGCCTCGGCGGTGGCGCCGCGCTCCCGGGCACTCCACTCGGCATAGATGTCGGCGGGGATCTCGAAAGGCGCATGGGACCAGCCGAGCAATTCGCGCGCGGCCTGGATCTCGTCGTTGCCCAGGGGGGCGCCGTGGCACTCTTCCTTGCCCTGCTTGTGTGGGGCGCCGTAGCCGATCACGGTCTTGCAGCAGATCAGGGTGGGCTTGTCGCTCTTGCGCGCGGTGTCCAGGGCGGTCTGGATCTCGTCGGCGTCATGGCCGTCGACGTTGCGGATCACCTGCCAGCCATAGCTCTCGAAGCGCTTGGGGGTGTCGTCGGTGAACCAGCCCTCGACCTCGCCATCGATGGAGATGCCGTTGTCGTCGTAGAAGGCGATCAGCTTGGACAGGCCCAGGGTGCCGGCCAGGGAGCAGACCTCGTGGGAGACGCCTTCCATCATGCAGCCATCGCCCAGGAAGGCGTAGGTATGGTGGTCGACGATCTGGTGGCCATCGCGGTTGAACTGGGCGGCCATGACCTTTTCCGCCAGGGCGAAGCCCACGGCGTTAGCGATGCCCTGGCCCAGCGGCCCGGTGGTGGTCTCGATACCCGGGGCGTAGCCGTACTCGGGGTGGCCCGGGGTCTTGCTATGCAGTTGACGGAAATTCTTCAGGTCATCGATGGACAGGTCGTAGCCGGACAGGTGCAGCAGCGAATAGATGAGCATGGAGCCGTGGCCGTTGGACAGCACGAAGCGGTCACGGTCGGCCCACTGGGGATTGCCAGGGTTGTGCTTGAGCTGATCGTGCCAGAGCACTTCGGCGATATCGGCCATACCCATGGGGGCGCCGGGGTGGCCACTGTTGGCCTTTTGCACGGCATCCATGCTGAGGGCACGGATGGCGTTGGCTCGATCACGACGGCTGGGCATTGCGGTGTCTCCTGGCAGAGGCAGAGCGAAAGGGCGGCCATTTTCGCTCAGCCAGGGCACTTCCAGCAATCGGCGCGGTCGCCTCAGCCCGCCGGGCAGATCGTATTGCCGTCGGCCACGAAGGCACGCGCCACCGGCTCGATGCGCTTGGCCAGGGCGCTCAGCGCCTGGCGATGCGCCGCGACGACCTCGGCATAGGAGCCGCCAGCGGGTTGGCTGATCCGGCTGCCGCAGGTAAGCACACGCTCGCCCCCGGGCTCGGCCAACCGCAGGGTCCAGAGCGCATCCTGCTGGACCCCACGCCCGGGCTGCGAATCGAAGCGCTGCAGGTCCACCTTGATGCGCAGCACCGGTGCGCCGCTGCCACGGGGGGCATCGCCCAGGTCCAGGGTGCCCAGGTCCTGGGACAGGTCGGCGGACAGGGCACTGCGGACCTCGTCGGCCAGAGGGGCGATCCAGCGCTCGTTTTCCAGGAGCGCGATGCCCTCGCCCTGGCGGATCACCAGCTGCGGCTGATCCACCTGCGGCGGGACCGAGACGCCCTGCAGCGCGAAGCGAAAGCTGGCCGCGTGACCACTGGCAGCGGGCTCCGCGGCGCTGGTGAGGGTGTGGTAGTTGAGCGGCGCCTTGGACGAACAGGCGGCCAGCAGCAGGGGCAGAGCCAGGCAGGTCAGGCGCTTCATTGCAGTTTTCCTTTGGCGGGATCGCGGGAGCCCGGCTCGAACTTGGGCGGCGGATCGGTCACCAGGCCGCGGATCAGGGATTCCGGATGGCGGCCCAGGTAGTCGCCGAACACGCGCAGGGAGCGCGCCATGCGCTGCATCTCTTCGAGCGTCTGGGTCAGGTTCTGCTGCACCGGCGAGTCGGTACCCAGACTCTGGCTGGCGCTGCCGGTGAGCTGCTGCACGCCCATCAGGGTGGTGGTCAGCTGCGGCAGGACGCCCGCGTTGAGCTGCTTGAGAGTGCCACTGAGCTGCGCCAGGCTGGTGTCGAGATTCTTGCCGATGGAATCGAAGGGAATCTTGTCGATCTTGTTGACGATGCCAGCCATCTGCTCCTGCAGGCGATCGAAACTGCCGGTGACGGTGGGAATCGACAGCGGCTTGGCCTTGGGATCGAAGGCCACCTTGGGCGCGTTGGGCACGAAGTCGACGGAGATGTACAGCTGACCGGTCAGCAGGTTGCCGGTACGGGCCTGGGCGCGCAGGCCGCGGGCCACCCAACCGGCGAACAGCTTGCCATCGCGGTCCTTGGTCTCGATGCGCTTGCCGACGTCACCCAATCGCTGGGGATAGATGACGGCGCCGACGATCAGCGAGAAGCGATCCTGGGCATCGTCGTAATCGGGGGTCAGGGAGACCACCCGGCCCACGTTCATGCCGAGGAATTCCACCGGCGCGCCGGTGGCGAGGCCACGCAGCGACTGCTGGAATCTCATGCGCACATAGATGGGCTCGCCGTCCGGCGGAGCCAGGGCGCTGGTCTGATCGTCGAACAGGGTGAAGCCCTGGTCTTCCTGGGCCGCCTCCGGGTCCTTCGGCCACTCCGGGGTGACGAAGGCGATGCCGCCCGCCACCACCGTGGCCAGCGACTGGGTGTTGAGCTTGAGTCCGGACGCGCTGAGCGAGACGTCGACCCCGCTGGCGTTCCAGAAGCGGCTATTGACGGTGACGAAGCGGTCGTAGGGCGAATCGACGAAGATCTGGGCGCTGACGCCCTTGCCGTCCGGGTTGAGGTGGAAGGACACCACCCGGCCGACCTGGATGCGCCGGTAATAGACCGGCGAGCCCACGTCCAGCGAGCCGATGTCGTCGGCGGTGACGATGAATCTCTTGCCCGAGGCGCCATGGATCAGCGCCGGTGGCTGCTCCAGGCCACGGAAGTCGCGATGGGATTCTGTGGAGTCGCCGATATCGGCGCCGATGAAGGCGCCCGACACCAGGGTGTCGACCCCCGAGACGCCATTCACGCCGAAGCGCGGCCGCACCACCCAGAAACGCGCGTCCTTGGTGGCGAAGCCCTCGGCGGACTTCTCCAGCTCGATGGTGGTGATCACCCGATTGCGATCCGGCGCCAGCTGGATGTCGCTGACGGTGCCGATCACCACGTTCTTGTACTTGACCTGGGTCTTGCCGGCTTCCAGGCCCTCGGCGGTAAGAAAGGTCACCGTGATGGTCGGTCCGCGCGAGGCCCAGCTGTGGATCACCATGGACAGCCCGATCAGGGCCGCCACGATGGGCACCAGCCAGATCAGCGATACGCTCCAGCGACTGCGGCGTACCTCGGGGGTAGGCGCCAGGGCGTCGGGTTCATGCCTGTCCGTCATCGTTCACCTCTGCATCCCAGATCAAGCGGGGATCGAAACTCATCGCGGCGAGCATCGTCAGCACCACCACGAAACCAAAGAACACGATGCCCAGGCGCGGCGCTGCCGAACTCAGGGCACCGAAATGCACCAGCGCCGAGACCAGGGCCACCACGATCACGTCGAGCATCGACCAGTAGCCGATCAGCTCGACGAAGCGATAGAGCCGGGCGCGCTGGGCGGTGGCCCAGTCGCTGCGCCTCTGGCAGGTCACCAGCAGGGTGCCGAGCACCAGGAACTTGATGGACGGCACCGCCACGCTGGCGATGAAGATGACCAGGGCAACGCCCCAGGAGCCGTTCTCCCAGAATTCGATCACCCCTTCGAGGATGGTGCTTTCCGTGCCGCGGCCCAGGGTACCGGTGAACATCACCGGCAGGGTATTGGCCGGGATGTAGAGGATGAGCGCGGCCAGCAGGTAGGCCCAGGTCTTGGCATAGACATTCGGCTTGCGCCGGTGCAGCGCCGAGCCGCAGCGCGGGCAGCCGGCCTTGTGGCGACGGGGCGCCGTGCAGACGTTGCCGCAGACATGGCACAGGCACAGGCCGAGCTCGTCGGCACGCGGCGGCAGCGGGGGCGCACTCATGGCTGGCGCGCTCCGACGGCGTCCCACAGCGGGTGCAGGTCGCGCTTGGCGATGATCAGCAGGACCACCATCAGTCCGACCATGCCGAACAGGCCCAGGCCCACCACCACGTGCAGCAGGCCGGCCAGCTTGATCACCGCCACCAGGGCGCCGAGCACGAAGACCTCGATCATGCTCCAGGGCCGCAGGTAATGCAGGGTCACCATGGCCGTGGCGAAACCGGGAGCGCGACGGCCGGCCTGGGCGAAGCCGAGCACCCAGAGCAGCAGCAGGATCTGCAGCAGCGGCACCACGAACAGGGTCATGGCCACCACCAGCGCCATGGGGCCGGCGAAGCCGCGACTCATGGCGATCACCGATTCCAGCAGGGTTGCCTCGCTGTGCAGGCCGCGAAAGCTCAGTTGCAGGATGGGGCCGACGTTGGCGATGACGAACAGCACCGCCGCAGCGATCGCCAGGGCCAGCAGGCCCTGGATGTCGAGGCGGCTGGCGCGATAGAGCAAGGCGCCGCAGCGCAGGCAATGCGCTCGCTCACCGACGGCGAGCGGCTCCAGGCGATGCACCGAATCGCAGTGCTCGCAGATCACCAGGCGCGTGCCAGCGGCAGGCGCGGAAGGGGATGTTGGCTGGACGGACATGAGGCTACCCGGGTGGCGCTCCTGGAGGGGGCTGCACGTTGGACGCGCGAGGCTCGCGGTCGTTACCGCAGGCCCATGACGACTGCCGGCCAAACGGCCCCGGCATCTTACCTACATCTACGGACGTATGCGCGAGTCGATGCCTCGGACAAGTATCAAAACTTTTTGATGCTTTTCTTGCGAGCCCAGGAGCGGGTCTCTAGACTAGCGCCCCTATGACCCCGCTACGTGTGCCGGCGCTCGGCCGAGACCCAGGTGACACCCTCGCCGCCCTGTGCAAGGCCGGCGGCGATCCCCTGCGCCTGAATGTCCTGCGCGCCCTGCACAGCGCCTCCTTTGGCGTGCTGGAGCTGGCGCAGATCTTCGCCACCGGCCAGTCCGGCATCAGCCACCACCTCAAGGTGCTGGCCCAGGCCCAGCTGGTGGCCACTCGCCGCGAGGGCAACGCCATCTTCTATCGTCGCGCCCTGCCCCGCCCCGGCAGCCTGGGCGGCGCCCTGCACGCCGCCCTGCTCGAGGAGGTGGATGCCCTGGCCCTGCCCAGTGCGGTGCAGACGCGCATCGGCGAGGTGCATGCCCAGCGCGCCGCGGTGAGTCGCGATTTCTTCGCCCGGGTGGCGGAAAAATTCCAGGCCCAGCAGGACCTCATCGCCAGTCTGCCGCAGTATCGCGACGGCCTGCTCAGCCTGCTGGACGCCCTGGCCCTGGATCCGCGTGGCTGCGCCCTGGAGGTGGGCCCGGGCGACGGCGCCTTCCTGCCGGACCTGGCGCGGCGCTTCGCCCGAGTGGTGGCGGTGGACAACAGCCCGGCCATGCTCGAACTGGCGCGTCAGCGCTGCCAGCGCGACGGCCTCGCCCATGTCGAACTGCAACTGGCCGATGCCCTCGCCGAGCCGCTGCCCCAGGCCGACTGCGTCGTCCTCAACATGGTCCTGCACCACCTGGCCGCCCCGGCGGAGGCCCTGCAGCAGCTGGCCCGCCGCGTGGCGCCGGGGGGCAGCCTGGTGATCACCGACCTCTGTCCCCACGACCAGACCTGGGCGCGTGCCGCCTGTGGCGATCTCTGGCTCGGCTTCGACCAGGACGAACTGGCGCGCTGGGCCCAGGCGGCCGGCCTGCAGGCGGGCGAGAGCCTCTACCTCGGCCTGCGCAATGGCTTTCAGATCCAGGTGCGCCAGTTCGCGCGCCCGGATCAGGGAAACACCCCGTCATGAGGCCAACTGGCCAGTGGCGGGCGGACCCGACGCTCAAGGGCGTCATGTCCAGCAAGGAAACTGCTGTCTCGACCGGCCTGCGGGCCCCTACCCCCTGGTAATTTAGGAACCATTCGATGAGCGAATATTCCCTGTTCACCTCCGAGTCCGTGTCCGAAGGCCATCCGGACAAGATCGCCGACCAGATCTCCGATGCCGTGCTCGACGCCATCATCACCCAGGACAAGCACGCCCGCGTGGCCTGCGAGACCCTGGTCAAGACCGGTGTGGCCATCGTCGCCGGTGAGGTCACCACCTCCGCCTGGGTCGACCTGGAGCAACTGGTCCGCGATGTCATCGTCGACATCGGCTACGACAGCTCGGACGTCGGCTTCGACGGCGCCACCTGCGGCATCGTCAACATCATCGGCAAGCAGTCGGTGGATATCGCCCAGGGCGTCGATCGCAGCAAGCCGGAAGACCAGGGCGCCGGTGACCAGGGCCTGATGTTCGGCTATGCCTGCAACGAAACCGATGTGCTGATGCCTGCGCCCATCACCTTCTCCCACCGTCTGGTGGAGCGCCAGGCCGAGGCACGCAAGTCGGGCCTGCTGCCCTGGCTGCGTCCGGACGCCAAGTCCCAGGTGACCTGCCGCTACGAAGGCGGCAAGGTGGTCGGCATCGACGCCATCGTGCTGTCCACCCAGCACAACCCCGAGGTCAAGTACGCCGACCTGCGCGAAGCCGTGATGGAGCTGATCGTCAAGCACGTCATCCCCGCCGAGCTGCTGCACAAGGACACCCAGTTCCACATCAACCCGACCGGCCAGTTCATCATTGGCGGCCCGGTGGGTGACTGCGGCCTGACCGGCCGCAAGATCATCGTCGACAGCTACGGCGGCATGGCCCGTCACGGCGGTGGCGCCTTCTCCGGCAAGGACCCGTCCAAGGTCGACCGCAGCGCCGCCTACGCCGGACGCTACGTGGCCAAGAACATCGTCGCCGCGGGCCTGGCCGATCGTTGCGAGATCCAGGTGTCCTACGCCATCGGCGTGGCTCAGCCCACCTCCATCTCGATCAACACCTTTGGCACCGCCAAGATCAGCGACGAGAAGATCGTGCAGCTGGTGCGCGAGCATTTCGACCTGCGCCCCTACGCCATCACCACCATGCTCGACCTGCTCCATCCGATGTACCAGGCCACCGCGGCCTACGGTCACTTCGGTCGTCATCCCCAGGAAATCACCGTGGGCGATGACACCTTCACCACCTTCACCTGGGAGCGTACCGACCGCGCCGCCGCCCTGCGCGCCGCTGCCGGCCTGTAAGACGCCTCCCGGTAAAAAGCCCCGCCACCGCTGGTGCCGGGGCTTTTTTCTGGGTCTGCCATCGGAATCCCAGCGCTTTCTTGCGCCAGTCCACAGGCTGGCATGCTCGATGCAACCTCTGGGCATCTGGTGGTCAGAATGCCTCGTCTTCTCCAGGAGTCTGCTTATCCATGTGGCTGTTCATCACCAACTTCGGCGATTCTTCGGTGATGCTTCCCTGCGCCGTCCTGATCGCACTCTGGCTGCTGGCCGGCCTGTCCGCGCGAGCGGCGTTGTTCTGGCTGCTGCTGTTTGGTGCCGCCGGCCTCGCGGTCGCCCTGTCGAAGATCGCCTTCTTCGGCTGGGGCCTGGGCATTCCCCGCCTGGATTTCACCGGCTTCAGTGGCCACTCCATGCTGGTGGGCAGCGTGCTGCCGATCCTTGGCTGGCTGCTGGCCAGTCGGGCGCGGCCGTCGCTACGGCTGACCGCAGCCGCCGTCGGCGCCGCTTGCGCCCTGCTCATCGCGGTCTCGCGGGTGGTGCTGGGCTATCACTCGATCTCGGAAGTGGTGACCGGCCTGCCCATCGGCTATGCCGCCAGTGGCGGTCTGCTCTGGCTGCTGCGTGGCCAGGAGGTCAATCTCAAGCCACGCCAGGCGGCCCTGGGTGCAAGCCTGCTACTCCTGCCGCTGCTGTTGCTGCATGGCACCAACGCGCCGACGCAACGGGTGCTGGAACGCCTGGCGGTGAAATTCGCCGACGAGCAGAAGCCCTGGACCCGCGCCCACCAGCGTGCCGGGGTCGCCCCCTTGCAGAACTGAGGCGCATCGCTCGGCGCGCGCAATAGATGACGCATTGGCTGGCGAATACAGGCAGGCCTCCTAGACTGGCAGAAGCCCTGCGTTTCCTGGGGTGAACGTCCGGGTCCTTCGGCCCCTCCTATTGAAGTCAGCCCTTGCCGCCGAGTCGTCCGCATGCGCTACTGCCTGTTCCTCTGCAGCCTGGTGCTCACCGGTCTGCCTGCGTCACCCGTGGCGGCTGCCGAGCCCTTGCGGCTCTATACCTGGGAAGGCTATTTCAGCGATACCCTGCTGCAGCACTGGGCCAAGAGCCATCCGCCGCTGCAGGAGATCCATTTCGACAGCAGTGACGTGCGCGACGCCACCCTGGCGCGCGGCGATGCCACGCTCGACCTGGTGGTCATCAACGAAGTCAGCGCCACCCGTCTCGGCCAGGACGGCCTGCTGACGCGCATCGAGCCACACAGGCTGCCGCACCTGGCAGAACTCGACCCGCGCTGGCGTCACAGCTGCGGCGACTATGCCGTACCCTACGTATGGGGCACCCTGGGGCTGCTCTACCGCAGTGATCGCCTGGCCAAGGCACCAGACTCCTGGCAATCACTGCTGCAACCCGCCCCCGCCCTGCGCGGCCACATCGCCATGGTCGAAGACCATGACGACCTGCTGGTCGCTCCCCTGATCACCCTGGGGGGCGCGATCAACAGCAGCGATCCCGACCTGCTCAGACGCAGTTTCGCCCTGCTCAAGGCTCAGGCACCGGCGGTGCTGACCTATCAGTACGTGGTCAGCGCCCTGCGCAATCCGGCCTACAGCGACCTCATCGACCTGGCGCTGGGCTACAGTGGCGATCAACACCTGCTCAATGCCACCACGCCCGGACAGCCCTGGCGCTTCGTCACGCCCCGCGAGGGTAGCCTGCTCTGGGTGGACTGCCTGGCGGTGCCGAGCAATTCCCCACATCAGGCTGCCGCCGAGCGCTTCATCGACTTTCTCAACGAGCCGCATAACGCCCTGCTGGCCACGGAGGAACTGCACCTGGGGACGCCCAACGCCGGTGCCGCGCGCCTGTTGTCGGCGGAGCTGCGCCAGGACCCCAGTCTGTTTCCTCCCGAAGACGTCCTCGCCCACAGTCAGCTCTTTCGCGAAGGTCCGCCAGATACCTTCCAGACCCGGCAACGTATCGGCAGTGCACTGGTGAGTCGCCATGAATCTCAATAGGCGCGTCCTGCTGCTGATCCTGCCGGTCGCCCTGCTCTGCAGCCTGACCCTGGTGGGACTGGGCTACACGGTGCAGCGCGAGGCGGTGATAGGGCTCGAACGCTCCCGGGTCAATCACGACCTGGCGGCGCTCGAAACCACCTATCGCGAGTACGATCAGTTCAGTCGCAATCTGCTCTATGCCCTGGCCAACAGCGCGGCGCTGGGCAACTTCCTGCGGCAGACCGACGTGCCCTATCGCAACGAAGCCCTGGGTACCCAGCTGCAACTGGCGGTCCAGCGACTGGTCGGCAACGATGCTCCCAGCCGCATCTCGCTGACGATCGCCCGACCGGACCTGAGCCTGGCCTACTACTACGAACGCAGCGATGATCCCTTCGCCCAGTTGGGCAGCCGGCAGCGGCAGCTGCTCGAACGCCTGGCGCGCGCGCCGGACGGCCCGCTGGAGCGTCGAGACTACCTGATCGACGAACAGGGCCAGTCGCTACTGGTGGCGACGACCGCGCTGCTGCCCAGTACGGCCGGGCCGCCTCTTCCAGGCCAGCGCGACCTGGCGATGACGCTGCAGTTGGCGGTCAGCCCGGAGCGGGTGGAAACCCTGCGGCGGACCCTCGAACAGACCTATGGCGCACCGCTGGAATTCTCTCGCACGCCGCCCGTACGGACTTCGGCATTCACGGCCGTCGAACGCCTGGCACCGGATCTCTATGTTCGTCTGAGTCCGGACCCACAGCACCTGCACGAGCAATTGCGCAGCCTGGCAGTGGCCTATTTCAGCGGCGGGCTGCTGGTGACCCTGGCCTGCATCCTGGTGCTGGTGATCCTCATTCGCCGCCATATCACCCTGCCCATCGCTCGCCTGGACAGCCAGCTCACCGAGGTCCTGGAAGGTCAGCGCCTGGCGCTCGAAGACAGCCGCGAGCCGGGCGAGATCGGCCATCTGGGCGCCAACATGAAGCGCCTGCACGACAACAACCTGGCCATCCTGGCGCAGCTGCGCACGGCCCTGCGCACCGACGTCCTGACCCAGATCGGCAACCGCCGCTACTTCCAGCTCATGGGCGAGTCCTGGCTGGCAGGAAAGCCGGATGGCCGTACCATCGCCCTGCTCTATTTCGGGCTCGACCATTTCAAGTCGGTGAACGACAGATTCGGCCACGAAGTGGGCGATGAATTGCTGCAGGCGATGGCCCGGCAGACGCAGCAGCTGCTCGCTGCCTATCAAGAGCGCAACGAAGTGGTCTTCACCCGTCTGGCTGGCGATGAGTTCGCCATCCTGCTGCGCGGATCGGCAGCGGCAACCGATGCCCTCGCCCTCGGTGAGGAACTGCAACGAAATTACGACAGCGGTACCCTGGTCGGCGAGCGGCGCTATGCCGTGACCCTGAGCATCGGCCTGGCCGCGCCCGAGGCCCCGCTGGACCTGGCCGACCTGCTGGCCCAGGCCGCCCTGGCCCTGGACCGGGCCAAGAGCGAAGGCGGCAATCGGCTGGTGCATTTCACTCCGGCGCTGGCCGCGCGCCAGCGTCGCCAGGATCTGCTGGACGAGTACCTGCGCCACCTCAACCCGGACGAGGAGTTTCACCTGGTCTACATGCCGGCGGTCGACAGTGCCGGTCAGGTACGCTCCGCCGAAACCCTGCTGCGCTGGAATTCGCCACGCCTCGGCGCCGTGTCGCCCGCGGAATTCATTCCCATCGCCGAGCGCCAGGGACATTTCCGCTGGATCGACCGCTGGGTCGTGGACCAGGCCTGTCGTGAGTATCCGGCCCTGCAGGAGATCCTGGGCAATGACTTGGTGCTGTCCGTCAACCTGTCGTCCGCGCAGCTGGACCAGGCCGATATCGTGCCCTACCTGCGCGAGCGGGTGCGCCACCACGGCGTCGATCCGGGCCACCTGGAGCTGGAATTCACCGAGACCTTCGCCGCCGAGCTGAACGAGCGCACCCTGGGGCTGCTGCACGAGCTGCGCGCCGAGGGCTTTCGCGTGGCCATTGATGACTTCGGCGTGGGCTACACCTCCATCCAGCAGGTCACCGACTATCCCGCCGACACCATCAAGTTCGACCGCCTGATCGTCGAACGCCTCAGCCAACCCGGGAACCAGGCCAGCCTGGATGCGCTGGTCGCCTTCTGCCATGCCCGCGACGCCCAGGTCATCGCCGAAGGCGTGGACACCGAGCAGAAGCAGCTCTGCCTGCACCAGGCCGGCTGCGATCTCCTGCAGGGCTTTCTGGTCTGCCCGCCGCGGCGACTGGACGAGCTGGGCGAATGGCAGCGCCAGCGACTGGGCAATCCCAGCCCGGTCTAGGGCTAAAGGGCAGCCCGCTGCCGCAAGGTCGGCGGGCTATCCCCGGGTTGGGCCCGTGCTTAGAAATCCAGCGACAGGCCCAGCCCTACGCCCTGCTGATGGGTATCACCCGCGCCGGCATAGCTGTAGCCGCCGCGCAGGGTCAGCTCCGGGGTCAGGCGCTGGACCACGCCCAGACTCAGGCGCGTACGGTCGCTGTCCGGCTGGTAGCCATCCAGGGTGTAGTCCAGACCCGGCACGCTGTTCAGGCGCATGGTCACATCGCGAGTGCCGTCGGCGAATTCCCGTTCGCGGCCCACATCGGCGAACAGCGCCGTGGCCGGTGCGAGTTGCCAGCGGCCCTGCAGGCCCAGCCCGAGGCGCCGCGAGGTGCTCGACTGGTCGTCGAACTCCAGCGCCGTGGCATCGCTGCCGCGCTCGCGATAGCCATCCACCTGGACGCGGGCATAGTCGGCGCTCACGTAGGGGCTCAGGTGCCAGGGACTGCCAGCCGCGGCCAGGTCATAGCCCAGGCGCGCCGAGAGGGCACGCAGATCACCATCGGTATCGCCCTGCTCGCTGCGCGTGGTCGGGCCGAGGGCGAAGCGCCGGCTCAGGTCGTCATAGTCCAGGCGGCCACCGGTGGCGGTGAGATCGCCCCAGAGGCGCTCGCCCTGGTACTGGGCGAAGGCGCTGAGCAGATAGCTGTTGAGGCGATAGTCGGAATCGGCCGCACCGGGCTCCAGGTGCTGCCGCGCGACCCCGGCGGCGACACCGAGGCGCCATTCCTCACTGAGTCGATAGCTGCCGCCCAGGTCCAGGCTGTAGCCGTTGCCATCGCCACCGGCGGTGCTGCGCTGGTCGTCGACGTCCAGCCGCCGCGCGCTGGTATCCACATAGCCCTGCCAGCGCCCCACCGGCTGCCAGGCGTGCCAGTCGCCCAGCCAGCGCTGGTGCAGGCCGTCCTGGTGCGCCCTCAGGGTGGACTGGGCCATCTCCGGCAGCAGGGTGACCTCCCAAGGCGCCGCCAGCAGCGAATAGGCGTAGTCGGCGATCAGCCGCTGCCCCGTGATGGTCGGGTGCACGCGATCGTTGAACAGCAGCTGGCTGGGATCGGCCGCGGCGGCGCCTAGCCCGTAGGTGGTATTGCGGGTGCAGTTGTCGCCACTGAAGCAGGTGCCGGTGAGATTCTGCCCGGTGGCCAGCCCATAGCGTCCGGGTTCCGCCACCACCTCGGCGAGCAGTTGTGGCACGTTGAGACCGATGATCTCCGCGTCGATGCCCGCCAGCCGCGTCACCAGGGCCTGGTTGTAGACCCGGCTCAGGGCCGAAGTGGCCGCCTGCTGCGGCGAACCGGCCAGGGCCGGGGTCTGGCCGATGTCGGGCAGCAGCCAGACCACCAGATGGCGGGCCCCGGCCTGCTGCAACGCAGCGACGCCGTCACCCAGACGATTGGCCGCGGCCGCGGCGGTCGCCGGCGAGGTGACCAGCCCTTGGAGGAAGTCGTTACCGCCACCGCTGATATAGAACAGGGTGTTGGGATCCAGGCTCAACCCCTGGCTGGCAAGACCGGGCAGATAGCCATCGCGGCTGCGCAGGGTCAGGCCGCCAACCGCCACCGTCGAGCCGTTGGCGGCGGTGATCGAATCGCGGATCTGCGCCGTGGTGTAGCCACCCACCGCCCAGTTGTCGCCGTCGCTGAGCCCCAGCAGCCGATTGATCACCGAGGTCGAGGCGTCCAGAGTGCGGGCATCGAAGCCCAACTGCTGGCCAAGCAGGATCGAGGACACCGGGCCGGTCACCGCGCCGCTCGCCGGGCTGTAGCCGGGGCCGACACGATTGGTGAACCTGAGGCTGGCGCCATTGACCCCGGTATCGGGAAATTGCCCGGCGTCCAGCAGGCTGTCGCCGAACACGGTGAAGCCACTGTAGGGATTGGGAGCCGCCTGCACGGTTGCCGCGAGCGTCGTCGCCAGGGCGATGGCCAGCGGCAGGCGTTGCCTGAGGAAAGATGTCATGCCTGCATCCTGATTGTTGTTATGGAAACACGCGTCAGGGCGTGTAGCCCCACGCTAGACGGTTTTTGTGACGTTGTATCTGGGTGTGAACAAAAACTTGCAAGACGTTCATGCCGTCTGGACGGCATGCCAGACGGCTGTCGATAGTTCGACTAGGGCGGCCCGCCATGACTGTCGAGTCTGCTGATCAACCAGTGGCAGCACTCATGGGGTGATGACGCTGAGCGTCCGCTCGAATAGCACCCTCTCCCTCTGGGAGAGGGTTGGGGTGAGGGTTTCTGACAGCGAACCCCAGTGGAAAAGGCTGCGCCGTTTTCCACGCTAAGATTTTCTCCGGGCGATGACGCTGAGCACCCGCTCGGATAGCCCCCTCTCCCCCAGGGAGAGGGTTGGGGTGAGGGTCCCTTGCCAGTGAGCCCCTAGTGGAAAAGGCTGCACCGTTTTCCACGCTACGGTTTTCTCCGTGGCGACGGCGCTGAGCGCCCGCTCGTATAGCACCCTCTCCCTCTGGCAGAGGGTTGGGGTGAGGGAACGGCGAGATCCCTATCCCGCCAGCTACCTCACTGCCCCAGCTTGCCGGCCTCGCAGCCGGTGCTGGCGCACTCGCGCAGACGCTCCTTGAGCGTCTCCACACGGCTTTCGGTCAGGCTGACGGCGCAGTCCAGGTTGACGAAGTAGCCATCGGCCTCCTCGCGGGCGCACTGGCTGTCGCGCTGCTTGATCCAGGCGAGTTGCCCCTGCTTGAGCAGCGCCTGCTGATCGGCCGGCAGTTGCTTGCGCAGTTCGCCATAGGTCTGATTCAGCGACTTGTCGCTCTGGGCGAACAGGGTGCTCGCGCAGTAGACGGTGTCGAAGGCGTTACGGGGCGTCCCGCACCCGGCGGCTTGGGCATTGGCGAGCGCGAAGAGACTCGCCAGCGTCAGGGTGGCGACAAGGGTGGGTTTCAACATGGCAGCATCCTGCAAGGGGGCCGTCCGGAGTGGCGCGGCCATGAGACCAAAGCTAGCAGAGCCGCCGGTTGCGCGCGTGGCGCCTGCTGAAAAACAGCCAACAAAAAAGCGCCCGAAGGCGCTTTCCTGTACTACCCGAGCGGGATCAGACCTTGGAGCGCTCGAAGCGCTTGCGGTCGTTCTCGTTCAGGTACTTCTTGCGCAGGCGGATGGACTTGGGCGTCACTTCCACCAGCTCGTCGTCGGCAATGAATTCCAGCGCCTGCTCCAGGGTGAACTTGATCGGCGGCACCAGGGCGATGACTTCGTCCTTGCCCGAGGCGCGCATGTTGTCCAGCTTCTTGCCCTTGGTGGGGTTGAGCACCAGGTCGTTGTCACGGCTGTTGATGCCGCACAGCTGGCCTTCATAGATCTCGTCGCCCGGAGCCAGGAACAGCTTGCCGCGGCTCTGCAGGGTTTCCAGCGAGTAGGTCAGCGCGGTACCGGTGGCCATGGAGACCAGCACGCCGTTCTGACGGTTGCTCACTTCACCGGCCTTGATCGGGCCGTAGTGGCTGAAGGTCGAGGTCAGGATGCCGCTGCCCGAGGTCAGGGTCAGGAAGTTGTTACGGAAGCCGATCAGGCCACGCGCCGGGATGGTGTACTCCAGGCGGATACGACCCTTGCCGTCGGGGATCATGTTGGTCAGATCGCCCTTGCGCAGACCCATCTGCTCCATCACCGAGCCCTGGTGCTGCTCTTCGATGTCGATGGTGACGTTCTCGTAGGGCTCCTGCTTCACGCCGTCCTTCTCGATGATCACCACTTCCGGACGGCCCACGGCCATCTCGAAGCCTTCGCGGCGCATGTTCTCGATCAGTACCGACAGGTGCAGCTCTCCACGGCCGGAGACCTTGAACTTCTCGGCCGACTCGCCCGGCTCGACGCGCAGGGCCACGTTGTGCAGCAGCTCCTTGTCCAGACGGTCCTTGATGTTGCGGCTGGTGACGAACTTGCCTTCACGACCGGCGAAGGGCGAGTCGTTGACCTGGAAGGTCATGCTCACGGTGGGCTGGTCGACGGTCAGCGGCGGGCGGGCTTCGACGTTCTGCGGATCGCACAGGGTGTCGGAGATGAACAGCTCGTCCATGCCCGAGACGCAGACGATGTCGCCGGCTTCGGCTTCGGCCACTTCCACGCGCTGCAGGCCGGAGTGGCCCATGATCTTGAGGATACGACCGTTGCGCTTGCTGCCGTCGTCGCTGATGGCCACGACCGGGGTGTTGGCCTTGATGCGGCCACGGGCGATACGGCCGATGCCGATCACGCCCAGGAAGCTGTTGTAGTCCAGCTGGGAGATCTGCATCTGGAAGGGACCGTCCAGATCGACCTGGGGGGCCGGAACGTGGTCGACGATGGCCTGGAACAGGGCATCCATGTTGTCGTCCATCTTCTCGTGGTCCATGCCGGCGATGCCGTTCAGGGCACTGGCGTAGACGATCGGGAAGTCCAGCTGCTCATCGGTGGCGCCGAGGTTGTCGAACAGGTCGAAGATCTGGTCGATGACCCAGTCCGGACGCGCGCCGGGACGGTCGATCTTGTTGACCACCACGATCGGACGCAGGCCGGCCTTGAAGGCCTTCTGGGTCACGAAGCGGGTCTGCGGCATGGGGCCGTCCTGGGCGTCGACCACCAGCAGCACGGAGTCGACCATGGACATCACGCGCTCCACCTCGCCACCAAAGTCGGCGTGGCCGGGGGTGTCGACGATGTTGATGTTGTAGTCCTTCCACTTCAGCGCGGTGTTCTTGGCCAGGATGGTAATGCCACGTTCCTTTTCCTGGTCGTTGCTGTCCATCACCCGCTCGTTTTCCGCTTCTTTGCGGTCCAGGGTGCCGGACAGGCGCAGCAGCTTGTCGACGAGGGTGGTCTTGCCATGGTCGACGTGCGCGATGATGGCGATGTTGCGTAGATTCTCGATCACAGTGGTGTTCTCGGTATAGAAATGAAGGAGCTTCAGCCAGCAGGCTGACAGCCGGAGATTGCAAAGGCGCGAAACGCGGCCGACCGGTATGTGGCCGGCGGCTAGGAGAGGTCGGGAGGGCGGTGGCGGATACTGCCACCCAACAGGCCCGGCTGCTTAGGCCGGACGATAAACGCGCACATTGGCGTGCCCTTCGGTGAGCAGGTGATGGGCATGCAGCCGGCTCATCACCCCGCGGTCGCAATAGAGAAGGTACTGGCGATTCTCGTCCAGTTCCTTGAAACGGCTGTTCAGCGCGAAGAACGGCATGGTCTGCACCTCGATGCCGGGCAGCTCCAGCGGCAGGTCTTCCTGGGCGTCGGGATGGCGAATGTCCACCACGATCTGCCCGGGCAGCGGCTGGTCCACCTCTTCCACCTGCACGTCCTTGCCCAGCTCCTCGATCACCTTGTCGACGGTGATGAAGCGGGCGCGCTCCAGCGCGGCGTCGAGCACCGCCATGTCGAACTTGCCTTCCTCGTGCTCCACCCGCAGGGCCTTGGCCTTGGTGGTGGGATTCACCGAGATGATGCCGCAGTACTCGGGCATGTGCTTGGCGAAGTCGGCGGTGCCGATGCGCTGGGCGGTATCGATGATGTCCTGCTTGTGGCTGGCCAGCAGCGGGCGCAACACCAGGGTATCGGTGGCCTTGTCGATCACCGCCAGGTTGGTCAGGGTCTGGCTGGAGACCTGGGAGACGGCTTCGCCGGTCACCAGCGCCTCGATCTGCAGCTGCTCGGCGATGCGACTGGCCGCACGCAGCATCATGCGCTTGAGGATCACGCCCATGTGGCTGTCGTCGCACTGGGTGAGGATCTGCCCCACCACTTCCTCGAAGGGCACGCTGATGAACAGTACCCGCTGGGAGCGCCCGTACTTCTCCCAGAGATAGTGGGCCACTTCCATCACGCCCAGCTCGTGGGCCCGCCCGCCGAGATTGAAGAAGCAGAAATGGCTGACCATCCCGCGCCTCATCATCTGGTAGGCGGCCACGGTGGAGTCGAAGCCGCCGGACATCAGCACCAGCACCTGCTCCAGGGCGCCCAGCGGATAACCGCCCAGGCCTTCGTGATGCTCGTCGATGATGAACAGCTGCTGGTCGCGAATCTCCAGGCGGACGTTCACCTCGGGATTCTTCAGGGCAATGCCGGCGCCGCCGCAGCGCTCGCGCAGGCCGCCGCCGACATAACGCTCCACGTCCATCGAGGAAAAGTCGTGTCGACCGGCGCGCTTGCAGCGTACCGAGAACACCTTGCCGCGTACCCGCTCACCGAAGTGGCGCTCGCACAACGAAAGGATGGTCTCGAAGTCACCCAGCGGATACTCGTGCACCTCGAGGAACTGGCCGATGCCAGGGGTGCAGGCCAGGCGCTGCTTCATGTCCGCCAGCACCCGTGGCTCGCTGATCGCAGTCTCGAGCGAGATGTTGTCCCAGACCCCCTCCACGCGGACATCCGGATCCAGATCGCGCAGCACGACACGAATGTTCTTCACCAGTTGGCGAATGAAATTCTTGCGCACCGGGCGACTCTTGATGGTGATTTCCGGAAAGACCTTGATGATGAGCTTCATGAGCGGGAAACGGGGGGCGGGTAACGCGAAAGAAAAGGGCGAATATCATACCTGAAAACCATCGAGCACTCGAATTCAACCGACAAAATCACCTCTGGCGCCATTTGAGTGCAGAGACGGATTTTGATGCACTATTTTGGTGCAAGGATACGGCCTCGACTGGCCTGAAAACGGCATGGGAGGCGTCAGGAAGGCCCTCCAGCCCATTTGGGGGCACTGGCATACAACTTGCTCTCTTGTGAGGCAGCCGCCCCTGGGCCAGCATAGGGCGCTTTTCGTGGAACGCCGGTCATGGACCAGGCAATACGGGAGCGCCCCTCAAGGGCACAGCTGATACCGGGAGTACCGCCAACCGCTCCCGGCCGAAATTCCTCTGGAGGAAACCATGTCGAAGGCTGTTCAACTGATCAAAGAAAACGACGTGAAGTGGGTAGACCTGCGCTTCACCGACACCAAAGGCAAGCAGCAACACGTCACCATGCCGGCGCGTGACGCGCTGGACGAAGACTTCTTCGCCCACGGCAAGATGTTCGACGGCTCCTCCATCGCCGGCTGGAAAGGCATCGAAGCCTCCGACATGATCCTGCTGCCCGACGACAGCACCGCCGTTCTGGATCCCTTCACCGAAGAGCCGACCCTGATCCTGGTCTGCGACATCATCGAACCCTCCACCATGCAGCCCTACGAGCGCGACCCCCGTGGTATCGCCCGTGCTGCCGAGGAGTACCTGAAGTCCACCGGCATCGGCGACACCGTGTTCGTCGGCCCGGAGCCCGAGTTCTTCATCTTCGACGAAGTGAAGTTCAAGTCGGACATCTCCGGCTCCATGTTCAAGATCTTCTCCGAGCAGGCCTCCTGGAACACCGACGCCGACTTCGAGTCCGGCAACAAGGGCCACCGCCCGGGCGTCAAGGGCGGCTACTTCCCCCTGCCGCCGGTCGACCATGACCACGAAATCCGTACCGCCATGTGCAACGCCCTGGAAGAGATGGGCCTGGTCGTGGAAGTTCACCACCACGAAGTGGCGACCGCTGGCCAGAACGAGATCGGTGTGCAGTTCAACACCCTGGTCAAGAAGGCCGACGAGACCCAGACCCTGAAGTACGTCGTGCACAACGTGGCCGATGCCTACGGCAAGACCGCCACCTTCATGCCCAAGCCCCTGTACGGCGACAACGGCTCCGGCATGCACGTGCACATGTCCATCTCCAAGGATGGCAAGAACACCTTCGCTGGCGAAGGCTATGCCGGCCTGTCCGACACCGCCCTGTATTTCATCGGCGGCATCATCAAGCACGGCAAGGCGCTGAACGGTTTCACCAACCCGTCCACCAACAGCTACAAGCGTCTGGTGCCCGGCTTCGAAGCACCGGTCATGCTGGCCTACTCGGCCCGTAACCGTTCCGCCTCCATCCGTATCCCCTATGTGTCGAGCCCGAAAGCCCGCCGCATCGAAGCCCGCTTCCCGGATCCGGCTGCCAACCCCTACCTGTGCTTTGCCGCCCTGCTGATGGCCGGCCTGGACGGTATCCAGAACAAGATCCACCCCGGCGATGCCGCCGACAAGAACCTGTACGATCTGCCGCCGGAAGAAGGCAAGAAGATCCCGCAGGTCTGCGGCAGCCTGAAGGAAGCCCTGGAAGCCCTGGACGCCGGTCGTGCGTTCCTGACCAAGGGCGGCGTCTTCACCGACGAGTTCATCGATGCCTACATCGAGCTGAAGTCCGAGGAAGAGATCAAGGTGCGTACCTTCGTGCACCCGCTGGAATACGATCTGTACTACAGCGTCTGATCCCGCTGCGGTAAGCGAAAGGCCTCCCTCGGGAGGCCTTTTCTTTGCGCCACGAAAAGCCGTCGCGACCGACGCAGCGCCACGCACGCCAAGTTGCCTACCGGCGCACGCGGCGCGCCTGCTACCCTTGGTATCCATCGCCCGGCCGAGATCCTGCCATGCCTCGCCTGCTTGCCTGCTGTCTGCTCTGCCTCGCCTGCTCCGCCCAGGCCGCGATCTACAAGTCGGTGGATGCCGAAGGCAACACGGTGTTCAGCGACCAGCCCTCGGCCAATGCCAAGCCCGTGCAGGTGGCGCCCACCAATACCGTGGACAATCCGCGACCGGCGCCGCCCATCCCCAATGCCCCCACGCCGTCGACACCCGCGGGCCCGGCCTTCAGCCGCCTGGAGGTCAATGTGCCCGACGATGAGGCCATCCGCGCTAACAACGGTACCTTCTCGGTGGGCGTGTCCGTGGAGCCGGGCCTGGGCCCGGGGCAGTCGCTGCAACTGCTGGTGGATGGCGCGCCCTATGGCAGCCCCGGTCAGAGCACCCGCTTCGGCGTGGCCAACCTGGAGCGTGGTGAGCACCGCTTCGCCGCCCAGGTGCTGTCCGGCACGGGCGAGGTGATCCAGACCAGTGCCGAGAAGACCGTTACCGTGCAGCGCATCAGCGTCAACAGCCCGGCCCGCTGATGCGTTCGCTCCTGACCCTGTTGCTGCTGTGCCTGCTGCTGCCTGCCCAGGCGGCGGTCTATAGCTACGTCGACAAGGAAGGCAATCGGGTCTACACCGATCAGCCGCCCAAGGGCGTGAAGGCTACGCCGGTGCCACTGAGCACGCCCAACAACCTCAACCAGCAGGGCCAGCCGACCCGCAAGCTGAGTCCGACTCCCACCGCGCCGGTGGCCAGGACGCCCAAGGCCGCGCCCTTCCGCTACCAGATGCTGCGCATCCTGGTACCCGAGCCCGACGCCACGGTGATCGATCAGCAAGGGCAGCTCATCGTCAGCCTGGTCAGCGAGCCGGAGCTGCAGCCGGGTCACAGCTACCGGCTGCTGGTGGATGACAGGGAAGCCGGCGTCGGGCGCAGTCCGGTGTTTCCCCTGGACAACCTGGATCGTGGCACCCATAGCCTGGTGGCGGAGATCCTCGCCGCCGACGGCAATGTGCTGGAGCGTACGCCGGCCCAGCCCTTTCACCTGCGGCGTCCCTCCCTGGAGCAGAAGCGCCGCGCCCATCCCTGCACCGACAAGGATTGGGGCAAACGTCCGGAATGTCCGCTGGACATGAAACCGCCCGAAGCCAAGAAATCCTGGCTACCTTTCCTCTAGCGCACCTCTTTGGTGCGCTTTTTGTCCATGCACCATCTTGATACAAATCCTGCAGGGACTACCGGCCCGCGCGGCGGCTGTTAGTGCACGTTGCAGGCATCTGCCCTAACTCGGGGCGTCTTGGTTTGCTTCTTGCATTTTCCTATCGTCCCTATAGCGCTGTGGCCCCTCATGCCTACCGACGTCATCCACCGGCTCCTGCTCGACAACCTCACGACCGCGGTCATCCTGCTCGATGCGGAGCTGCGTCTGGAGTACATGAATCCGGCGGCCGAGATGCTGTTGGCCATCAGCGGCCAGCGCAGCCACGGCCAGTTCATCAGCGAGTTGTTCACCGAGTCGCCCGAGGC
This sequence comes from Pseudomonas oryzihabitans, assembly GCF_001518815.1. NCBI lineage: Bacteria > Pseudomonadati > Pseudomonadota > Gammaproteobacteria > Pseudomonadales > Pseudomonadaceae > Pseudomonas > Pseudomonas oryzihabitans. Next base: position 4,488,957 of record NZ_CP013987.1, read on the forward strand.
CCTGCAGGCGCTGCGGCAGGCGGTCGATCATGCCCACCCCTTCACCAAGCGCGAGGCGCTGCTGGTCTCCACCTCGGGCAACAGCCTCACGGTGGACTATGCGGTGACCCCCATCTTGGACCGCCACAACACCCTGCTGCTGCTGGAAGTCCATCCGCGCGATCGGCTGCTGCGCATCACCAAGGAGGAGGCACAGCTCTCCAAGCAGGAGACCACCAAGCTCCTAGTGCGCGGCCTGGCCCACGAGATCAAGAATCCCCTGGGTGGCATCCGCGGCGCAGCCCAGTTACTGGCCCGCGAGCTGCCCGAAGAGTCACTCAAGGACTACACCAACGTCATCATCGAGGAAGCGGACCGGCTGCGGAATCTGGTCGACCGCATGCTCGGCTCCAACAAGCTGCCGAAGCTTTCCACCACCAACGTCCACGAGGTGCTCGAACGGGTCTGCAGCCTGGTGGAAGCGGAAAGCCAGGGGCTGATCAATCTGGTACGCGACTACGATCCGAGCATCCCCGACCTGATGATTGATCGGGAGCAGATGATCCAGGCAGTGCTCAACATCGTGCGCAACGCCATGCAGGCCATCTCCCAGCAGAATGAACTGCGCCTGGGCCGGGTGACCCTGAGAACCCGTACCCTGCGCCAGTTCACCATCGCCCATCACCGCCATCGCCTAGTGTGCAAGGTGGAGATCATCGACAACGGTCCGGGCATTCCCCAGGACCTGCAGGAAACCATCTTCTATCCCATGGTCAGCGGTCGCCCCGACGGCACCGGCCTCGGGCTCGCCATCACCCAGAACATCATCACCCAGCATCAGGGGCTGATCGAGTGTGAAAGCCATCCTGGCCACACCGCCTTCAGCATCTTCCTGCCGCTGGAATAACGAGGAGTACGCATGAGCCGTCAGGAGACCGTCTGGATCGTCGACGACGACCGTTCCATCCGCTGGGTCCTGGAAAAAGCCCTGCAACAGGAAGGCATGACCACCGTCGCCTTCGACAGCGCCGATAGCGTCATGACCCGCCTCGGTCGTCAGCAACCGGACGTGGTGATCTCGGACATCCGCATGCCGGGGACCAGTGGCCTGGACCTGCTGTCGCGCATCCGCGAGATGCACCCACGGCTGCCGGTCATCATCATGACCGCCCACTCCGACCTGGACAGCGCCGTGGCTTCCTACCAGGGCGGCGCCTTCGAATACCTGCCCAAGCCCTTCGACGTCGACGAGGCCGTGGCCCTGGTCAAGCGCGCCGGGCAGCATGCTCAGGAGCAACAGGGCTTCGCCGAGCCGGAGCACCTGACCCGCACCCCCGAGATCATCGGTGAAGCACCGGCGATGCAGGAGGTGTTCCGCGCCATCGGCCGCCTCTCGCACTCCAACATCACGGTGCTGATCAACGGCGAATCCGGTACCGGCAAGGAGCTGGTCGCCCACGCCCTGCACCGCCACAGCCCGCGCGCCGCCGCGCCCTTCATCGCCCTGAACATGGCCGCCATTCCCAAGGACCTGATGGAGTCCGAGCTGTTCGGCCACGAGAAGGGTGCCTTCACCGGTGCCGCGGCCCAGCGCCGTGGGCGCTTCGAACAGGCCGACGGCGGCACCCTGTTCCTCGACGAGATCGGCGACATGCCGGCCGACACCCAGACCCGCCTGCTGCGGGTCCTGGCCGATGGCGAGTTCTATCGTGTCGGTGGCCATACCCCGGTCAAGGTGGACGTGCGCATCATCGCCGCCACCCACCAGAATCTCGAAGGCCTGGTGCGCGAGGGCAAGTTCCGCGAAGACCTCTTCCACCGCCTCAACGTCATCCGCATCCACATCCCCCGCCTGGCCGACCGTCGCGAGGACATCCCCGCCCTCGCCCGCCACTTCCTCGCCCGCGCCGCCCAGGAGCTGGCCGTGGAACCCAAGACCCTGCGCAGCGAGACCGAGGAATACATGAAAGGGCTGCCCTGGCAGGGCAACGTGCGCCAGCTGGAGAACACCTGCCGCTGGATCACGGTGATGGCCTCCAGCCGCGAGGTGCTGATCGACGACCTGCCACCAGAGCTGCTCAACCAGCCCCAGGACGCCGCCCCTGCCGCCAACTGGGAACAGGCGCTGCGCCAGTGGGCCGACCAGGCCCTCACCCGCGGCCAGTCCAGCCTGCTGGACAACGCCGTGCCGGCCTTCGAACGCATCATGATCGAGACCGCCCTCAAGCACACCGCCGGCCGCCGCCGCGACGCCGCCGTGCTGCTCGGCTGGGGCCGCAACACCCTGACCCGCAAGATCAAGGAGCTGGGCATGAAGGTGGATGGGCCGGATGAGGAGGGGGAAGACTGAGGCTCTCTACCGAGCCGTAGGTTGGGCTGAGCGATAGCGAAGCCCAACGCTTTGTTTTGGCTTAGGGTAGGGTTAGGTTGCCCTCACTGATTATCGTGCTTTGCTGATGGCTCTTGTTTCGCCTGGCCGGCGACTCATTTTTCTTTGCTTGCGGATCGCCGCCCGGTGCAAAGAAAAGTAAGCAAAAGAAAGCACACCCCACGTTTCGGCCCTCCGTTTCGCTCCGGGTGATTCGCTTCGCTCACCCTTCGGGCCAGCCTGCGGCTGTTACTCCGCTTCGCTACGTTTCCCTCGCCCCGGCGCCGCTCCAGGGGCACGGCACGAAGGGGCCTCCTGCCCCTCGCGCCTTGCTCGGCGTCCTGCCTCGCATTTCCCTCCACGACACCTATGCTCGACCTCACTGACGGGGACGGGCGCCAGCCTGAGAGTTAGGTATTTCCAGTATCTGTAGCGTGGAAAACCGCGCAGCGTTTTCCACTGGCGCGTAACGCCGATCCCTGTGGACAAGGCTTTGCCGTTGTCCACGCTACGGGTCACAGCTCTTCGTACTTCTTCAACCAACACTTTCAGGCTGGCGAATCGCCCCGTTCAGAAGGGTGAACGCCAGTGTCGTGGAGTGGGTCGAGCCGCAGGGATGTGGCGAGAGGTCCAGTGAGCCATGGACGGCCCATCTGGACCGACCCCGGAACGGCGCTGGCGTGAGCGAAGCTTAGCGAAGCGGAGTAACAGCCGCAGGCTGGCCCGAAGGGTGAGCGCAGCGAATTACCCGGAGCGCAGCGGAGGGCCGGATGATCGGGGCAAGCGTTTTTGCTTACTTTTGTCCGGGACGCGTAGTCCGGGACGCGCAGCCGCGACTGAAAAAAGTGAGTCGCCCGGGTGGGCGAAACAAGAGGCACCCACAACACTCGGTAAACAGCCTTAGCACCTAGCACCTAGCACCTAGCTAGCACTGGCTTCACATTGTTGGGCTTCGGCGATGAAGCCGCCTCAACCCAACCTACGAATCCTCCAAAATCATCCAAGCCAAAACTTGGCACACCTCCTGCAATATCCCAGGTAACTACCCTTTTGGGGACCTCGGTACAGGCAGGCTGGGGAATCCCCTCTTTTCTTCCTGAGGCCATCACTCACGGTGATGGCCTCTTTTTTTCGCCCGCGAAAAGCTGCAAACCCCAGGCTAGAGCGCCTCCTGCTCTATAGCCAAGACAAGGGGACTGGCAAAGGCAGCCGAAGCGTCAAGGCACCTCGGCGCTCCACCCCGTTCCGCTCTGGTGCAAACAGCCAGCCTCTTGCCTGATAACGGGGCATTTCAGGGCGTCAGCGGGACCTGGACGTGAAGCACCCAGTCCTCGCCTTCTTCCACGATTCGGTCGCTGGCCTGCAGCGCGCCGCCGACGCCTACCAGCAGCACCTTAAGGTCCTGCCCCTCCTGGCGTACCGTCCAGGAAAAGCTGCCGCCCGGACGCACCACCCGTCCCTGGCGTTCGCCACCGTCCCAGCGGGCCCGGGGCAGACGCAGGCTGAGCGCGCCTTCGGGGCGATAGCGTTCGTAGAACAGCGAGCGATCGGCGGTGATCAGCAATTCGAAGCGGCCGGCTTCCTGGCGACTGTCTACTCCCAGGATGACCGGGCGGCGGGCCTCGGCCGACCAGGGATCGGGATGGGTGCGCTGGTACACCAGTTGGCCGATGATCATGCCGAACAGGCCGGCACCCAGGGCCGCCGAGGCCAGCCAGAGCGTCAGGCGCTGGCGCTGGCTGCGCCATTCGGCCTTGAGCAGCTCGGGATCCTCCACCCGCGCCAGTTCGTCCCGGCGGGCGCGCTGTTCGCGCAACAGCCAGTCGAACAGCCGGCGCCAGAGGCTCATCGCCCTGCCTCGCTCGCGACGCCGCGTCGGCGGCGCAGTACCATAGGCGCTTTGCCAGGCGCCCTGCCCTTCATGTTCGACATCATCCTCTACCAACCGGAAATTCCGCCCAATACCGGCAACGTCATTCGCCTGTGCGCCATCACTGGCTGCCGCCTGCATCTGATCGAGCCGCTGGGCTTCGCGCTGGACGACAAGAAATTGCGCCGCGCCGGCTTGGACTATCACGAGTGGTCCAGCGTGCGGACCCATGCCAGCCTCGCGGCCTGTATAGCAGATTTGCAGCCGCCGCGACTGCTGGCCTTCACCACCAAGGCCAGCCACCCCTTCACCGAGATCGCCTATGCGCCGGGCGACGCCCTGCTGTTCGGCCCGGAAAGTCGTGGTCTGCCGGCCGAGGTGCTGGATTCCCTGCCGCCCGAACAACGGCTGCGCCTGCCCATGTTGCCCAACCGGCGCAGCCTCAACCTGTCCAACACCGTGGCCGTGGCCGTCTATGAAGGCTGGCGCCAGCTGGGCTTCGCTGCACCGCCTGGCTGACCGCCAGAACCTTACTGCCAGACGCGCCGTCCCATGACCTACAGGCACATCGCCAGACCGTCACACGAGGCGCATCATGAGCAAGATCGGCAAACCCAAGGTTGAACGCTACGACGCGCCCTCGGGTGGCTGGGGCTCGGCGCGCTCGGTGACCGAGATCGTCTTGCGCGAGCGAGTGCCACTCAAGTCCGGTGCCCTGCTGGCCCGGCAGAACAAGCATGGCGGTTTCGCCTGCGTGAGTTGTGCCTGGGCCAAGCCCGGCAAGCCCCACCCACTGGAATTCTGCGAGAACGGCGCCAAGGCCACGGCCTGGGAGGTCACCAGCAAGAGGTGCGGACCGGAATTCTTCGCCGGCCATTCCCTCACCGAACTGCGCGGCTGGCGCGACTACGATCTGGAAGAGGTCGGACGCCTGACCCACCCCCTGCGTTACGACGCCGCGAGCGACCGCTATCGCCCGGTGAGCTGGGCCGAAGCCTTCGCCGACATCGGCGCCGAACTCAAGGCACTGGATCCGGATTCGGTGATCTTCTACGCCTCGGGTCGCGCGGCGCTGGAGACCTCCTACCTCTATCAGCTCTATGCCCGCCTGTACGGCACCAACAATCTGCCGGACAGTTCCAACATGTGCCACGAGAGCACTTCGGTGGCTCTGCCCAAGAGCATCGGCGTGACCGTGGGCACCGTGACCCTCAACGATTTCGATCAGGCCGACTGCCTGCTGTTCTTTGGCCAGAATCCTGGCAGCAACAGCCCGCGGATGCTGCATGACCTGCAGGAAGCGCGCAAACGCGGCGCGCCCATCATCACCTTCAATCCCTTGCGCGAGCGTGGCCTGGAGACCTTCGTCAATCCGCAGTCGCCGGTGGAGATGCTGACCGATCACCCCACCCAGATCAGCACCCAGTACCACCAGCTCAAGCCGGGTGGCGACATCGCTGCGCTCACCGGCATGTGCAAGGCCCTGCTGACCGCCGATGACCAGGCCCGCGAGCAAGGCCAGCCCGCCGTGCTCGACCATGCCTTCATCGCCGAGCACTGCCATGGCTTCGCCGAGTTCTGCGAATGGCTGCAACGCCAGGAATGGCCGCAACTGGAGCGCCAGTCAGGCCTCACTCGTAGTGCCCTGGAAGCGGCCGCTGCCGTCTACGGACGTTGTCAGAAAGTCATCGGCATCTATGGCATGGGGCTGACCCAGCATCGCTATGGGGTGGAAACCATCCAGATGCTGGCCAACCTGCTGCTCATGCGCGGCAACATCGGCAAGCCTGGCGCCGGCATCTGCCCGGTGCGGGGTCATTCCAATGTCCAGGGTCAGCGCACCGTGGGCATCACCGAGAAACCGGAACTGGCGCCGCTGGAGCAGCTCGGCGAGCGCTTCGGCTTCACCCCGCCACAGGACAAGGGGCGCAATACCGTGGAGGCCTGCGAAGGCATCCTCGATGGTTCGGTAAAGGCCTTCATCGGCCTGGGCGGCAACTTCCTGCGCGCCATTCCCGAGACCAGTCTGATGGAACCGGCCTGGCGCACCCTGCGCCTGTCGGTGCAAATCGCCACCAAGCTCAATCGCAATCACCTCGTCCCGGCGGACAAGGCCTATCTGCTGCCCTGCCTGGGGCGTACCGAAATCGATCGCCAGAACGGCGTGGAGCAGGCTCACAGCACCGAGGACAGCACCGGCTGCATCCACGGCTGGCGCGGTGTGGCCGAGCCGCCCGAGGGCGAACTACTGTCCGAGCCGGCCATCGTCGCTGGCCTGGCCAAGGCCACCCTGCCGGACAACCCCAAGGTCACCTGGGATGCCTGGGTCGCTGACTATGGCCTTATCCGTAACGAGATCGCCCTCTCCTTCCCGGAGATCTTCCACGACTTCAATGCCAGGATGTGGGAGGTAGGCGGCTTTCATCGCCCGCTGCCAGCGGCCAAGCGCGAGTGGAAGACCGAAACCGGCAAGGCCAATCTCATCGTGCCGCGCAGCCTGGAAGAAGACCCGGACATGCCCGCCACCGGACGGGATGTCTTGACCCTGATGACGCTACGCAGCAACGACCAGTTCAACACCACCATCTACGGTTATCACGACCGTTTTCGTGGGGTGAAGGGCACGCGCGCGGTGCTCCTGATGAATCACAACGACATCGAACGCCTAGGCCTGGCCGAGGGCGACAAGGTGCAGGTGTCGACGGTGGCCGATGACGGCGTGCGGCGCGAGGTAGGCCCGCTGCGGGTCACGCCCTACAACATTCCGGAAGGCGCCTGTGGCGGCTACTACCCCGAGTGCAACGCCCTGATCCCGCTCTGGCACCATGCCGAAGGCAGCAAGGTACCGGCAGCCAAGGCCATTCCGGTGCGCCTGAACAAGCTGATCACGGCGAATGGCGGCTTTCCGGTGGAGCCGGAGGGATATGGAAACTGAATAGTCGCCAGGAGGTAGAGCTGGCACCCGAAACGGTGCCAGACACTATCTTTTACCCTTCCCAACGGCATTAGCGGTTAGCGATGGTGAAAGCCAGCCATTGATTCGCTGAATATCTTTCGCAGAAAACTCTCCGCTCCACCTCAGCAATACGAGTTGGTTGGTGACAAAGCCATATTGCGCCCTGAGATAGTCCCGGCGGCTGAGGTATTCCTGGCGAACGGCATTGAGGATGTCTACGCCAGTGACAGTGCCATAGGCAAAGGACTTTTCCGTAATCTCTCGGGACTTAACCGCAGACTCCAGAGCTTTGTGCGCCGAGACGATCTTGCGCAGATTGGCATCGCTTTGGAGATAGGCAGTTTTGGTTTCCTTGACTACCTGTCGACGCAAGGCTTCGTATTCTTGCTCGGCCACATCGCGTGCGCCATACAGACCCTGGGTACGAGCACTGATGGACCCACCGCTGTAGAGTGGAATCTGTAGATTCACACTGGCAGAAAGGGTATCTACTTTATCCGCCGCTAGGACGTTGTCGTACACGAAGTCACTACGTTGTGCCCCGAAGGCCAGGCTCAAGGTAGGAAGGTGAGCTGCCTTGGCTTCGCTGATCGCCAGCTCCGAGGAATTCAGCGCACTCTGCTTGGCTTGTAACATAGGATTGTGAGCGATTGCCGAAGCTACCCATTCCTCCTCGGCACCTGGCAAAGAGGCGAACAGCGCCCCCTCGTCAATCCGCTTCAGCGGTTGATAAACCTCTTGCCCCAACAGCTCGGCCAGCGCCTCGCGAGCAATCTGAATCTGGTTTGTAGCTTCGATTTCTGCCGTTTCGAGACTGTCCACTCGAGCAGCCAGCTGCAACTTATCGGTAATCGTCGCTAACTGACGCTCGAATAACGCCGAGACCTGATCGAGACTACGCTGCGTAGCTTGGCGTTCGGCCTTGGCCAGTGCGAGTTCATCTTCAGCGGCCAGGACTGCGAAATAACGTTGAACGAGATCGACCGCAGACTGGATACGTGCGTCTTCTGCCTGGGATCGATACTGCCGCGTAAGCTCAGAGTACTTCTTGAAACCACGCCAGGCTGCGGGATTATAGAGCACCTGAGTCAAACTCAAGTTATAGGTTTGCCCGTCATAGAAGAGTGTCCGAGCTCCCTCGGATCTTTTGATACGGCTACTGGCAGCCCCGCCCTTGAGCTGTGGCAGTAACTGCCCCAAGGCTTCGCGTTCCTGGCCAGTTCCAGCCCGGATCTGTGCGTCGGCGCCGAGGATGCGCGGATCAGACGCAACGGCTCTTTGATAAAGCTGCCAAAGATCAAGTGGACTGGAGTCCTCCGTCGACGCCACGGCAACAACTGGTCCGATGCACATCAGAAACGTGATGGCGCACCTTCTTAAGCTGGCCCGATGAAGCATCCCTACTCCTCTATCATCGAACGCGCCATGGCGTTACGAGCGGGCTTGAGAAGGTAGTTGAGCAGCGTACGATCACCTGTATTGATAAGTACCTCGGCCGGCATCCCTGGCTGCAATTCACGGTGCCCCAGTTCCTGCCGCCCCCGATCAGTCAAGGCCACCCGCGCCAGATAATAGGGCGCCCCACTCTTTTCATTTATGAAGCGATCTGCGGAGACGTACACCAGTTCGCCTTCCAATACGGCCGTGGTCGCACCCTTGAAAGCACTGAAACGAACCTCGGCAAGCTTGCCCTGGGCGACCCTATCTATGTCGGCCGGTTGAATCTCCACCTCAACCAACAGATCCGCCCCACCTGGGACGATATCCAGCAGATGACTACCTGGTGCGACCACGCCGCCCAGGGTATGGACGGCTAGCCCCATCACCATGCCGTCCACTGGTGCCTTGATCACCTTTCGGTCAAGCGTATCCTGCTGCCCTCTTAGCTGTTCACGAAGCTCATAGAGGCGGGATTGGGTGTCCGCTAACTGGCTGGCGACTTCCGCCTTGAACCTCTGATTTGCCTGTAGGATCTGCAACTGAGTTTCGCCACGCTGAACGCGCGCCCGAGCAATGGCTGAGCGTTGATCGGCAATCTCGGCCTGTAGCCGAGAGAGGCTGCGTTCCTGATCGCGCAACCGCTCGTTGCTGACAAACCCCTGTTTGAGCAGGTCACTCAAATCCTTGATCTCGCCTTCGTAGGATTTGGCCAGGCTCACCTTGCTCTGGATGTTCGCTTCGAGTCCGCGAATCTGCTGCTCCAGCTCGACATCCCTATTTCTAAGTACCGCGACCTCCCCCCGCCTGGCCGCACGCCGGGCCGCGAATATCTGACGCTCACTGCCGCGCGCCTCTCGAACACGTTGATCATCGACGGCAAGGTCGTCTGCGGTGAAAAAAACATCGCCAAGGTCGTCGCGCTCGGCGATCAACCGGGCTTCGAGTGCCTGGGCCGCAACACGCTGGCTGCGTATTGCTTCGAGCTGGACGCGATCCTGAGTATCGTCGAGGCGCATGAGCACCTCTCCGGCATGTACCCGATCACCGTCGTGCACTCGCAACTCTTGAAGAATGCCTCCCTCCAGATGCTGTACGGTCTTGCGCGAACTCTTCACGGTCACGGAGCCCTGTGCAAGCACGGCGCTGCTCAAGGGCGCCAGTGCTGCCCAAAGACCGCCCAGGCCAAACACCACGAGAAGAATGGCGAAACCAAGCCTACGGATAGGCTGATCGGATACCTTGAGGCCTTCGGCTTCAGCATCGACAAGGGCAGCATGCCTCAACATGTCATACCTCCCGCCCTGACGGGTGGATGCCATTGCCTGCCAAGCCGTCAGGCTCAGCAGACGCCTGCTGCTCCGTGCGGCCTTGCAAATGTGCCAGTACCTTATCGCGTTGACCTGATAGAACGATCTGCCCTTCGTTGAGTACCAGAAGGTTTTCGACATAGGCCAGGGCGCTGACGCGATGAGTCACGATGAGCAGCGTGGTTCCGCTTTGCTTGAGCCGGGTCAAGGCGACGCCGAGTGCACGCTCGCCGTGCTCGTCCAGATTGGAATTTGGCTCGTCCAGCACCACCAAGCGGGGCCGGCCATAGACGGCCCGGGCCAGACCTATTCGCTGCCGCTGCCCTCCGGAAAGGGAGCCGCCCTGAGCACCGATGAGCGTGTCGTACCCCTGGGGCAATCGCAGGATCATCTCGTGAACGCCGGCGAGCTCGGCCGCGTCCACCACGGCCTTGGGATCCACCGGACCGAAGCGCGCGATGTTGTCGCTGATACTACCCTCGAAAAGTTCTATGTCCTGCGGCAGGTACCCCAGGTGCGGCCCCAGGTCACTCCGTGGCCATTGGGCAATATCCGCACCATCGAGACGAATCTTGCCAGTCTGTGGCAGCCAGATCCCTAGCAGTGCGCGGGCGAGCGTCGACTTACCGGCCGCACTTGCCCCCAGGATGCCAACCGAGGCACCTGCAGCTACGGTGAACGTGAGCCCCTTGAGCACAGGCTGAGTGGCTCCGGGGGGTGTCAGAACGACCTGCTCGACGGCCAGACTGCCCCTCGGCTCGGGCAGAGGCATCCGCTGCGGTTCGGCTGGTATCTGGTGCAACAGTTCGTTGAGGCGCCCATATTGACCCCGCGCAGTAACGAATCCCTTCCAGCTGCCGATCATCAGATCTATAGGTGCCAGCGCTCGGCCCAACAGCAGGGAGCCAGCTGTCATCATGCCCGGTGTGATCTGGTGATCGATAACCAGCCAGGCCCCGAGCCCCAGGATCAGCGACTGCAGGATCATCCGCAAGGTTTTGGAAAGGATGCTGAGGGTACCACCCCGCTCGCTGGCTCTAGCCTGGAGTGTCAGTACACGGTTATTGCGGCGATGCCAACGTCCGAAAAGGCTGGGCAGCATGCCCATTGCGGTCACTACCTCTGCATTGCGCAGATTCTTACTGGTGAATTGCGTTGCCCTGGCATGCTCCTGGTTAGCGTCGGCCAGGTGCCTGTTCGTCAAGCGCTCATTGGCATAGGCCAACGCGATCAGCATCACCGCACCGACGACGGTAAAAACCCCAAACAGCGGATGAAAGAAGAACATCACCGCGATGTAGATCGGCAGCCAGGGTGCATCAAAGAAGGCGAACAGCCCTGCGCCGGTAAGAAACTGGCGTAAACCGGTCAGGTCGTGGAGCGCCTGGGCCGAAGTCAAGGCGCCTCCGCTATAGAGCGCCTGCTTGAAACTTGCCTCATAGAATCGCTGATTCAGCAACAGGTCGAGTCGCGTGGACACCCGAATCAGGATGCGCGACCGAACCCACTCCAGAGCACCATAGGTGCTCATCAAGAGCAGCATGATCAGGGTCAGCATGATCAGCGTGGTGACGCTGTAGCTGGAGAGTACCCGATCATAAACCTGCAGCATGTAGAACGCAGGAACCAGCAGCAGTAGGTTGATGAACAGGCTGAAGAAGCCGACCGTCAGGAAGCTACCCTTGCTCTCGGCCAGTGCCCGCTCAAGATCCGTCTTATCGTTGTAATGCATGCAGGTACCAGCTGGAAATCGAAGCGCAAAACCGTGGCCGCCGGACTCTAGCACAGCGCTTGATCGCGCCTGCTGCCAAGGCGATCAAATGAGAGTTGGCCAATAAAAAATCCCGATCCTTCCGGCTGGAAGGATCGGGATTCTAAATGAGCCAAACGATAGGTCTGACAAACGCCTGGGGGCGACGCCTAGTTCGAGCCCTTAGCCGATGGTCATCAGACTGGCATTGCCGCCGGCGGCTGCCGTATTCACGCTCAGGGCGCGCTCGATGAGCAGGCGCTCCAGCGGAATGGCGGTCTCGCCGCGGGCCAGGCCCTGGACGCCGACGATGGGGCCGTTGCGCTTGGCTACCAACTGGCAGATCTGACGCAGTTGGTCGGAGTCACCGTGGTGCAGGACCGCCTCGAAGGCGACTTCATCCTTGCGCCAGTCGGCGGTGGCCTGCACCCGCGACCGCACGGCTTGCGGCAGGCGATTCAGGGTGGCCTTGTGCGCCTCCTCGACCAGCGCGGTGCTACCCACCGCCATGACCGCCGCCAGCTGTAGCAGCAGATCGCTTTCGTCCGCCGCCAGGCACAGGACCCGGCTGCGCGGCAGCAGGCTGTAGCTGTTGCGCTCGCCCGTCGGGCCGGGCAGCAGGCGGGTCAGGCCGCTCAGGGACTCTTCGGCGAATCTCAGGCAGGCCTGTTCCAACTCGCCCAGGCCCTGCTGCTTGGCCCAGTCCTGCAGGGCCCCCAGCGGATTGCCGGCCTGCTGGCGCAGGGCGTCACGCACCTGCCATTCGGTCTCGCCAGCGCTGCCCTTGGCCAGGGCCACGGCGGGATCGCCATCCGGACGGGTGCTGAGCAGGCGGTAGAGATACAGCGGGCCACCGGCCTTGGGACCGGTACCCGAGAGGCCTTCGCCACCGAAGGGCTGCACCCCGACCACCGCGCCGACCATGTTGCGGTTGACGTAGAGGTTGCCGGCATGGGCGCGCTCCACCACCTTGGCGATGGTCTCGTCGATACGGGTATGCACCCCGAAGGTCAGGCCATAGCCGGTGGCATTGATCTGGTCGATGACCTTGTCCAGGTCCTTGCGAGCGTAGCGCACCACGTGCAGCACCGGACCGAAGACCTCGCGGCCCAGCTCGGCCAGGCTATCCAGCTCGATCAGGGTGGGCATGACGAAGGTGCCACGGTGGATGGCATCGCCCTCCACGCGCCCGCCCTGGTGCACCCGACGACCTTTACCTCTCAGTGTCTGGATATGCTTGTCGATGGTGGCCTTGGCCTCGCCATCGATCACCGGACCGATGTCGATGGCCAGGTTTTCCGGGTTGCCCAGCCGGCATTCGGCCATGGCGCCCTTGAGCATCTCCAGCACACGGTCGGCCACGTCGTCCTGCACGCAGAGCACGCGCAGGGCCGAGCAGCGCTGACCGGCGCTGTCGAAGGCGGAGGCGACCACATCGGCCACCACCTGCTCGGCCAGCGCCGAGGAGTCGACGATCATGGCGTTCTGGCCGCCAGTCTCGGCGATCAGCGGGATCGGTCGGCCCTGGGCGTCCAGGCGCCCGGCGATGTTGCGCGCCAGGATCTGGGCCACTTCGGTGGAACCGGTGAACATCACCCCCTTGACCCGCACATCGTTGACCAGGGCGGCGCCGATGGTGGAACCCTCACCCGGCAGCAGTTGCAGCACGCCTTCGGGGATGCCGGCTTCCAGCAGGAGGCGCACGGCCTGGGCCGCGATGAGCGGAGTCTGCTCGGCCGGCTTGGCCAGCACGGTGTTGCCAGCGGCCAGGGCCGCGGCGATCTGGCCACTGAAGATGGCCAGGGGGAAGTTCCAGGGGCTGATGCAGACCACCGGACCCAGCGGACGGTGGCTGTCGTTGGCGAAGTCGCGACGCACCAGGGCGGCGTAGTAGCGCAGGAAGTCCACCGCCTCGCGCACCTCGGCGATGGCGTTGGCGTAGGTCTTGCCGGCTTCGCGCACCAGCAGGCCCATCAGCGGCTGGATCTGGGCTTCCATCAGCTCGGCGGCGCGATCCAGGGCAGCGGCGCGTTGCTCGGGCGGGGTGGATTGCCAGATGGGTGCAGCGGCCAGGGCCTCTTCCAGGGCGATGTCGACATCGGCACGGGTAGCGTTGCTCACCTGACCGACGCGGTCGCGGCGATCGGCCGGGTTGAGCACCGGCTGCGGAATCGACGGCTCACTGGCGCGCCCCAGCAGCGGTCGGGCTTCCCAAGCGGTGTTGCCACTCGCCAGCAGCGCGGCTGACAAGGAACCCAGGCGGTGTTCGCTGGACAGGTCCAGGCCGCTGGAATTGCAGCGCTCGGCGCCGTACAGGGCACTCGGATGGGGAATGCGCGGATGCGGTAGGCCGATGCCGCCTTCGTTGGTGGACTGCTGCTCGATCTGCACCACCGGATCGGCCACCAGCTCGTCCAGGGAGATGGAGTGGTCGGCGATGCGGTTGACGAAGGAGGTGTTGGCACCGTTTTCCAGGAGGCGACGGACCAGATAGGCCAGCAGGGTCTCGTGGGTGCCCACCGGGGCATAGATACGGCACGGCCGCGCCAGCTTGCCGTCTTTGATGCTGCCCACCACCTGCTCGTACAGCGGCTCGCCCATGCCGTGCAGGCACTGGAATTCGTACTGGCCGGGATAGTAGTTCTGGCCGCCCAGCTGGTAGATGGCCGCCAGGGTGTGGGCGTTATGGGTGGCGAATTGCGGATAGATGGCTTCCGGCGCCGCCAGCAGCTTGCGGGCACAGGCCAGGTAGGCCACGTCGGTGTAGACCTTGCGGGTATAGACCGGATAGCCCTCCAGGCCTTCCATCTGGGCCCGCTTGATCTCGCTGTCCCAGTAGGCGCCCTTGACCAGGCGGATCATCAGGCGGCGACGGCTGCGGCGCGCCAGGTCAATCAGGTAATCGATCACCAGCGGGCAGCGCTTCTGGTAGGCCTGGATGACGAAGCCGATGCCGTTCCAGCCCGCCAGCTGCGGCTCGAAGGACAGCCGCTCCAGCAGATCCAGGGAGATTTCCAGGCGATCGGCTTCCTCGGCGTCGATGTTCAGGCCGATGTCGTAGCGCTTGGCCAGCAGGGTCAGCTCCAGCAGGCGCGGATAGAGCTCGCTCATCACCCGGTCGTACTGGGCGCGGCTGTAGCGCGGGTGCAGGGCCGAGAGCTTGATGGAGATGCCCGGGCCTTCATAGATGCCGCGACCGTGGGAAGCCTTGCCGATGGAATGGATGGCCTGCTCGTAGGAGGCCAGGTAGCGGCGGGCATCGGCTTCGGTCAGGGCCGCTTCACCCAGCATGTCGTAGCTGTAGCGGAAGCCCTTCGCCTCGAACTTGCTGGCGTTGGCCAGGGCCTCGGCGATGGTCTCGCCGGTGACGAACTGCTCGCCCATCAGGCGCATGGCCATGTCCACGCCCTTGCGGATCACCGGCTCGCCGCTCTTGCCAATGAGACGGTTGAGCGAACTGGTGAGGCCGGCTTCGTTGTGGGTCGAGACCAGGCGACCGGTCAGCAGCAGGCCCCAGGTGGCGGCATTGACGAACAGCGAAGGGCTATTACCCAGGTGCGGCTGCCAGTTGCCGGTGCTGATCTTGTCGCGGATCAGGGCATCGCGGGTGCCCTTGTCGGGAATGCGTAGCAGGGCCTCGGCCAGGCACATCAGGGCCACGCCTTCCTGGGACGACAGTGAGAACTCACGGAGCAGACTCTGCACCATCCCGGAGCGCCCGGTTGCACCCTTGGCGTTGCGAAGCTTTTCGGCGATGCGGTGGGCCAGCTCGTGGGTGGCCTTGGCCTGGGCAGCGGGCAGGCGCGCCTGCTCCAGCAGCAGCGGCAGCAGCTCTTCTTCTGGGCGGCGATAGGCGGCGGTGATGGCCGAGCGCAGAACCGATTGCGGCAGGATGCTTTCGGCGAATTCCAAGAAGGGCTGATAGACCGGATCGGCCAGGGCTTCCACCGCCTCGTTGTCCCCCTCGGCCAGCCGCTGGGCGATGCCCTGCAGATCGGCCAGGGTCGCACCGCTTTCCAGGGTTTCCAGATAGGTGAAGATGGCCTGCTTGATCAGCCAATGGGGCGTCCGATCGATACGGCGAGCCGCTTCCTTGAGGCGATCGCGAGTGGCTTCGTCGAGCTTTACGCCCAGGGTGGTAGTGGTGGCCATGCGCAGGTCCTCAAGCAAGAAGGCATCGAAATTCGGCGCAGCTTAGCGCCGCTCGAAAGAAAAGTGCAACCAAGTGCAACCCAGCAGGTTCTACCGTCGATCCGGTTGCACCAATGGCAAGGTAACAGATCGCAAAACTATGCAGAGATCAGGCCAAGGGTTGCGACCTGGTCGAACCCCCGCCACAGAGGAATCGCGCATTCGAATGACGACTTGGGAAAGTCGTTAGCCAGGCAAGTGTTACCTGGCTTCACACGGGCGCCGGGCCTTTCACTGCAGGGAAGGAAAGTGCGGCAGCACGAACTCGCCCAGCTCCTGAACGACTTCGCTGGCCGGACGGCGCGAGGGACGCAGATTGAGCGCCAGGTGATTGACGCCCGCCTCCTGCAATTGGGTGAGATAGTCCACCAGCGCTCGCCGCCCACAGGACAGGCCGGCATGGATGGGCCGCGGGGGCTGGTCCGGATCACTGGCCAGCTCGAAGAACAGGCCCTGAGCGAAGGGCTTGAACAATTCGCGCCCGCCGATTTCGTTCAGCGCCTCGCGCCAGACCCGCGTCAGCGCCGGGACATGTTCGGCAGGCACGAAGTAATAGAACCAGCCATCGGCCTTGGCGGCGATCCAGTCCACCGTCTGCCGACTGCGCCCGGTCACCAGCGCCGGGATACGACCGTGCACCGGTTTGGGCACCAGATCGGCCAGCCCCTGCAGATCGCCGAAACGGCGGAATTCACCCAGGGGAAAATTGGTTTCGCCGGCCAGCCGGAACATCTCGAAGGCATCGCGAAAGCGCTCGCCCCGTCGCTCGAACTCGCCTTCCAGGCCGAACGCCGGGTATTCCACCGGGCGATCGCCGGAGGCTACTCCCAACACCAGGCGACCAT
This sequence comes from Pseudomonas oryzihabitans, assembly GCF_001518815.1. NCBI lineage: Bacteria > Pseudomonadati > Pseudomonadota > Gammaproteobacteria > Pseudomonadales > Pseudomonadaceae > Pseudomonas > Pseudomonas oryzihabitans. The sequence goes on from NZ_CP013987.1 coordinate 4,505,663, forward strand.
CGCTCAACTGATCGACCGAGGCCGCCATCTTGGCCAGATGCAGGGGATGCCGCAGGGTGATGACGGCACTGCCGGTTGCCAGGGTCAGGTGTTGGGTGATGCCGGCCAGATAGCCGAGATAGGTGAAGGGTTCGAATACCTGGCCGGCATCGTTGAAACCAGGATCATAGAAGGGCACGTCGCGTGCCCAGAGCGCGGCGAAGCCCAACTGGTCTGCCAGCCGCGCCAGGCGCGCATGGTCGCGCAGGGTCGGCATGGGATCATCGGGATAGCCCTCCAGCGGTAGCAGGAAGCCCAGGGTCAGGCGACCGGGTGCGAACAGCCGCGAAAAACCCGGATGCTGAAGGAAGGCGCGGCGACGCTCCGTGGTGGACATGGGGATTCCTTGCCAGAGAGGGAAAGCGAATGACCTTTCTATGGAGTCTAGCGGCATTCCAGGGTTCGCCGAGTGCCGGCTCGCTCATCCTCGACCCGCCCCCTTGCGACCCAGCGCGCCACGGACTGCGCATTCTCCGCCGCTCCGGCAGCCTGTATCGACCTTGGCACTCTCCGTATGCGGTCTTCTTACACCCCACTCTGGCAAGTCATTCTTTCAGAAACATTATTTAACCTACTTTCTTCATATAAAGACAGACTATTAGTAAGGATAAACTTTTAGCTCCTTACTTTTATCAACTGCGCGAAATAGTGCTCAAGTATCGCTATAGCTGAAACAAAACGGCTTTTCTTGCAGACGGTGGTCAGCCAAGCCCCCAAGCAGAGCTTGAAGGGGCACTCCATAAATAGATTTACCAATTTGGCGCATCTTCTTCGAAGCGGAAAATGCTCATCCCAGAGCCTTTCCAGCTGGTTTAAGATCTTTCCCTTTTTCTTTCCCTTGGCTCCGGAACATTTTTCCGAACATCAGGAATAGCATCCATGCAGTTGCACAATATGAGTGTTCGTACAAAGCTTTTTTCCGGTTTCACCGCCTTGATCATCCTCACACTGGCCATTGCCTACGCAGGCTGGTCTGGCATCCAGGCCTTGGGCCGGCGCGGCAATCTCATCGAGCAGTTCACCCAGATCGGCCTGCTCACTCGCGACATGCGCAATGCCCGCGGGGCCTTCGCCCTACTGCCGGAAACGGAGCAGGCCAATCGCTGGAAGCTCTCCATCGACGCCCTCGAAAAGCAACTGCAGGAAGCTCGCCCGCTGTTTCGACGCCCCCAGAGCCAGGCGCTGCTCGCCCGCACCGAGCAAACCCTCCAGGAATATCGTGACCTCTATCAGCAGACGCTGAAGGTGACCCAGGACCGCGATGCCACCATCCAGAGCATAAGAGAGACTGGCGATACGCTAGACAAGCAGCTTCAAGACGCCTCCAGCGCGCTGGATAGCCAGATCGACCATGGCGGCGTGCAATTCTCGTCCCTGCTGGCGGCCCTGCAAAAACTGCGAATCGACTTCCGCGTCTATGTGCTTAAATCCGCCGGCCCGCAGCAGGAAGCCCTGCAGACCTCACTGGGCAAGGTCGGTGCCGTACTTAAGGCTCTGCCGGCCAGCAGCGCCTCGACCACGAGCCTGCAGCGACTGCCAGAACTCTTCGACCAGTATCAGCGCCAGATACAGCAGCTGTTCACCATTCAGAAGCAGTTCGAACAAGCCGACGACGGCCTGGACCAGCGCATCCTGGCGCTGCTCAAGACCGCCGACGAGATGAAGCAGGTGCAGAACCAGTTCCGTCTCGGCGATATCCGCGATGCCAAGCTGATGCTCTTTGGCGGCCTGCTCCTGGCGGTGCTGCTGAGCCTGGTCGCCGCCTGGATCATCACCCGCTCCATCGTGACGCCACTGCGCCAGACCCTCGGCACCGTGGAACGGATCGCCGCGGGCGACCTGACCGTCGAGACCCAGGCCGACCGCAAGGACGAACTCGGCCTCCTGCAGGCGGCCATGCAACGCATGATCGTCAATCTGCGCGAGCTTATCCGCGAGCAGAAAGACGGCGTCGTCCAGGTCGCCAGCGCCGCTGAAGAGCTCTCCGCCATCACCCAGCAGACGCGGGCGGGCGCCACGGCGCAAAAGGTGGAGACCGAGCAGATCGCCACCGCCATGCAGCAGATGACCGCCACCATTGGCGAGGTGGCCCGCAATGCCGAGCAGGCCTCCATGACCGCCCGCGAGGCCACGCTCAAGACTCGCGAAGGCGATGAGATGGTCAACCAGGTCGCCACCCAGATCGAAACCCTGGCGCAGGAAGTGGACAGTACCCAGGTGACCATGGAGCTGCTCAAGCAGGACGCCGACCGCATCGGCGGCGTGCTGGACGTGATCAAGGCTGTCGCCGAACAGACCAATCTGCTGGCGCTCAATGCGGCCATCGAGGCGGCCCGTGCCGGCGAGGCAGGTCGTGGCTTTGCCGTGGTGGCCGACGAGGTACGCGGGCTGGCGCAGCGCACCCGCTCTTCCACCGATGAAATCGCCAGCCTGATCACCAGCCTGCATGGCAGCACCGACAAGATGAGCGAGGCGCTGGAGCGCAACATCCAGTTGACCGGCGACAGCGTCGGCCTGACCCGCCAAGCCGGCGTGGTACTGGCCAGTGTCAGTAGCGCGGTGGGCGAAATCGAGGCCATGAACGAGCAGATCGCGGCTGCCGTCGAGCAGCAGAGCGCGGCGGGTGAGAACATCAGTCGCAGCGTGGTCAAGGTTCATGAGGTCGCCGACCAGACCGCCGCCGCTACCGAGGAAACCGCCGGTTCCAGTACCGAGCTGGCCCGCCTGAGCCTGCAACTGCAGGAGCTGACCGCACGCTTCAAGGTCTGACGCCAGCGCCGAAGCGGTTCGCCACCCGCTTTGGCGTTTGCCATCAATCCCGCTCGGCAAACCCAGGCTTCTGCACGTGCAAGCGTGGCCAGCGCGTCAGCCAGCCTTTGCTCGACAGGCGCTGGCGAAAGGCGTCGAGCCGGGGCCGCCAGGGATTCGGCGTCAGGTGCAAGGCGAAGAGCCCATCCTGGACGAAGGGGCTGACCACCTCGAGTTCGCCCGTCTCGGTGAGGCGCGCGGCCAGCGCGGACTCCACCTCGACCCAGAAACGCATGGCATCCAGGCTATCGGCATAGGGTGCATCGTCGTTGCGTAGATGCATGGCAGCCTGGTTGCGCACCGACCAGGGCCACCCCGGCGCCCGCTCCGCCAGCGCCATCTCGATGGCCCTGTCCCGTTCGGGCCGGCAGTCGATTACATCGAAATAGATGACATCCAGATCCACCAGCGGTGTCGGCACGGTATAGCCGTGCAGCCGATCCCAGACCAGATTGCGCACGAAGCCGGCCGCCAGCCAGGCATCGGGCAGTTGTAATCCCGCAAGAACGGCAAGCAGCTGGCAGCGGACCGGATCCTCGCCGAGCCAGGTGGCGATGCGTTGCATCGCTGTCCTCCCCTCGGAGCCTGTTGAAAGGCTGCTGTGCGTTGGCCAAACGGCGTTGGAAAGGCTTCGGATGCTCATTTACCAGTCGTAAACTCCGCTTCCTCAGCCCTTTTCGTCTCGTTTGGCTCTAGCTCGCGAGACTTTGTACAGACTTTCCCATAGGACAGCCTACCCCGGTCAGGCGACCGAGGCGATGCGGTTGCCGGCGCTGGCCTTCTCGACCTTGATGGCGACGAACTTGGAAGTGGGCGTGAAGCTGCCCTCGCCATAGCTTTCCAGGGGCACCAGCGGGTTGGTCTCTGGATAGTAGCCGGCGGCCTGGCCAACTGGGATGTCGAACGGCAGCGCGGTGAAGCCGCGGACCCGGCGTTCGATGCCGTCGTCCCACAGGGCGACCAGATCCACCTTCTCGCCAGCCGTCACGCCCAGGCGATCCAGATCAGCCTGGTTGACGAAGACCACGTCGCGCTGGCCCTTCACGCCGCGATAGCGGTCATCCAGGCTGTAGATGGTGGTGTTGTACTGGTCGTGGGATCTCATGGTCTGCAGGATCAGATCCGGCTTCACGCCCTGGCGGCGGACCGCGTCCGGCAGCAGGTCATGGAGCAGTGCATTGGCGGCGAAATTAGCCTTGCCAGTGGCAGTGTTCCACTCCCGGCGCCCGGCCTTGTTACCCAGGTAGAAACCACCGGGGGCGGCCAGGCGAGCATTGAAGTCCTGGAAGCCGGGGATGACGTCGGCGATCAGGTCGCGGATGCGGTCGTAGTCCTCGATCAGCCAGTCCCAGTCCACCGGATGGTTGCCCAGCACGGCCTTGGCCAGACCGGCGACGATGGCCGGCTCGGACTTCATCTGCGACGACAGCGGCCGCAGGATGCCGGCGGATGCATGCACCATGCTGAAGCTGTCTTCCACGGTGATGGCCTGCTTGCCGCCCTTCTGCACGTCCATCTCGGTGCGACCCAGGCAGGGCAGGATCAGCGCCTGCTGGCCGGTCACCAGGTGGCTGCGGTTGAGCTTGGTGGCGATGTGCACGGTCAGCCGGCACTTGCGCAGCGCCTTGTGGGTGCGTGGAGTGTCCGGGGTGGCCTGAGCGAAGTTGCCGCCCAGGGCGATGAACACCTTGGCCTGGCCCTGCTCCATGGCGGCGATGGCCTCCACGGTGTTGTGACCGCGATTGCGCGGCGGTTCGAAGGCGAAGCGCTTGGCCAGGGCATCGCTGAGCCAGGCCGGGGCCTTCTCGTCGATGCCCATGGTGCGGTCGCCCTGGACGTTGCTGTGGCCGCGCACCGGGCAGAGACCGGCGCCAGGCTTGCCGATCTGGCCGCAGAGCAACTGCAGGTTGGCGATCTCCTGCACCGTGGCCACCGAATGGCGGTGCTGGGTGATGCCCATGGCCCAGCAGATGATGACCTTCTCGGCGCGGGCATACATGCGCGCGGCCTGCTCGATCTCGTGCAGCGACAGCCCCGACTGGCGCTCGATCAGCTCCCAGGAGGTGGCATCGACCTGAGCCAGGTAGTCGTCCATGCCCAGGGTATGGGCGGCGATGAACTCATGATCGAAGATACGCTTGGCGCCCTTGGCAGCGGCCTCGCGCTCCCACTGCAGGAGATACTTGGCGATGCCGCGCAGTGCGGCCATGTCACCACCCAGAGCCGGACGGAAATAGGCGGTGTTGGTCGGCCGCGAGTCGTTGGTGAGCATCTCCAGCGGATTCTGCGGATGCTGGAAGCGCTCCAGGCCACGCTCCTTGAGCGGGTTGAAGCAGACCACCTGGGCACCGCGCTTCACCGCGTTGCGCAGGGTCTCGATCATGCGCGGGTGGTTGGTGCCCGGGTTCTGGCCGATGACGAAGATGGCATCGGCCTCGTCCAGGTCGTGATAGGTCACGGTGCCCTTGCCGACGCCGATACTGCGACCCAGGCCGACGCCACTGGCCTCGTGGCACATGTTCGAGCAGTCGGGGAAGTTGTTGGTGCCATAGGCGCGCACGAACAGCTGGTAGAGGAAGGCCGCCTCGTTGCTGGCACGACCCGAGGTGTAGAACTCGGCTTCGTCGGGACTAGCCAGGGCCTTGAGCTCCTTGGCGATGAGCGCGAAGGCCGCGTCCCAGGCGATGGGCACATAGCGATCGGTGGCCGCGTCATAGCGCAGCGGCTCGGTCAGCCGGCCCTGGTATTCGAGCCAGTAGTCGCTCTGCTCCTGCAGCGAGGTCACGCTGTGGCGGGCAAAGAAGGCCGCATCGACACGGCGCTTGGTGGCTTCCCAGTTGACCGCCTTGGCGCCGTTCTCGCAGAACTTCACCAGGCCGTTTTCCGGCGCCTCGCCCCAGGCACAGCCCGGGCAGTCGAAGCCGTGGTCCTGGTTGGTCTTAAGCAGCGTACGCAGATTCTTGAAGGCGTTGCCGCTGTCGAGCCAGAAGTGCACCACGCTCTTCAGGGCGCCCCAGCCGGCGGCGGGGCCTTGATAGGGTTTGAAGGACTGCTGAGGTTTGTTCATGGCGATTCCCGTGGGATCAAGGGGCAACGGGCGCCGGGGCATAGACCCGCGGTGGCGACCGATGCGGCAGGTGGATCAGATTGAGGCGATGGCGACGCGCCCATTCCACGGCGAGCCCGGTGGGTGCCGACAGGGTGATGAGGGTGGCGAGCCCGGCGCGTACCGCCTTGTGGATGAGTTCGAGACTGCAGCGGCTGGTGACCACCACGCAGCCCTCGCGTACCGGCTGGCGCTGGCGCAGCAGGGCCCCGATGAGCTTGTCCAGGGCGTTGTGACGGCCAATGTCTTCGCGGCACAGGGTCAGTTCGCCCTGACCGTCGACGAACAGCGCGGCATGCACCGCCCCGCTGCGCTGACCGATATCCTGGGCGGCGTCGATACGTTGGCGCAGGTCGTGCAAGTGGGCGGCCGGTGGCAGCGGCACCTTGCGCAGGCGATCCAGCTGCGGCAGCGCCTGCTCCAGTGCCTCAACCCCGCACAGGCCGCAACCGCTGGTACCGGCCAGCTGCCGACGTTGTTGCTTGAGCGCCCAGAAGGTACGGCTGCTGATCTCGACGTCGACATTGAGGGCTTCACCGACCCGGCGCACCTGGATGCCATAGATGTCATCGATGGCATCGACGATGCCCGCGCTGAGGCTGAAACCGACCACGTAGTCTTCCACGTCGGCCGGCGTCGCCATCATCACCGCATGGCTGATGCCGTTGTAGGCGATGGCCAGCGCCACCTCCTCGGCCAAGAGCTGTTCGCCACGCACGGCAGGCTGCTCCAGCTCGGCGAAAAGATAGCCAGCGGGCAGCGAGGCGACGGGAACGGGCGAGTCCTGGGACATGGGTAAAAACGACCTGCGGCGGTTTGACACAGATCAAAGATTAACCAGCATATCCCAGGGCGTCTAATCGCTATCCCCAATGCCTTGATAAGCGCTATCTATCACTCTCGGCATAAAGCGCCTTGACGGCCTGGAAACAGGCATCGGCCACCGCCAACCGGGGTTCGGTGCGCCGGATGAGCAAACCCAGCGGCGCCAGGGTGCGCGCCGTGTCGATGGGAATCAGCCGGGCATGGGGCGTAAGACGATCGAAGCCACCGGCCAGGGGCACCACGGCGCAGCACAGACCGGCATTGACGGCCTGCAACAGCAGATAGACGGCATCGGTCTCCAGCACCGGCTGCGGCGTCAGCCCCAGGCTGCGAAAGCCGTGGTCCACCGATTGACGGAAATGCATGGCGCCGGTCAGCAGGCCCAGCGGCAGCCCGGCCACCGCCTGCCAGTCCAGCGCGGCCTGGTCGAAGGTGAAATGGCGCTCGTCATAGAGCAGCCCCATGCGTGTCTCGGTCAGGGTCAGGCTGTCGAAGCGGGCCGGATCCAGATGCTCCAGGTAGGAGATGCCCAGCTCCAGCCGATTGCTGGCCACCGCCTCGAGAATGCGCTCGGTGCTCAGCACCTGCAGCTGGAAGTGCAGCTTGGGGTGCAGCTGGCGCAGGTGCTGCAGCAGCGGCATGGGATCGAAGCTGGCCAGGGGCACCAGGCCGACCCTCAGGGTACCTACCAATTGCCCCTGGAAGGCCTGGGCCTCGGCATAGAGACCGTCGTGGGCGGCCATTAGGGTACGTGCCCAGGCCAGGATGCGCTGACCGGCCTCGGTGAAGCCCTCGAAGCGCTGGCCGCGGCGCACCAGCTCCACACCCAGCTCCTCCTCCAGGCCACGCAAGCGCATGGACAGGGTCGGCTGGGTCACATGGCAACGCGCCGCCGCCTGGCCGAAATGGCGCGTCTCGTCCAGGGCGATAAGAAAGCGCAGTTGCTTGATGTCCACGGGTTACCTCCAGGCGCTCTGCCCTGCTTGGTCTCCTCTCCCCCTGGGAGAGGGCTGGGGTGAGGGTCTTCTGTTCAGGCTGGCAGCAGCTCCCGATAATCCCGCACCGCCTCGAACTCCTCGCTGTCCTTGGGCCCGCGGCGGCTGTCCGGCTCGTGGATCGCCAGCAGGTGGGCTATCCCATAGTCACGGGCGCTGCGCAGGACCGGCAGGTTGTCGTCGATGAACAGGGTGCGTGCCGGATCGAAGGCGAAGTCGGCCTGCAGGGCGTGCCAGAACTGCTGTTCTTCCTTGGGGAAGCCGTAGTCGTGGGAGCTGATCAGCCGGTCGAAATAGGGCGCCAGGTCGATGCGCTCCAGCTTCAGCGACAGGGAATCGCGGTGGGCGTTGGTGATCAGCGCCACCCGCTTGCCGGCGCGCTGCAGGGCGCCAAGAAAGGTGTCGGCGTCCGGGCGCAGGGCGATCAGGTGAGCGATCTCCTCCTTGAGCTCGCGCATGGAAAAGCCCAGCTCGGCGCTCCAGAAGTCCAGGCAGTACCAGGTCAGCTTGCCCTGATGGCTGAAAAACAGCGGCTCCAGCTCGGCCTTGGCCAGCGCCAGGGACTGGCCATGGCGCTCGGCATAGCGCTGCGGCAGGTACTCCAGCCAGAAATGATTGTCGAAGTGCAGGTCGAGCAGAGTGCCGTCCATGTCCAACAACACGGTGTCGATACGGCTCCAGTCGAGAGGGGTCATGGTGACTCCGGATAATGTAACAAGCGGGTTATCATACCCGTCCGCCCAGCCCAGGAGCCGTCCATGCGCCAGAAACCCACTGTTCTCGCCCGACAGATCGTGGCCAAGAGCCGTCTGTTCACCGTCGAGGAGATGCAGTTGCGCTTCGCCAACGGCGAGGAGCGCACCTACGAACGCCTGGCCAACAAGGGCACCGGCCATGGCGCGGTGATGGTGGTCGCCCTGCAGGATGCCACGCGCGCCCTGCTTATCGAGGAATACTGCGGCGGCGTGGAAGACTACGAGCTGTCGCTGCCCAAGGGCCTGGTTGAACCGGGCGAAGAAATCCTCGACGCCGCCAATCGCGAACTCAAGGAAGAAGCCGGTTTCGGGGCGCACCAGCTGGAATACCTCACCGCCCTGTCACTGAGCCCCGGCTACATGAGCCAGCGTATCCATGTCGTGCTGGCTCGCGACCTCTACCCCGAGCGCCTGCCCGGTGACGAGCCCGAGCCCCTGGAGGTCAGCAGCGTCGACCTGCGCGAGCTGTCGCAGCTGGTGCAGAATCCGCGCTTTTCCGAAGGCCGTGCCCTGGCCGCCCTCTATCTGGTGCGCGACCTGCTCACCCAACGCGGAGAACTGCCGGCATGATGGCGCCCGTTTCCATTACCGCCCCCCTGGTGCTCAACGTCATCGACCTGGTGCGCCAGGCTGGCGCAGCGATCCTGCCCCATTGGCGCCAGAACGTGGCGGTGCGGCAGAAGAGCGATGATTCGCCGGTGACCGCCGCCGACCTCGCCGCCCACCGGGTGCTGGCCGAGGGCCTGGCCCGCCTGACCCCGGACGTCCCGGTGCTGTCGGAAGAGGCCTGCGACATTCCCTTCGCGGCACGCAGCGCCTGGGACGTCTGGTGGGTAGTCGATCCCCTGGACGGCACCAAGGAATTCATCGATGGCAGCGAGGAATTCACCGTCAACGTAGCCCTGGTCGAGCGTGGCCAGGTGATCTTCGGCGTGGTCGGGATACCCACGCGGGATGTCTGCTTCAGCGGCGGCCGTGAACTAGGCGCCTGGCGCATCCAGGGTGAAGACGGCGTCGAGATCGGCGTGCGCAACCAGCCGGAAGACGCCTTCACCGTGGTCGCCAGCCGCCGTCACGGCAGTCCGGCCCAGCAACGGCTGCTGGACGAGTTGGGCAATACCCTCGGCGAACCCAAGTTGGTGAGCGTCGGCAGTTCGTTGAAGTTCTGCCTGCTGGCCGAGGGCCTGGCCGACTTCTATCCGCGCCTAGCCCCCACTTCCCAGTGGGACACCGCCGCTGCCCAGGGCGTGCTGGAAGGCGCCGGCGGCGAGGTCCTGACCCTGGACGGCCAACCCCTCGGCTACGAGATGCGCGAATCCTTCCTCAACCCGCACTTCCTCGCCCTGCCCCGCGACGCCGAATGGCGCGCCCAGGTACTGGAGCTGGCCGGAACGCTGAGCGAGGCCTGAAAGGTGCCTGCGCTCGGCGACCTTGGAAAACCTTAGGCGACTACCCGCGCCAGCTCCGGCACATCGCCCGACAGCCCGAGGGCGCGGCGCACGAACAGCGCCTTGGCCTCGAAGTGGCGATCGACCTGCTTGAGTGCGGCGTTGCGCAGCCAGCGCAGCGGTAGACGATCGTCCTGGAACAGCCGCTGGAAACCTTCCATCGCCGCCATCATCGCCAGGTTGTGCGGTATGCGGCGGCGCTCGTAGCGTTCCAGCACCCGCTGTTCGGCGATAGATTCACCGCGGGCCTGGGCATGGCGCAGCTCCTCGGCCAGCACCGCGGCGTCGAGAAAGCCCAGGTTGACGCCCTGCCCGGCCAGCGGATGGATAACATGGGCGGCATCGCCGATCAGCGCCAGGCCAGGCTCCACGTAGCGCTTGGCATGGCGCTGGCGCAGCGGGATGCACAGCCGCGTGTCGCTGCACTCCACCTTGCCCAGGCGATGCTCGAAAGCCTCGCCCAGGGCCTGGCAGAAGGCCGCGTCGTCCAGGGCCATCAGCCGCTCGCCCTGCTTGGGCGTGCAGGACCAGACAATGGAGCACCAATTCGTGTCGCCGCCGCGATCCAGCGGTAGGAAGGCCAGCGGCCCGTCGTCGGTGAACCTCTGCCAGGCGGTGCGCTGGTGCGATTCGGCGCAGCGTACGCTGGTGACGATGGCATGGTGCAGGTAATCCCACTCGCGGGTTTCCAGACCGGCCAGGCGGCGCACGGCAGAGGTGGCGCCATCGGCGGCCACCACCAGCGGGGCGCGAATCTGGCGATCGCCGGCCAGCTGCACCAGCCACTGGTCGCCGGAGCGACGCAGCAATTCCAGGCGCGCCTCCGGTAGGAGCAGGACGTTGGCCTCGGCCAGGCGTTCGAGCAGAGCGTCCTGCACCACGCGATTTTCGACGATATGGCCCAGCACTTCGGCGTGCACGCTGGCGGCATCGAAATGCACGGCGCCGGTGCCGGAGCCATCCCAGACATGCATCGCCTGGTAGGGACTGACGCGGCGCGCGAGGATGCCATCCCAGGCACCCAGGCGCTGCAGGATGCGCTGGCTGGCCAGCGACAGGGCACTGACCCGGGGCTCGAAGGGCAGGTCGCCCTCGGTCGCGCCGGGTGTGAGCGGGCCGCGGTCGAGCAGCACCACCGACAGGCCGCTGTCGGCCAGGGCCAGGGCCAGGGCGCTGCCGACCATGCCGGCACCGACGATCACCAGATCCGCATGGGTCAGCATGCTCGTTTCTCCTCGCAGGTCAGGGACGGGTACCCAGGCCCATGGCCTGGCGGGCGAAGGCGCTTTTGGCCGGAGGGCACAGCTCCAGGCCGACCAGGCCCAGGTTGCGTCCGGCACTGAGCCAGGGCCGGCTGTTGGAAAACAGCCGGGTGATGCGATCGGAAAAGCCGATGGTCAGCTGCTGGTCCAGGCGCTGACGCTGCAGGTACTCCTGCAAGGTGGCGAAGTCACCGGGCGCCGCAGCGCTCTCCAGCAGGCACTCGGCCAGACTGTCGACATCGCGCAGGGACAGGTTGAAGCCCTGGCCGGCGATGGGGTGCAGGCTGTGGGCGGCATTGCCCAGGACCACCAGATGCGGGCGGACCTGCTCGCTGGCTTCCAGCAGGGTCAGCGGATAGGCATGGCGGGTGCCGACCTGGGTGAAGCTGCCCAGGCGATAGCCCACCGCCTGCTGCAATTCGTCGAGAAAGACCGCGTCCGGTGCCCGTTGCAGGCGCAGCGCTTCGCTGTCCGGCTGGGTCCAGACCAGGGCACTGCGCTTGCCCAGCAGGGGCAACAGCGCCAGGGGGCCATGGGGCGTGAAGCGCTCGAAGGCGCGGCCGCCATGGCCCAGATTGGTCGAGACGTTGGCGATCAGCGCGGTCTGCTCGTAGAGGGTGCGGCGCACCTCGATACCGAGGGACTCACGTAGTGCCGAGCGCCCGCCGTCGGCCAGCACCGCGAGACCACATTCCAGGGTCGCGCCGTCATCCAGTTCCAGGCGATAGCCGTCGGCCATGGCGGTGAGGCTGCGCACCTCGGCCGGGCAGCGCCAGTCCACCACCTCGCGATCCAGTGCCTGCCAGAGCACCTGGCCGATCCAGGCGTTTTCCACCACATAGCCCAGCGCCGGCAGATTCTCGTTTTGGGCAAGCAGCTGGGTCACGCCGAAGCGGCCCTGATCCGACACCTGGATCTCCCGGATCGCCTCGGCATGGTCGGCCAGGGCGTCCCACACGCCCAGGCGCTGGTAGATCAGCCGCGAGCCGTAGGACAACGCCGAGGAGCGGGCGTCGTAGCTGGGCTGATAGTTGTCGCCAGGGGCGAAAGGCTCCACCAGCAGGATGCGCCAGCCGCGCGCCTTGGCGCCGGCCTGCAGGGCCAGGGCCAGGCTGGCGCCGACCAGGCCGCCGCCGATGATGGCGATATCAGGACGTTGCATGAGCGTTCTCCCGGCAGCCGCTCGCGGCTGCCATCAAGCCTTCGATCTCCGCGGCCGCCTTGGGCAGGCCGGCGGTCAGCACCTCGCAGCCACTGCGCGTCACCAGTACTTCGTCTTCGATGCGGATGCCCAGGCCGCGCCATTTGCGCGGCACCTCGGCGTCCGGCGGGATATAGAGTCCGGGTTCCACGGTCAGCACCATGCCGGGCTCCAGCATCCGCCACTGGTCGCCGATGCGGTATTCGCCCACGTCATGGACATCCAGCCCTAGCCAGTGACCGGCGCGGTGCATGTAGAACTCGCGACAGGCGCCTGCCTCGATCAGGTCGTCCAGGGCGCCCTGGAGCAGACCCAGTTTCAACAGGCCCTCGGTGATCACCCTGACCGTGGCCTCATGGGGTTCGTTCCAGTGCCGCCCAGGCGCCACGCAAGCAATGGCGGCCTGGTTGGCCGCCAGCACGATGTCGTACAGCTGCCGCTGCTCCGGCGAGAAGCGACCACTGACCGGAAAGGTACGGGTCACGTCGCTGGCATAGCACTCCAGCTCGCAGCCGGCATCGATCAGCACCAGGTCACCGTCGCGCAGTGGCGCATCGTTGGCCTGGTAATGCATCACGCAGGCGTTGGCCCCCGCCGCGACGATGGAGCCATAGGCCGCCAGTCGGGCACCACCCTGGCGAAAGCAATAGTCCAGCTCCGCCTCCAGGTGATACTCGCGCAGCCCCGGCCGGCAGGCCTGCATGGCACGCAGGTGAGCGGCGCAGGTCAGCTCGGCCGCGGCCTTGAGCAGACGCACCTCGGCGGCTGACTTGTACAGCCGGCTGTCGTGCAGCAGGGTATCCAGCGCCAGCAGCTCCCGTGGCGGCGAGGCGCCCTGGTCGGCCTTGGCGCGGATCAGTTCGATCCAGTTGAGCAATTGGCGCTCGAATTCCGGATGGGCACCCATGGCGTAGTAGACCCGCTCGCGGCCTTCGAGCAGGCCGGGCAGGATGTCGTCCAGATCGCCGATGGGAAAGGCGTCGTCCGCGCCATAGTCGGCCAGCGCCCCTTCCTGACCCGCGCGCCGTCCCTCCCAGCGCTCCATTTCCGCGTCCCGCTCGCGGCAGAACAGCAGGTATTCACCATGGGCACGGCCGGGAATCAGCACGGCCAGGGCTTCCGGCTCGGGAAAACCGGTGAGGTACTGGAAGTCGCTGTCCTGGCGATAGGGCTGCTCGATGTCACGGTTGCGCAGGCACACCGGCGCAGCAGGCAACAGGGCGATGCCGCCGTGGCCGATCTCGGCCATCAGGGCGCGGCGGCGACGGGCGAATTCGGCCTTGTGGATCCGCGGCATGGCCGCTCAGTGCACCAGGGGTGCGGGTTCGGGGATGGGGCCGCGGCCGTATTCGCCATAGAGCAGCAGCGGGGCCACGCGCAGGTATTCGGTGACTTCCATGAAGTCGTTCTCACCCTCTTCGCCTTCCTCGGCGGGTTCCTGAATCTGCGCGATGGCTGCCAGGTCTTCGAGTACCTCGCGCGCCTCGCCGGAGACCTCGCCCGTACGCCCGGACAGGCCGAAGCCGGCCAGAAAGCCCTGACACCACTGACCGAGGGCGGCGGTGCGCTCGGCAAGGGGGAATTCGTCCGGTGGCAGCATCAGCACCAGGGCCACCTGCTGGCCGGCGAATTCCTGCTGCACCATGCCCAGCAGCCCCGAGAGCGCCGCCTGCAAACGCTCGCCCGGCGCGCCACCGAGCAGCTCGCTGGCGGCGGCCAGCCAGTCGTTCTCGTCGAAGCCCGCGCCCCCGCAGACCCGCCCGAGCAGGTGACCGTGGAGTTCGGCGGGCGAGACCGGCAAAGCGGCCTCGGCGAGCAGGGTGGAGAAGGCGGCGTAGGCGGATGCTGAGCTGGACATGGCGTCGAGGTGAGGCGCTGGCTAGAATGAAGCCTTATCCTACGCGCTGACCCCGCCGGCGGCCAATCTCGTTGCACCCTTCTGGAGCTGTAGCCCTCATGCGCGAGTCTCGCGACACGCCCCTCGACGCCGATCTGGAAGCCCTCGGTGACCGTGTGGAGCGCCTGCTCCTGCGTCTTGAGGAATTGCAGCGGCAGAATCGACAACTGCGCCAAGGCGAGCGCAACTGGCGCCAGGAGCGCGCCGAGTTGATCGAAAAGAACGAATTGGCCAGATCGAAGGTCGAAGCGATGATTTTACGCCTGAAAGCCTTGGAGCAGGACTCATGAGCATCGAGACCGTGACCGTCCAGATAATGGAAAAGGAATATCGCATCAGCTGTCCCGCTGACGAGCGTGCCAACCTGGAGAGCACCGCCCGTTACCTGGACGGCAAGATGCGCGAGATCCGCGCCAGCGGGAAGGTCATCGGCGCCGACCGCGTGGCCGTGATGGCCGCCCTCAACATCACCCACGAACTGCTGCATCGCCAGGATGATGTCAGCCTGGAAGTGAGCAGCACCCGCGAACGGGTTCGCGACCTGCTGGATCGCGTCGACCGCGCCCTGATCACCGAACACGACACCACTGCCTGACAGCCGACCGAGATAGGCGGGGGTTTGCATCCCGGCTCAGGGGCGTATACTGGAGATCACTCTCTGGTGTGTGCGCCAGTCGGTCATGTCCCCGAGCCGATAAGCAACACCCCGGGGGTTGCTCGTAAGACTGGTGTGCATGTCCGCTACGGCGGAAAGCCTAAAGGTCTACGACTTCTCCCACCTTGAACCAAGGGTTCAAGGGCTACACCGGCAGCGGCATTCCGGAGAGCTCATTTCTTTCATGTCCATCCCGCCCTCTTCCGACCTCAGTCGGCCCGCGCTGCGCAAGCTACTGCGCCAGCGACGTCGCGCCCTCACGCCCATCCAGCAACGCCAGGCCGCCCGCGAACTGTATCGCCAGCTTGCCCAGCATCCGCTGTTTCGTCGCGCCCGCCATATCGCGTTCTACCTGCCCAGCGATGGCGAGATCGATCCGCGCCCGTTGCTCGAAGAAGCCCAGCGCCGCGGCAAGGCCACCTACCTCCCGGTACTCTCCCGCTGGCCGCGCACGGCGATGATCTTTCAACGAGTCGGCCGCGGCGAGTCTTGGGTGCGCAATCGCTTCGGCATCGCCGAGCCACGCCCTGATCGGCGTCTTGGTCGACCGACCTGGGCGCTGGACCTGATCCTGATGCCGCTGGTGGGCTTCGATCCCCAGGGCGGACGCCTGGGCATGGGCAAGGGCTTCTATGACCGCAACCTGGCCTATCTGGCGCGGCGACGGCAGTGGCACAGCCCGCAGCTGATCGGCTGTGCCCATGAATGTCAGAAGGTGGAGCGATTGACCCTGGCGGCCTGGGACGTGCCCATGGCGGCCGTGGTGAGCGATGGTGGCTGGTACGGTCAGCGCGCGGGCGAGACGCCCCGCGTCGACTGAACGTCGCCGGCATAGCGGGCGTACTGCTGCTGGCTTTGGCGCTGTTCCCAGAAACTCTGGGTGTACCCGGTGGTGACCACGCCCAGGGTGAAGATCAGGACCAGCACCCATAACAGATCAGGTTTGCGTTTCATCGAGCTGGGCCACCCCCTTGCTGGCACCTTTGGGCAGGACAGGACGTCGCCCTGTTATGCTCAGCGCGTACGGTCAGACTACATCCGGAATGCGCGGCATTCTGCGACAAGCGGTCGCCCCTTGCAATCGACCAGACCCCTTCCTGGAAGCTCCCGAGCCTCCATTCGTCAGGAGACGAACCGTGGCCTGCTGGCTGTTGAAATCCGAGCCCGATGAGTTCTCACTTAACGACCTGCAACGCCTGGGCCAGGCGCGCTGGGATGGCGTGCGCAATTACCAGGCGCGCAATTTCCTGCGTGCCATGGCGCACGACGACCTGTTCTTCTTTCATCATTCGAGTTGCGCCGAGCCAGGCATCGCCGGCATCGGCCGAATCGTGGGCGAGGCCTTCGACGATCCCACCGCCCTGGATCCAGAGAGCCCCTACCATGCACCCAAGGCCAGCGCCGACAGCAACCCCTGGACGGCGCGCCAGGTCGCCTTCGTCGAAGCCTTTCCGCGGGTATTGACGCTGCCGCGCCTGCGCGCGCTGCCGGCGCTTGCCGACTTCGCCCTGCTGCGCAAGGGCAACCGGCTTTCGGTGATGCCGGTCAGCACCACGGAGTGGGCGGCGATCGTCAACGCGGCCCGCGGCTGAACCGGCGCCAGAGGCTGCTCACGAGGCCGGAACGAAGGCGACATTTTCAACACCGCCTAGCAGGTCACGCGCAGCTTCTCAGGGCTGGATGATCAGGTTGTTGAACAGCAGATCCTCCACCAGGGGCTTGCCCTCCTCCTGGGTGATCACGCTCTGTACCTGCTTGAGGGCCTCCTGCCGCAGCTTCTCGCGCGCCTCCACGCCGGCCAGGGTCTCGTCGGTCTGCTGGGCGAAGAGCATCACCAGCTGATTGCGGATCAGCGGCTCGTGGAACTCCACCCGGTCCTTGGCTTCCTTGCCGGTCACCATCAGCGCGATATCGGCCTTGTAATACTTGAGCTTGGGCCCGCTGCCGTAGTTACCGACCAGCGCCGGGGTCAGGTTGTAGAACTCGGTCTTGGGGGCCTCCCCTTCCTTTTTCTCTTCATTCGCCCAGGCATTGAGGGCCAGGCAGAAGGACAACAAAACGGCAGCGAAGACTTTCACGGCAAATCCTCTAGAGGTGGGTGCCTGCAGCATAGCCAGCAGGACTCAAGGGGTCACCTCGAACCTGAGGGTTCCGATCACCTGGCCGACGTCCGTCACCACTTGCACCTGCCAACGGCCAGTCACGTCGCCGGGAAAGTTCTGCTTGTGGGTCCAGGCGCGATAGCCCGCCTCCCGACCGCCGCTGATGTCCAGGGGAATGCGATCCACTTCCCGACCGGCATGGCGCCAGACGTGATAGATACGTTCGTTCAGGCCGCGTGGCGCATTGATGGCGGTAAAGGCATAGAGCCCCTGGGCGCGCAGCTGGGCACTGCTCAGCGTCTTCACCGAATCGCCGGGCTGGCGCTTGAGGCTGTCGAAGTTGGTGCTCATGCCCATGTCGGTCAGCCACAGGGTCGCCGGCGGCACCCAGGCGCGCCCCAGCCAACCGAAGGCGCCGATGGCCAGGCACAGCCCCAGCAAGCCCAGCCAGCGCCAGCCCAGGCGTACCCGGAAGGCCACTGCCAGACTGGGAAAGGACAGCAGTACGGCGACGCCCAGCGCCAGTTCGTAGCTCTGGGTGGTGGTCAGGTGCAGGATGATCGGCAAGGCGGTGAGCAATACCGCGAACAGCGTCAGGGTGTGGTAGCTGAGGAATACCCAGCGCCGCGGCGCCAGGGTCTTGTAGTAGAGCGGATCGATGATGGAAACCAGTGCGGCCGCGCCAAGCAGCCCGGTGAACAGCGCCTGGCCACTGTTCCAGGCCGTGGTGATGGCAAAGAACGGCAGGCAGAAGAACAGACTCTCCTGGTGGATCAGCTGGGTGGCGTAGCGCAACAGCGGCGGCGGCAATTCCCAGCCGAAGCGCCGGCTGACCCAGCCCCTGAGCACGTTTTCCAGCATCAGCCAGACCCAGCTCGCCAGCATGATCACCGCCATCACGGGCGCGAAGCCTTTCTGCCGGTCCACCAGCAGGAAGCTGCAGATCCCCGAGATGAAGCCGGCCAGGGCGATCAGTCGCGGATAGCGCTCGAACAGCGCCAGGGCGAGGTTAAGGGCACGAGAAGACAGGACTTTCCAGGCAGGCATAGCGACTCGCGAAAAACGACGACGGCAGGACGCGCCACCCTAGGCGCGCAACCCGTACAGATCAAGGGGCAAACCCGGCCCTGGCTGCCGCAGAGCGGAAAAGCCTGTTCAGGCTGTAATATCATTGTAATATTCGAAAACGAACCTGGAATGTTCGCTTTCGATTAATACTTATAACAATACCGAGGCTCCCATGCTTGGAATCTTCGCTCCCGCGGCCCATAGCGCGCCGCTGCCCGCCGATCGTATCGACCCCGTCTACCGTCGCCTCCGCTGGCAGATCTTTGCCGGGATCTTTATCGGCTACGCGGGCTACTACCTGCTGCGCAAGAACTTCTCGCTGGCCATGCCCTACCTGGTGGAGCAAGGCTACAGTCGGGGTGAACTGGGCGTGGCGCTCTCCGCGGTGGCCATCGCCTATGGCCTGTCCAAGTTCCTCATGGGTCTGGTCTCGGACCGCTCCAATCCCCGCTATTTCCTGCCCTTCGGGCTGGCCATGTCGGCGCTGGTGATGCTGCTGTTCGGATTCGCGCCCTGGGCTACCTCCAGTGTCAGCATCATGTTCGTCCTGCTGTTTCTCAATGGCTGGTTCCAGGGGATGGGCTGGCCGCCCAGCGGTCGCACCATGGTGCACTGGTGGTCGCAGAAGGAGCGCGGCGGTGTGGTCTCGGTGTGGAACGTCGCCCACAACGTGGGCGGCGGTCTGATCGGGCCGCTGTTCCTGCTCGGCCTGGCTTGGTTCAACGACTGGCATGCGGCCTTCTATGTCCCGGCCGTGGTGGCGCTGGCGGTCGCCGTGTTCGCCTTCATCGCCATGCGCGATACCCCGCAATCCTGCGGCCTGCCATCGGTGGAAAACTGGAAACAGGATTTCCCCGAAGGCTACAGCGAAGGCCATGAGCGCGAATTCTCCACCAAGGAGATCTTCGTCGAATACGTACTGAAGAATCGCCTGCTCTGGTACATCGCCCTGGCCAACGTCTTCGTCTACCTGCTGCGCTATGGCGTGCTGGACTGGGCACCCACCTACCTCAAGGAAGCCAAGCACTTCTCGGTGGACAAGACCTCCTGGGCCTACTTCTTCTACGAATGGGCCGGCATCCCCGGCACCCTGCTCTGCGGCTGGCTGTCGGACAAGCTGTTCCGCGGCAACCGTGGCGCGACCGGCGTGGTGTTCATGCTCGGCGTACTGGTCGCCACCCTGGTCTATTGGCTCAACCCGGAAGGCAACCCCGGTGTCGATCTGGCAGCGCTGGTGTCTATCGGCTTCCTGATCTACGGCCCGGTGATGCTGATCGGCCTGCAGGCGCTGGAACTGGTGCCCAAGAAGGCTGCCGGCACCGCCGCAGGCTTTACCGGGTTGTTCGGCTACCTGGGCGGCTCGGTGGCAGCCAACGCCCTGGTGGGCTACACCGTGGACCACTTCGGCTGGGATGGCGGCTTCATGCTGCTGATCGGCTCGTGCGTCCTGGCCATCGTCTTCCTGGCGATGACCCTGAGACACACCGGCATGGTGGCCAAGTCCGCGCGCTGAGCCTAGCGGCGGTCTCGTAGGTTGGGCTGAGACGGCTCCATCGTCGAAGCCCAACGCGATCGGCGCGCAGCGGCAAGAGCTGTTGGGCTTCGCTGCGCTCAACCCAACCTACGGCGGCACATCACTGGTTGCCATGGCCGCGGCGAGCCTAACTCCGCGGCGCGTAGGCGAAGACGTCGGCGCGCATCTGGTGCGCGTCCATGCCGGCTTCCACCAGGGCATCCAGGGTGGCGTAGACCATGGCTGGCGAGCCGCTGGCATAGACATGCAGATCGCTCAGGTCGACGAAATCCGCGCGTACCACCTCGTGCAGCAGACCGCAGCGCCCTTCCCAGCCGCAGGCCTCGCTCACCACTCGGTTCAGGGTGAGATTGGGCAGGTCCGCCCAGGCGTCCCAGGACTCGATGGCATAGAAGTCCTCCGGTGTCCGCACACCCCAGTAGAGGTGCACCGGATGAGCGAAGCCACGGGTACGAACGTCCTCGATGAGGCTGTGCATCTGCGCCATGCCGGTCCCGGCGGCGATCAGCACCAGGGGGCCATCGGGCAGCTCGGCCAGGTGGGCATCACCATAGGGCAGTTCGACCTGGGCCATGCCCTTGGTTTCGAATTGCGCCAGCAGTGCCTGGCTGCTGGCCTCGCGGGCCAGCACGTGCAATTCCAGCTCGCGCCCTTGGTGTGGCGCGGAGGCCAGGGAGAAGGCCGACTGCTTGCCGTCATCCCGCTGGACCATCAGATACTGGCCGGCGTGATAACGCGGTGGCCGCCCGGCCGGCGCACGCAATCGCACGCGGCGCACATCACCGCCGACATCATCGAGCGCGACGACCTGGCAGGCCAGCTTGCGTACCGGCAACTCGCCTGGCGCCAGCACCCCGTCCCATTGCAGCAGGCAATCGGTCAGGGGCACGGCCACGCAGACATAGACTTCGCCATGATCGGCGGTCTGCCCGTGCTGGATGACCTGACCCTCCACCAGCAGCGCGGCGCAGAGCTGGCAATTGCCATTGCGGCAGCTGTGCGGCCCGCTGTAGCCGAGGCGCTGCGCGGCGGCCAGGATGGCTTCGCCGGGCTGGGTTTCCAATACCGCACCCGAGGGCTGCAGGGTGACCTTCATCGTCGTCTCCGTTAATCGATCCCGAGACTGGACCACATCTCGTCCACCCGTTTGACCACCGCTTCGTCCTTGACGATCGCCCGGCCCCATTCGCGGGTGGTTTCACCCGGCCACTTGTGAGTGGCGTCCAGGCCCATCTTCGAGCCCAGGCCGGAGATCGGCGAGGCGAAGTCCAGGTAGTCGATGGGGGTGTTGTCGATCATCACGGTGTCGCGCTTGGGATCCATGCGCGTGGTGACGGCCCAGATGACATCGTTCCAGTCACGCGCATTGATATCGTCGTCGGTGACGATCACGAACTTGGTGTACATGAACTGCCGCAGGAACGACCAGACGCCCAGCATCACCCGCTTGGCATGGCCCGGGTACTGCTTCTTGATGGTCACCACCGCCATGCGGTAGGAGCAGCCTTCCGGCGGCAGGTAGAAGTCGACGATTTCCGGAAACTGCTTTTGCAGGATGGGCACGAAGACTTCGTTGAGCGCCACGCCGAGGATGGCCGGCTCGTCCGGCGGCCGTCCGGTGTAGGTGCTGTGATAGATGGGGTCGCGCCGGCGAGTGATGCGCTCCACGGTAAAGACCGGGAAGGTATCGACCTCGTTGTAGTAGCCGGTATGGTCGCCATAGGGGCCTTCCGGCGCCGTCTCACCCGGATGGATGACCCCTTCCAGCACGATTTCGGCGCTGGCCGGCACCTGCAGGTCGTTGCCCACGCACTTGATCAGCTCGCTGCGACTGCCGCGCAGAAGGCCAGCGAAGGCGTATTCGGACAGGGTATCCGGCACCGGCGTGACCGCACCGAGGATGGTGGCCGGATCCGCGCCCAGGGCCACGGCCACCGGATAGGGCTGGCCGGGATGCTTCTGGCACCACTCGCGGAAATCCAGGGCACCGCCACGGTGGCTCAGCCAGCGCATGATCAGCTTGTTGCGGCCGATGACCTGCTGGCGATAGATACCGAGGTTCTGGCGCTCCTTGTTGGGCCCGCGGGTGACGGTCAGGCCCCAGGTGATCAACGGCGCCACGTCGCCCGGCCAGCAGTGCTGGATCGGCAGCTTGCCCAGATCGACCGCCTCGCCTTCTTCGATCACCTCCTGGCAGGGCGCATCCTTGAGGACCTTGGGCGCCATGCTGATGACCTTCTTGTAGATCGGCAGCTTCGACCAGGCATCCTTCAGGCCCTTGGGCGGCTCGGGCTCCTTGAGGAAGGCCAGCAGCTTGCCGATCTCGCGCAGGGCACCGACGTCCTCGGCGCCCATGCCCAGCGCCACGCGCTGGGGCGTACCGAAAAGGTTGCCCAGCACGGGCATGGAAAAGCCCACGGGATTCTCGAACAGCAGCGCCGGGCCCTGCTTGCGCAAGGTGCGGTCGCAGATTTCGGTCATCTCGAGGATCGGCGAGACCGGGGCGGTCACGCGCTTCAGTTCACCACGCTGCTCCAGGCTGCGGATGAAGTCACGCAGATCTCGGTATTGCATGCGGCCTCTTGGTGCTGGGGAAAGTCTGGCAGTCTACCGCCTGAGTCGCGCATCGAGAAAGCATTGGCCCAGAAACGCGAAAGGCCGGGATTTCCCCGGCCTTTGCATGCGACGGCGCCTTACTTGCTGCGCTTCATCGAATCGAAGAACTCGTTGTTGGTCTTGGTCTGACGCAACTTGTCGAGGAGGAATTCGATGCCGGCGATCTCATCCATCGGATGCAGGATCTTGCGCAGGATCCACATGCGCGACAGCTCTTCCTCGTCGGTGAGCAGCTCTTCGCGGCGGGTGCCGGACTTGTTGATGTTGATGGCCGGGAAGACCCGCTTCTCGGCGATACGACGCTCCAGGGGCAGTTCCATGTTGCCGGTGCCCTTGAATTCCTCGTAGATCACCTCATCCATCTTCGACCCGGTTTCCACCAGCGCGGTAGCGATGATGGTCAGGCTGCCGCCTTCTTCGATGTTCCGCGCGGCACCGAAGAAGCGCTTGGGCTTCTCCAGGGCATGGGCGTCGACACCACCGGTGAGCACCTTGCCGGAGCTGGGGATCACGGTGTTGAAGGCACGGGCCAGACGGGTGATGGAGTCCAGCAGGATGACCACGTCCTTCTTGTGCTCGACCAGGCGCTTGGCCTTCTCGATCACCATGTCGGCGACCTGCACGTGGCGGGTCGGCGGCTCGTCGAAGGTGGAGGCCACCACTTCACCGCGCACGGTGCGCTGCATCTCGGTCACTTCCTCGGGACGCTCGTCGATGAGCAGCACGATGAGGTAGCACTCGGGATTGTTGCGGGTGATGTTGGCCGCGATGTTCTGCAGCATGATGGTCTTGCCCGCCTTGGGCGGTGCGACGATCAGGCCGCGCTGACCCTTGCCGATGGGGGCACAGAGGTCGATGACCCGACCGGTGAGGTCTTCGGTGGAGCCGTTGCCGGCTTCCATGGTCAGGCGCTTGGTGGGGAACAGGGGCGTCAGGTTTTCGAACAGCACCTTGTTCTTGGCGTTTTCCGGACGGTCGAAGTTGATGGTATCGACCTTGAGCAGCGCGAAGTAGCGCTCGCCCTCTTTCGGCGGACGGATCTTGCCGATGATGGTATCGCCGGTACGCAGGTTGAAGCGGCGGATCTGGCTGGGGGAGACATAGATGTCGTCGGGGCCGGCCAGATAGGAGGAGTCGGCGCTACGCAGGAAGCCGAAGCCGTCCTGCAATATCTCCAGCACCCCATCTCCGGAAATCTCGTCGCCGCCTTTGGCGTGCTTCTTGAGCAGCGCAAAGATGATGTCCTGCTTGCGGGACCGGGCCATGTTTTCCAAGCCCGCGGCATCCGCCATTTCCAACAGTTCTGTGATGGGCTTTTGCTTGAGTTCGGTCAGATTCATAGACGTATGTTGACGTGAGAAGAGGCGAGGGAGGGATTCGAGCTGAGCGGCCGGATGCGAGAGTAGTTTCGCGGGATGCGTTCTGAAGAGGAGAACTGACGGCTACAGCAGATGAGAAGACGGCCCACTGATGGGGTCGTGTCTGGAATCTAGCACCTGCATGGGTACACGTCCAGCCGTCCAGGCATAAAAAAGCCCCGCATGGCGGGGCTTTCGACCAGATTCCTCAGACGTTGGCGTCGAGGAAGGCAGCCAGTTGCGATTTGGACAGAGCGCCGACCTTGGTGGCCTCGACCGCGCCGTTCTTGAACAGCATCAGGGTCGGGATGCCACGCACGCCGTACTTGGGCGGGGTGTCCTGGTTTTCGTCGATGTTCAGTTTGCAGACCTTGAGCTTGCCTTGGTAGTCCTTGGCGATCTCGTCCAGGACCGGGGCAATCATCTTGCAGGGACCGCACCATTCGGCCCAGTAGTCGACCAGCACGGGGCTGTCGGACTTCAGCACGTCCTGCTCGAAGCTGGCGTCGCTGACGTTGGTGATGTATTCGCTCATTGACTCTCTCCGAATTCGGGTGCGACTTGAAGTATGGCCATGATAGCCCTGCTGCCGTCACTTCGAAAGCATTCGAACATTGATGGTGACTATGACGGGCATTGATGGCAAAGGCAGCTCACGATCTGGCGAGCCGGCGACAACCAGGGCGGCAAGGCCTCGGAAAGTGGAGTCTACGCGGGGTAAAAGCGCATTCCTAAGGCCTTTTCGCCATCGCTTGCCGACATGCAGCCGATCGTGGACAGCGTTTTAGACAGCAGGCACCGGGAAGGGGGTTCCACTGCGCAACGCCGCATTGCGGATATGTTCGCGCATGGCCTTCTGCGCAGCCGCTGGCGAGCGCCGGGTCAGGGCCCGGAGAATGCGCCGATGTTCCTGCCAGGTTTCCAGGGCCCGCTCGGGCCGGACGAAGGGCAGCTTCTGACTTTCGTGAAAGCGCTCGGGGCTGGTGGTGATCACTGCCAGCATGGCCGGATTGTCCGCGGCCAGCAGCAACTGGCGATGGAAGTCGAAGTCCAGCGCCGCTGCCTCTTCCAGCTCGTTAGCCCGTAGTGCCCGGTGCAGGGCACCGAGATTGACCTCCAGCCGATCCAGATCGGCGGGACTCAGGGTCATGGCGGCCAGTCCCGCGGCAAAACCCTCCAGCGCGAAGCGCAACTGGAAGACGTGGGCCGGGGTGACCTCGCCGGTGAAGGGCCAAGGCCCGTCCGCGTGCGTCGCTTCCTGCACATAGACCCCACGTCCAGGCTGGACGCTGACCAGTCCCAAGGCGCTGAGGGTGGACAGCGCCTCGCGCAGGGACGCGCGACTCACGCCCAGCCGCTCGGCCAGCTCGCGTTGCGCCGGCAGCGCCGCGCCGGGTGCATAGCCTTCGGTCTCGATCAGCTGGCGAATGGCGTCGACGGCATAGTGGGGGACGGCGCGGGTGGCTGCGAGGGGCATGGAGTGGTCAGGCCAGTCAGTCCGGAAGTTCGCCTTTTATGCCGATTTTCCCGCCAGTTCAAGCCTGGCCCCAAGGCGGAGCACGGCACGACAAGCGCGCACCAAAGCGGCTCACGCTAAAAGCAGAGGTCTGCTTAGCCGCCGGCCAACTGTTCAGACCAGTAAGACCAATCGCCAAGCGTAGTGGCCTCTGCGGCAGCCCGGCAGGGTGCTGGCACATGAAATGCACTGGGCAGAGCCATCCCATCCTGCTTCCGGAGTCTCGTCATGCTCAAGCGCTGGACCGCCCTCTCCCTGTTCGCCTTGGGCCTGACCGCCCTGCACGCTCCCGCCCAGGCCGATCAGCTGGCCGATATCCAGCAGCGCGGCACGGTGCGCATCGCCGTACCCCAGGACTTTCCACCTTTCGGTACCGTGGGCCCGGATCTCAAGCCCCGCGGCCTGGACATCGACACCGCCCAGCTGATCGCCGACAAGCTCGGGGTCAAGCTGGCCCTGACCCCGGTCACCAGCACCAACCGCATTCCCTTCCTGACCACCGGCAAGGTGGACATGGTCATCTCCAGCCTGGGCAAGAATCCCGAGCGCGAACAGGTCATCGACTTCACCAAGCCCTATGCGCCCTTCTTTCTCGGCGTGTTCGGCGCCAAGGGCAGCACCCTGAGCACGCCCGAGGAGCTGGCCGGCAAGACCGTCGCCGTGACCCGCGGCGGCATCGAGGACATGGAGCTGAGCAAGGTGGCGCCCAAGGACGCGGTGATCAAGCGCTTCGAGGACAACAACGCCACCATCGCCGCCTATCTCGCCGGCCAGACCGAATTCATCGCCAGTGGCAGCTCGGTGATGGCGTCCATCGCCAACAAGAAGCCCGACCGCGCACCGGAGATGAAGATCACCCTGAAGAATTCGCCCAACTACATCGGCCTGGCCAAGCACGAACCGGCGCTCAAGGCCAAGCTGGACGGCATCCTCGACGCCGCCCGCGCCGACGGCAGCCTGGATCGCCAGGCCGAGAAGTGGCTGGGCCAGCCGCTACCCAAGGACATGTAAGGCATGGCCTACCAGTTCGACTTCCAGCCGGTACTGCAGCAGAGCGATCTGCTGCTCAAGGGCGCCCTTTTCACGCTGGAGCTGACCGCCATCGGCGCGGTGCTGGGCATTGCCCTGGGCATTCTTGGCGCGGTCTGCCGCGCCTGGCGGCTCACGCCCTTCGACCGGGTGTTCGGCGTCTATGTCGAGCTGATCCGCAATACGCCCTTTCTGATCCAGCTGTTCTTCATCTTCTTCGGCCTGCCTTCGCTGGGGGTGCACATCAGCGAATGGCAGGCGGCGGTGCTGGCCATGGTGATCAACCTGGGCGCCTATTCCACGGAAATCATTCGCGCCGGCATCCAGGCGGTACCCAAGGGCCAGCTGGAAGCCGCCGCGGCCCTGGCCATGACCCGCGCCGAGACCTTTCGCCACGTGATCCTGCGGCCCGCGCTGGCCAAGGTCTGGCCGGCCCTGTCGAGCCAGGTGGTGATCGTGATGCTGGGCTCGGCGGTCTGCTCGCAGATCTCCACCGAGGAACTGACTTTCGCCGCCAACTTCATCCAGTCGCGCAACTTCCGCGCCTTCGAGACCTATCTGCTGACCACCCTGCTCTACCTGGTCATGGCCATCGGCGTGCGCCAGCTGCTGCACTGGATCGGCCGGCGCTTCATCCAGGGAGGCCGCTGATGGATTTCACCCTCTGGGATATCGTCCGCAACCTCGGTACCGGGCTGTACTGGACCTTCATCCTGTCGCTGGCGGCCTTTGCCGGCGGCGGCCTGGCCGGACTGCTGGTGCTCTGGGCACGGCTGTCGCCGCTGCGGGCGCCACGCACGCTGGCGCGCCTGCACATCGAGCTGTTCCAGGGCACGCCGCTATTGATGCAGCTGTTCCTGGTGTTCTTTGGCGTCTCGCTGCTGGGGCTGGAGATTCCCGCCTGGCTGGCTGCCGGCGTGGCCCTGACCCTGTTTACCAGCGCCTACCTCGCCGAAATCTGGCGCGGCTGCGTCGAGGCCATTCCCGACGGCCAGTGGGAGGCGTCGGAAAGCCTGGCCCTGACCCGCTTCGAGCAGTTGCGTCATGTGATCCTGCCCCAGGCCCTACGCATCGCCGTGGCACCTACCGTGGGCTTCTCGGTACAGGTGGTCAAGGGTACCGCCGTGACCTCCATCATCGGCTTCACCGAGCTGACCAAGATCGGCGGCATGCTCGCCAATGCCACCTACCAGCCCTTCACCGTCTACGGCCTCGCCGCCCTGGGCTATTTCATCCTCTGCTACCCGCTGTCGCTGGCCGCGCGCTGGCTGGAAAGGAGACTGCATGCCGCTGCTTAGAGTGACCGCCCTGCACAAACACTATGGCAATCATCATGTGCTCAAGGGCATCGACCTGACCGTCGAGGAAGGCCAGGTGGTGGCCATCATCGGCAAGAGCGGCTCGGGCAAGAGCACCCTGCTGCGCACCCTGAACGGCCTGGAGTCGATCAACGACGGCGTCATCGAGGTGGACGGCGAGTACCTGGACGCCGCGCGGGTCAACCTGCGTTCACTGCGGCAGAAGGTCGGCATGGTCTTCCAGCAGTTCAACCTCTTCCCGCACCTCACGGTGGGCGAAAACGTGATGCTGGCGCCCCAGGTGGTCAAGAAGACGAGCAAGGACGAGGCCCGCGCCCTGGCCCGACAGATGCTCGACCGGGTCGGCCTGGCGGAGAAATTCGACAGCTATCCGGATCGGCTGTCCGGTGGCCAGCAGCAGCGGGTGGCCATCGCCCGCGCCCTGGCCATGTCGCCACGGGTGCTGCTGTGCGACGAGATCACCTCGGCACTGGATCCAGAGCTGGTCAACGAGGTGCTTGCCGTGGTCAAACAGCTGGCCCGCGAGGGCATGACCTTGATCATGGTCACCCACGAGATGAGATTCGCCCGCGAAGTGGGCGACAAGCTGGTGTTCATGCACCAGGGCAAGGTGCACGAGAGCGGCCATCCCCAGGAGCTGTTCGCCCGCCCGCAGACACCGGAACTGGCCCAGTTCATCGGTCAGGTGGCCTCCTGAGGCGAAAAACCCTATTTTTTCTGCCACTTTGCGCAACCGTAACCGCTGTGCGCTTGAAGCCATCACCGGCTAGCTGGCACGATGGCGCGGTTTATCGCCGAGAGCCTCCAGATGCAGCCTTCGCCAGCCGAACCCCACGAACTGATCGCCGCCATCGACCTGGGCTCCAACAGCTTTCATATCGTCCGGGCGCGCAATTTCCACGGGGAGATCCGCATCCTTGAGCGGTTGGGCGAAAAGATCCAGCTGGCCGCCGGCCTGGACGAATCGCGCCTGCTCAGCGAAGAGGCCATCCAGCGTGGCCTGGACTGCCTGCGCCGCTTCGCCCAGCTGATCGCCGGCATGCCGCGTGGCGCCGTACGGGTGGTGGGCACCAATGCCCTGCGCGAGGCGCGCAATCGCGCCGAATTCATCCAGCGCGCCGAAGCCGTGCTCGGCCATGCGGTCGAGGTCATTTCCGGTCGCGAAGAGGCCCGCCTCATCTATCTGGGCGTGTCCCACTCCATGCCCGATGTGCCCGGGCGCCGCCTGGTGACCGACATCGGCGGCGGCAGCACCGAATTCATCATCGGCCAGCGCTTCGAGACCCTGCAGCGCGAGAGCCTGCAGATGGGCTGCGTCAGCTTTACCAAGAGATTCTTCGCCGACGGCAAGATCACCGCGGCCCAATATGCGCGTGCCTACACTGCCGCGCGCCTGGAATTGATGAATATCGACCAGGGCCTGCGCGAGATGGGCTGGCACCAGGCTCTCGGCGCCTCCGGTACCATCCGCGCCGTGGCTCTGGCGATCCAGGCCGCCGGCCGTGGCAATGGCGAGATCACCCCGGACGGCATCGAGTGGCTCAAGCGCAAGCTGCTCAAGCAGGGCGACATCAACCTGCTCAACATCGATGGCGTGAAGCCGGATCGGCGCGCCATCCTGCCAGGTGGCCTGGCCATCCTCGAAGCCCTGTTCAAGGCCCTGGAACTGCAGGAGATCCACCTTTCCGAAGGTGCCCTGCGCGAAGGGGTGCTCTACGACATGATCGGCCGGCACAGCCACGAGGACGTCCGCGAACGCACCCTCAAGGGCCTGGCCGAGCGCTACCACGTGGACCAGCGTCACGCCGAGCGCGTGGAAAAGCGCGCGCTCAAGTCCCTGGCCCAGGTCGCCGACGCCTGGGGCCTGACCGACGAGAACCATGCCGAGCTGCTGCGCTGGGGGGCGCGCCTGCACTGTGTGGGCCTGGATATCGCCCACTACCAGTACCACAAGCACGGCGCCTACCTGATCGAGCACTCGGACCTGCCCGGCTTCTCCCGCCGTGACCAGCAAGCCCTGGCACTGCTCGTGCGCGGCCACCGCCGCAACATCCCCCAGGATCGCCTGCAGGAGCTGGGCCCGGAAGGCGAGCCCTTGCTGCGCCTGACCCTGCTGCTGCGCTTCGCCATCCTCTTCCACCACATCCGCCACAAGAGCATTCCGGACGTCCAGCTCAGCGCTGGCGAGCGCAGCCTGGACGTGCAGTTCCCCGACGGCTGGCTGGAGGAAAACCCCCTCACCCAGGCCGACTTCGAGCTGGAAGCCCAGTGGTTGGAGCGGGTGGGGTATCGGTTGAGCGTTCGCTGAGGGGATTTTTCGTAGGTTGGGCTGAGCGGGAGCGAAGCCCAACTGTTGCATGTGCAACTCTGCACCCTAGGTTTTGTAAGTGCCCTGGCTGTTCATCGAGCTTTGCTGATGTTTCTTGTTTCGCCCACCCGGGCGACTCACTTTTTTCAAACGCGGCTGCGCGCCCCGGAAAAAAGTAAGCAAAAACGCTTGCCCTGGACATCCGGCCCTCCGCTGCGCTGCGGGTGACTCGCGTTGCTCGCCCTTCGGGCCAGCCTGCGGCTGTTACTCCGCTACGCTACGTTTCGCTCACGCCAGCGCCGTTCCGGGTCGGCCTACACGAGCCGTCCATGGCCCGTTAGGCCTCTCGCCGCATCCATGCGGCTCGACCCACTCCACGACACTGGCGTTCGCCCTCCTGAACGGGGCGATTCGCCAGCCTGAAAGTGTTGGTTGAAGAGCCCGTAACCCGTAGCGTGGACAACGGCGCAGCCTTGTCCACTGTTTATGATCAAGCTCATCAGTGGAAAACGCTGCGCGGTTTTCCACGCTACACCTGTGAACACCCAAGCCTTAGGCTTGCGCCCCGTCCCCATCAGTGAGGCCGAGTGTAGGTGCCGCTTAGGAGGATGCGAGGCAGGACGCCGAGCAAGGAGCGAGGGGACCCGGAGCGCAGCGGAGGGCCGAAACGTGGGGTGTGCTTTCTTTTGCTTACTTTTCTTTGCACCGGGCGGCGGTCCGCAAGCAAAGAAAAGTAAGTCGCCGGCCAGGCGAAACAAGAGCCGTCAGCAAAACACGATAATCAGCTCTTGCAGTGAAAAGCCAACAGTTGGGCTTCGCTGGCGCTCAGCCCAACCTACGGAACGGCTAGGCCCATGGTGGCATGGGCCCGAAACTCCCTCAGCGGGTATTCACCACCGGACTGGCCAGCCGCTCCAGCAGCGTCGCCTGCACGCTACGGGCGTTCTGGTTGCCAGTGGGCGACTGCCGCACGTAGCTGCCGTCCTCCTGCAGTACCCAGGCCTGGGTGTTGTCGGTGAGGTAGCCTTCCAGCTCCTTCTTGACCCGGCTGATGAGCTTCTTGCCCTCCACCGGGAAGCAGGTCTCGACGCGCATGTCGAGGTTGCGCTCCATCCAGTCGGCGCTGGAGAGATAGAGCTTCTCGTCACCGCCGTTGAGGAAGTAGTAGATGCGGCTGTGCTCCAGGAAGCGGCCGATGATGGAGCGCACCTGGATGTTGTGGGACACGCCCGGTACGCCCGGACGCAGGCAGCACATGCCACGCACCACCAGGTCGATCTTCACCCCGGCCTGGCTGGCCTTGTAGAGGGCGCGGATGACCTTGGGATCGGTGAGGCCGTTGACCTTGGCCATGATCTGCGCCGGACGTCCTTCGCTGGCCGCCACGGCTTCGCGGTTGATCATCTCCAGCAGGTTCTTCTTCAGGGTGAAGGGCGCGTGCAGCAGCTTCTTCATGCGCAGGGTCTTGCCCATGCCGATCAGCTGGTTGAACAGCTTGTGCACGTCCTCGGTGAGGGCCACGTCGGCGGTCAGCAGGCTGTAGTCGGTGTACAGCTTGGCATTGCCGGCATGGTAGTTACCGGTACCCAGGTGGGCATAGCGACGCAGCTCACCGTTCTCGCGGCGCAGGATGAGCATCATCTTGGCGTGGGTCTTGAAGCCCACCACGCCGTAGATGACCACGGCGCCAGCCTGCTGCAGGCGGCTGGCCAGCTGCAGGTTGGATTCCTCGTCGAAGCGGGCGCGCAATTCGATGACCGCGGTCACCTCCTTGCCGCTGCGCGCCGCGTCCACCAGGGCGTCGACGATCTCGGAGTTGGCACCGCTGCGGTAGAGCGTCTGCTTGATCGCCAGGACGTTAGGGTCCTTGGCGGCCTGGCGCATCAGGTCGATCACCGGGGTGAAGGACTCGAAGGGGTGCAGCAGCAGCACATCGAGCTTGCCCAGCACGTTGAAGAGGTTGTCCTTCTTCTGCAGCAGCTTGGGAATGGTCGGCGTGAAGGGGGCGCTCTGCAATTCCGGATGGCTATCCAGCCCGGTGATGGAGAACAGCCGGGTCAGGTTGACGGGACCGTTGACCTTGTACAGCTCGCTTTCGCCCAGATTGAACTGCTTGAGCAGGTAGTCGGTAAGGTGTTTCGGGCAGATGTCCACCACCTCGAGCCGCACCGCATCGCCATAGCGACGCGAGAACAGCTCGCCGCGCAGGGCACGGGCCAGGTCTTCGACATCCTCGGTGTCCACCGAGAGGTCGGCGTTACGGGTCAGGCGGAACTGGAAGCAGCCCTTGACCTTCATGCCGGGGAAGAGATCGTCGGCATGGGCGTGAATCATCGAGGACAGGAAGACGTAGTTGTCCCCGGGACCGGCGACCTCCTCGGGCACCCGGATGATCCGCGGCAGCAGGCGCGGCGCCGGGATGATGGCCAGGCCCGAGTCACGGCCGAAGGCGTCCATGCCCTCCAGCTCGACGATGAAGTTGAGGCTCTTGTTCACCAGCAGCGGAAAGGGGTGGGTCGGATCCAGGCCGATGGGCGTGATGATCGGCGCGATCTCGTCGCGGAAGAACTTGCGCACCCAGGCCTTGATCTTGACGTCCCAGTAGCGCCGCCGGATGAAGCGGATCTGCTGCTCGGCCAAGGCCGGCAGCAGGACGTCGTTGAGGATGGCGTACTGCCGTTCCACCTGGCCGTGGACGATTTCGCTGATGCGCGCCAGCGCCTGGTGCGGCAGCAGGCCGTCGGCCCCGGCCTGCTCACGGGCGAAGGCGATCTGCTTCTTGAGGCCCGCCACGCGGATCTCGAAGAACTCGTCCAGGTTGCTGGAGAAGATCAGCAGGAACTTGAGGCGTTCGAGCAGCGGATAGGATTCGTCGAGGGCCTGTTCCAGCACCCGGATGTTGAACTGCAGCTGCGACAGCTCGCGATGGATATAGAGGCTGCTGTCGTCCACGTTGGCCGCCGGCACGGTAGGCGCGGGCGGCGCCTCCACCACGGGCGCGGGCTGGACAGCGGCGTCTGGCGCGACCGCCTCGGTGGTCAGGTCCGTGGACTCGACGGTGGCTGATTGTTGCAGATCGGTTTCGACGAAACCCTGGCTACTCATTGAAGCTCCTTAGGAACGCGAAGGCCCCTGGCGAAGTTGTTGGGCGGCGCGTTTGGCGAAATAGGTGAGGATGCCGTTGGCCCCGGCGCGCTTGAAGGCCAAGAGCGATTCGAGGATGACGGCCTCGGACAGCCAGCCGTTCTGGATCGCGGCCATGTGCATGGCGTACTCGCCGCTCACCTGGTACACGAAGGTCGGCACGCGGAATTCCTCACGGACCCGGCGGACGATGTCCAGGTAGGGCATGCCCGGCTTGACCATCACCGAGTCGGCGCCCTCGGCCAGGTCGCCGGCGATCTCGTGCAGCGCCTCGTCGCTGTTGCCCGGATCCATCTGGTAGGTGGCCTTGTTGCCCTTGCCCAGGTTGGCGGCCGAGCCGACGGCATCGCGGAAAGGCCCATAGTAGGCGCTGGCGTACTTGGCCGAGTAGGCCATGATCTGCACGTTATGATAACCCGCGTCTTCCAGGGCGGCGCGGATGGCACCGATGCGACCGTCCATCATGTCCGAGGGTGCGATCACCTGCGCCCCCGCCGCGGCATGGGACAGCGCCTGCTTGACCAGCACCTCGACCGAGATGTCGTTGAGCACGTAGCCGCGCTCGTCGAGGATGCCGTCCTGGCCATGGGTGGTGAAGGGATCCAGGGCCACGTCGGTGATCACGCCCAGCTCGGGAAAGTGCTCGCGCAGGGCGCGGGTGGCGCGCTGGGCGATGCCGTCGGGATTGTAGGCCTCGGCACCATCCAGCGACTTGCGCTCGACAGGGGTGACGGGGAACAGGGCCACGGCGGGGATACCCAGCGCTACCAGTTCGGCGGCCTCCTCCAGCAGCAGGTCGATGGACAGCCGCTCGACGCCGGGCATCGAGGGCACGGCTTCGCGACGGCCTTCACCGTCCAGTACGAAGACCGGCAGGATCAGGTCATCCACCGTCAGTGCATGCTCGCGCATCAAACGACGGGAAAACTCGTCGCGGCGCTGGCGGCGCATGCGAGTGGCAGGGTAGCTACGGCTGATGGGGGTAAAGCTCACGATCGACTCCCAGACCCGGATCACGGGTCAGTGTGAGGGGTTATAGGCCACAATCATGACCGATTGGTAACAGTAGATGACAATATGGTGTGCCTATAGCGCCTATCCAAGGCAGACGCTGACCGGAGCTGGCGTGACACAGGGTCGCAGTGAAATCTGTGGCTGACCGCCTGGCACCCGGCGGACGGAAGTCCGTCACACTTTCTTTCCAGGCGCCAACCGGGGTAGGCTGCGCCATCTTCAATTCACCTCGTGTAGCGCCGAATGCTCCAGCAATTCCTCCACGATTTCGGCTATTTCGCCCTTTTTCTCGGCACCTTCTTCGAGGGCGAAACCATTCTGGTGCTGGCCGGCTTTCTCGCCTTTCGTGACTACATGAGCATCCAGACCGTCATACTGGTCGCTTTCTGCGGCAGCTATGCCGGCGATCAGCTCTGGTATTTCCTCGGTCGTCGCCACGGGCGCAAGCTGCTGGCGCGCAAGCCCAAGTGGGAAGCTGCCGGGGATAAGGCGCTGGCGCACATCCGGCGCCACCCGGATCTCTGGGTGCTGAGCTTTCGCTTCGTCTATGGCCTGCGCACGGTGATGCCGGTAGCCATCGGCCTGTCCGGCTATCCGCCGGCGCGCTATCTGATCCTCAACGGTATCGGCGCCATCGTCTGGGCCACGGTGCTGGGCTACGCCGCCTACCACTTCGGCGCGGTTCTCGAAGGCGTGCTGGGCAATCTCAAGCGCTATGAACTGATGGTGCTGGGCGGCCTGGTGGTGATCGGCCTGCTGCTCTGGCTCTGGCGCCGCAGCCGCGCACCCAAGGTCTGATGGGCGAACGTCCGGTTAGCGGCTACGCCCATCGACCGGATTAAAGGCTCGGCCGCCGCTGCCGATGCCCTGAGCATCAACCTCCTTTAACGCCCGTGCGGCAAGCTGGCGATTGAGCATGCTGAATTTCTCCACCTTGCTTCCCCCCGGTCATCAGGTCCTGGCCGCCAACACGTACGAAGGCGTACTGGTGGTGCTGTCCTACCTTATCGCCAGTGCGGCGGGCTATACCGCCCTGGCCATGGCCGACTGGGTGACCAACAGTCGCTCCCGCCGCGGCAGCGAGTTGGCCAAGCTGATCGGCGCCATCGCCCTGGGTGGTGGCATCTGGTCGATGCACTTCCTGGCCATGCTGTCGTTCAAGATCGGCATCCATGTGCACTATGCCCCGCTGCAGACCCTGGGCTCGCTGCTGATCGCCATTGCCGTGTCCTACACGGTGATGCACCTGATCGGTCGCGAATCCCTGACCGCACCTCAGTATCTGCTCGCCTCTCTGGCCGCCGGCCTGGGCATCGCGACCATGCACTACACCGGGATGCTGGCCATGCACTCGGTGGCGGTGCAGCTCTACGATCCGCTGCTGGTGGTGGTCTCGGTGGTGATCGCCAGCCTGGCCTCCCTTGGCGCCCTGCTGCTGGCTTTCCGCCTGCGCGGCAGGACTGGCCTCAGGACCGTCTGGCTGCGCCTGCTGGGGAGCCTGGGACTCGGCTTCGCCATCGTGTCCATGCACTTCACCGGCATGGCCGCCCTGACCCTGGCCGTGCCCGTTGGCTTCGAGCCGGATGGCCTGGCGGAAATGAACCAGCATCTGGAGCTGGGCATGGGGATCGCGCTCGGCACCCTGTTCATCATCATGGTCGGCCTCCTCGCCGCCTGGGCTGGCGAGCGCTTCCATGCCCAGCGCCTGCGTCTGGAACGGGTCTCCACCACGCTCGACCAGATCACCCTGCACGACCCCCTCACCCATCTGCTCAACGGCGCCAGCTTCATCCAGACCGTGGATCGGGCCATCGGTCAGGCGCGGACCGGCGAGCAGTTCGCCCTGTTGATGCTGGACATCGACCACTTCAAACGCATCAATGACAGCCTCGGCCATGCCCTTGGCGATGAATTGCTGATCCAGATGGCGCAGCGGATTCGCGCCGTGCTCGACAACGATCTACCACTGGCCCGCTATGCCGGCGACGAATTCAGCCTGCTGCTGCCCCTGGGCCAGCGCGGCGACAGCCAGCCCCTGGCCCTGCGTCTGCTGGAGCAGCTGCGCCCGCCCTTCGAATTGGCCGGGCAGCGCATCGCCATGACCTTCAGCCTGGGGATCGCCCACTATCCCCAGGATGGCGCCAACGCCGGCCAGCTGCTGCGCAGTGCCGGCCTGGCAGTCGGCCACTGTAAGCGCAGCGGGCGCAATTGCAGCCAGAGGTTCACCACCGAACTCCAGCGCGAGGCCGATGACCTGCTCAGCCTGGAGATGGACCTGCGCCACGCCCTGGCCCAGGGCGGCCTGCACGTGGCCTACCAGCCTATCGTCGACCCCGCGGGCGGGCCCGTCGGCCTGGAAGCCCTGGTCCGCTGGCAGCATCCGGTGCTGGGTCCGCTGAGTCCCGAACGCTTCGTTCGCGTCGCCGAGGAAACCGGGCTGATCGCTGACCTGGATGGCTGGGTCATGCGCCAGGCCTGTGCCGACCTGGCCCAGCTGCGCCGCGAGGGCTACCTGGCGCTCCGGGTGTCGGTGAACTGCTCGGCGCTGAATCTGAGTGATCGCCTCCTGCCCCAGGCCATCGCCCGGGCGCTGCAGGCCGAAGATCTACCCGCCTCGGCGCTGACTCTCGAAGTGACCGAAAACGCCCTGATGCACAGTCTCAACGTGGCCGTCGAGGTGCTCGGCGAGATCCGCACCCTGGGTGTGCGGGTCTCCATCGACGACTTCGGCAGTGGCTACTCGTCGCTGGCCTACCTGAGTCGGCTACCGGTGGACTCGCTCAAGGTGGACCGCTCCTTCGTTCGCACCATCCCCAAACAGAGCAACGACATGGCCATCGCCTCGGCGATCATCGCCATGGCGCACAAGCTGGGCCTGAATGTGGTCGCCGAAGGGGTGGAAACCGCCGAACAGCGCCAATTCCTGCAGGCCAACGGCTGCAACTTCATGCAGGGCTATCTGTTCGGTCGACCCATGCCGTTGCCGCAACTGCGTACCTGGCTGCAGCAGCACAGCATCACGGCCGTTCCCGCCTAGGTCCTGTCCGAAGCATCGGCATTGCTCATACAGGCCTGGCGGCGGCCTCGCGCTGGAGACGGGTCAGCAACCGATCCAGCGCATTGGCGAAGGCCTGGCGATCCCGCTCGCCGTAGCCGGCCTGGCCGCCGCCCATCTGCCCCTGGTCACGCAGATCGGTCATCAGATTGCGCATGGCCAGACGCTGCCCCATGTTGCGCTCGTCGAACTCCTGGCCACGCGGATCAAGGGCAGCCACGCCCTTCTTCACCAGGCGATCGGCCAGGGGAATATCGCTGCAGATCACCAGGTCACCCGGCTGTGCCTGTTCGACCAAGTGATCATCAGCGGCATCGGGGCCGCTGGGTACCACCACCAGGCGGACACAGGCGAAGGGCGGCTTGATCTGCGGCTGTCCGGCCACCAGCACCACCTCCAGCTTGCGCTTGAGGGCGAACTTGCAGACCAGCTCCTTGGCGGCGCGCGGACAGGCATCGGCATCGATCCACAGGATCACGAGATTTCTCCGGCAAAAGCCCAGGATACCGCGCCGTGGCGGCGCACCCCAGCGCAGCGGCGCGGTCGGACAGGGATACCGATCCGACCGGAGTCCACCCATGACCTTCTGGCAACGCCTGGAGCACCCCGCTCAGGCCCTGGTGTACGGTGCCACTGGCGGCCTCGGCCTGGCCCTGTGCGAGCAGCTGCTGACCCGTGACGACGTGGGCCTGGTCTGGGCCTGCGCGCGCCAGGCTGAAGCCCATGAGGGCCTGACCGAGTTGGCGCGGCAGCACGGCCCGCGTCTGCGCCGGCTTGATGTCGATCCGCTCGCCGCAACCGACCTGGCGACCCGGCTAGCGGGCGCGACGCCGCGCCTGGACCTGCTGCTGTGCGCCTCGGGCCTGTTGCAGGGCGAGCAGGCACAGGCCGAGAAGAGCCTGGCGCAGGTGGGTCAGGCCGGCCTGGTGGAAAGCTATCTGGCCAATGCCGTACTGCCGCTGTTGCTGATCCGGCAGCTGACGCCGCTGCTCAAGGGCCAGCATCCCTGCCAGATCGCG
Source organism: Pseudomonas oryzihabitans (assembly GCF_001518815.1). Classification (NCBI taxonomy): domain Bacteria; kingdom Pseudomonadati; phylum Pseudomonadota; class Gammaproteobacteria; order Pseudomonadales; family Pseudomonadaceae; genus Pseudomonas; species Pseudomonas oryzihabitans. Next base: position 4,543,736 of record NZ_CP013987.1, read on the forward strand.
GCGCTCTCGGCACGGGTCGGCTCCATTGGCGACAACCGCCTGGGTGGCTGGTATGGCTACCGGATGGCCAAGGCCGCGCTCAACCAGGGACTGCGCTGCGCCAGCATCGAACTGGCTCGACTCAACCCCCAGAGTTGCGTGCTGGCCCTGCATCCCGGCACCACCGATACCGCGCTGTCACGCCCCTTCCAGGCACGGGTGCCGGCTGACAAGCTGTTTACGCCAGGCTATGCGGCGGAGCGGCTGCTGGAAGTACTGGCCGCCCGCACCCCGGCCGAGACCGGCAGTTTCTGGGATTGGCAGGGTCAGGCGGTGGCCTGGTAGCGGCCGGCTTCAGATCGCGGCGCGGCGCACCGTGGACAGCAGCGCCGCGGCGGCGAGGAACAGGCTGGCGAAGACCCGGTTGGTGATGCGCTGCTGACGCGGGGTGCGCAGTAGGGTCAGTACCCGGGCGGCGAGGCCCGTGTAGCCGGCCATGACGATCAGGTCGACGGTGACCATGGTCGCCCCGATGATCAGGTACTGCGCGGCCAGGGGCGCCCGGGGATCGACGAACTGCGGCAATACCGCGAGCAGGAAGATCAGCGCCTTGGGGTTGCTCACGTTGACCAGGAAGCCACGCATGATCAGGGCGCTGATACGCGGTGGCAGACGTTCGCCGGCCACCTGTTCGCCCAGGTCCAACGGCGCCGCGCGCCATTGGCGGATGGCCAGGTAGGCGAGATAGAGAACCCCGAACCACTTGATCAGGGTGAAGGCCAGCTGCGAGGTCGCTAGCAAGGCGCCGACACCCACGGCGACGACGGCGATCTGCAGGGCCAGCCCCAGCTGCAGGCCCAGTGCCGTCCAGTAGCCGCGCCGGAAACCGTGGTTGACGCCCGCGCTCATGGAGGCGACAGCGCCTGCCCCCGGCGAGAGGCTGATCATCCAGCAGGCGATGAAGAAACCGGTCCAGACCTGCAGACTCATGGGCTTACCTGTCGAGGTGGAAGTCGAAGGAGCCGTCGGCATCACGCCAACGGCGTACCGACTTCTGGAAGAACTGGGTGTTGGGGATCTGCACCAGGGCGCCTTCCTGGTTGTCGTCCAGCTCCTGCAGGGTCACGAAGAGCATGTTGATGGCCACCACCCGCCCCTTGATGCCGGGCTTGTCCGAGGCGTCCAGCACCTCGATACGATCGCCCAGGCGGAAGGGCCCGACGGTAAAGATCAGCACCGCGCAGAACAGATTGGACAGCACGCTCCAGATGGCGAAGAAGGCCACCGCCGCCACGGCGACGAAACCGGAGATGGCCGTCCAGAGCACGGCGGCGGATACGCCGAAGCGCTCCAGAGCCATGAGGATGGCACTGCCCATGATCAGCCAGCGCAGGGTCCCGCGCAGCCCCAGGACGATCTGCGGCGGCAGCGGATAGCGCTCGCCCAGGCCGGTGACGGCGCGGGCGACGATGCGCTGCAGCACATAGCCGATCAGCAGCACCAAGGCGACCTGGCCGGCTACCAGCAGGTAGTCGCCCCAGCCGGGCAGCCAGGTGTGCAGCCACTCGATCATCAGGCCCCCTCGAGTTCGGCTTGCAGGCTTTCCAGCCGTTCCAGGGCCTCCAGCCACTGCTCTTCCAGTTCTGCTTCACGGGTCTTGGCGGCGGCCTGGTCGGCCAGTGCCTGGCGCAGCTCGTCCTTGCGCGCGGCGTCGTAGAGACCGCTGTCACCCAGCCGAGCCTCCAGGGTGGCGAGTTTTTCCTGCAGCTTGCCCAGCTCCGCTTCCAGCTTGTCGGCGGTCTTCTTCAGCGGCGCCAGCTGCTGGCGCAGGGCCGCGGCGGCCTGACGCTGCGCCTTGCGGTCGGTCTTGTCGACCGCGGCGCCCTCGCCGGCTACGAGGCCTGGCTCCTGACGGGCGCGGAAATCCACCAGCCAGCGGCTGTAGTCGTCCAGGTCGCCGTCGAAGGCTTGTACCTTGCCGTCGGCCACCAGCAGGAATTCGTCGGTGGTGCTCTTGAGCAGATGGCGATCGTGAGACACCACCAGTACCGCCCCGGCAAATTCCTGCAGCGCCAGGGTCAGGGCCAGGCGCATGTCCAGGTCCAGGTGGTTGGTGGGTTCGTCCAGCAGCAGGAGGTTGGGCTTCTGCCAGGCGATCAAGGCCAAGGCCAGACGTGCCTTTTCGCCACCGGAGAAATTCAGCACCGTCTCATCGCAGCGTGGACCACGGAAGTCGAAGCCACCCAGGAAATCGCGCAGACTCTGCTCGCGCTCGCCAGGGGCGATGCGCTGCAGGTGCAGCAGCGGGCTGGCCTTGGCGTCCAGGGAATCGAGCTGATGCTGGGCGAAGTAGCCGATAGCCAGATTCTCGCCCCGCTGCAGCCGGCCGCCGAGGGGTTCGAGCTCCGCGGCTAGGGTCTTGATCAGGGTCGACTTGCCGGCGCCATTGGGACCGAGCAGGCCGATCCGTGCGCCCGGCGTCAGTTGCAGCTTGACCGGATGCAGGATGGTGGTCTCGCCGTAGCCCAGCCGGCCCTCGGCCAGGTCGAGCAGCGGGCTGGACAGCTTGTCCGCCTCGCGGAAGACGAATTCGAAGGGCGAGTCGACATGAGCCGGCGCCAGCTCTTCCAGGCGTTCCAGGGCCTTGATCCGGCTCTGTGCCTGGCGCGCCTTGGTGGCCTGGGCCTTGAAGCGGGCGATGTACTTCTCCATGTGGGCGCGCTGGGCCTGCTGCTTGTCGTAGGCCTGCTGCTGCTGCGCCAGGCGTTCGGCGCGGGTGCGCTCGAAGCTGGAATAGCCGCCGCGATAGAGCACCAGCTTCTGCTGGTCCAGATGCACCACGTGATCGACCACCGCATCAAGGAAATCGCGGTCATGGGAGATCAGGATCAGGGTGCCGGGATAGCCTTTGAGCCAGTCTTCCAGCCAGAGGATGGCGTCCAGATCCAGGTGGTTGGTGGGTTCGTCCAGCAACAGCAGGTCCGAGGGACACATCAGCGCCTGCGCCAGGTTCAGGCGCATCCGCCAGCCACCGGAGAAGTCGCCGACCTGGCGCTCCATCTGCGCGGTGGTGAAGCCCAGACCGGCCAGCAGCTTGCGGGCCCGGGCATCGGCGGTATAGCCGTCGCCGGCCTCGAAGTCGGCATGCAGCCGGCCCAGGGCATTACCGTCCTGGGCCGCTTCGGCGGCTGCCAACTCGCGCTGGATGCGGCGCAACTCGATGTCGCCATCCAGTACGTAGTCCACCGCCAGCCGCTCCAGGGTATCCACCTCCTGGCGCATGTGGGCGATGCGCCAGGCGGCCGGGATGTGGCAGTCGCCGGCGTCGGCGCCGAGCTGGCCGCGCAACAGGGCGAAGAGACTGGATTTGCCGGCGCCATTGGCACCGATCAGACCGGCTTTCTGGCCGGGATGCAGGGTCAGGTCAGCGCTTTCGAGCAGACGCTGGGGACCACGCTGTAGAGTAAGGTTCTGTAGTCGGATCATGGCGGCGGAGTGTAGCAGCTCCACCACCCACGAATGGGGAGGCGGACATGCAAGAGGACCTGTGGGAATTCGCGTTGGCAGTATACGCCCGGCCTGGCGTGGAAGGCGCCTGTTTGCGTCTGCAGGAGGCCGGGGCCGATGTCTGCCTGGTCCTGACGGCGCTCTGGCTGGATCGGCGCGCCTGCGCCCTGGATGCCGAGGGGCTGACCCGGCTGCAGCGTGCCTCGCAGCACTGGCAGGACACGGTGGTGCGCCCTCTGCGGCAATTGCGCCAGGCCTGGAAGACCCCCTCCGGAGTCGATGAACGCCTGGCGGCGCTGCGCGAGCAGCTCAAGGGACTGGAATTGGCGGCGGAACGTGAACAGCTCGCCCGCCTGGCGCGACTGGCGGCGCATTGGCCGTGCCGCGATGCGCAGCACCCGGGAGGCTGGTTGCATGCCCTGGCACCGCGCGGGGCAGCGCCAGCGGACCTCGACCTGCTGGCCGAGGCGGCACGGGTGATCCGGGTCTAGACCGAGGCCAGCCGCGGCTGCTGGTGCGAGGTGTGCAGCACCTCGATGAGGCAGTCTTCCAACTCGAAGCGTTCGCGCAGGGTTTCGCCCAGCAGCTTGAGCTCGATGGTCAGCAGCCCCGGGTCGCGATAGGCGCCACGCTCGAATCTGTCGTTGAAGTTGAGGGCGGCGTCGGTCAGGGCCTGCAGGCGCGGATAGACGCTGTCGGCGAACTCGATGGCGCGCTCGTCCTGGAATTCGCGGGCTTCAGCCACCAATTGCTCGTAGATCTCGAAGTGCGCGGTGGACATGTAGTCGACCAGCATGTCGCAGAGGCGCTCCAATTCGCTCACCTCGCGCACCGGACCCAGCAGGGGCTCCATGTCCAGGGTTTCGTAGGCGGTCACCAGCTCGCGGCGGGCAATCAGCCAGCGGTCGATCAGCTGGTGGACCCCACCCCAGCGTTCCTGGGCATTGCGGCAGGTTTCTAGCATGACGGCAGCTCTCTATACGGGCGAAACGGTCCGGGCGCAGGCGCCCGGGTGTTATCAGGAACTATACCGACATCGTCTCGCCAGGCGAGTGCCGTTGCTCGGAGAAAGTCAGCGACGGCGAAAGATCTTGACCAGGCTCAAGGCCATGAGCAGCACGAAGGCCAACAGGCTCCATTCCGGGATGCTCAGACCGAACAGCGTCCAGTTGACCTCGGCGCAGTCGGCGGTGCCGTGCAGCACCAGGCGAATGATCTCCTGGAAGGGCAGCGCCTGCATCATGTAGTCCAGGCTGGGCAGGCAGGCCGCCAGCTCTTCCGCCGGCACCGTCTGCAGATAGACCTGGCGCCCGGCGGTGGCCGCACCGGCCGCGGCCAGCAGTAGCAGGGTGACCCCGTAGATACGGCGGCCTCGCTTGCCAGGCGCCTGGATGCCGGCGATGAGGGCGACCACACCGACCAGGATGAAGAAGATCCGCTGCATGACGCACAGCGGACAGGGCTCCAGCCCAACCACGTGCTCAAGATAGAGACCGACGCCCATGAGCACCGCGCAGGTGGCGGCCATGAACAGGAAGATGAAGCGGGGACTAGTCACGGACGCGCCGTCTCCAACAGGGAATTGGGACGTTACGGTAGTGAAAGCCCGGGCACCTTTCAAGGACCCGGGCTAGCGAGGGAGGTTGTCAGCCCTTCGCCGGGGGTAGCGAACCAGCCGCCGGATCGCGCCATTGGCTTTGCAAGAGCTGCTGACTGCGGCTCACATCGCCCAGCTGCATGGTCACCCGGGCCAGCTCGCCGGCGGTGATCGCCGAGGGACGCTGCGCCAGGCTGCGCTCCAGGTACTCACGCGCCTTGCCCCACAGCTGGTTGTTCATGCACAGCCGCCCCAGGGCCAGCAACAGCACCGGATCCTGGGGCTTGTCCTTGAGCCAGCCCTCGGCATGGTGCAGTGGCCGGCTGGCGTCGCGAGGACGCAGCTGGCCATAGAGTTCGACCAGGCGCTCGTCCCACTGGCGATTGAGGGTGATGTGCAAGACCTCTTCGGCCAGATCGTCACGGCCGATGGCGCGCAACTGGCGGGCATAGGCCAGCACCACCGAGGCATCGCCCTTGAGCGCCGTGGGGACCTGCTGCCACTGGGCATCCACCGCCGACTCGGCGCCCTGAGCCGGGACCTCGTCAAGGGTAGCGATCCATACCTTGCGCTCCAGGTCGTCCTGCTCCTGGGGCCGCAAGACCTGCTGCTTGCGCAGCTGCGGCAGCAGGGCGATCAGGGCCGGCCAGTCGCGCAGGGTCACCTGCAGACGCTGCAGCTGCAGCAGCACCTCGCCATTCTTCGGATACTTGGCCTGCAGCGGTGCCAGGCTGTCACGCGCTTCCAGGTACTGACCCCGGTCGATCTGCAGGCGGGCCTGTTGCAGGCCGATGGCGAGCTCGGCCTGAGGCTCGCGCTCCCGGGCCTGACGTAGCAGGCGATCGCGCTCTTCCAGGTCGCCAAGTTCGTTGGCGGCGCGGGCCGCGCCCAGCAGCACGAACAGCGGCTGGTCGGCGTGCTCGGCCGCGCCTTTCAGATGCTTGAGGGCACCGCTCCAGTTCCCCTCGGCAAGTTCCAGCTGGCCCTTGTGGCGGGCCTGCTCCAGGCGCCGCTGGCGATTGTGCCGCGACCAGGGGTTGAGCACCTTGCCGGTCAGGCCCAGGGCGCCCAACACCAGCTTGAGGATGTAGAGCGCCAGCCAGATCGCCACCAACAGGGCCAGGAAGGCCCAGAGGCTCGATTCATAACGGAAGTTGCTGTAGGACAGCAGCACATAGCCCGGCTCCTTGGCCAGCACCACGGCGACGCCCAGACCGACGAGCAGGGCGAACAGGAACAGCAGGTACAGGCGCTTCATGGGCGATTCTCCTGAGCCGCGCCGGCGGCATTGGTCGGCTGGATTTGCTGACGTTGCGCGATATAGGCCTGCAGCGCGGTCAGGGCCGGCGTCAGGTCAGGCGCCTCGAAGGTGACCGGGCGCTCGGCCAGCTCCTGCAGGCGCAGCTTGACTGCAAGGCTGTCAGGATTCTGGTTGTTGAAATGGGCGGCGAGGACGTCTTGCGCCTGCTCGATGGACAGCCGATAGACCTCCTGATTGCCGTTGAGCACGGCCCATTGCGCCTGTTCCAGCGCCAGGCTCATGGCCAGGCGTACCTGGGCCAGGGATTCCTCGGCCAGCAGCGGGCGGATCGGCTGGTCGGCGGAGAAATCGATGCGGAAATAGCTGGAGATGCGCTGGCGGAAGTCCTGCCACCATTGCTGCAAGGCATTGCTCGGCGGTATTGCGGCCTTCTCGACGCCGGGCTGATCGGCCACGGTGGCGGAGAAGCGTGGCGGCAATGGCTCCAGGCTCTGTACCTGATTGCGCAGCGAGGCCAGCTGGACGAACTGCCCGGTCCGGTCCAGATCGGGCAGCTGTCGCAGCGTCTGCTGGGCATTGGCCACCTGCTGACGTGCGTTGAAGGCCGCCGGATCGTTCTGCGCCTTGAGGATGTCATCGACACCCTGCAGGAGATTCTGGGCGCTGGGCACGTCCTGCAGGGCAGTCATGCGCAGGGTCGCCATGCGCAGCAGATGCTCGGCCTCGGTCAGGCGCCAGGCCTGGCGACTCTGGCCGACCACCTCCTTGAACTGTTCGGCGAGGTGCTGTTGATCACCTTGCAGGGCACCGAGCTGACGACGGCGTTCTTCCAGCTCGTTGGCCGACGGCAGGCGTGCCAGATCGGCGCTCAGCGCCTGGTTGCGTACCTCCAGCTGCCGCAACTGGCTGCGCAGGTCCTCGGCCTGGGCCGTCTGAGCCTGTTCGTTCTGGTGTATCTGCTGCAGTTGCCAGACACTCCAGCCGCCCACTCCCAGGCCACCAGCGGCTACCAGCAGGGCCAGCAGCGCGAGACCGGACGCCTTGCCGGAGCCCTTGCGGCGCGCACCTACCGGAGGCGGTGCCGGTGGTGGCGAGGCGGGAGTCACGACAGGATCGGGAGAGACGTCATCGGCGCGGGGGGCTTGAGTTTCGCTCACGGGAATTCCTTGTAGGGTCAATCCGGATGGTGATGGGCTAGCGTGGCGATCAGAGCGCCGGCGCTGGCGCCCTGGCACTCGATCACGCGGGGGCAGCCACTGGCGCGCGCCAGTTCGGCCACTCGGGCGCTGGGTACCAGCAGGGGATAACGGCGCACCACGGGCCAATCCGCACCCGCACAGGCCTGCAGATGCGCGAAACCCTGCCCACTGCTGACCATGATGGCATTCAGGCGTTCCGCTGCCAGGGTCTCTAGGACCTGCCCTGCAGGGTACTGCGGACACTGGCGGCGATAGAGTTCGAGCACCTCGACACGGACACCACGGGCGCTGAGGGTCTCGACCAGCAGATCGCGCCCCCCTTCGCCACGCAAGAGCAGCACCTGGGGCTCAGGACGCTGCAAGGCGTCGGCCAGGGCCGGCAGGGCCAGCAGGCCTTCGCTGTCTTCGCGTGGGGGATAGTGCACATGCAGACCATAGTCTTCGAGCACCGCCGCAGTGGCCGCGCCCACGGCGAACCAGGCCTGCAGCGGCGGTTGCGGCCAGTAGCGGTCCAGGGCGGCGAGCCCCAGGCGAGCGGCCGGCTTGCTCACCACCAGCACGGCGGCATAGCGGTCCAGATCGAGCCAGAGGGTGCGCTGTTCGGGGGTTTCCGCCAGCGGCTGGAGCTCCAGCAGCGGCAGACTGGCACTGGCGATGTCCGCCGCGGCCAGGGCAGTGGCCAGCGGTGGATTCTCCTCCGCCGGCCGGGTCAGGAGCAGGCGCCAGCCGCTCATGATTCGCCGGAAATCCCGTAGACGGCGTCAAGGATGCCCTGAGCGCCCTGCGCCAGCAGGTCTTCGGCCACGGCCACGCCAAGACCGGCCGGATCATTGACGGGACCTCGGGCTTCGGCGCGCAGCAACAGAGCGCCATCAGGCTGACCGACCAGACCACGCAGCCAGAGCAATTCGCCTTCCTGTACCGCGTAGCAGGCGATGGGCACCTGGCAGCCACCGTTGAGGCGACGATTCAGGGCGCGCTCCGCAGCGACCCGGCGCTCGGTGTCGAAATGATGCAGGGGTTCGAGCAGGGCGTGGACCTCGGCATCGTCGGTCCGGCATTCGATGCCCACGGCGCCCTGGCCACCGGCAGGCAGGCTGTTCTCGACGGTCAGGGATTCTCGGATGCGCTCGGCGAAGCCCAGGCGGATCAGGCCGGCGGCGGCCAGGATGATGGCGTCGTAGTCGCCGGCGTCGAGCTTGGCCAGGCGCGTATTGACGTTACCGCGCAGGAAGCGGATCTCCAGGTCCGGTCGCAGGGCCAGCAACTGGGCCTGGCGTCTCAGGCTGGAGGTGCCTACCACGCTGCCGTGGGGCAGATCGGCGAGGCGCGCATAGCGATTGGAGACGAAGGCGTCGCGCGGGTCTTCCCGCTCGCAGATGGCGTATAGCCCGAGGCCCGCAGGAAATTCCATGGGCACGTCCTTCATCGAATGCACGGCGATGTCGGCGCTGCCGTCGAGCAGGGCGTTTTCCAGCTCCTTGACGAACAGACCCTTGCCGCCAATCTTGGCCAGCGGTGCGTCGAGCAGCTTGTCGCCGCGGCTGGTCATGGGCAGCAGGCTCACCCGCAATCCCGGATGCGCCGCTTCGAGGCGGGCTTTCACATAGTCGGCTTGCCACAGTGCCAGGGCACTCTGGCGCGTGGCGATACGAATTTCGCGGAGCATGGACATTACCGGCACGTCAGATTGCCGGCCATGATAGCAGGTCGACCGGCGCCCCTCCCCCGCTGCGCGCCGGTCACCGACCCGGAAGCGACGTCAGATGCTGTGCATCAGGCGACGCACACCGGCCACATGGCGGCGGCTGACGGTCAGCGCATCGCCATTCATGCCCTTGAGGAACAGCTGGAAGTGACCCAGAGGGGTACGCTGCAGGCGCTCGATGCGCTCGCGGGACACCAGGGCATTGCGGTGGATACGTACGAAGCGCTCGCCAAACTCGTCTTCCAGGGCCTTGAGCGGTTCGTCCAGCAGGACCTCGCCACCCGAGTGTCTCAGGGTCACGTATTTGTGGTCGGCGATGAAGTAGACCACGTCGTCCAGCGGAATCAGCTCGATACCCTTGCGGGTCCGGGCGCTGATATGGCTGCGCGGCCCCGGACCACCGCTGGCCGGCGGCTTGGTCAGGGCGGCAAGCTGCATCCGGTTCGGACGCTGGGCCTTGCCCAAGGCGGCAGCCAGGTCTTCCTGGCGTACCGGCTTGACCAGATAGCCAACGGCACTCACCTGGAAGGCGTCGAGCGCGTACTCATCGTGAGCGGTCACGAAGATCACCGCGGGCGGCGATTCGCGCTCGCAGAGACGCGCGGCCACCTGCAAACCGTCCAGACCCGGCATGCGGATGTCGAGCAGGACGATGTCAGGCTTGAGGTTTTCGACCAAAGCGAGGGCTTCCTCACCGTTGGTGGCTGTTGGCTCCAGGGCGGTATAACCGTCCAGTTGCCCCACCAGACGGGCCAGACGCTCGCGCGCCAAGGGTTCGTCATCGACGATCAGGACATTCATAAGCTCAGGCTTCCCGCATGAGTCGCTCGCATGGATAGCGAAGAGACGTTGTATGCCGCTGGTCGCGGCGTTCGATTTTGAGACTCGCAGCTGGTCCGAAAAGTGCCGTTAATCGCGCCTCGATATTGCTCAAAGCTTGACGAGTACCCTTTGGCGGGCGTGGCTGCTGCTCCACCTCGGGATCGTAGGGGTTACTGATCACCAGTTCGAACACCCCGTCTCGGTAGGTGGCGAAGATGGTCACCAAACCGCCTTCGATACGCGGCGCGACGCCATAGATCAGGGCGTTTTCCAGCAGCGGCTGCAGGGTCAGCTGGGGAATCGGCAGATCCGCCGGCACCCCGTCCACGTCCCATTGCAGCTGCAGGCGATCACCCAGGCGCAAGCGCTCGATCTCCAGGTAGCGGCGTGACAGCTCCAGCTCCTGGGACCAGCGCACCTTGGTACCGGGCTGGGCCAGACTGGCACGGAACAGGGCCGAGAGGTCCAGCACCGCGCGCTCGGCCTTGTCCGCATCCAGGGCGATGAGACTGGCGATGCTGTTCAGGCTGTTGAACAGGAAGTGCGGACGGATGCGCGCTTGCAGGGACTCGATACGCGCGTGCAGCTCGGCCTGCTGCTGGCGGCGCCACTGGCTCTGCAGCCAGAAGTAGCGCAGCAGCAGCATGGACATGATCAGGGCGATCAGTGCATGGCGCATGTAGAGCCGCACCTCGCCGGTCCGCTGCAGCGGACCGGCCAGTTGCAGCCAGTCGGCTACCAGGGTGCAGAGCAGCGTCAGCGCCACCACGATGGCGCAACAGAAACCGCCGGCCACCACCGGTCGATGACGTGCGAGCCAGGGCCGCAGGCGACAGAGCAGCGCCGCCGACAGCAGCACGATCCATTGCACGAACAGCGACACCAGCGCCAGCCGGATCCAGTTGAACTGCAGGGTGAAGGGCTCCGCCAAGACGAGGACCAGCACCAGCAGCTCGGCCAGCACCACCAGCACGAGCAGGGCTTCCGGTTCGCAGAGCGCCGGGACGAAGAAGTCGTCGACCTTGACCGGTCGAGGGGTTTTGCGGCGTTCGAGTATCATGGAGCCAGTGTGGGTCAGATACCACTCGTCGGCAAGTCGGCTCCGTTGAATCAGGCCGGAACCCGCTCAGGACTGCTATCATCGGCCCCCTCTCACTTCCACCGACAAGCCCAGCAGCAGGCCGATTCATGAGCAGCGAAAAAACCAACCAGTCCTGGGGCGGACGCTTCAGCGAACCCGTCGACGCCTTCGTCGCCCGCTTCACCGCTTCGGTGGACTTCGACAAGCGCCTCTACCGCCACGACATCCTCGGCAGCCAGGCCCATGCGCGCATGCTGACCCAGGCCGGGGTGCTCAGCGAAGCCGAGCGCGACGCCATCGTCGCGGGGCTGGACGAGATCCGCAGCGAGATCGAGGCCGGCACCTTCGAGTGGCGGGTCGACCTGGAAGACGTGCACATGAACATCGAGGCACGCCTGACCGAGCGTCTGGGCGTGGTCGGCAAGAAGCTGCACACCGGCCGCAGCCGCAATGACCAGGTGGCCACCGACATCCGCCTCTGGCTGCGCGACGAGATCGACGCCATCCTCGCCGAGCTGAACCGCCTGCAACAGGGCCTGCTGCAATTGGCGGAGGCCGAGGCCGATACCATCATGCCCGGCTTCACCCACCTGCAGACCGCCCAGCCGGTGACCTTCGGCCATCACCTGCTGGCCTGGTTCGAGATGCTCTCCCGCGACCACGAGCGCCTGGTCGACTGCCGCAAGCGCGTCAATCGCATGCCCCTGGGCAGTGCGGCCCTGGCCGGCACCACCTACCCCATCCAGCGCCAGGTCACCTGCGAGCTGCTGGGCTTCGAAGCCATCGGCGGCAACTCCCTGGATGGCGTCTCGGATCGCGACTTCGCCATCGAATTCTGCGCCGCCGCCTCCCTGGCGATGATGCACCTGTCGCGCTTCTCCGAGGAGCTGGTGCTCTGGACCAGCGCCCAGTTCCAGTTCATCGACCTGCCCGACCGCTTCTGCACCGGTTCCTCAATCATGCCGCAAAAGAAGAATCCCGACGTTCCCGAACTGGTACGCGGCAAGACCGGCCGGGTGTTCGGCGCCCTGACCGGCCTGCTGACCCTGATGAAGGGCCAGCCGCTGGCCTACAACAAGGACAACCAGGAAGACAAGGAGCCCCTGTTCGACGCCGCCGATACCCTGCGTGACTCCCTGCGTGCCTTCGCCGACATGGTGCCGGCCATCAAGCCCCGGCGCGAGATCATGCGCGAGGCAGCGCGTCGCGGCTTCTCCACCGCCACCGACCTTGCCGACTACCTGGTGCGCAAGGGCCTGCCGTTCCGCGATTGCCACGAGATCGTCGGCCATGCGGTGAAGTATGGCGTGGATAGCGGCAAGGACCTGGCCGAGATGAGCCTGGACGAACTGCGTCGCTTCAGCGATCAGATCGAGCAGGATGTCTTCGCCGTCCTGACCCTGGAAGGCTCGGTCAATGCCCGTGACCACATCGGCGGCACCGCCCCGGCCCAGGTCCGCGCCGCCGTGAAGCGTGGTCTCGAGCTGCTGGCCAAGCGCTGAGGTCTGTCCTGCGCTCCCCTCACCGCCTCTCAGTGGCGGCTGCCCGGGAGCAGGCAAGCCGTCCATCGGACGGCTCTGCCTGACGGAGAGCCAGGCCGTATGGCCTTGGTGGCACTGTGCCCACCTGCAATCCGTCTACGACAGGGCTCTCTGGCTGAAGGCCCTGGCAGGCCGCTGAGCGGCCGCCGACCAGCCGTCGATAGGGACGACCACCCGCACTCAGGACCGTGGCCAGGCGGCCGATACTGAAGACTTGACCAGCCGTTCGAGTCAAGTCTCATGCGCCTTTCAGCCTGTTCCATCCTGCTTTGTGGAATGTTCGCCGCTGCCTCCAGCCAGGCCGCCCTGCCCCCGCCGCTGCCCCAGACACTCACCTGGCATGTCCAGCTGAACGGCGTGTTGCAAAAGCCCAATCGCACCCTCTACGACATCGATCTCTATGACACCAGCAAGGCGGTAATCGCCAACCTGAAAGGCAATGGGAAGACGGTGATCTGCTATTTCAGCGCCGGTACCTGGGAAGACTGGCGACCCGATGCCGCCCTCTACCCCAAGGCGGCCCTGGGCAAGGCGCTGGACGCCTGGCCGGGCGAGCGCTGGCTGGACATCCGGCGCACCGACGTCCGCGTGTTGCTGGCCAAGCGTCTGGACCTGGCCGTGCAGAAGGGCTGCCAGGGCGTGGACCCGGACAACGTCGACGGCTTCAGCAACCCCAATGGCCTCAAGCTGACCAAGGCCCAGCAGCTGGACTTCCTCAACTGGCTGGCCGACGAGGCGCACAAGCGCAGTCTGCTGGTGGGCCTGAAGAACGCCGTTGATCTGGTGCCGAGCCTCTACACCAAGTTCGACTTCGCGCTCAACGAGAGCTGCTACGACTACGCCGAGTGCAACGCCTACAGCTACTTCCGCACCCAGAAGAAGCCGGTGATGATCATCGACTACGGCCTCTACAGCACCAAGCGCTGCAGCCAGGCCAAGACCTCGGGCTACAACCTGCAGTTCTACCCGCTGTCGCTGGCGGCGCTGGGCACCGCCTGCAAGTAGGCAGGCTCTCAGTCGAGCCCGGCCTTCTTGTGCGACCTCTGTCCCAGCGCGATCCAGTCCAGATCGCCCTCGCCCTGGGCGACGGCCTCCAGCAGGTTGTCCCTCAGGACGCTGGCGAAGGGTAGCGGCACCGCCTTTTCCTGCCCGGCCGCCAGGGCCAGACCGACGTCCTTGAGCCCCAGGCTGAGCTTGAAGGCCGCGGGCGAGAACTTTCGCTCGGTCAGCAGGCGACCGTAGTTCTGGTACACCGGGGCGGCGAACAGGGTGCTGGTGAGGATTTCCAGCAACGCCGCCGGCTCCACGCCATAGCTGCGCGCCAGGGCGGTACTCTCACCCATGGTTTCGATGGCGCTGGCGATCATGAAGTTGCCAGCGATCTTCACCACGTTGGCCTGGCGCGGCTCCACGCCCACCGGCCAGGTCTTGCGCCCCAGGACGTCGAGCAGCGGCTGAACGTGCTCGATCGCCGCTTCAGCACCCGCCACCACGATGTTGAGCTGGCCACTGGCAGCCACGTCGGTGCGACCGAACACCGGCGCCGCCACATAGCCCACGCCCGCTTCGGCATGACGCGCGACCAGTTCATCGACCAGGGCCACCGACAGGGTGGCCATGCTGACGTGAATCAGTCCGGCCCGCGCCTGCTGCAGGGCGCCGCTGTCGAGGACCACCTCGCGGGTGGCGGCGTCATTGGCCAGGATGCTGAAGACCACCTCCACATCGAAGGCCTCCGCCGGCGTCGCCGCCGCACGGGCACCCTGGGCGACCAGGGCCTCTACCGGCTCGGGGGAGCGATTCCAGACCACTACCTCATGACCGGCCTTGAGCAGATTGGCGGCCATGCCCTGGCCCATGCCACCCAGGCCGATGAATCCGATACGCATAGTTTTGTCTCCTCGAGGTGCGATGGATGCCGCCGGCTATAGCCAGCGGCGAAACTTGAACCAGGCATAGGGAATCAGCGCCGAGACCACCATGGCGCCCAGCGCCAGTGGATAGCCGTAGTGCCAGTCCAGCTCCGGCATGACCTTGAAGTTCATGCCATAGACGGTGCCCACCAGCGTTGGCGGCAGGAACAGCACCGAGGCGATGGTGAACACCTTGACGATGTTGTTCTGCTCCACGCTGATCAACCCCAGGGTGGCGTCGAGCAGAAAGCCGATCTCGCCATTCATCTTGGTCTGGTAGTCGCTCAGCGAACGCACGTCGCGCTCCAGCGTCTTGAACCAGGTCTTGGCCGTACCGGAGATCCAGGTGGCACCTGCCCGGCGCAGATAGGAGACGATGCGGTTGATGCCCAACAGGCTTTCGCTGAGCTGGGCCAGCAGCTGGTTGCTGCGACCGAGCTGCTTGACGATGGATTGCAGGTCGGTCTTCGGCTGCTTTTCCTGATGGGGATCCAGGGGTTCGCGAAACACCGCCTTGGCCAGGCGATTGAGATGCGCCTGCACCGATTCGAGGATGTCGGCCACCCGATCCACCAGGCTATCCAGCAGCGAGGCGAAGATGACATCGCTGCGACAGTGCTGGCTCGCCTGCTGCTGGGCCTTGCCGAGAAAGGTCTTGAAAGCGGCCAGTTCGGCGTAACGCACCGTTACCAGCCACTCGGGCGTCAGCACGAAATTGACCACCGAGGCCTGCGGCTGATGCTCGCTGAAGCCGCTGACCACGGTGGTGGTCAGGTGCAGGGCCTGGTCGGTCTGATAGAGTCGCGAGGATTCCTCGATCTCGGCGATTTCTTCCCGGGTGGGGATGTCCATCGCCAGTGCCTGCTCCAGATAGCGCTCTTCCGCCTCACTGGGATCGAGCAGATCGACCCAGAGCAAATCGTCCGGCAGAGCGTCTCCCGGCGACAGCGGCTGGGCCACCAGCTCGTTGGCGGACAGGCGATAGCAGGTGATCATCTAGAAGACTCCAGGCCAGAATCAGGGGTCGCACTGTAACAAAAGGTATCCAGACATGATTGACCACGCCGATGACGAAGAATCCTTCGTGTCCTCCCATCTGATCGAAGCGATGGAGAACCAGCTCGCCGCCGGCGAGCCGGATTATGTCCAGGCCGTGCTCAACAAGCTGACCCTGGTCGGCTACGAGCGCGAGGAAGCGGTGCTGCTGATGGCCCAGGCGCTGTCCTTCGAGATCGAAGCCATGCTCGACGCCGATCGCCCCTTCGATGGCGCCCACTACGAGCGCCTGCTAAGGGCCCTGCCGGACCTGCCCGAGGTCGCGGACGACTAGGCCTCGACCGGCTCCAGCGCCAACAATTCCACCTGCTGCTCCTTGCCGCCGGGCACCGGCCAGCTCAGGTGCTCGCCAGGCGTCGCCCCGAGCAGTGCGCTGCCGGCCGGCGCCAGTACCGACACCCGCCCTTCCACGCCGGCATCCTCGGGATAGACCAGCACCACCTGATACTCCTTGCCGGTATCGGTCTCGCGGCAACGAACGCGGGAATTCATGGTGACCACGGCACCGACCTCGCCAGGCGCCACCACCCGGGCCTGGGCCAGCTCCTCGTCCAGGGCCTCGGCCACGGGGCCGAATTCGGGCAGGTCATCGAGCAGCCGTTCGAGACGGGGCATATCGGCGGCGGAAACGGTGATGGGCGATGCATGGCGCATGGCGGACTCCTGGAGGACAAGACGACGCGGCCCCTGCCGCGAACAGCGGCGGACCAACGGGATGACGGGCAACAGACGCCCAGTGGGAAGCCGCGACACGGGCGGCAAAAGAAAACGGCGCTCGAAAGGCGCCGTCAGGTCACGCTAGCACAGGGCTCAAGGCTTGGGTCAAGCCGCACCGACCGCAGGTCGTCATAGCCCGGGTAGAGCCACGCTCTCGCCGGTCTGTTCCAGCGTCACCCGTACCAGCAGGGCGCCGAGGGTCTCGGACGAGGTGTCGCAGATCCAGCTCTGGCCATCCCAGTCGAAGTGATAGCCACCCGACCGCGCCGCCACCCAGAGCTGCACCAGCGGGGGCTGGCGGCTGAGAATGACCTGGCTGCCGTTGTCGAACTTGATCGTCAGCACGCCGCCGGCATTTTCCAGATCCAGGTCCAGACCGCTGTCGTCATAGGCGTCTTCGACCTGGCGCTGGGTCTGGTCGACGAGGTGATGGAATTGCGCTTCGCTGAGCCGGCTCATGACGATCCTCGAAAGAAGGGAAACAATCGCCGCACGGTAGCGGGCTGCCCGGATGGCGTCCAGTCGAGGCGTTCGCCAGCGCATGCGCTTCAGCCATCCGGGCGTGTCAAAGAGTCGCTCAACCCCGTTATACTCCGGGCAATATTCGCCTGAATAAAGGTTTAGCGTCATGAAGCGCCTGTCTCTCCTCTTCATCGCCTGCGCCTGCCTGCTGGCCGGCTGCGGTCAGAAAGGCCCGCTGTACCTGCCCGACGACCAGAAAGCCGCCAAAGAACACCGCCACGACGTGTTCTAAGGAGCCCCCATGGAAGTCTTCGCTGTCCGTGCAGGTGAACTGCATGCGGAAGGGGTAGCCCTGAGCGCCGTGGCGCAGCAGTTCGGCACCCCCGCCTATGTCTACTCGCGAGCGCATATCGAGAGCCAGTACCGCGCCTATACCGATGCGCTGGCCGGTCTGCCGCACCTGGTCTGCTTTGCCGTCAAGGCCAACTCCAACCTCGGCGTGCTCAACGTCCTGGCCCGCCTCGGCGCCGGCTTCGACATCGTCTCCCGGGGCGAGCTGGAGCGGGTGCTGGCCGCCGGTGGCGATCCGCACCGGGTGGTGTTCTCCGGGGTCGGCAAGACCCGCGACGACATGCGCCGGGCGCTGGAAGTGGGCGTGCACTGCTTCAACGTCGAATCCACCGACGAACTGGAGCGGCTGCAACAGGTGGCCGCCGAGCTGGGCGTGGTCGCGCCGATCTCGCTGCGGGTCAATCCCGACGTCGACGCCGGCACCCACCCCTACATTTCCACCGGTCTCAAGGAAAACAAGTTCGGCATCGACATCGCTGACGCCGAGGCAGTCTATGCCCGCGCCGCCGAGCTGCCGAACCTGGAAATCCTCGGCGTGGACTGCCACATCGGCTCCCAGCTCACTACGCTGCCGCCCTTCCTCGATGCCCTCGACCGCCTCCTGGCGCTGATCGACCGCCTCGCCGAGCGCGGCATCCTGATTCGCCACCTGGACCTGGGTGGCGGCCTGGGCGTGCGCTATCGCGACGAGCAACCGCCACTGGCCGGCGACTACATCCAGGCCATCCGCGAGCGCATCGTCGGGCGCAACCTGACCCTGGTGTTCGAACCGGGCCGCTTCATCGTGGCCAACGCGGGCGTCCTGCTGACCCGCGTGGAATACCTCAAGCACACCCCCCACAAGGATTTCGCCATCGTCGATGCGGCGATGAACGACCTCATCCGTCCGGCCCTGTACCAGGCCTGGATGGCGGTGGAACCGGTGGTTGCACGCCAGGGCGAAGCCCGCCGCTACGACCTGGTCGGCCCCATCTGCGAGACGGGCGACTTCCTCGCCAAGGATCGCGAGCTGGTGCTGGCCGAGGGCGATCTGCTGACCATCCGCTCCGCCGGAGCCTATGGCTTCACCATGAGTTCCAACTACAACACCCGCGGCCGTGCGGCCGAGGTGATGGTGGATGGCGACCAGGCCCACCTGGTGCGCCGGCGCGAGACGGTGGACGAACTCTTCGCAGGCGAAAGCCGGCTGCCGGCCTGAGGGGAGTTCCATGCAACTGCGCTTCACCAAGATGCACGGCCTGGGCAACGACTTCATGGTCCTCGACCTGATCAGCCAGCACGCGCACATCCAACCCAAGCATGTCCGTCAGTGGGGGGACAGAAACACCGGCGTCGGCTTCGACCAGCTGCTGATCGTCGAGACCCCGACCAAGCCGGACGTGGACTTTCGCTATCGCATCTTCAATGCCGATGGCTCCGAGGTCGAACAGTGCGGTAATGGTGCCCGCTGCTTCGCCCGCTTCGTCTTCGACAAGCGCCTCACGGTCAAGAAGCAGATCCGCGTCGAAACCAAGGGCGGCATCATCGAATTGCACCTCAAGGGCGACGGCCAGGTCCGCGTCGACATGGGCGCCCCGCGCCTGCAGGCGGCCGAGATCCCCTTCATCGCTGACGCGGAGGCCTTGAGCCACGCCGTGCAGGTGGAAGGCGAATCCGTCGAGCTGGCCGTGGTTTCCATGGGCAACCCCCATGGCGTGCTGCGGGTCGCCGACGTCGATCAGGCGCCGGTACTCACCCTCGGACCCAAGCTGGAGTGCCATCCGCGCTTTCCGCAAAAGGCCAACATTGGCTTCCTGCAAATCATCGACGCCCAGCGTGCCCGCCTGCGGGTCTGGGAACGCGGCGTCGGCGAGACCCGCGCCTGCGGCACCGGCGCCTGCGCCGCCGCGGTGGCCGGGATTCGCCAGGGCTGGCTGACCTCTCCGGTCAGCATCGAATTGCCGGGCGGTCTGCTCAACATCGAGTGGGACGGCGTCGGCCAACCGGTGCTCATGACCGGTCCGGCCACCCGTGTCTATGAAGGCCAGGTAAGAGTATGAGCGAGACCCCCGAACTGAATCCGGACCTGGTCGCCGACTGGCTGCTGGATCACCCGCACTTCTTCGCCGACCGCGAAGAGCTGCTGGCGGAAATGCGCGTCCCCCACCAGCGGGGTACCGCCATTTCCCTGGTCGAGCGTCAGCTCGGCCTGCTGCGCGATCGCAATGGCGAGATGCGTCAGCGCCTGGCCCACCTCATGGACGTGGCGCGGGACAACGACCGGCTGTTCGACAAGACCCGCCGGTTGATCATCGGCCTGCTCGATGCCAACAGCCTCGAAGAGGTGATCAGCACGGTCGAAGACAGCCTGCGCCATGAATTCAAGGTGCCCTACGTCGGCCTCATCCTGTTCCACGAGCATCCCCTGCCTGTCGGCCGCAGCGTCACGCCCGGCGAGGCGCAAAAGGTCATCGGCGGCCTGCTGGGTGGCGAGAAAACCACCAGCGGCGTGTTGCGCGCCCATGAGCTGGCCTTTCTCTTCGGCGACTCCGCCAAGGAAGAGGTCGGCTCCGCTGCCGTTGCCGCGCTGTCCCACCAAGGCCTGCATGGCGTCCTGGCGATCGGCAGCCCGGATCCCCAGCACTATCGCAGCAGCCTGGGCACGCTGTTCCTGAGCCACGTGGCGGAAGTCCTGGCGCGGGTACTCCCACGCTTTCCCGTCCCCTTGCGTACGGTGCGCTGAGCCGGGGAGCGGAGCATGCAGGTCCAGCTCGACGCCTATCTCGATCATCTGCGCCTGGAACGCCAGGTTTCGCCCCATACCCTCGATGGCTACCGTCGCGACCTGCGCAAGCTGCTGGCCTTCGCCGAGGCGGAAGGCCAGGCGGACTGGGGCGGTCTGGACAGCCGCCGACTGCGGGCCCTGATCGCCCAGCTGCACCGGGCCGGTGCTTCCAGTCGCAGCCTGGCGCGGCTGCTTTCCGCCTGTCGCGGCTTTTATCTCTACCTGATCCGCGAAGGCTTCTGCAGTCAGGATCCTGCCCATGGGCTATCGCCGCCCAAGGCGCAGAAGGCCCTGCCCAAGGTGCTCGACGTCGACCGCTCCATGCAACTGCTCGACGGCGCCGTGGAGGACGACTTCCTCGCCCTGCGCGATCAGGCCCTGCTGGAGCTCTTCTACAGTTCCGGGCTGCGCCTGTCCGAACTGGTGGGCCTGGACCTGAACGACCTGGATCTGGCCCAGGGGCTGGTCCAGGTCCGCGGCAAGGGCAACAAGGAGCGGGTGCTACCCATCGGCAGCAAGGCCCGCGACGCCCTGGAGACCTGGCTCAAGGTACGCCCCCAGGCCGCGCCGCGTGACGATGCCCTGTTCATTGGCCAGCGCGGCCTGCGTCTGACACCGCGAGCGGTGCAGCTGCGCGTGCGCGAGGCGGGTGTCCGCGAGCTGGGCCAGCATCTGCATCCGCACATGCTCAGGCACAGCTTCGCCAGCCACATGCTCAGTGCCTCCGGTGACCTGCGCGCGGTGCAGGAGCTGCTTGGCCATGCCGACATCGCCACCACCCAGATCTACACCCACCTGGACTTCGGTCAGCTCGCCGAGGTCTATGACAAGGCGCATCCCCGCGCCAAGCGTAAGGCCAGCCGATGACGATTCGCCTCGTAACCTTCGACCTCGACGACACCCTCTGGGAAATCGCGCCCGTCATTCATTCCGCCGAAGCCCTGCTGCGCGACTGGTTCGCCACCTCCGCGCCGCGGCTGGGCGGCGTTCCGGTCGAGCACCTCTGGGCGATTCGCGATCACCTGCTGCAGCAGGATGCCGGCTTGAAGCATCGCGTCAGTGAACTGCGGCGTCGCGTCATCCACCAGGCGCTGCTCGATGCCGGCTACGTCGAACCCGAAGCCGGTCAATTGGGCGAGGCCGGGTTTGCGGTCTATCTTGCGGCGCGCCAGCAGGTCACCCTGTTCGAAGACGTCCACCCCACCCTGGAGCAGCTCGCCGACCGCTATACCCTCGGCGTGCTGACCAACGGCAATGCAGATGTGCAGACCATCGGTCTGGCCGATTACTTCCGCTTCGCCGTGAATGCCGAGCAGCTGGGTATCGGCAAACCCGACCCGGCCCCCTTCCGTGAAGCCCTGCGCCTCACCGGTATTCCGGCAGCCGCCACCGTGCACGTGGGCGACAACCCGGTGGACGACGTCGAAGGCGCGCAGCGCGCCGGCATTCGCGCCGTCTGGTTCAATCCCTTGCAAAAGCCCTGGCAAGGCCCCGGCAAACCGGATGCGGAAATCCGCACCTTGAGCGAGCTACCGGCCGTACTGGCGACCTGGTCGGCGGACATTCAGGATTAAGTCGGACCTTAGCCGCGAAGGGTGACCGTTCATACCCTTCCAGCCGTCTGCTTGATTCGGCGATTTCGTTAACCAATCGCCAAATTATTCGTCACACTTATTGCCAACAGGGGCCGGCGCTTTGCGATGCCCTTCACCAAATAAGGCTTGGCCTCGCGAAATTTTGCCAAGCACGCCTCATTTGCCTCTCGATTAGCCCAAGACAAAGGCCGCGATCACCGTCTCGCTGATCAATTTCCTTCACCGGCCCTCGCGTTGACAGTCCAAACCCTTTTGACAATCATTGCTCCTGGCTCGAAGTAGCGCTGGGATTGCGCGCTGAGTCTGATGCCGTAAAGGTCAGGGAAGACAGCATTACCTCCCCTCCTCTGCGCCTCGCCGATGGCTGCTCAAGTTCCTGTTTTCTGCGTTGTCAGGCCTTGATATCGGTAAACAAGCCCTCTGTTCATCCCGTCCAGGTGCAAACCCGTGCGGTAGCCATGTCAAAAAAGGACCGGCTGCCAATGAATACACGGCAACCTGTGCGGTAGCCATGCCCAGGCGATGAACAAAGGACGATGGCCGTGCAAGCAATTACCCGCAGGAAAACATGGATGTCATCCGAACGCGTTTCAAACCCCTCAGTAACGCAACTTCAGCCGACCCGAAGCAGGCTGACGGGCACTTGCCTGCGCTTTTTCCGGGTCTCGGTAAAACCTTTGATCAGTTGCGGACAATAACTATAGCCGGTACCGACCGACGTTCATCAGACGGTCATTCAACCAATAAAGGTTGAAACTACCGCTTGCATCTTTTGATTACTGCCGGGCACTGCAAGATCCAGCGTTAACTACTTCAACCGCGCCCTGGTCGCGCACACAGAGGAAAGCCCGATGGCAAGGAATGATCTATCGGAATCGACATTAGGATGTCTAATTGGTGGCGCAGGTCCGGCTGGTCTTGGATTCCTGTTCAACGCCATCAAGCGCGGCGCGATAGAGCAGCTCGCCCGGGCAGGCACCATCATCGTCGATGCCGGAACCGAACTGGGTGCCGGCAAGCTAGGTGACTACCAGATCATCGCCAACTCGGTGAGCGACGTCTTTCTCGACTGTCTGCGCGATCCCCTGCTGGCCCCCATCCTGGCGCCGCTGCAGGCCTCACCGACCTTTCGCCATCTCAAGCTGAATGCCCAGGAAGCGCCTGCGCTGCCCATCGTCGGCCAGCTCTTCCAGCAGGCTGCCGGCCTGGTCCTGCCGTGGCTCGAACGCCAGTACGGCATCCCCACCTGGCGCCAGACCCGCATCACCGAAGTCACCTGCGAAGAATCGGGCTATGTGGTCTGGCTCGAGCAGGCGGGTGCCATCCGTCGCGTTCGCACCTCCAGCCTGGTGCTGAACCTGGGTGGCGAACAGACGCGGCGCAGCTTCGAGGAAAGCACCCAGGCCCTGGGCCTGCAACTGCCCCAGAGCGCCTCGATCGACAGCTCCGACAGTCTGCTGCGTCTGCAACCCGAGGCCCTGCGTCAGCGTTACCGCGCGCGTCTCAAGGACGGCGGCCCCATCTGCGTGGTCGGCGGCTCCCACAGTGCCTTTTCCGCCCTGGACAATCTCGCCAGTGCCCTGCACCACGACGGCCTGCGCGAATTGACCCTGATCCATCGTTCGCCGATCCGGCTGTTCTACGAGACCGCCGCCGAAGCGGTGGCCGCGGGCTACGACTTCGACCCCCAGCAGGACATCTGCCCCATTTCCCAGCGAGTCAACCGCTCGGGTGGATTGCGCTACCGGGCCCACGAGATCGGCCGCCAGGTGCTTGCCGGACAGCCCATCGGCGGTACGCCGGTCAAGGTCAGGGCCCTGCAGCTCGATGGCAGCGCCAAACGCCTGGCCAGCGCCCAGTCGCTGTTCGACAGCGCCGCCCTGCTGGTACAGGGCATGGGCTATCAACCCATAGTGCCCGAGCTGCGTAGCCAGGACGGACGTCCCCTGACCCTGCGCACCCTGCGCGGTGGCCTGGATTCCGATGCGGCCGGCTGCCCGCTGGACCAGCACGGCCAGCGACTCAAGGGATTGCACCTCTTCGGTCTGGGCTCAGGTCTGGCGGTTGATCCCCGACTGGGTAGCGAGGCGTCCTTTTCCGGACGCATCTACGGTGTCTGGCAGTTCCACAACGATGCCAGTCGGGAGGCGCTCGACTCGGTACTCAATCGTCTGGACAGGCCTGGCCTCTCGCGCCGGCAACCGGCCGACGCAGTCGCCGAACACGCTTGACCGAACCGACACGTATCAAGGACTCGATAAGCAGGTACCGGATCATGATCAATGTGACCAAGCCCTATCTGGGCGACAAGGAACGCTTCAAGGCGTATATCGACAAGATCTACGCCAACAACTGGATAACCAATCAAGGCCCTCTGCACGCCCAGCTCGAAGAGCGCCTGCGCGATTATCTAGGGGTCAGAAACATCATCCTGGTCAACAACGGTACCCTGGCCCTGCAGGTCGCCTACCGCGCCCTGGGCCTGTCCGGCAGCGCCATCACCACGCCCTTCAGCTTCGTCGCCACCACCAGTACCCTGCACTGGGAGGGGATCCGGCCGGTCTTCGCCGACATCCACCCGGAGACCTGGAACCTGGACCCGGCCAACGTCGAAGCGGCCATCGAGTCCGATACCTCGGCCATCGTCGCCACCCACGTGTTCGGCAACCCCTGCGATGTCCGTGGGCTGCAACAGGTCGCCAATCGCCACGGCCTGAAGGTCATCTATGACGGTGCCCATGCCTTTGGCACCCTCTACGAAGGCCGCTCCGTGCTGGAGTGGGGCGACATCTCCACCGTCAGCTTCCACGCCACCAAGCTGTTCCATACCATTGAAGGCGGGGCGATCATCACCGAAAACGACGAGCTCGCCGAGCGCGTCCGGCGCATGATCAACTTCGGCATCGTCGATGCCGAGCGCATCGAGGGCGTGGGTATCAACGCCAAGCTCAACGAGGTGTCCGCGGCCATGGGGCTGTGCATCCTGGACGAGCTGGAAGACATCCTGGCCCGGCGCGCCGTCATCGGCCAGCACTATGAGCGCCGCCTGCAAGGCGCGTTCGACCTGCAGCGCCCCACCTACGGCAGCCAGCTGAACTACAGCTACTTCCCGGTGGCCCTGCGCGACGAGCCGAGCCTGCTGGACACCAAGAAAGCCCTGAACGCTGTCGGCATCAATCCCCGGCGCTATTTCTATCCGTCCCTGGAAACCCTGGATTACCTGCAGCCCCAGGCGATCAAGCCGGTCTCGCGCAAGCTGAGCCAGCGCATCCTCTGCGTGCCCATCTATCCGGACCTGCCCCAGACGACTCAGGACCTGCTGCTCGAGACCCTGCTGTCGGCACAGCAGAAAAAGACCAGCCTGGAATCCCTGCGGGCACTCATCACACCGGCACAGCTGCTGCCGAGCTGGGATTTTCCCGGCGACTCCTCCCCTGTTCTAACTTGACCCTGGCCCGCTATCTCCCATGACCAGTCCCGCGAAAGTGTCGGTGTTGCGTAACACCCTGATCAACTATGCCGGCCAAGCCTATGCGCTGCTGATCGGTATCTTGATCCAGCCGATGTATCTCGGTCATCTGGGTGCCGAAACCTACGGTCTGATCGGCTTCTTCGCCGTGCTGCAGACCTGGCTGCAACTGCTCGACGTCGGCATTTCCGCCTCGCTGGTCCGCGACGTCGCCCACGGCCGTGGCCAGACGGGCGCGGCGGGTACCCGCGGCCAGCTGCTGCGGTCACTGGAATTCATCTTCATTCCCCTGGCGACTCTGGCCTTCGTCGCCATCGAGCTGAATTCCAACTGGATGGCGGCCCATTGGCTCAACGTCCAGGGCCTACCCACGGAAACCGTGGCCCACTGCATTGGCCTGATGGGGCTGATGATCGCCTTTCGCCTGCTGTCGACGCTGTACAAGAGCGGCGTCCAGGGTGTCGAGCTGCACGGCTGGCTGAATCTGGTCAACGTGCTGATCGCCACGGTGCGCTACTTCGGCGGCCTGATCCTGGTGATGTGGATTTCCCAGGAGCCCCTGGACTTCTTTGTGTTCCAGGCCTTCGTCGCCGTCTTCGAGATGCTGGTCTATGCGCTCAAGGCCTATCGCCTGCTGCCCAACCCCACCTGGTGGAGCGGTTTCGACTGGCAACGCGTGAAGCCCATCGTGCCCTTCGCGCTAAGCATGTCCTTCACCTCTATTCTGTGGATCGCCCTGACCCAGCTCGACAAGCTGGTGCTGTCCAAGGCCCTGCCGCTGTCCGAATACGGCTACTTCAGCCTGGTGGCGCTGATCTCCACCGGCATCGTCACCCTGACCAACCCGCTGGTGCAGGCGCTGCTGCCACGCATGACGGTACTGGTATCCCAGGAGAAACCGCTCGAACTGGAAAGGCTCTATCGCAACGCGGCACGCTTTGCCTTCGGCATCCTGCTGCCCCTGGCGGCCATGGTGGCCTTCCACGGCGAGGCGCTGGTCTTTGCCTGGACCGGTGACAAGGTCTCCGCCCACTGGAGCGAGCCGATCCTGTTCTGGTACGCCTTGGGCTCCGCCCTGCTCGCCCTCAGCCAGTTCCAGTTCTACCTGCAGTACGCCTACGGCAAGTTGCGCCTGCACGTCTGGTACAGCCTGGTCTCCGCGGCCATCTCCGTGCCCATCGTGATCCTGGTGGTCCTGCATTACGGCGCTTATGGCGCGGCGCTGGCCTGGTTCTTCATGCGCCTGATCCCCTTCGTGATCTGGCCGATGATCGTGCACGGCCGCTTCGCGCCGAATCTGCAGCGCTACTGGAACCAGGATCTGCTGGTGGCCGTAGTGGTGACCGCCATCGGCGTGGGCCTGAGCAAGCTGCTGTACCAACAGATTCAACCGCAGGAGCGATTTTCCATCCTGGCCACCCTTGCCCTGGGCGGCGGACTGACCCTGGTGCTGATGGCGCTGAGCTACGTGCTCTGTTCTCCGAAACAGACCCGTACGCGCCTGTTTTCCCAACTCTACAAAGCAGGTATCTGACATGGACGCTCGGACCGAAGCAGAGATCATGAAGAACTGGCCTACCGACTCCAGTCGGCCAGTCGTCAGCGTCGTCTGCCTGACCTTCAACCATCGTGACTACATCGCCCAGGCCATCGATGGCTTCCTGCGGCAACAGACCAATTTCCCCTTCGAGATCATCATCAACGATGACGCCTCGACCGATGGTACCCGGGACGTTCTCAAGGACTACGAGAGCCGTTACCCCAAACTGATCCGCCTGATCCTGCAACAGGAAAACCAGTACAGCCTGGGCAAGCCCTATGGCATGCCGGTCTTCCAGCACGCCCGCGGCGACTACATCGCCTACTGCGAAGGCGACGACTACTGGAACGACCCGCGCAAGCTGCAGCTGCAGGTGGATTTCCTGGAAAACAATCGGGACTACGCCCTGACCTTCCATGCCTCCTATGCCTTCAACAGCAAGGGCATCGTCAATCCGCAGCGCTTCGATGGCCAGGATCACTACGACCGCAGCGAGACCGAGCTGAAGCAGGCCCTGCCGCTGTCCACCCTGACCGCCTGCTTCCGCAATGTCCTGCGGGGACTGCCGCCGGAACTGGAAACCGCCGCGCTCATGGACATCGTCTGGTGGTCGCTGCTGGGCGCCCATGGCAAGGGCAAGTTCATGGAGGAAATCCGTCCGGCCGCCTACCGCGTGCACGAGGGTGGCATCTTCTCCATGCGCGCCAGCCAGAAGCGCCTGCAGATGGATCTCCATACCCAGTACTGCCTCGCCAACTACTACTACCGCCTCGGCGACAGAGACCTGCACATCTTCTTCCTGCGCCAGGTCCTGAGTCTTTCGCTGTCCTCGATTCCGCCGACCCAGAAGGTCAAGGCGCTGCTTCGAGCGGTGTGCAACATCACTGTGAACATCGGGCGACGCTTCGCCCCCAAACGCGTCACCTACTGAACTTACCCATAGCAGTTTTCCGGCTGCGACGTATCCAGCTAAGAGGAAGGGATCCCCCATGACCGCCATGCAGCGCTCTTCGTTCGAACAACACGAAGAACAACATCTGGACCTCAAGACGATGGCCCTCACGCTTCTCGATCACAAGAAGCTGATCGCGGGCATCACCGCGGGCTTTCTGGCCGTGGGCATCACCTATGCCGTGCTGTCCACCCCGCAGTACATCGCCGGGGCGATGATCCAGATCGAACCCAAGAAGAATGCACTCACGGCGGTTGCCGAGACCGTGGTGCGCCCCAACTCGGCCTCGCCGGCGGTAGCCGAGATCGAGCTGCTGAAGTCGCGCGCGGTGCTGACCAAGACCGTGGAGAACCTGCGCCTGGATATCGAAGCCAAGCCACGCTTCTTCCCGCTGATCGGCCACTACCTGTGGCGGACCTACGAAGCCGACAAGCCGGGTCAACTGGCGGACAGCTGGTCGCCGCTGCGCGGTTTCGCCTGGGGCGGCGAGCAGATCGACGTCTTCCAGTTCGACGTTCCGGACGACATGTACGGCGAGACCCTGACGGTCGTGGCCGGCAACAACGGTCGCTATCGCCTGCTGGACAAGGACAAGCAGCCGCTGCTGGATGGCCAGGTCGGCCAGATGGCCAGCGGTAACGGCTATCGCATGCAGATCAAGACGCTGACCGCGCGTCCTGGCACCGAATTCAAGGTGACCCGCAACCGCGTCATCACCACCGCCCAGCTCTATCAGAACCGCATCAAGACCAGCGAAGCGGGCAAGGAATCGGGCATCATCTACCTGTCCCTGGCGGACGAGAATCCCGACCTGGCCAAGAGCGTCCTGTCCGAGATCAGCCGCCTGTACGTGCTGCAGAACGTCGAGCGCAGCTCGGCGGAAGCGGCGCAGCGCCTGGACTTCCTGCGCGGCCAGCTGCCGGCGGTACGCAAGGACCTGGAAAGTGCCGAAGCGGCGCTGAACAGCTATCAGACCAACAGCCGCTCCGTGGACATCAGCCTGGAAACCAAGGCGGTCCTGGACAAGATCGTCACCCTCGACAGCTCCATCTCCCAGCTCAAGCTCAAGCAGGCTGAATACGATCGCCTCTATACCCGCGATCACCCCAGCTACAAGACCCTGCTGAACCAGCTCGCTCAGCTGGAAGTGGAAAAACGTAGCTTGTCGCGCAAGGTGGAAGCCCTGCCCAGCACCCAGCAGGAGCTGCTGCGCCTGAACCGCGACATGAAGGTCACCAACCAGACCTATCAGCTGCTGCTCAACCAGGCTCAGGAACAGGACATCATCCGCGCCGGCACCATCGGCAACGTGCGCCTGGTCGACAACGCCGACGTCAACCTCGACGAACCGGCCACCAACCGCAAGATCGCGCTGATCCTGTCGCTGCTGCTGGGTCTGGTGACGTCCGTCGTGGTGGTCTTCGTTCGCCAGGCCTTCCAGAAGGGCATCGAGAATCCCGACACCGTCGAGCAGATCGGCCTGCCGGTCTACTCCACCCTGCCCTTCACCAAGGACCAGGAGCGCCTGAACCGTCGCCTGAAGAAGAAGACCCGCACCGGCGAGCCCAATCTGCTGAGCGTGGTGCAACCGGCCAACCTGGCGGTGGAATCCCTGCGCAGCCTGCGTTCGAGCCTGCACTTCGCCATGCTGGAAGCCAAGAACCGGGTGATCATGATTTCCAGCCCGACCCCGGGCGTCGGCAAATCCTTCGTCTCCAGCAACCTCGCCGTGGTAGTCGCCCAGTCGGGTCAGCGCGTACTGCTGATCGACGCCGACATGCGCAAGGGCTACCTGCACCGCGTGTTCGGCCTGCAGCCCCAGGCCGGCCTGTCCGAACTGCTGACTGGCCGCAGCAAGCTGCGCGAAACCATCGTGCCGAGCGGTGTCGCCCAGCTGGATGTCATCGGCTGCGGTCAGGCCGCGCCGAATCCCTCGGAGCTGCTGATGCACGCCAACTTCTCCCGTCTGCTGGACGAAGTGGGCAGCCTCTATGACCTGGTGATCGTCGATACCCCGCCGATCCTGGCGGTGACCGATGCCGCCCTGGTGGGTCGTCTGGCCGGTACCACGCTGCTGGTCACCCGTTTCGGTCAGAGCACCCTCAAGGCCGTGGAGAACTCCCGTCGTCGCTTCGCCCAGAACGGCATCACCATCAAGGGCGCCATCCTCAACGGGGTCCAGCGCAAGGCGTCGATGGCCATCGAGGACGATGGCGCCTATGGCTACTACGAATACGGCCCCCGTACCTGATCCGCCGCTCCGCCGCGACTGACTGCTTCCCAGAGAAGGAACTCACCCCATGACGCTCGCCCATCCCACCGGTCACTGGTATCTGGTGCAGACCAAGCCCAACCAGGAAGCCCGGGCTGAAGAAAACCTGAGCAGACAGGGCTATGTCTGCTTCAGGCCCCAGCGCGAGCGCAAGGCGTCGGGTAGAAGTCGCGCGGCAGGCAGCGAGTCGCTGTTCCCGGGTTATCTGTTCATTCAGCTCAACGACGTGAACGACAACTGGTATCCCATCCGCTCGACTCGCGGCGTCAATCGGATCGTCAGCTTCGGCACTCAGCCGACGGCCGTGAGCGAAGGCATCATCGACGACATCCGCCAGCGGCTCGCCACGCTGGCGGAGCCTGCTCCTACCCACCAGCCCGGCGAGACCGTGCGGGTGCAGTACAGCCAGGCGCTGGAAATGGACGCGGTTTTCCTGAGCGCCGACGGTAACGAGCGGGCAATCATCCTGCTCCGCATCCTGCAGCGCGAACAACGGGTCAGCGTTTCTCTTGATCAATTGTCGGCAGCGACTCCCGTCAACCAACGGTTGCGCGCCTGACCAAGAACTGTAAGACCCTTTGGAGGAGTCTCTTCATGCAATGCAAAACCACGGTCGTTACCGTCACCTACGGCAATCGCCTCGGCTATCTGGAGCAGCTGGTCACCCGCGCCCTGGCCGAACGCACCATTCACCAGGTCGTGGTGGTGAGCAACGCGGCGACGGTGTCCCTGGATAGCCTCGAAGCCCGCTGGCCCGGCCAGGTCAAGGTGATCGCCCTGAGCGAAAACACCGGGTCCGCCAACGGTTACGCCGTGGCCCTGGAAGCCGCCCTGGCCACCGATACCACCCATATCTGGATGATGGACGACGACAACGCTCCCCTGGGCGATGCCCTCGAGGTGCTGCATCGCCGTCTGGACGAACTCGGGGCCGTCCATGGCCGCGACAAGGTCGCCGTGCTCGGCTACCGGCCGACCCAGCAGGCCGACATCGCCCAGTGCATTCCCACCCGGATGATCACCCAGCCACGTTCGAGCTACTTCGGCTTCCACGTGGCCCGTATCCCCTACAAGATCTGGCGCCGCCTGCCCTGGGGTCGTCCGCGCGGCGGCAAGCCGGAAGCCCTGGTCGAGCTGCCCTTCGCGCCCTATGGCGGCATGCTGGCCCACCGCAGCCTCTATGAGCGCATCGGCCTGCCGCTGCGCGAGCTGGTGCTCTACTCCGACGACACCGAGTACACCTACCGCATCACCCAGGCCGGCGGAAAGCTGTTCATGGTCACCGAGGCGGAGCTCGAAGAGCTGGAGCACTCGTGGAACATCAAGGAAGGCACCAGCAACGTCTACCAGAACTACCTGCAGGCCGGCTCGGACTTCCGCGCCTACTACGCCGCCCGTAACCAGGCCTGGTTCGACAAGAACGTCTGGGCCAGCTCCCGGCCGATGTACAGCCTCAACCGCTACGTCTTCCACACGCTGCTCAAGTGGTTCGCACGCGACGACAAGAGCCGCCAACGTCTGGCCCTGATCCGGCAGGCGGTCCAGGACGGCGAAACCGGGGCCCTGGGTATAAACCGCAGCTATCCACTATGAAACTGCTCTTTCTCAACAGCTTCTATCCGCCCCATGTGGGCGGAGGCGCAGAGCTCATCCTGCAACGCAGCGTGGAAGGCTTCCAGCAGCGCGGCCACGAGGTCGCCGTGCTGGTGACCGGCCCCGAGCAGGGTGTGCACCAGGAGACGGTGAACGACGTTCGCGTCTATCGCGCCGGGCTGAAGAATTTCTACTGGCCCCTGACCCAGCAGCGCCCCGGTCCGCTGGCGCGCTTCGGCTGGCACTTTCGCGACCAGTACAACAGCGCGATGCGCGCGCCCCTGCGCGAGGTGCTGCAACGGGAAAAACCGGACCTGGTGGTGTGCCACAACCTGTCCGGCTGGTCGGTAGCGGCCTGGGACGAGATTCGCGACAGCGGTACCCCCATCGTCCAGGTGCTGCACGACATGTATCTGCTGTGCCCGAAGAACACCCTGTTCAAGAAGGGCCAGAGCTGCCAGAACCTTTGTGGCAGCTGTGCCGCCCTGCGTCGGCCCCACGCCGAGCATTCCGCCAAGGTGGATGCCGTCGTCGGTGTCAGCCGCTACCTGCTGGACACCATCCTGAACAAGGGGTACTTCCGCGGCGTGCCGAGCCAGGTCATCCACAACAGCAGCCTGATCGCCGGCAGCACCGCGGAGATCCCGGCAGCCAGGTCCGACGGCGCCGTCCGCTTCGGCTACATGGGCACCCTGTCGGAAAACAAGGGCGTGGGCTGGCTGATCGAGCAGTTCCAGCGCCTGTCGCTCAACGCGACCCTGACCATCGCCGGCAAGGGCCAACTGGATTACGAAGCCCAGCTCAAAGCCATGGCCGATCCCCAGAAGGTCAGCTTCGTCGGCTATCAGAAGCCCGCGGACTTCTATCGAGAGATCGACGTCTTCGTGGCGCCTTCGCTATGGGCCGAGCCCTTCGGCATGGTCGCCGTCGAGGCCTGCGCCTTCCAGAAGCCGGTCATCGCCAGCCGCATGGGCGGCCTGCCGGAGATCGTCAGGGATGGCGTGAACGGCCTGCTCTGCAATGCCGAGGACCGCGATTCCCTGGGACGTGCCCTGCAACGCCTGCATGACGATGCCGAGCTGCGGCAGCGACTGAGTCTGCTGAGCCGGACCGCGGTGGCTGACCTGCTCAGCATGGACACCATGCTCGACAGTTACCAGAGCCTCTTCGAGCGCGTCCTGGGCGAGGCGCAGCATGGCTCGACCGCGGCGCGTCACGTTCCTCATACACAGCTTTCCAACTGATCCACCCAGGTCACGGCAACGGGCAGAATCATGATCATCGTCAATTCCCGCTTCATCACCCAGGATCTTCGCGGCGTTCAACGCTTCGCGGAATGCATATCGCTGGAGCTGGCGAAGCTGCGATCCGACCTGCGCTTCGTGGCGCCGCCCGGCGTCGTCAGGCCCGACGTGGCCAAGCGACTGAACATCGAAATCATTGGCACTCGCCAAGGCCAGCGCTGGGAGCAATGGGACTTGCCGAACTGGTTGAAAAGCCAGGGCAGCCCCCTGCTGCTGTCGCTGTGCAGCACGGCGCCGCTGCTCTACACCAACCAGATCGCCACGCACCACGACATCAACTATGTGCGCTTTCCCGAAAGCTATTCGTGGAAATTCCGCACCTCGTATCGCTGCCTGATCCCCATGCTGCTCAAGCGGGCGAACTCCCTGATCACCGTCAGCGAATTCTCCCGGGACGAGATCTCGCGCTTCTATCGCTATCCGAGCAGCTCGATCACGGTCGTGCCCAACGCCGTGGCCGACGCCTTCACCCTGGCAGATCGGGTCGCTGGCGCAGAACGCCCCTATCTGCTGGCGGTGTCCTCGCCCAGCTACCACAAGAATTTCTCGCGGATGCTGGAAGCCTTCGCCGCGCTGCCCCGGGATCTGAACGTCGAATTGCGCATCGTGGGTGACAGCCACGCCGTGTTCGGCCAGAGCGATCTGGTGACCCTGGCCGCCAGGGATCCTCGGGTGAAGCTGCTCGGCCGCATCGACGACGCGGAACTGGCTCGCCAGTATTGCCAGGCCACCGCCTTCGTCTTCCCGTCGCTCTACGAGGGTTTCGGCATTCCGCCCCTCGAAGCCCAGGCGTGCGGCTGCCCGGTGATCTCCGCCAACACCGCCTCCATGCCAGAGGTGCTGCAGGACAGCGTGCTCTACTTCGATCCCCACGAGACCTCCAGCATCACCACGGCGATGTGGACCATCCTGCAGGACGAGCAACTCAGGAACACGCTGCGCACCAAGGGCCTGGCCAATATCCAGCGCTTCAACTGGCAGACCTCCGCGAGCAAGGTCTCCGCGCTGCTGGACAAGGCCCTGGCAACGGCACCCAAGACCACCGACAGGGCTGCCTGAAAACACATCACGACACTAGATCAGTGACCAAGAAAACTCATGGAAGAGACATGCAAAGCCTTGGAAGGCCAGAGTCGTTTTTCTGCCTCCCTGACTCTCGAGAACGCCTCATGCGAGTCCAGACACGTCGTGCAGGCCGCTGATCGCCACGTCCTGGAAGGTGGCTCGAACAACACTGCGGTCGCGGCCGCGGAGCACCTGGAAAACGCCTACTTTTTCGAAAAGCCTGCAACCGACGCCGTCTTTGCGAAAAGCCCAAACATCAAGTTGCACGAACTCGAAAGCGCCGTGGAAGGCATCGAGATTACTCGGCTGCCCTGGGGATATGCAGTGACCAGAAAAACCAGCACTCCATGAATCAGCACCAGCACTTGATTTCATTTCACGCTTAAGGAAGACGACATGAAAATCGCCATCGTTCACGACTGGTTGGTAACCTTTGCTGGCGCCGAACGCGTGCTTGCTGAACTGCTCGATATCTGGCCGGAGGCCGACCTGTTCAGCGTGATCGACTTTCTGTCGGACGAGGATCGGGCGCTCCTGCAAGGCAAGCAGGCGACCACGACCTTCATCCAGCGTCTGCCCCAGGCCAAGAAGCGCTATCAGACCTATCTGCCGCTCATGCCGCACGCCATCGAGCAACTCGACCTGTCCGGCTATGACCTGATCATTTCCAGCAGCCATGCAGTGGCCAAGGGCGTCCTGACCGGCCCGGAC
The DNA here is from genome assembly GCF_001518815.1 of Pseudomonas oryzihabitans. Classification (NCBI taxonomy): domain Bacteria; kingdom Pseudomonadati; phylum Pseudomonadota; class Gammaproteobacteria; order Pseudomonadales; family Pseudomonadaceae; genus Pseudomonas; species Pseudomonas oryzihabitans. The sequence continues at coordinate 4,578,195 of NZ_CP013987.1, forward strand.
CAGCTGCACATCAGCTACGTCCACTCGCCCATCCGCTACGCCTGGGACCTGCAACACCAGTACCTCAAGGAAGCCGGTCTGGACCGCGGCCTCAAGGGCAAGCTGGCGCGCGTCATCCTGCACTACATCCGCATTTGGGATCAGCGCACCGCCGCTGGCGTGGACGCCTTCGTGGCCAACTCCTACTTCATCGCCCGTCGCATCAGCAAGGCCTATCGCCGCGAAGCCAAGGTCATCTACCCGCCGGTCGACATCAGCCGCTTCACCCCGGCTGGCGACAAGGACGACTTCTACCTGACGGCCTCGCGCATGGTGCCCTACAAGCGCATGCCCATGATCGTCGAAGCCTTCAGCCAGATGCCCGACAAGAAGCTGGTGGTGATCGGCGCCGGCCCCGAGTTCGAAAAGGCCAAGGAAGTCGCCGGCCCCAACGTCACGCTGCTGGGTTACCAGGACTTCGACTGTCTGCTCGATCACATGCGCCGAGCACGGGCCTTCGTCTTCGCCGCCGAGGAAGACTTCGGCATCACCCCCATCGAAGCCCAGGCCTGCGGTACGCCCGTCATCGCCTATGGCCGGGGTGGCGTGCTGGAGACCGTGCGGGGCCTGGAAACTCAGCATCCCACCGGCGTCTTCTATCCGGAGCAGAGCGTAGCCTCACTCTGTGCCGCCGTGCGCCAGTTCGAAGCCCTGGAAACGCCGATCAGCCAGCAGGCGTGCCGACAGAACGCCGAACGCTTCGCGACCAAGCGTTTCCGTCAGGAAATGCGTGCCTTCGTCGAAGCCCGGGTTGCCGCGCTGCATCTGCCAACCGACCTGGATCTGGATATCGTGACGCCCTTTCCCAGCAAGGGCCTACAGCCGAGTTCGCTGAACACGGCCTGATCGTTACTCCTTCACGTCCATGAATTCCCGCGCCCAGACTCGATATTCCTGCAATGTCGAGTACTTGGTGGACAGCTCGGAAGCGGACAGATCGGACGCCGTGATGTCGCGCTGCTCTCGCAGGCAATCGTAGGTCGCCTTGATCGCGGCGAAGTAGGCGGCATGACCATTCACCACCACCCGTACCCCGGCCTTGGCCAGGCGTGCGTTGTCGCGCAGCTGGGGATTGCCGTAGGTCACCAGCATCACCGGGACGGTCAGGTGCTGGGTAATCTCTTCCAGATGATCGAAGTCGCGAATGCCGACCATGCAGATGCCATCCGCGCCCGCCGCCTCGTAGGCCTTGGTGCGGGAGATGACTTCCGCGGTGCTCAGTTCGGTGGCATTGGTGCGAGCGAAGATGCTCAGGGCTTCGTCGATACGGGCTTCCAGCGCACCCTTAATCTTGCCGATGCCCTCTTCGACGCTCACCAGGTCGGTGGATTTGCGACCATAGCCAGCCGGCAGCACGGTGTCCTCGATGGTCAGGGCCGCTACCCCGGCCCGTTCGAGCTCGGTGATGGTACGCATGACGTTCAGGGCATTGCCGTAGCCGTGATCGGCGTCGGCGATGATGGGCAGGCGTGCGACCCGGCCAATGCGCGTGGCCTGTTCGACGAACTCGCTCAGGGTGATCAAGGCGAAGTCCGGTGCCGCCAGGACCTGCAGGGAAGCCACCGACCCGCCGAGAATGCCCATTTCGAAACCGAGGTCGTTGGCGATGCGCGCCGACATGGGATCGAAGACGGACGCCGTGTGGTAGCAGCTGTCCGATTTCAGCAGGGCTCTGAACGCTAAACGCAGCTTGTGCGGGGAGGTTGGCTTCATAGGATTTTCCTTCTGGGAGTTACCGAACAGACAATGTTAGCGCGACAAGTAGTGGTCACACGACCAGATGTCTGGCTTTGAGATAAATCGATTCATCAATCTGACTCATGGTCGACACTCAGCCTCGCGTCCGCGATCGCCAGGAGCTAAGGACCCTCGCCGTATCAAGGACCAGGCCGATGGCCACTCCTGTACCGGCGCCGAGAGCCGGAAATTTCGATACCCAAGGCGCCCGGGCGACGTGACAATAGCGGCCAGGTCCTGTCTCTCTCCTGCCGATTCTGTCATTGCCTACTGCCATCATGCTCGCCGATGCCTTTCTAGAACGCTTCACCGCCCTGGATCTCTTTCTGACCCGGCATCAGCATCTCTGGCGACCCAGACCCTTCGTCGAACGGGCGCTGGACTGGGAGGCGGGCTACCCGGAGCTGGCCAGCTGGTTGCGGGCCCGCAGTCTGGAAGAGGCCGAAGAGGCCCATAATACGCCGCAACTGCTGGAGGCGCCTGAACCCTTCCGCGGCCTGGCAGCGACGTCGTTGGCCCTCACCCAGGTCAGCGAACACCCAGACAGCCTGGGCGGCGACCTGCCTGGCAGGCAGGACGTCGACGTGCCGGGGCGCAAATGGCTGCAGATCGAAGCCTTCACCCGCAAGCTGGATTTCCAGCAGCCCGTGCAGCGCTGGGTCGACTGGTGCGCCGGCAAGGGACACCTGGCCAGGCACCTGACCCATCGAGGGGCACCGGCCATCTGCCTGGAGGTCGATACGGCGCTGGTCGAGGAGGGAGAAAGGCTCAGCCATCGGGCTCATGCGCCCGTGCACCATTATCAGGCCGATGTGCTCCAACCGCTGGCAACGGCTCAACTCGGCACCCGCGACACGCCCGTCGCCTTGCACGCCTGTGGCGACCTGCACGCACAGCTGCTCAAGGTAACGGCGGAACGCGGGTGTCAGCAGCTGGCCCTGGCGCCCTGCTGCTATGACCGGATCACCGCCGAGGTCTATTGCCCGCTGTCCACGGCAGCCAGGGAGTCGTCGCTTCGCCTGGACCGTGAAGCCCTGCGACTGGCCCTGTGTGAAACCGTCACCGGCGGACAGCGAGTGCGGCGTGACCGGGATCTGTCCATGGCCCGGCGGTTGGGATTCGATCTCTTGCAGCGCGAGCTCAGCGGATGCGATGTCTATCTCAACACCCCACCGCTGCCCAGCCATTGGCTACGCCAACCGTTCTCGGCCTTTGGCGCAGAGCTGGCACGGCGCAAGGCGCTGACCCTTCCCGCCGGTATCGACTGGTCGCTCTGGGAACGTCGGGGCTTCCAGCGACTGGCGGAAGTTCGTAATCTCGAACTGTTGCGTGGCCTGTTCCGCCGTCCGCTGGAGCTCTGGCTGGTACTGGATCAGGCGCTGTTCCTACAGGAACAAGGTTACAGCGTGAAGTTGGCGACCTTCTGCCCGGCCAGCCTGACACCGCGAAATCTGCTGCTGACCGCGGAAAAGCCTGTCTTGGCCTAGGCCACAGCCGCTCTATCCTGCACGTTTGTCGGAATCTGAGCAGGGAAATGTAAAAAATACCTTTTGGTGATGGACTTCTCACAAAGTCTGCACAATAGTTAGATTGCAATCTCGCAAAAAGCAGGAATAACAAAAATGCGCTACTACCTGCCCGTTTGGACCGGCGTCGCCGGTTGCCTCGTCTTCGCCCAAGCCCAGCTGCCCTGGCTTGCGGTGGCCTCGCTCCTAGTCAGCTGGTCTTTCCTGTTGTTCTCTCCGGATAACTCCAGAAGCTCGGCCTGGCACTCCAAGATTTCCACCCTCCCCGTCAATTCCCCCTTGAGCTTTCAGTCCCACCATCGCCATTGAGGCGTTCCGCAGGCCAGGGACTGGCCTACATCCGATCTGAGCATTCAGCCTGTCTCAATGTTTAGTGAACAGGATCACAAATCCTACATCCCGCGCTCAAGTCCGACGGAACGTTTTCCCCTCTCGTGCTGCCCAGATAAACCACTCATCGCGCCTTGATGCGATAGAAGTGTGCCACCCGTCCGGCCGCGCTGTGACGCACTCCCCCCTTCTTCACATCCCCTCTCCCGCCGCACCTCGTCTGGCGTGCTATTTGCCCTGATTTGGGCTAGCTCGACAGCGCCTCCCTGCCTTTCTACCGTGTGAACCTCTTAATCAGTGCCGAGTCCTAACGTCGCTACAGCCATCATGGCATTTAGCGATCGGTGGTCAGTCATCGGTCCTAGAGCGCCATAGTGAACATTTCATACGCTGGTAGCTGCCCCGCCCAGTTGAAAGTTCGTGCACGGTATACGCACAAGGATGGAACCATGAATTTGAAAGAACGCGGCATTTTGCATACGAATTCCTCGGCAATCTCGCTCGCACACCGCCTGCTCGACCTCGCCGTGATCACGTTGAGCGCCTATGTGGCAGGTACCTGGGCGTCGGAAACCGGCATGCGTCCCGAGCATTGGGTCGTCATCTTCCTGTCCTTGCTGATCTTCCATTTCCTCACCGAGCTGAACCATGTCTATGGTTCCTGGCGCGGTGAGCGCATCACGGATGAACTGCTCAAGATCGCCACCTACTGGGTGCTGACCTTTGCGACCGTATTCATGGTCGACTACTTCTTCTTCGACCAGTCCTACCTCTCGCCCGGCGTGATGCAGGGCTGGCTGGGCCTGACGCTGGGTACGCTCTGCGGCTATCGCGTGCTGTTGCGCTCGATCATGCACTCGCTGCGCAAGGCCGGCATCAATACCCGCCACGTCGCCATCGCCGGCAACGGCATGGTCGCGCAGCGTCTGGCGCACACCATCAGCACGGCGCCCTGGATGGGCCTGCGCATCGCCGGCTTCTATAGCGACAACCAGGACACCGGCGAAGAAGGCGTGCCCAGCCCAGCCCTGAACGGCGGTCTGGACCAGCTCATGCAGGACGTCCGCTCCGGCCAGGTCGACAAGGTCTACATCACCCTGGGCATGGCCGACCAGAGCAAGATCAACTGGCTGGTCCAGGAGCTGAGCGACACCACGGCGTCCGTCTACATCATTCCGGACATCTTCATGTTCCACCTGCTGCACGCCCGCAGCGAGAGCCTGGATGGCCTGCCCAGCATCAGCATCTTCGATACGCCGATGGATGGCGCCAGCCACATCGTCAAGCGTATCGAGGACATCGTGCTGTCCTCCATCATCCTGGCCATGATCTCCCTGCCCATGCTGGCCATCGCCATCGGCATCAAGATTACCTCGCCCGGCCCGATCTTCTTCAAGCAGAAGCGCTACGGTATGGACGGCAAGCCGATCGAGGTGTGGAAATTCCGCAGCATGAAGGTCATGGAAAACGGTGCCAAGGTTACCCAGGCGACCAAGAATGACACCCGGATCACCCCGTTTGGTGCATTTTTAAGACGTACTTCTCTCGATGAATTGCCTCAATTCATTAATGTACTCCGCGGCGAGATGTCCATCGTCGGCCCGCGCCCCCACGCGGTCGCTCACAACGAGCAATACCGCAAGCTGGTGCAGGGCTACATGCTCCGCCACAAGATGAAGCCCGGCATTACCGGTTGGGCCCAAGTCAATGGCTGGCGCGGCGAAACCGACACCCTGGACAAGATGCAGAAACGGGTCGAGTTCGATCTGGACTATATCCACCACTGGTCTTTCTGGTGGGACGTCAAGATCATCTTCCTCACCCTGTTCAAAGGCTTCATCAATAAGAACGCATACTGAGATACGGCCGGGGCCACGGGCCCCGCTACTCAGCACGACGATCTGGAGCCTGGACTCCTGACTCTAATTACATCGGCAGCGAGCAACGCCTGAAGACAGGCCATTGCTGGGCTATCTGCCGTCGATACCTGTTGTCCGGACAACAGGAAGGTTTTGAAGAATGATCAAGTCAATATTGGTTGTATGCGAAGGGAACATCTGCCGCAGCCCGGTCGCAGAAGCACTACTGGCCAAGGCACTGGAAGGCCGTGACGTCCAGGTCAGCTCCGCTGGTATCAGGGCGCTGGTTGGTCATGGCATTGAGAAGACTGCACAGGAGGTACTCCGGGAAAACGGTATCGATTCCACTACCCACAAAGCTCGCCAAGCGGATGCGGAAATGCTGCGCAAGGCGGATTTGATTTTGACCATGGAAGAGTTTCACTCACGCTCCGTCGAAAGTATTGCTCCTGAAGTCAGGGGTAAGGTTTTTCTGATCGGGAAATGGTTGAGCAATCAAGAAGTACCAGACCCTTATCGCCTTTCTAAAGAGATGTTTCAAAATGTGCACATACTTTTGACGCGCTGTGTAGACAGTTGGCTTCCATACATCAAATAGGGAAGAAGGAATTTCATGACTACGATGCCTCGCTTTACTCCCGAAGTTAAGAACGAGTCGGATATTAACTTTTCCGCACTCTTTGGTATGTTGATCGATTACAAATGGCAACTCCTGTCGGTAATCGGTATTTTCGCCGCGCTCGGTATTGGCTACGCCATATTGGCCACCCCGATGTATTCATCCAACGCCATGATCCAGATCGAACTGGAAAAGAAGGGCGTTACCCGACTGACCGATACGTCCACCGGCATGCCGCCGCCCATGCCCGAGGCGGTGACCGAGATCGAGCTGCTCAAGTCGCGCTCGGTGATCGGCAAGGCGATCGAGAACCTCAAGCTGGATATCGAGGTCAAGCCGCGTTATTTCCCGATGATCGGCAACTTCGTCGCCCGTCGCTTCGAGCCGCAGAATGACACCGACGTCGCCTCCCCCCTGCTCGGCCTGAACAGCTTCGCCTGGGGCGGCGAGAAACTGGTCATCGATCAGCTGGAAGTACCTGACAGCAATCTCGACAAGCCGATGAAGCTGAAGGTCGAGGACAATCAGAACTTCACCGTCTTCAACGCCGATGACGAAGTGGTGCTGCACGGTGGCGTTGGTCAGCCCGTGAATAACGCCGGCTACCAGATCAAGGTCGCTACCCTGCAAGCGCGTCCGGGTACCGAGTTCACCATTACCAAGAAGCGCTTCTCCAAGACCATCCAGGAATACCAGGGCCGTATCGTGGCCGGTGAACGCGGCAAGATGTCGGGCATCATCGGCGTCGGCCTGCAGGATCCGGATCCGCTGAAGGCCCAGGCCATCGTCCAGGAAGTGGCGGACATCTATGTTCAGCAGAACATCGATCGCAACGCTGCCGAATCGACCCAGAGCCTGGAGTTCCTGCGCGCCCAGATCCCGGTGGTGAAATCCGACCTGGAAAAGGCCCAGTCCGCGCTGAACTACTACCAGACCAACAAGAAGTCGGTCGACATCGACAGCGAGACCAAGGGCGTCCTGGAACAGACCGTTTCCCTGGATAACCAGATCTCCGAGCTGAACCTCAAGCGCACCGAGATGGACCGCAAGTTCACTCGTCAGCACCCGGCCTACCAGGCGCTGATGAGCCAGTTGGGTCAGCTGCAAGCTGAGCGTGCCAAGCTGCAGAAGCGCGTCGAAGTGCTGCCGGAAACCCAGCAGGAACTGCTGCGCCTGAACCGCGACATCGAGGTGACTGGTCAGACCTACGCCCTGATGCTGAACAAGGCCCAGGAGCTGGAAGTCATTCGCGCCGGTACCGTGGGTAGCGTCCGCATCATCGACAATGCCAACGCCAACGTCGACGATCCTTCGGCCCCCAACAAGCCGCTGATCATCGCCGTCGCCATCATCCTGGGCGGCATCGTCGGCCTGGCCATCGTCTACACCCGCCACACCCTGCGTCGCGGTGTCGAGACCCCGGAAGCCATCGAGCAGATCGGCCTGCCGGTATACGCCTCGATTCCCTACAGCAAGAACCAGGCGGATACCACCAAGGTACTGGGCACCAAGAAGCCGGGCGAATCCTCGCTGACCGCCCTTACCCATCCGACCGATCTGAGCACCGAGGCGCTGCGTAGCCTGCGTACCAGCCTGCACTTCGCCATGATCGAGGCCAAGAACAACATCCTGATGATCTCCGGTCCCAGCCCGGGCGTCGGTAAGTCCTTCGTGTCCTCGAACCTGGCTGCGGTAATCGCCGAGTCCGGTCAACGCGTGCTGCTGATCGACGGCGACATGCGCAAGGGCTACCTGCACAAGCTGATGAACACCAAGCAGCAGGACGGCCTGTCCGATCTGCTCAGTGGCCGTATCGCCCTGAACGATGCCATCAAGAAGACCGAAGTCGGCAGCCTGGATTTCGTCTCTTGCGGCCAGTTCCCGCCGAACCCGTCGGAACTGCTGATGAGCCTGAGATTCACCACCGTGCTGAAGAAATTCAGCGAGCTGTACGACATCGTGATCATCGACACCCCGCCGATCCTGGCAGTGACCGAGGCGGGCATCATCGGCAGCCACGCCGGTACCAGCCTGATCGTCGCACGTTTCGGCGTGAACAGTGTCAAGGAGCTGGAAGCGACCAAGCGCCGCTTCGACCTCAACGGCATTCCGCTCAAGGGTGTGATCTTCAACGCCGTGGAGCGCAAGGCCAGCAACTATGGCTCCTACGGCAACTACCACTACTCCTATGAGCAGGGTAGCCAGAGCTGATGCAGTACCCCGGCTGGGCGGCCTGACCGCCGTCCAGCCAATCCCTTCAGGGATCGCGGCAGTATTCGTACAGGCGCATCGAACGACAAGAAACTACCTAACACAGCGAATTCGAAGGGTTCGATCTGGAACCCGGCCACGCTTGGCAGCCTTGGATCTCGACGCTGTACCGGATTGATGATTCTGAAGAACAGGAACACGCCAATGAACGTAGTCATGGTGCTTAACTACAAGGCTCCCAACGAAACCATCAGTTGCGTGGAGAGCATCCTCAAGCACTGTCCGTCCATCGATCATGTGGTGGTAGTGGACAATGATTCCCAGGACGTCTCCATCGACGTCCTGCAGCGCTGGCAGGCCGACCATGGCTTGAGCCAGGTCACCGTGCTCGCCAGTCCGCGCAACGACGGCTACGCCGGCGGCAACAACTACGGCATGCGCTGGGCGCTGGACAACCTGCCGGTCAAGCATTTCTGGGTCGTCAACAACGACGCCTACGTCAAGGACGATGCCTTCGCTCCGCTGCTGGCCGAGCTGCAACGCGCACCCAGGACGATCGTCGGCTCGGTGATCCTGAGCTCCCAGACCGGTCGCCTGGAATGCTATGGCGGCGGCATCCTCTATCCGCTGCTGGGCAAGTCCAAGCTGCTGGGCAAGGACATCGCCGTCAGCGACATCTCCACGCTGGACCGTGAACCCGACTACATCATGGGGTGCAGCATGGCCTTCTGCGCCAGCCTGCTGACCGAGATCGGGTTCATGGACGAGGCGTACTTCATGTACTCCGAAGAAGTGGACTGGCAGCACCAGGCCAAGCGCAAGGGCGTCGTGCTCAAGGTTTCGCGCACGAGCCATCTTTTCCACTACGGCTCCATGAGCTCGGGCGGACGCAGCGCCTTCTATCACTATTTCCGCAATCGCGCGGCGACCCGGTTCAATCGCAAATTCCACGGCACCTCCTATGCACTGGTGTCCGCGGTGCTGCTGTCCGGCATCACCGTGCTCAAGGAATTCAAGCATCCGAAACTGGCCTGGTCCGGAGTCAAGGGCGCCTTCAAGGGAGCGACGATGCATGTCTAGCCTAAGCACCCAAGCGTTCGGTATCGAGTTCTTCACCGGTACCAAAGACGAGTTGATGAACGCCATCGACCAGGACATCCACCGGCCCTACAGCTATATCGTCACGCCGAACATCGACCATGTCGTGCAGCTGCAGAGCAATGCGGACATGCGCGAGTCCTATCAGCGGGCCGGCAAGCGCATCTGCGACAGCCGCATCCTGATGCCCATCCTCAAGTCGCTGGGCGTCGCCGTGCCCGAGGTCATCACTGGCAGTGACCTCACCCTGAGCATCCTGCGCAAGGCCAACGACGAGCACCTGTCGGTGGTGCTGATCGGCTCGAGCGAGAGTGACGTGGGCAAGCTGCGGCGGATGTATCCCCATATACAGCTGGCGCACTACAACCCGCCGATGGGTTTCATCAACGACCCGCTGGAAACGCAGAAATGCGTCGATTTCGTGATGCGCAACCCCTCCGAGTTCATCCTCTATGCCGTGGGTGCCCCGCGTCAGGAAAAGCTGGCCCGCCAGATCGACAGCAGCAAGCGCACCGGTGTCGGCCTGTGCATCGGGGCCTCCATCCTGTTCGCCGTCGGCACCGTCAAACGGGCGCCGCGCTGGATGCAGAAGGCCAGACTGGAGTGGCTGCATCGGCTGTGTTCGGAGCCCAAGCGTCTGGCCAAGCGTTACGTGCACGATGCCCTGAGCATCCTGCCCATCTATCTCAAGGAACGCAGCAGTCGACGCACCTGAGAGGCTGCTTCGCAGTTTCTTGGCCGCAAGGAAGATGACCACCGGACCAACTGTCCGGTGGTCCCGTCTGGATGGGTAGGTCTATGAGCATTCTCCGTAAAAGTACCGTTTCCTTCGTTCTCCTGATCCCGTTGCTGATCCTGCATCTGGACGTGTTCGGCGAAAGCCCGCACAACCCGGTCGGCATTCTCTATCTGAACGAGCTGTATCTGGCCATCTGCATGGCCTTCACCTTCTTCTACCTGCTGACCAGCATTGGCACCCAGCAGCGTGAATTCAAGATCCTGATGACCTACGCCGTCTATTCGTCGGTGGTCTTCATCGGGCTGCCGGCGATCTTTTCCTTCCTGTTCTATGGCCAGCCGTTGTTCTACGGCCTGATCGAAGAACGGCGGATCCTGTTCAGCTTCGGCTTCGCCACCCTGATGTTCCTGGGGCGTAACATGAGCGCCTCGCAATTCGAGAAGGCCCTGCTGATCACGGCACTGCTGGCCGCCGTCATGGCCTGGATGTTCAAGTTCGGCGTCCTGCCCGACCTGCGTGACAAGCAGTCGTCCTTCGACCGTCCGGATCGCTCCTCCATCGGGGCACCCGCCCTGTGCCTGGCCTATTTCTATTGCATCCAGACCTGGAACAAGGGCATCTCGCCGATCGATGGCTCGCCGCGCAGCAAGACCATCCACATCGTGCTGGCCATGGTCTTCCTGCTGACCCTGGTGTTCGGTACCCAGACCCGGCAGCTGATCGTGCTGGCGCTGTGCTTCACGGTGTTCTGCCTGAAGAGCAAGTCGATCGTCTGGATCTGTGTGTCGGCGTTGCTGCTGTCGCCCTTCTTCATCTTCCCCGACCTGATGAAGGTGCTGGGGCTGAATCTGGACTTCTATGCCCAGTCGGTAGAAGACGGCCCCACCGACGGCGTGCGCGAGCAGACCATCGGCTACATCTTCTCCCACCTCAGCCAGAATCACTGGTTGCCCAGCGGCTCGCTGTCGCTGATGTGGAACAACGGCTTCATCCCCTACTTCGGCGAGTACTTCTTCCTGTCCGACGTGGGCGTGTTCGGTACCCTGTTCCGCTTCGGCTTCCTGGCCTTCATCATCGTCCCGGTCTCGCTGTTCCTCTACTATCGCTGGGCGAAGATGCTGCACCCCGATACCGGCTTCGTGGTGACCGCCACCCTGGCCCAGCTGGTGATCTGGCCGCTGGCCGGCTTCTTCGAGTACCTGCAGGCCACCATCTGCTACCTGATGGTGATCCAGGCCCTGCGCGCGCTGCACCACTACAGCTCCGCTCCCGTCCAGGAGACCTACGTCAGCAGCCCCTACCCGCGCCCGAGCAGCCAGCTGGCCCGCCCGGTCTGATCCCTCGTGCCGCCCGGCGTCTGCCGGGCGGCCCCAAGGAGTTTTCACCCCCACGATGTCGATGATCAAAAACAGCACCTGGAACATCCTGGGTGTCATCATCCCCAGTGCCATCGCGCTGCCCACCATGGGCGTGCTGTCGCGCCTGCTGGGCGTCGAGCAGTTCGGTCTCTTCACCCTGGCCTTCGCCATCGTCGGCTATGCGACGCTGTTCGATGCCGGTCTGTCGCGCGCGGTGATTCGTGCCATCGCCATGCACCATGGCGACAAGCCGCTCAACCGGCTGGTCATGGGCACGGCTACCGGCGCCGTCATCGGCCTGAGTCTGCTGGCGACCCTGCTGCTGTGGTTCGGCGCAGGCAAGGTGGTGAGTCTGCTGCACGTCTCGCCCGAGCATTTCGACAACGCCGTCGCCGGCTTTCGCTGGCTGAGCCTGTGCGTGCCGCCCTTCCTGCTGGCCACGGTCTGGTTCGCCTACCTGGAGGGCAACGAGCGCTTCGGCGAATTCAATATCCTGCGGACCTTCTCCAACAGCCTGCTGGCGATCGCGCCGCTGATCGCCGTGCTGATCGAGCCGAGCTTTTCCGCCACGGTGATCGGCCTGGTGCTGGCGCGGGTGGTGTCCATGGCGCTGGCCTACTGGCCGCTGCACAAGGATTTCCCCGAAGGCATCCGCACCTTCAAGGTCGAGGTATTCAAGGAACTGCTGAGATTCGGCAGCTGGATGACGGTGAGCAACATCATCAGTCCGCTGATGGTCTACTTCGACCGCTTCGTGCTCTCGCACATGGTGGGCGCCAGCCGGGTGTCCTTCTACACCGCTCCCGCCGAGGCGGTCTCGCGGATGCTGATCATCCCCAACGCCGTGGCCCGGGTGGTGTTCCCGCTGCTGAGCAAGAGTGGTAGCGATGCCGCCCGCCAGGCCAACAAGGCCTTCTGGGGCCTGCTGCTCATCAGCCTGGCGATGGTGCTGCCGATCCTGCTTCTCGCGCCCTGGATCATGACCGTCTGGATGGGTCCCGAGTATGGCGGCGATGCGGCGCAGATCTTGCGCATCCTCGCGGTGGGCTTCATCTTCAACGCCCTGGCGCAGATTCCCTTCGCCAAGATCCAGGCCCGGGGTCATTCGCGCACCACGGCGATGATCCACCTGGCCGAACTGCTGCCCTATCTGGGCCTGCTGGTGGTCTGCATCCAGCACTTCTCCATCATGGGCGCCGCCATCGCCTGGACGGTGCGGGTGACCGTGGACTACCTGGCCCTGGAATATTTCGCCCGTCGCACCGCGCCCCTGGTGCAGACGCCGGTTTATCAACAGACCCCTTGAATGGATATAGAGGTGCTGTCCGTGTCACGAGTGAAACGTCGTATCGGTCGTGGCCTGCTGGCCACCGCATTACTGTCCGCGGCGCTTTATGGCAAGGCTCAGGCAGAGCCAGCGACAGCCAAGGTGGATCTCATCGGCATCAACATGTCGGCCGCCGGCTTCGCTGGTCAGGTTCTACCTGGCGTGGAAGGTACCAACTACTTCTATCCCACCGAGGATTACTTCCGCCGCTACAGCGCCAAGGGGATCCGCTTCATCCGTTTCCCCTTCCTCTGGGAGCGGGTGCAGCCCCAACTCGGCGGCGAACTGGATCAGGCACAGGTCGCCCTGCTCAAGCGCACCCTGGATTTCGCCGACAAGTACGGCATCCGGGTGATCCTGGACATGCACAACTATGCGCGCTATCGCGGCCAGCTGATCGGTTCGCCGCAGGTGCCCTATAGCAGCTATGCCGACGCCTGGAAGCGCCTGGCCCAGACCTTCCAGAAGCATCCGGCGCTGTACGGCTACGACGTCATGAACGAGCCCCATGATACCCAGGGGCTCTGGCCACGGGCCGCGCAGACGGCGGTGGACAGCATTCGCAGCCTCGACATGCAGACCCCGATCTTCATCGCCGGCGACAGCTGGTCCAGCGCCCAGCGCTGGCCCCAGGTGAACGGCGACCTGCTGATCAAGGATCCGGCAGACAACCTCATCTATGAGGCCCATATCTATTTCGATGAAGATTCCAGCGGCAACTACGCCTCTGGCACCAAGGGCGTCCATCCCATGATCGGGGTGGAAAGGACCCGACCCTTCATCGAGTGGCTGAAACAGCACAATTTGCGCGGTTTCATTGGCGAATATGGGATACCTGCACACCCACAATGGCTCGAAGCCATGGACAATCTGCTGAGCTATCTGGGCGAACAATGCGTACCCAGTGCCTATTGGGCAGCCGGTCCGGGCTGGGGCGATTACCCCCTGGCCATCGAGCCCAAGAACGGTACGGAAAAGCCGCAGACCGCGCTGCTGGAAAAGCACCTGCACAAACATGACTGCCAGGTCATCGGACCTCGGTAGCGGAGAAGCGACAGATTTCGAACCGCGTCACCTTTTTCCGCCTCTGACGCGCTGAACTCGATGGCTAAAGGCCAGTCTCAGACCAGCAGACTCAGGTGCTCGTACAACTACAAGCTGGGACCCGAGCTCACTCGCACACTGGATAGGCCAGCCGCATGGAACCCGGTCCACTGTCGAAGACCGCCAAGTCTCGCGAAGGAACACCATGAATAACCGGCTCGTTGCTTCTACCTTCCGATTTATTCCTCTTGCTCACACTCAATCAGCAATCAAGGACGAATGACATGAAAACCAAATTTACCGCTCTGGCCTTGCTGTCCGGCATCGTCCTGCAGGGTTGTGCCTACTCCCCGGGTCAGTACCTGGACCAGGACGACCTGAAGAGCGATCCAAGCATCCAGGGCACCAAGGTCCAGCTGATCCCGATCACTAGCTCGCTGCTGATGAGCCAGGATTCCGCGGCCCTGTCCAAGGCTCCCGACCTCAAGCCCCTGCTGGACTACAAGCCGCAGGCTTACCGCGTCGGTGCGAGCGACCTGCTCTACATCACCGTCTGGGATCACCCCGAACTGACCGCTCCGTCCGGCGCCCAGCAGCAGCTGGAAGCCAACGGTCGCCTGGTCCGTCCGGATGGCACCCTGTTCTACCCCTACGTCGGCACCGTGCGCGCCGCCGGCAAGACCCTGGAAGAGATCCGCACCGATATCTCCCGCCGTCTGGCCACCTTCATCGACAATCCCCAGATCGACGTCAGCGTGCTGAAGTTCGGCAGCCAGAAGGTCACCGTCTCCGGTGCCGTGAACAAGGGCGATGCCATTCCGCTGACCACCAAGCCCATCACCCTGGTGGAAGCCCTGGGCCAGGTTGGCGTGGCCAACACCGGTGGTGCCGACCTGACCGGCGTGACCCTGGTTCGCGACGGCAAGGAATACCGCCTGGATACCGACAGCCTGAACCGCAAGGATTCCAAGCTGTACGGCATCTACTTGAAGGACGGTGACAGCATCCACCTGCCCTACAACGATGCCCGCAAGGTCTATGTGGTCGGTGAAGTCCGCACGCCGTCCGCGGTCAGCTACAAGATCACCAACCTGAACCTGATGGAAGCCCTGAGCCAGGCCGGTGGCATCCAGCAGGAAACCGCCAACGCCGATGCCGTCTACGTCATCCGTGGCCCGGAAGACCTGAAGGCTCCGGGCGCCACTGCCCAGGTCTTCCACCTGGCGGCCAAGAACCCCACCGCCTACGTGCTGGCGCAGAATTTCCATCTGCAGCCGCAGGACGTGGTCTTCGTCGGCCCGGCCGGTATCACCCGTTGGAACCGCTTCGTCAGCCAACTGCTGGGTTCCACCAACGTCCTCTCCTCCAGCGCCAGCCTGAACAGCAGCTTCAAGTAATAGTGCCCGCTTGCCGTCATGCCGGTTACCGCCGCGCATGACGGCAATTTCTCTGACTTTTCGCTCCACCCCTCTCTTATCCCCGCCTCATACCCTCTTTATTCTTCCCGCCTGAAAACCTCTAGCTAGACGATTTTCCAGGCAGGGCATTACTTATCTCGATACCTATTTATCCCGGTTTTACTGCCACTCAGCTTGGCAGCGACAGTTTTTCGTCACGCTTTTGCGTAATGTAGCTACCCTGATAGCGAAGTCGGCTCGTGTAAGGACTGGGTGTGGCGTCAGGCAAGGCAACAAGGGCGGTGCCCCGCTTCGGTGGGTGGCGCAAGCTGACAATGTGGTTGTTGGGCTATCTGTCCTTCATGGGCACGGCCCTGGCTGCGCCAGCCAGCGTGGCTTTCTGGTACGCGGAAAAACCACCGATCTCCGAACTGGCCCAGTTCGACTGGGTAGTCCTAGAACCCGGGCACGCCGGCGCTGACGATGTCCGCACCCTGCGGGAAGCCGGCGCCCAGCCATTCGCCTACCTGTCCATCGGTGAGTTCGCCGGAGACGCCGCCGCGCTGCAAAAGGCTGGCCTCAGTGCCGGCGCCAGTCCGGTGGCCAACAAGGCCTGGGGGAGCCAGGTGATGGATCTGGCCTCTCCGGTCTGGCGGAATCATCTGCTCGGGCGGGCCGCCGAGCTGGCCAAGGCCGGCTATACCGGACTCTTTCTGGATACCCTCGACAGCTTTCAGCTGGTCGCGGAAGACCAGCGGGACGCTCAGCGGCTGGCGTTGAAAAGCCTGCTCGCCGAGCTGCATCGCCGCCAGCCCGCACTCAAGCTGTTCTTCAATCGCGGCTTCGAGGTGCAACCGGAACTGCCAGGCGTTGCCGCGGCCATGGCGATGGAGTCCATCTATGCAGGCTGGGATGCGGGCAAGAAGGTCTATCGTCCGGTCAGCGCCCAGGATCGCGAGTGGCTCAAGCCGCGAATCGAGGCGGCCCGCAGTGCTGGTATCCCGGTCATCGCCATTGAATACCTGCCGCCGGAGCAGCGCGACGAGGCTCGACAGCTGGCCAAGCGGCTGCGCGACGAAGGGTACGTGCCCTACATCACCACCCCCGATCTCAATACCCTGGGCATCAGCTCGGTCGCCCTGCAGCCACGGCGCCTGGCGCTGCTCTACGACGGTCGCGAAGGCGCCCTGCGGCAATCGGCGGTGCACCGCTTCCTGGGCAGCGCTCTGGAATATCAGGGCTATCGACTGGACTATTTCGACGCCTCCAAGCCGCTACCGGCCACCTGGCCCAGTGCCCTCTACGCTGGCGTGGTGGTCTGGATGACCAGTGGCCCGCCGACCGACTCGCGGGCCTTCAGCGACTGGATCAGCCAGCGCCTGGACGAAAAGACGCCGCTGCTGATTCTTGGTGGATTGCCGCTGGACAACGAAGCCCTGCTCAAGCGGCTGGGCCTGGGTGTCAGTCGCAAGCCCCTGCCCGACAACCTGACGCTGAAGGTGGCGGACCCTGCCCTCGCCGGCAACTTCGAGGCGCCGGTCAAGTTGCGGACCCGTGGCCTGCCCGCCGTGCAGACGCTGCCGGGCGGACCGACCCCGGTCGTCACCCTCGCCGGCCAGGGTGAGAGCTTCGTGCCCATGGGTGTGGCCAGCTGGGGCGGTTTCGCCTTCACTCCCTACGTGATGGAAGATGGCCCCGAAGCCAGTCGCTGGATCATCGACCCCTTCGTCTTCACCGCCAAGGCGCTGCAGCTCCCCCCCCTGCCGGTGCCCGACCCGACCACGGAAAACGGCCGCCGGATCGCCACGGTGCATATCGACGGTGACGCCTTCCCGTCCAAGGCCGAAGTACCCGGCGCGCCCTATGCCGGTCAGATCGTGCTGGAGCGGTTCATCCAGCCGCATCCCTTTCTGACCTCGGCGTCGATCATCGAGGGCGAGGTCGGCCCCAAGGGCCGCTACCCGGAGCTGACCGCACAGCTGGAGCCCATCGCCCGTCGACTGTTCGCCGATCCCAAGGTGGAGGTGGCCACCCATACCTTCAGCCACCCGTTCTTCTGGCAACCGGCGGTCTCCGAGCAGAGCGAGAACTTCGAAGCCCAGTACGGCTACATGATGCAGATCCCCGGCTACGACAAGATCGATTTCACCCGGGAGATCGTCGGTTCGACGCGCTACATCAACGAACGGCTGACCACGCCGCAGAAGCCGGTGAAGATGGTGTTCTGGTCCGGTGATGCCCAGCCGGACGCCGCCACCCTCAAGCTCGCCTACGACAATGGCCTGCTCAACGTGAACGGCGGCAACTCGCACATCACCCGCGCCCAGCCTTCGGTGAGTGGACTCTATCCCTTCATCCGCCCCACACCGGGCGGCTTGCAGTTCTATGCGCCCATCATCAACGAGAACGTCTACACCAACCTCTGGCGCGGCCCCTATTACGGCTTTCGCGATCTGCTCTATACCTTCGAACGTACCGAACACCCGCGGCGGCTGCGCGGCCTGAACCTCTACTATCACTTCTACTCGGGTACCAAGCAGGCGTCGCTCAAGGTCATGGAAGAGATCTACCAGGGCATGGCCGCCGAGCGACCGCTGTCCCTTTGGATGAGCGACTACCTGCGTCGGCTGCATGGCTTCTACACCGCCAGCCTGGCCCGGGAGGCCGACGGCAGCTGGTCGATCAAGGCCCTCGACGGTCTGCGCACCCTGCGCCTGGATCCGCGCCTGGGCTGGCCGGATCTGCAGCGCTCCCAGGGCATCGCCGGCGTACACGACCTGCCGCAGGGGCGCTATGTCCATCTGAGCGGCGATCAGGCGCGACTGGTGTTGCGCGACAGTCGCGACCCCACCCCCGCCCTCGAAGAGGCCAACATCCCGCTGCAGCGCTGGGACTACCTGTCGCCGACCCGGATCCGCTTCGCCTTCGCCGGGCAGTTCCCGCTGGAGCTGACGCTACGGGCGGCGTCGACCTGCGAGGTCCGCGTCGGTCGCGAGCGCTACAAGGGCCAGCCGGGACAGGCTGGCCTCTGGACGTTCAAACTTCCGCTAACACGAGTGAGTGACGGTGAGATCGTCTGCGGCTAAGAAAACCCGACTCCTGAGTGGTTGGACACTGCTGGGGCTCGCGCTCATCACCGCGGTGGTGCTGGTGCTGACCTTTCATGGCAAACAGGTGTTCCTGCCCGGCGAAGAACCGGCGGACCAGGTGTCCATCAGCTACGCCCAGGTGCTGCTCAAGGCGACCCCGGAGGACACCGGGCTGCGCATGAAACTGATCGACCAGCTGATCGCCCTGGGTCGCATCGACGAGGCGCGTCGCCAGCTGCAGCTGTTGCCGCAGCCCCTGGCCTCGACGCCCTTCTATGCGCTGGAACTGGACATTCTCCAGGCGGAATCCCAGCCGCAGGGTCTGGGCGAAGCCGATCGCGAGCGCCTGGCGCAACGGCTGAGCGCTCTGGATGTGGCGACCCTGAGCATGCCTCAGCTGCAACGGGTGGCCGAACGCGCCTTGCAGCTGGCCGACCCGGCCACGGCGGCGCAGCGTTACGTCGAACTGGCCCGGCGCGATCCGCCGCGCCGCCAGCAGTGGCTGGAGCAGGCGGCGCGCTGGAGTCTGGCCGGTGGCCGTCAACAGGAGGCCGCGCGTCTCTATCTGCGCCTGGCCGACCTGGCCACGTCGGCCGAGCAGCGCCAGGGCTATCGGCACCAGGCGTTCGATGCCTGGCTCGCCGCCGGCCAGGGCGCCGAAGCCGCCGCTCTACTGGAGCAGGAGCTGCCGCGACTGCAACCCGACGCCAGTGGCCTGGCCTGGCTGCAAGCCGGGGTCGCCGCCGCCCAGGGCAGCGGCCGCCTGGACCTGGCCCAGCGGCTCATCGACCGCTGGCGCGAGTGGCAACCGGACGACCCCGCCGCGCTGGAGGCCGCCTATCGACTGGCTCTGGCGCGCGGCGAAACCGAGCGCGCCTGGGAAGAAGGTCAGCAGCTGCTGGCGCTGCGTCCCGACGACGAAGAACTGCTCGCTCAGCTGGCCCAGCTGGGCGAATGGACCGATCATGTGGACGAAGCCCTCGATCTCTGGTTGCGCCTGCTCGCCCGCCAGGACGACCCGGCCCGGCGCGACCATGCCTGGAAGCTGGCCGCCCGAGCCTTTCGTTTCGATGCCGTGGTCGAGCTGCTGGACGTAGCCTCGCAGGAGCGCCAGCTGGATAAGACCGAACTGGATGCCCTGATCTTCGCCTACGAATCCCTGGGCGATCCCGCGGCCGAGGAAAACTGGCTGCGCGGCTACCTAAAACGTCAGCCGAAACAGCGCCTGGCCTGGGAGCGCCTGCAGCAGCTGTTGGCCCGTACCGAACAGGGCGAGGCCGAAGTGGCGGCCTGGGCCGCCTTCGGCAAGCGCTTCCCGCTGACCAATGCGGAGTATCTCGCCTGGGCCGGCACCCTCTGGAAGTTGTTCAAGCCGGAGGAGGCCTGGGCCGTGCTCGAACACCTGCCGGCCAAGCAGCGGCAGGGCGACGACTACTGGCGCCTGCGCGCGGAACTGGCCTGGGAACTGGAGCGCGATAGCGAAGCCCAGTTGGCCTTCGAGCGCCTGGCTGCGAGTAGCAAGGGACTTGCAGCGACCGACGAGGATCGGCTGCTGGAGATCTACCAGCGTACGGCACCGCGCAAGGCGTTGGCGCTGCTGGAAAAGAGCTGGGAGAAGCACAGGAACCAGGAGCGCCTGACCCAGGCGCTGCAATGGGCCGAGCAACTCAAGGACACCGCGGCGCTGGAGCGCCTGCTGGCCAGTGCGGCGCGCGAGCCGGCTTCTGCCAACAATCCCGCGGTCTGGCTGGCGCGGTCAGGTCTCGACTTCCAGCGCGGCCGGATCAGTCAAGCCGAAGAAGGTTATCGGCAGGCGCTGCAACGTTTCCCGGACGACGACCGATTCCGCGAACGCCTGCTGTGGCTGCTCATCGACCAGAATCGCCAGACCGAGCTGGCGACGTTCCTACGCGACTGGAAGGGTCGAGCCCGTGACAGCGACGTACTCTGGCTGCCCTTCGGCAGTGGCCTGGTGCTGCTGGGTGAAGCAGAGGAAGCTCTCAGCTGGTATCGCCGCTATCTGGACGCCCATCCCCAGGACTGGCTGGTCCAGGCGGCCTATGCCGACGCCCTGGACGCCGCCGGCCACCAGGACGCGGCGCTGCGTCTGCGCAAGGCGGTGACGCCGCATCTCGCCAACGACGAAGTGCCGCCCACTCCCGAGCGCTATGCCACCTACCTGCGGCTGCTGTCCAGCCTGCGCGGCCCCCAGGCGGCCCTGGCCCAGGCGCGCGCCTGGCAGGACGGCTCGCCGAGCATGCTGCAGCTGTGGTTCGACCAATGGCTCGACGCCCTCAGCCAGAACAACGACGACGGCCTCAAGGGCGAATGGCTGGCCTGGGCCAAGAGCCGTGGCCTGAAGGTCCGTCAGTACGAGCAGCTGCAAGAGGTGCTGCGCCGGCAGAATCGTGGCGAGCTGGAAAAATTGCTGGCGGCGGGTGATCTGGATCCGGCGCAACGCGTCGAGGTGCTGCAGCGTCTCGGCCACGCTGGCGATGCCCAGGCAGCGGCGCTGACGGCCGCCGGTGACGAGCCGCCTGAGGTCATCCAGCGGCAGCTGCTGCGCCAGGCCACCGAACAGGCCGAGCGCACCCCCAATGGGGTCCAGGCCGGCTGGGAACGGCGCGACTATGGCGGCCTCGTCGAACAGGGCGCCGAGGTACGCGCAGCCCGCCGCCTCGCCGATGACGTCTATGCCGATGTCCAGCTCAAGCAGAATCGCCTGGAGGGCAATGGCCTCAAGTCCGACGCCCTGGGCAACGAGCACCAGATGCTGCTCAAGGTGCTGAAAGACCTGTCCGATGGCGGCCTGGAGACCACCGTGGACGCCAGCCAGCGTGCCGACAGCAATCGCCTGGGCGTGGGCGTCGCCCGCACCTGGCGTATCGATGGCAACACCGAGATCGAGGCGGCGCTGGACTGGCACCGGCAACCCGACGAGAGCGGCTATCTGCGCGCCCTGGGCCGGCGCGACAGCGTCAGCCTGGCCGGCCGCCACAACCTCACGCCGCGGGACCAGCTGAGCTGGCGGGCGGCGCACAACCGCTATTCCAGTCGCGATGGCGATGCCCTGGGCAGTGGCTTCGCCTTCAACCTGGAGCTGAGCCATATGATCTTCTTCGAAGGCCCGACCTGGCAGGTGCGCAGCGGCGTCACCTACCAGCAGAACAAGGCGCGCAGCACCCTGCCCGACAGCGTCACCCGCTACCTGCAGCCCCTGGCCGGCAGCGGCGAGAACGGCGAGATCACCGTGGCCGACCTGGAGGCGCTGGGCGGCACCCAGCTGCTGCAGGATCGCTATGGTCAGCTCTATGTCGGCAGCAGCTGGCGGCGCGGTATTCCCGGTTCGCTCAACCGCACCCATCCCCAGTACACCTGGCTGGTGGATACCCTGGTCGGCTGGCAGTGGACCGAGCGCGAATTCAACTACGGTTTGAATGTCGGCCTGGGCATGGCAGTGCTCGGCGACGACGAACTGGCGTTCACCGCCGGCTACCAGTCCGCACCTCAGGGCAGTGGCGGTCAGGCCGGCAGCACCCTGGGCATTCAATACAGCAATCGAATCGGCCGCTAGGTCGTTTCAAGGGAGAGACCTCATGAACATCACGCGTCTGCTCGCCGCCAGTGTCGCCACCGTGCTACTGGCCGGCTGTTCGAGCTTTACCCGCCCCAGTGGCGAGGCCCTGCCCAAGGATGCGCGCTGGGGCCTGGTGCCGCTGGCCAACTACGCCCAGGCGCCCATGGCCGGCGATCGCGCGGCACAGATCCTGGTCAGCGTGCTCGGCGAGCGTGGCATCCGCCCGCAGGTCTATGACGATAGCCAGGGTGGCAATCCCACCGATGACGAGAAGGCGCGCCAGCGCGCAGCCCTGGACTGGGCGCGCCAGCAGAATCTGCAATACGTGCTCACTGGCAGCGTGGACGAGTGGCAGTACAAGAACGGCCTGGACGGCGAACCGGCAGTGGGCGTGACCCTCCAGGTGGTCGAGCCGGCCAGCGGCCGGGTGGTCTGGAGCAACAGCGGCGCGCGCTCCGGCTGGTCGCGCGAGAGCCTGGCGGCCACCGCGCAGAAGGTCCTGCGCGGCACCGCGCAAGAGCTGCAGCTGCGCTGATGGCCCTGCAATCCGTCCACAAGGACTACACCCTGGCGCCTCGCGCCAGTGGCCGCCTGTCCTGGCTGGAAACCCTGCTGGTCACGGCGGCCGCCCTGGGCCTGGGCTTCTGGCTTGTGCCGGAAGACCCCTTGATGGTCGGCCTGGCCTTTCCCTGGGTGGTGTTCGCGCCCATCCTCATGGGGGTGCGCTATGGCTTCATGCGCGGCCTGGTAAGCGCCGCGCTGCTGGTGGTGGCGCTGCTCTACCTGCACCGCCAGGGCTATCCGGCCTACGAAGAGATTCCACCGTCCTTTATCGTCGGCGTGCTGCTCAGTGCCATGCTGGTAGGCGAATTCCGCGATCTCTGGGACCGTCGCCTGGAGCGGCTGGACCTGGCCAACGACTATCGCCAGCTGCGCCTGGACGAATTCACCCGCGCCCACCATCTCTTGCGCATCTCCCATGATCGCCTGGAGCAACGCGTCGCCGGCAACGACCTCAGCCTGCGCAGCTCCCTGCTGGACCTGCGTCGCCAGCTGCGCGAGGTGCCGCGCGAGCAGGATGCGCTGCAGGCCCTGGCCGAGCCCATCGTCGGCCTGCTGGCCCAGTACGGTTCGTTGCGGGTAGCCGGGCTCTATCGGGTCGACGGCAACGGCCGAGTGGATCGCCGCGCCCTCGCCAGCCAGGGCGAGATGCCCGGCATCGATCCCGACGACCTGCTGGTGCGCCTGACCCTGGAGCGCGGCGAGACCCTGAGCATCCGCCAGGCGCTGCTGGAACGCGGCGAGACCCAGCATTCGGCGCTGCAGGCCTGCGTGCCGCTGCTGGATACCGAGGAGCGGCTGCTGGCGGTGCTAGCCATCGAGCAGATGCCGTTCTTTTCCTTCAATGAGCGCACCCTCAATCTGCTGACCATCCTCGCCGGCCACATCGCCGACCTGCTGGGCAGCGATCCCCAGGCGCTGGCCCTGGCCGACGATGACGCCCAGCAGTTCTCCCAGCACCTCAAGCGCTCGCTGCGCGATGCCCAGCAGCACGCGCTGCCCGCCTGCCTGTTCTGCTTCGAGATGACCGAGGCCGACGGTGGCGAACGGGCCTTGGCGCTGCTGGAAGGCAGCCGCCGCGGCCTCGACCTGCAGCTGCGCCTGACCAATCAGGCTGGCCACCCCTGCCTGCTGGTGCTCCTGCCGCTGACCTCCTCCGATGGCCTGGAAGGCTATCGCCGCCGCCTGCGCCAGCTGCTGGCCGAGCGCCATGGTCAGGACAGCACCCTGGAAAGCCTGGGCGTGCGCAGCCATGAACACGAGCTGCTGCCCAAGACCCGCGCCCAGGAGTTGCGCGTCTTCCTGTTCAACGAGTGTGGTCTGCATGAACAGCAAGTGGCTGTTTAGCGGCGCCTTCGCCTTCGAGGCCAGCAGCTGGGCGCTGCTGTTCGCCAACCTGCCGGTGGCGGCGGCCGCCCTGGCCTTCGCCACCGCCCATGCCGCCGGCAGCGCCCTGCTGGCAGGCGGTGCCTGGCTGCTGCTGCCCAAGCGCTACCAGCGACCGCTGCCCTGGAGTCCGCTTTTTCTTTTCGCCCTGGCCTTCTTCATTCCGCTGCTGGGCGCGGCCGGGGTGATCGCCGCGGTCTTCCCGGCGCTCTATCTGCCGCGCAAGCATCGCGAGATCGCCTGGGAGGCGCGCAGCATGCCCAATCTGCCGTTCCGCCCGCTGGAGCGACGCGAGGAGATGCTGTTCAGCGACGGCGGTCTGCAGGACGTCCTGCGTCATGCGCCCAGTACCGACAAACGCCTGACCGCCCTCTTCGCCACTCGCCGCATGCCCGGACGCGATGCCATCCCCATCCTCAAGCTGGCCCTGCGCGATCCAGCCGACGACGTGCGGCTGCTCGCCTATTCGATGCTCGACCAGCAGGAAAGCCAGATCAACCAGCGCATCGAGACCCAACTCGGCGAACTGGCCACGACCCCGGCCGAGCGCCAGCCGGCGCTGCACGGCACCCTTGCCCGTGGCTACTGGGAGCTGGCCTATCTGGGCCTGGCCCAGGGCAGCGTCCTGCGCCACGTGCTGGGTCAGGCGCGCGAGCACATCGAGCTGGCCCTGGCCGGTGAAGAAAACGAAGAACTGCGCATCCTGGCCGGCCGCATCGCCCTGGAGCAGGGCGAGCCCGAGCGCGCCCTGGAATTCTTCCAGGCGGCCGAGGCGGCTGGGGTACCGACCGCCCAGCTGGCGCCCTTCCGCGCCGAAATCGCCTTTTTGCGCCGCGACTACGCGGTCATCCCGGCGCTGCTCGACAGCCTGCCGGCAGATCTGAAGAAGCGGCCGCCGTTCGCCGCGCTGGTGAAGTACTGGTTATGAAAGACGCCCCCGCCGCGACCGTCACGCCCGATGTCTGCCTGCTGCTGGAGGGCACCTGGCCCTATGTCCGCGGCGGGGTGTCGAGCTGGGTCAACCAGTTGATCCTTGGCCTGCCGGAGCTGACCTTCTCGGTGTTCTTCATCGGCGGCCAGCGCGAGAACTACGAGAAGCGCCACTACGCCATCCCGCCCAACGTGGTGCACATCGAGGAGCACTTCCTGGCCGGCTCCTGGGTGCCCAAGGGCGCGCCCATCAGCCCGCGGCGCCAGGCGCCGGTGCAACTGCTGCGCGATCTGCACGCCTTCCTGCACCACCCCGACGAGCCCAGCGCCGCCCAGGGCGATGCCCTGGTGGACGCCTTCGCCCAGGGCAGCGTGAACCTGGACGACTTCATGTACAGCCGCGCCAGCTGGGAAGCCATCACCGAGGGCTACGAGCGCTATTGCACCGACCCCTCCTTCGTCGACTACCTCTGGACCCTGCGCGCCATGCAGGCGCCCCTGCTGATGCTGGCCGAAGCCGCGCGCCGCTTGCCCCGGCCACGGATGATCCACTCCATTTCCACCGGCTATGCCGGCATGCTCGGCGCCATCCTGCAGCGCCGCTGGGGCTGCAACTTCCTGCTCAGCGAGCACGGCATCTACACCAAGGAACGCAAGATCGACCTGGCCCAGGCCAAGTGGATCGCCGAAGGGCCGGACGAAGCCCTGCGCACCGGGCTGGACGTGGATGTCAGCTACATCCGCCGACTGTGGATCCGCTTCTTCGAACGTATCGGCCTGCTCACCTACAAGGCGGCCGATCCGATCATCTCGCTCTACGACGGCAACCGCCGCCGGCAGATCCAGGACGGCGCCGATCCCGCGCGCTGCCGGGTGATCCCCAACGGCATCAGCCTCACCCAGTGGCAGGACGCCCTGGAGCGCCGCCCGGAAGGCGTACCGCCAGTGGTCGGGCTGCTTGGCCGGGTGGTGCCGATCAAGGACGTCAAGACCTTCATCCGCGCCATGCGCGGGGTGATCAGTGCCATGCCCGAGGCAGAGGCCTGGGTGGTCGGCCCGGAAGACGAAGACGAGGAATACGCCGCCGAATGCCACAGCCTGGTCACCAGCCTGGGCCTGGAGGGCAAGGTGAAATTCCTCGGCTTCCAGAAGATTGGCGACATCCTGCCCAAGCTCGGCCTCATGGTGCTGACCTCCATCAGCGAGGCCCAGCCACTGGTGATCCTCGAAGGCTGGGCGGCTGGCGTGCCGGTGGTGAGCAGCGACGTGGGTTCCTGCCGTGAGCTGATCGAAGGCTCGATTCCCGAGGACCGGGCCCTGGGCACCGGTGGCAGCGTGGTCGCCATCGCCGATCCCCAGGCCACCGCCCGTGCCATCCTCGCCCTGCTGCGCAACCCCGGTCGCTGGCAGGCTGCCCAGCGCACGGGCCTGGCCCGGGTCAATCGCTACTACACCGAGCCGCTGATGCTGGAACGCTATCGCGAGCTCTACCAGGACGCCATCGGGAGGAGCCTCTGACATGGCCGGCATCGGCTTCGAACTGCGCAAGATCCTCGCGCGTGACTCCTACACCGCCACCCTGCGCGCCTATGTCTATGCCGGCCTGATCAGTTCCGGCCCCTGGGTGCTCTCGATCATCAGCGTCATGCTGATCGGCGTGCTGGCCACCGGCATCGTCACCCCCAGCGTGCTGATCCGCCAGTTCCTGGTCACCGTGACCTACCTCATGGCCAGCTCGCTGATCCTGACGGGCGGCCTGCAGCTGTATTTCACCCGCTTCGTCTCGGACCGGCTGTTCGAGGAGAAGCAGACCAGCATCCTGCCCAATCTGGTGGGCATCCTGCTGCTGGTGACCCTGGTCGCTGGCGGCCTGGGCTTCGTGCTGCTGGCCACCCTGTTCGACCAGCCCTTCGCCTACCGGCTGCTGGTGCTGGCCAACTTCGTCACCCTCTGCGACCTCTGGCTGGTGATCATCTTCCTGTCCGGGATGAAGGCCTACAACCGCATCCTGGTGGTGATGACCCTGGGTTACGCCATCATGATCGCCGCCGCCTTCGTGCTGCGCTTCCTGGGCATGGACGGCCTCTTGATGGCCCTGCTGCTGGGCCACGCCGCCCTGCTGTTCATGTTTCTCTACGACATCATCCGCGAGTACCCGGCCGATCGCCTGGTGGCCTTCGACTTCCTCGACCGCAAGCAGATCTTCCTCAGCCTGCTGGCGACCGGGCTGTTCTACAACCTGGGCATCTGGGTCGACAAATTCATCTTCTGGTTCAATCCGCTGACCTCCGATGCCGTCATCGGCCCCCTGCGCGCCTCCATCCTCTACGACCTGCCGATCTTTCTCGCCTACCTCGCCATCATCCCCGGCATGGCGGTGTTCCTGGTACGCATCGAGACCGATTTCGCCGAATGGTACGAGCGGGTATTCAACGCGGTGCGCGGCGGCGAGACCCTGCAGCACATCAGCCAGCTCAAGGAGCAGATGATCCTGGCCATCCGCCAGGGCCTCCTGGAGATCTGCAAGGTCCAGGGCCTGACCCTGGTCCTGGTGTTCCTGCTGGCGCCGCAGCTGCTGGCTTGGCTCGGCATGTCGCACTACTACCTGCCGCTGTTCTACATCGACGTGGTGGGCGTGAGCATCCAGGTGGTGTTCATGGCGCTGCTCAACGTCTTCTTCTACCTGGACCGGCGCGACACCGTGCTGATGCTCTGCACCCTCTTCCTGGGTTTCAACCTGGCGCTGACCCTGCTCAGCATCGAACTGGGTCCGAGCTTCTTCGGCTACGGTTTCACCGTCTCCCTGGCCTGCTGCGTGCTGCTCGGCCTGCACCGGCTGGATCGGGTACTGGACGACCTGGAATACGACACCTTCATGCTGCGGCACTGATGGCCGCTGGCACCGGACGAACGGTGTGACCCGCTAACCCTGGAGGCGTCCAACACAGCTCACCCCTGCAGGACCCTGCCATGAATACCGCCGCCTTGCGCCTCGTGATCCAGACCACCCAGGTGCGTGCTCGGGACAGTGGCGAGGCCAGCCGCACCTTCGCCGACCAGGCGGCGCGCACGGCCAGCGCCGATGCCACCCGCGGCGCGGCCCTGGAGCGCTTCGCCAGTGCCTATGTCGACAAGGTGCCCGACGCCCTCGAAGCCCTGCTGCTGCAGGCGCGGGCAGTGGCCTTCGAAGCACCGCTGGCCGGGGTCCTCGAACGTGCCCTGGCCGGTTTCGCTCCGGCCGCCCTGGCCCAGGCGCCCTCGGCCAGCCTGGCGCTGCTGGCCGCGGCCTACCGCGTCCACCGCCTGCTCGAAGGCATCCAGGAGCGCTTCGCCGCCTGGTGGGGCGCTGCCCGCGCGCCGGCCGCCCCCAGCCTGGGCAATCTCATCGCCCACCAGGTGCTGGGGCAGCTCACCGTCGCAGCCCTGGAAGATGCCGTCGATGGCTGGCTCGATGACCTGGACGCGACCGTCGAATCGCCGCTCACTCGCCAGTGCTTCCAGCCGCGGCAGCGCCGTGTCGCCCTGGCGACCGCCCGCCCAGCCTTGACCTTGAGTCGTCAGCGGCAGCGCAGCGTTCGATAAAACGCACGTTTCGACGCTCCAGCCGGCCAACTGTCAAATATATTGATAACCCTTCCGGGCCGGTTTAGGGTGGCTGCTCACCGCCATTAGCGAGGAGTCACCCATGAGCTTGCCCAGCCGCGCCGAGTGGGAGCAGCGCTTCCAAGGTTTCACCCTGGAAGGTCGCGCCTTCATCGACGGCGCCTATGTCGACGCCGCCTCCGGCGCCATCTTCGATTGCCTGAGCCCGGTGGATGGGCGCTTCCTCGCCAAGGTCGCCAGCTGTGACGCCGCCGACGCCGACCTGGCCGTGGCCGCCGCCCGCGCCGCCTTCCAGAAAGGCACCTGGGCGCACCTGGCGCCCGCCCAGCGCAAGCGTGTGCTGATCCGCTTCGCCGACCTGCTGCTGGCCAATGCCGAAGAGCTGGCGCTGCTGGAAACCCTGGACATGGGCAAGCCCATCGCCGACTCCCTGAAGATCGATGTGCCCGCCTCGGCCAACGCCATTCGCTGGAGCGCCGAGGCCATCGACAAGCTCTACGACGAGGTCGCTCCCACCCCCCACGATCAGCTCGGCCTGGTCACCCGCGAAGCCGTGGGCGTGGTCGCCGCCGTGGTGCCCTGGAACTTCCCCCTGATGATGGCCTGCTGGAAGCTCGGCCCGGCGCTGGCCACCGGCAACTCGGTGGTGCTCAAGCCCTCGGAGAAATCGCCGCTGACCGCCATCCGCGTCGCCCAGCTGGCGCAGCAGGCCGGCATCCCGGCCGGGGTGTTCAACGTGCTTCCGGGCTACGGCCATCAGGTCGGCAAGGCCCTGGGCCTGCACGCGGACGTCGACACCATCGTCTTCACCGGCTCCACCCGGGTCGCCAAGCAACTGCTGGCCTATTCCGGCGAATCCAACATGAAACGGGTCTGGCTGGAGGCCGGTGGCAAGAGCCCCAACATCGTCTTCGCCGATGCTCCCGACCTCAAGGACGCCGCCGCGGCCGCCGCCAGCGGCATCGCCTTCAATCAGGGCGAGGTCTGCACCGCCGGCTCGCGCCTGCTGGTGGAGCGCTCCATCAAGGAAGAGTTCCTGCCGCTGGTGATCGAGGCCCTCAAGGGTTGGAAGCCCGGCCACGCCCTGGACCCGGACACCAACGTCGGCGCCCTGGTGGACACCACCCAGCTGGAAACCGTGCTGCGCTACATCGAAGCCGGCCATGCCGAAGGCGCCACCCTGGTGGCCGGTGGCAAGCGCACCCTGGAGGAAACCGGCGGCGTCTATGTCGAGCCGACCATCTTCGATGGCGTGAGCAATGCCATGAAGATCGCCCGTGAAGAGATCTTCGGCCCGGTACTCTCGGTGATCACCTTCGACACCGCCGAAGAAGCCGTGCAGATCGCCAACGACACCCAATACGGCCTGGCCGCCGCGGTCTGGACCCGCGACATCTCCAAGGCGCACAAGACCGCCCGCGCCCTGCGCGCCGGCAGTGTCTGGGTCAACCAGTACGACGGCGGTGACATGACCGCGCCCTTCGGCGGCTTCAAGCAGTCCGGCAACGGCCGCGACAAGTCCCTGCACGCCTTCGACAAGTACACCGAGCTCAAGGCGACCTGGATCAAGCTCTGATCGCAAACCGACCGGGTCGCAACGACCCGGTCGGCACCCTGCCCCGCCTAGCGGTAGACGTGGTAGGTGGCGTAACGGCTGACCTCCAGGTTGCCGCTCCAATTGCCGATCACCCGCTTGGAATCCCACTCGTACCAGTGACGGCCTGCCGGTTGGCCTACACCTACCGAACAGCTGCCATTCTGTACCCAGGCACCGCGGAACTGGCCGCTCTTCCAACGGCGCTCGATCACCTGAATCGGCTGCACGCGATAACCCGGCTGCACCCTGACACTCCAGGTAAAGGAGGTGCTCATCGAGCGATCCTGTTTGTAGCTGCCATCGACACCGAGAATGGTGAGGTATTTGCCGACGAAGGGCAGCTTGTCCGGGTTGATCTTGACCCCTACCGACCAGCCATAACTGGATGTCTTGGTCTCGCCCCAGGCGTAGGTACAGTCGACGGTGCCTCTGCTCGAACACACGAAGAGCGGTCCGCGCCAGATCCAGTCTTCCCACTTGTTGCGTGCCTGCTGGGTAGCGAAGGCGCGAGACCCATCGCCTAGCATCGCCGGCTCCGTGTGATCGGTGAAGCATTCGCCAGCCTGGACCAGCCCGGTCGAAAGCACGAAGCCGAGCGCACCGTCCAGAGTCGATTTCACGAAGGTATTCATGGCTTCCACTCCCTAGATACCAAAGACATTTTCGATGGTGTTTTCCGTTTCCTGCTTCTTGTTGCTGGCGACTTTGCTTTCGGACAGCGCATCGGACTGCCGCGGGCGATCGACGGGGGTCATCAGCAGCCCCGTCGCATCCTTGGGCTTGTGCACCATCAGGGCGTCCGCCTCAACGCTCATGCCGAGTGCCTTGGCCGCGTTCTCGGTGGCGACCTGCTGTCCAGGCTGGTTGTCAAAAAGTACCCGCTTACCTTGATCGAGGGCGTTGTTGATCTCCCTCTTGATGTTCTCATCGACAACCACGCTAGGGCCAACCACCAGGCAGTCATATTCACTGCCCGAGACGATCTTGGTATCTGCCACCCTCAATCTTTTCAGCACGAAGCCTTCATTACCCAACACCTTCAATCGCAAGTAAGGATCGCTATTCCCAGACTCCGCGGCCTGAACCGTGGACCCCAGTGCGGCGGACAACAGTAGAGCTGCCATAACTTTCAACTTCATGTCGAAATCTCCCTTTATTGCATTAGCGTGAGAACAGCACTTCTTTGGCATGGATACCGAATAGATCCGCCAAACACGCGACTTAGAAGCCTTTACAGAAATGACGGACAGGTGAGTCCCTTATCACAAGGCTGCCCCCGCGAATCCTGTTCACGCTTTAAAACATCGCATGTCATTCGACCAGACGCCGGCAATATCGAAATGGCTTCATTCATGAAAGCAGTTTCGATGCCGCGCCACTAACAAGGCTAGCTGCACTTTTTTAAAACAAATAGAAAAGATTATGACGGGTTAATCGCCATAGTTACGCCGGGCTAACAACCTTCACGCAACAGCGCTTTATAAAGCTATATAAAACCCTGGGAAATACTTTATAGGCAGCGAAGCTAATCCACTAACGACGGAAAAGCTGCATATAAAATAAGATGAATCAATTGGATGCCAAAAAATCGACATGCGCCGATCAGGGTCCAAATCGCCGGACACAGATGTAACAAAATATCTCTAGACCCTTTGCAAAGGGTCCTGCAGACACAGGCGGGGTAACGGGAAACAAGGCGACCCGCGTTGATGGCGCGGGTCGAGGGACGGGCATCAGCCCAGCAGATCCACCAGCAGGTCGTCGTGGCGGCGCTGTTGGCGATCCAGGCGCAGCTGGCGGGTGCGGAAGATCGACTTGAGATCCTCCAGGGCGCTGGCGAAGTCGTCGTTGATGATCAGGTAGTCGTACTCGACATAGTGACTCATCTCGCTCACCGCCTCGCGCATACGGCGTTCGATGACCTCGGCGCTGTCCTGGCCACGATTGTCCAGGCGCTGGCGCAAGGCGGCCTGGCTGGGCGGCAGGATAAAGATCGACTGGGCGTGGGGCAGCTTGCGACGTACCTGCTCGGCGCCCTGCCAGTCGATTTCCAGGATCAGGTCGTGGCCTTCGGCGAGGTCGCGCTCCAGCGCGGCCTGGGAGGTGCCGTAATAGTTGCCGAATACCTCGGCGTGTTCGAGGAAATCGCCGTGTTCGAGCAGGCTGGTAAAGGTCGCGCAGTCAACGAAGTGGTAGTTCACGCCGTCCGCCTCACCCGGGCGCATGGCGCGGGTGGTGTGGGAGACCGACAAGCGAATGTCGGGCAGGGCGTCCAGCAGGGCCTTGACCAGGCTGGTCTTGCCAGCACCGGAGGGCGCGGAAACGATGTAGAGGGTGCCGGGAAGGGCTGTCATGGAGGTCCGCCTATTCGATGTTCTGCACTTGCTCACGCATCTGTTCGATGAGCACCTTGAGATTGATGGCTGCCTGGGAGGCACGGGCGTCGATGGCCTTGGAGCCCAGGGTGTTGGCCTCGCGATTGAGTTCCTGCATGAGGAAGTCCAGGCGCCGCCCGGCCGCGCCGCTGCCGGCCAGGACCCGCCGCACCTCGGCCACATGGGTCTCCAGGCGGTCCAGCTCCTCGGCCACGTCGCTCTTTTGCGCCAGCAGCACCAGTTCCTGCTCCAGTCGCGCCGGCTCGAACTCGACGCCGGCCTCGGCGCAGCGCTCGAGGATACGCCGCCGTTGCAGGGCCAGCAGCTCGGGCAGCAGCGCCCTGAGTGTCGCCACCTCCGCCAGCAACTGAACCAGCCGCTCTTCGATCAGCCGGCCAAGTTCATGGCCCTCGCGGAGCCGACCTTCGAGCAATTCATCCAGCGCCGTCTCGAACAGCGCCAGGGTCTGGGCCTTGAGCTCGGCGCCATCCACCTCGGCACCCGCCAGCACGCCCGGCCAGGCCAGCACGGCCAGGGGATCGAGCTTGGCAGGGCGGGCGATCAGCGCCGCGACGTCCTCGGCGGCCGCCACCAGTTGCGCCGCCCGGCGGGCATCGACACGCAGGGCCGCGCTCTCGTCGCGCGCCTCGCGCAGCACGCATTCCACCTTGCCCCGCGACAGACGGCGCCGCAGCGCCTCGCGCACCCCGGATTCGAGGTCGCGAAAGGTCTCGGGCAGCCGCAGGTGCGGCTCCAGGTAACGGTGATTGACCGAGCGCAGCTCCCAACTCAGGGTGCCCTGGGGCCCCGGCTGCTCGACCCGGGCGAACGCCGTCATGCTGTGCACCATGGCAGGATCCTCGTCTGGCGATGCGCGGGATCCGGAGCGATCCGGACCTCCCACGCACGTAAAACGCACGATTCTAGCGCACCTGATCGGAGCGACCCAACGCATCCGTGTCGCATGAGCCGGACGCTCCCTATACTATGGACCTGATACCCATGCCTTACAGGAAGCCCGCAATGAAGCGTCCCAGTGGCCGCGCCGCCGATCAGCTGCGCCCCATCCGCATCACCCGTCAATACACCAAGCACGCCGAGGGTTCGGTCCTGGTGGAATTCGGCGACACCAAGGTGATCTGCACCGCCAGCGTCGAAGCCGGGGTGCCGCGCTTTCTCAAGGGCAAGGGCCAGGGCTGGCTCACCGCCGAATACGGCATGCTGCCCCGCGCCACCGGCGAGCGGAACCAGCGTGAAGCCGCCAAGGGCAAGCAGGGTGGTCGCACCCTGGAAATCCAGCGTCTGATCGGCCGTTCGCTGCGCGCCGCCGTGGACCTGTCCAAGCTGGGCGAGAACACCATCTACATCGACTGCGACGTGATCCAGGCCGATGGCGGTACCCGCACCGCCTCGGTGACCGGTGCCTGCGTCGCCCTGGTCGATGCCCTGGGCGCGCTCAAGCGCCGCGGCAACCTCAAGGGCAATCCGCTCAAGCAGATGGTGGCCGCCATCTCCGTGGGCATCTACCAGGGCACCCCGGTACTCGACCTGGACTACCTGGAAGACTCCGCCGCCGAGACCGATCTCAACGTGATCATGACCGATGCCGGTGGCTTCATCGAAGTCCAGGGCACCGCCGAAGGCGCGCCCTTCCAGCCAGCCGAACTCAACGCCATGCTCGAACTGGCCCAGGGTGGCCTGCGCGATCTGTTCGAGATCCAGCAAGCCGCCCTGCGCGGCGAGTAAGGAAGTCCTCATGCACGATCTCGTCCCCGCCCCCAGCGCCGAAGCCCGGCGCTGGGCCATGCTCTGTCACTACGCCGCCTTCCTGGGCTTCGTCGTGCCCTTCATCGGCAACGTCATAGGCCCGCTGGTGGTCTGGCAGTTCAAGCGCGAGGACGACCCCTTCATCGACCGCCAGGGCAAGGAGGCGCTGAACTTCCAGCTCACCGTCACCCTGCTGCACATGATCTGCTGGCTGCTGGTGTGGGTGCTGATCGGCTTTCCGCTGATGTTGCTGGTGGCCTGCGTGGCCTTCGTGCTGACGGTGATCGCCGGCATCAAGGCCAATCAGGGCCGCGACTACCGCTATCCGCTGACCTGGCGGATGGTCAAATAGCGGGCTTTTTGTGGCCTGCTTCTGATATCCGCGTTGAGGATTTCCGGTCGGCCCGGCGCCGTTTGACAGGCGCTGCAAGCCCTCCGCTATCATCCATTCGGCTTACGTCTCGCGCTGCTGCCGTGCCCGTTCTCGACGGTCGCTGGCGGTAGCGTGCCCGCCTTTGCGCCTTTGCTTCTGCAGTCCGTCGGTAACGCCAAGGTGGCGTGCCCTGGCGGGCCTCGCTTTTACGTCAGGACTGGTGGCCCATTACGCCATCGGCATCAAGACAGGGATGATCATCATGTCGGTTGCAACCGCCACCCCCTCCCCCTTCCAGCGCGTGCTCGAATGGCGCTATTCCACCCTCATGGTGTGGACTGCCATCAGCCTGCTGGTCGTCGAGACCTTTTCCGGCTTTCTGCGCTATGCCCTGGACATGGTCGGCGCCTCGGCGCTGGTCTATCTGCCCAAGATCGCCTGCCTGGCGCTGTTCGCCCTGCAAGTGGCGACGGTCAAGCTGCCCAGGGTGATCTGGGTGGGCCTGTTCGCCGGCCTGGCCTACGCCGCCCTCGCCCTGCTGCATGGCGGGACCCTCAACAACGTGCTGTTCTCGCTGTTCGTCTACAGCCCGCTGCTGTTCGGCCTGGTCTGCGGCCGCGAACTGCTCAAGCAGCGCAAGCTGCTGGGCCGGGCCATGTTCGTGCTGCTGATCGCCTGCCTGATCGGTATCGCCCTGGACAAGTTCACCTCGGTTCCCTGGAAAGGCTACAGCTACAACCTGGGCGGCAACGACATCGCGGGCAATACCCAGTGGGTCGCCGGCGAAGAGGACCGCATCGCCGGCTTCGCCCGGGTATCCAACGTGCTGGCCGCGCTGATCGCGGTCTATTGCCTGTTCCTGGCGCAATTCGCCCGCTCCAAGACGCTCTGGCTGGTCGTCGCCCTGATCGGCTTCTTCGGCATCCTGCTCACCACCAGCAAGGCGCCGGCGGCGGCCTTCGCCTTCACCCTGGCGCTGATGATGACCCGCCGCTTCCAGTGGCCGACCTACATCCTGATCCTGCTCGCCGTGCTTGGCGGCATGCTGCTGCCGGTGCTGAGCCTGGTGCGCGACTTCGATCCGCTGGTGGTGATGAGCGACAGCGGTCTGGCGTCCTTCTATGATCGCCTGGTCAACACCTGGCCCAATGTGGTGGCGGAGATGACGCGCCATGGCTGGACCCTGGAAGGCGCCGGCTTCGGCCTGTTCGGCAGCTCCATGGCCGCCTTTCCGATTCCGGGGATCGATCTGTTCGTCACCAGTGACAGCAGCGTGGTCTATCTCTGGTGCGTGTTCGGTGTCGTCGGCATCCTCGGTTATGCCATGCAGTTGCCGGTATTCATCCGCCTGCACACCAACCCTGACCGCCTGAGCCACACCCTGCTGGCCATTGCCTTCTGCCTCTGCCTGATCGG
Organism: Pseudomonas oryzihabitans; assembly: GCF_001518815.1. Taxonomy (NCBI): domain Bacteria; kingdom Pseudomonadati; phylum Pseudomonadota; class Gammaproteobacteria; order Pseudomonadales; family Pseudomonadaceae; genus Pseudomonas; species Pseudomonas oryzihabitans. Next base: position 4,614,153 of record NZ_CP013987.1, read on the forward strand.
CTGGACCACCGACCTGTTCGATATCGGCGTCGGCAACCTTTTCGTCGGCATCATCCTCGGCTACGTGCTGATGCGCGATCCGGAAGACGACGGCCAGCAGCACCTGCGGCCAGTCAGCGGTCGAGCCCTGGGCGACTAGGGGCGCCGCGACGATCACGTTGCCGCTACCGAACCGACGTGAAGTCACCGCATAAAAAAAGGCCGTTCCCAAGGGGATCGGCCTTTTTTATTGCCGCACCTATCAGGTCACCGGGGCCGGATTGAACAACGCCAGGTCGTTATGCAGACGATGGCGCTCGGCCCAGGTCTGGCGGCGACCGCTGGCCACGTCCAGGTAGCACTGGAAGATCTCCCAGCCCATCTCCTCCAGCGACAACCGCCCACTCACCACCCGTCCGGCATCGATGTCGATCAGGTCCGGCCAGCGCTCGGCCAGCTGGGTGCGGGTCGAGACCTTGATCACCGGCACCATGGACAGGCCATAGGGGGTGCCGCGACCGGTGGTGAAGATGTGCAGGTTCATTCCGGCCGCCAATTGCAGGGTGCCGCAGATGAAGTCGCTGGCCGGGGTGGCGGCGAAGTACAGGCCCTTGCCTCTGATCTTCTCCCCGGGCGCGATGACCCCGGCGATAGGGCTGGTGCCCGACTTGGCGATCGACCCCATGGCCTTTTCGACAATGTTGTTCAGCCCGCCCTTCTTGTTGCCAGGGGTGGTATTGGCACTGCGATCGGCCATGCCCCGCTCCAGGTAGCGGTCGTACCAGTCCATCTCGCGGATCAGGGCATCGGCCACCTCGGGGGTGGCGGCGCGCGGGGTCAGCAGGTGGATGCCGTCGCGCACTTCGGTGTTCTCGGAAAACATTACGGTGGCACCGGCCCGCACCAGCAGGTCGGCCGCCACGCCCAGGGCCGGGTTGGCCGTGATGCCGGAGAAGGCGTCGCTGCCACCGCACTGCATGCCTACCACCAGCTCGGACGCCGGCACCGTCTCGCGGCGACGTTGGTCGAGCACCTCCAGGCGCGCCTCGATCAGACCCATGATCTGCTCGACCATGCCGGTGAAGCCATTGGCCGAATCCTGCAGGCGGAACAGCCACTCCTCTTCGTTCTGCCCGGCGGTGAGATCATCACCGGGCATCAGCTGGCTGGCCTGCAGCTTTTCGCAGCCCAGGCCGATGACCAGCGCCTGGCCACCGAAGTTGGGATTGCGGCTGATGTTGTGCAGGGTGCGGATCGGGATCACCGCATCGGGTGCGTTGATGGCCACGCCGCAGCCATAGCTGTGGGACAGGGGCACCACGTCGTCGACGTTGGGATAGCGCGGCAGGAGCTCCTTGCGTACCCGCTCGACACAGTGGTCCAGCACCCCCACCACGCACTGCACGGTGGTGGTCACCGCCAGGATGTTGCGGGTGCCGACGCTACCGTCCGGATTACGGAAGCCCTCGAAGGTATAGCCCTCCAGGGGTTCGCCCACCTGGCCGGGCGCCGTGGCCTTGGGCAGGTTGTCCAGCGCAGGCGGCTCCGGCATGCGCAGCAGCGCCTCGGTGATCCAGCTGCCGGCCGGAATGTCCTGCAGGGCATAGCCGATGACCTCGCCGTAGCGCACCACCTCGGCGCCTTCGACCAGGTCCACCAGGGAGACCTTGTGGCTCTGGGGGATGGCTTCGACGGTGGTCAGGCCATCGCCGAAGGCGGTGCCGGCGGCCACGCCCGGTTCGTTGACCACCACCCCGACATTGTCCTGGGGATGGAGCTTGATGTAGCGCGGCGAATCACGGTGATCGATCAGTTGCATCTTCTTATCCTCCGCTCGGGATCAGGCCCGGGCCGGGTCAGGCTGGGTCGTGCCCAGGATCTCGCCGTCGGCGGTACGCAGCTCGACGCGCTGGATACGGCCGACGATGAACAGGTAGCTGAACACGGCCACCAGGGCATTGGCGCCGACATAGACCAGCGCCCACTTGAAGGAGCCGGTGGCGGCGATGATGTAGCCGATGACGATGGGCGTGGTGATGGAGGCCAGGTTGCCGAAGGTGTTGAACAGGCCGCCGGACAGCCCGGCGATCTGCTTGGGCGAAGTATCCGCGACCACTGCCCAGCCCAGGGCGCCGATACCCTTGCCGAAGAAGGCCAGGGTCATGAAGCCGACCACCATCCAGTCCGCATCGACGTAGTTGCAGAAGATCATGGTGGTGGAGAGCAGCAGGCCGCAGACGATGGGCAGCTTGCGGGCGAAGGTCAGGGAATGGCCGCGGCGCAGCAGGTAGTCGGAGATCACCCCGCCCAGCACCCCGCCGATGAAGCCGCAGATCGCCGGCAGCGAGGCGATGAAGCCGGCCTTGAGGATGGTCATGCCGCGCTCCTGCACCAGGTACACCGGGAACCAGGTCAGGAAGAAATAGGTGATGGCATTGATGCAGTACTGGCCCAGGTAGACGCCCAGCATCATGCGGTTGGTCAGCAGTTGAGCGATGTAGTGCCACTTGGGCCCGCCATCCCGCTGGCGCGCGCTGTTGTCCATGTCCACCAGCCCGCCGTTGTCACGGATGTGCGCCAGCTCCGCGGCATTGATGCGCGGATGCTCCTTGGGATTGTGGATGTATTTCAGCCACGCCAGGGAGAACAGGATGCCCAGGGCACCCATGATGACGAAGACATGCTCCCAGCCGAAGTGGAAGACGATGCCGCCCATGATCGGCGCGAACAGGGCGGTGGCGAAGTACTGCGCCGAGTTGAAGATCGCCGAGGCGGTACCGCGTTCGGCGGTGGGGAACCAGGCGGCGACGATGCGCGCATTGCCCGGGAATGACGGCGCCTCGGCCAGGCCGACCAGGAATCTCAGCAGGAACAGGGTGGTCACCGCCCAGGCCACCGGCAGGCCGCCGACCAAGCCCTGCAGCAGGGTGAAGAAGGACCAGAAGAAGATGCTGCCGGCATAGACCTTCTTCGAACCGAAGCGATCCAGCAGCCAGCCGCCGGGAATCTGCCCGGCCACATAGGCCCAGCCGAAGGCGGAGAAGATGTAGCCCAGGGTCACGGCACTGATGCCAAGGTCTTTCTGCAGGCTGGAGCCGGCGATGGCGATGGTGGCGCGATCGGCGTAGTTGATGGTGGTCACCACGAACAGCATCAACAGGATCAGGTAGCGCACTCGGGTCGGTCTTGTGGCATCCATGGGGATCCCTCTTGCGTGATTGTTTTTATTGAAGACGCGGCTGGAGAAATGATTGCGCAATCATAGAAAGATGCGACAAGGTGTCTCAGGCCTTACGGTAGGCCAAGACTAAGCCATGATTGCGCAACCATACAAGTATGACGTCTAACGACGTGAATGCCGGCGGTCAGGTCGTCGCGCGGTCGATGATGTGAAAACCGGTGTCGATCCGCACGGCCTCGCGAGGGCAGCCACCCTCGCTGAACCGCTGCAGTAGAGCCTCCGCCGCCAGGGTGCCCATGCGGTCACCCTCGACGCTCACCGACGACAGCGCCGGATGCATCTGGGCCGCGCTGGAAAGATTGCCGAAACCCAGCACCGCCAGGTCTTCGGGCAGGCGCAGACCGCGACTCGCGGCTTCCGCCATCACGCCCTGGGCGACGGTATCCGAGCTGCACACCACCACGTCGAAGGTTTCTCCACGGGCGAGCAGCTGCCGTAATCCGGCCCGGCCGGACTCCACCAGGGCAGGGGCCGGCAGGATTTCCACCGGCGGTGTTGGCAACCCCAGCTCGGCCAGGCGCGCCACCAGACTGCGACAGCGGCGCAGCGCGCGCGGATCGTCCACCGACACCACGGCGAAGCGGCGATAGCCACGCGCCTGCAGGTGCTCGGCTTGGGCACGGCCCACCGCCTCGTGGGAAAAGCCCACCTGCATGTCCAGCGGCGCCTCACCCAGGTCCCAGGACTCCACCACCGGAATGCCAGCCGTGGCCAGACGCTGGCGACTGGCCACGGTATGCAGGGTACCGGTGAGCACGATGCCATCGGGCTTGCGCCCCAGCACCGCGGCCAGCAGCTGTTCTTCCTGCTCGGCACTGTAGCCGGTCAGGCCCAGCAGGGTCTGGTAGCCGGCCTGGGACAGGCGCGCCATCAGTGCCTGCACGGTCTCGGCGAAGATGGAGTGGACGATGGTCGGCACGAACAGCGCCACCAGGCGACTGCGGTTCGAAGCCAGGCCGCCGGCCAGCAGATTGGGCACATAGCCGGTGGCCTGCACCGCCGCCAGCACCTTGGTGCGCGCCGCTTCGCTGACGATCTCCGGGCGATTCAGCGCCCGGGACACGGTGATCGGCGACACCCCGGCGACCCGGGCCACGTCAATGAGCGTGGGGGCGCCGGGATTGACCGCGGCAGTGAGGGTTTTACCGGACTTCTTGGCCATGGATCGCCGGGGATGGTGAAGAGAGAGGCCATGGTAACGGCTGACGGGGATGGCGTCCCCGGTGAACGCCGCAGCGTGGAAAACCACGCAACGTTTTCCACATGGGAATGGGTACCGATGGATGAGAGAAGCGAATCCCGTAGGAGCGGCCCATGGCCGCGATACACCCTATGCCAGGTGTGATCGCGGCCATGGCGGTCCGCCGATACCGCCGCCCCTACGAGCTGCCGTAGGTTGGGTTGAGCGCAGCGAAGCCCAACAGTGCCCCGGGAGCCGACAATGTTGGGCTTCGACGATAGAGTTGTCTCAACCCAACCTACGGTCTATCGCCACTCTGGCTACGATACGCCCTAACCCTCCATCGCCAGGCGGATGTCCGCGGCCAGTTCCAGTACCCGCGCCTCTTCGGTGTCCCAGGAGCACATGAAGCGGGCGCCGCCGCTGCCGATGAAGGTGTAGAAGCGCCAGCCGCGGCTGCGCAGGAATTCCAGTGCCGGCTCGGACAGTTGCAGGAACACCGAGTTGGCTTCCACCGGGAACATGAAGTCCACCCCGGGCACGTCGCGCACCCGCTCGGCCAGCAACTGGGCCATGGCGTTGGCATGGCGGGCGTGGCGCAGCCAGGCGTCGTTCTCCAGAACGCCAAGCCAGGGCGCGGAGAGGAATCTCATCTTGGAGGCCAACTGGCCAGCCTGTTTGCAGCGGTACTCGAAGTCTTCGGCCAGGTCACGGTTGAAGAAGAGGATCGCTTCCCCCACCGCCATGCCGCTCTTGGTACCGCCAAAGCAGAGCACGTCGACGCCGGCCTTCCAGGTCACCTCGGCCGGCGTGCAGCCCAGGCCAGCCACGGCGTTGGCAAAGCGTGAGCCATCCATGTGCAGGTGCAGGCCGAGATCACGGCAGGTGGCGCTGATCGCCTGCAGTTCGTTGAGGCCGTAGAGGGTGCCTACCTCGGTGGCCTGGGTGACGGTCACCGCGCGTGGCTTGGGAAAGTGGATGTCGGCGCGCTTGGTGGCGATCTGCTGGATGGCGCCTGGCGTCAGCTTGCCCTGATACGCCGGTGCCAGCAGCAGCTTGGAGCCGTTGGAAAAGAACTCGGGCGCGCCGCATTCGTCGGTCTCGACGTGGGCGGTGTCGGAGCAGATCACGCTGTGGTAGCTCTGGCACAGCGCCGCCAGGGCCAGGGAGTTGGCCGCGGTGCCGTTGAAGGCGAAGAACACCTCGCAGTCGGTCTCGAACAGCTGGCGAAAGCGATCGGCGGCGCGCGCCGTCCAGGTGTCGTTGCCATAGGCGGTCTCGTGACCGACGTTGGCCGCCGCCATGGCCGCCCAGGCTTCCGGGCAGATGCCGGAATAGTTGTCACTGGCGAATTGCTGGGCGTTGCTGCTCATGCGGCAGTCCTCGCGACGGGTTCGGTACGCGCCAGTAGCCAGTCGCGGGCGGCGCCCTCTACCAGCGGCAGCACGCGGCGGCGGACCTCGGCGTGATAGCTGTCCAGCCAGTCCAGCTCGTCGGCACGCAGCAGGGCGAGATCCAGGCAGCGGGTATCCAGCGGGCAGAGGGTCAGGGTCTCGAAGGCCAGGAAGTCGCCGAATTCGGTACTTTCCGCCCGGGTGCACAGCAGCAGGTTCTCCAGCCGCACGCCCCACTGGCCGGGGCGATAGATGCCCGGTTCGTTGGAGGTGATCATGCCCTCGCGCAAGACGTGATGCGGGGTGACCGTGGCATAGAAGGAGATGGTCTGGGGGCCTTCGTGCACATTCAGGAAGTAGCCCACGCCATGGCCGGTACCATGGCCGTAGTCGATACCGGCGGCCCAGATCGGCTCGCGCGCCAGGGCATCGAGCATGGGCGCGGCGACACCGGCCGGAAAGCGCACCCGCGACAGTGCCAGCATGCCCTTGAGCACCAGGGTGAAATCTCGGCGCTGGGCAGCGCTGGGCGTACCGATGGGCACTACCCGGGTGATGTCGGTGGTGCCACCCAGGTATTGGCCGCCGCTGTCGATCAGCAGCAGGCCGTCGCCCTGGAGTTCGGCATGGGCTTCCTCGGTCGCCCGGTAATGCGGCAGGGCCCCGCCGGCATTGAAGCCGGCGATGGTGGCGAAGCTCAGGGAAACGAAGTTGGGTCGCGCCGCGCGTGCCTCGGTCAGCCACTCGTCCACGGTCAGCTCGGTGAGCCGCTCGCCACGGGCCAGGGCTGCTTCGAAGCGGGCGAAGAAGACGCAGAGCGCCGCACCATCCTCTTCCATGGCCGTGCGCACCTGGGCCGCCTCCTCGGCGGTCTTGCACGCCTTGAGCAGGGTCGAAGGATTGATCTGCTCGCGCCGCTCGACGCCCTGGGGCGCGGCCTCGACCAGCCCCAGGGTGACCCGCGCGGGGTCCACCAGCAGGCGGCTACCGACCGGCAGCCGGGCCAGTTCGGCGGCGGCCTGGCTGTAGTCGGTCAGGGTCACGCCATCCGCCACCAGGGCCGCGCGGATTTCGGCCGGCACCTTGGCCGGGTCGATGAACAGCTGGCAGCTGTCCTGACCCAGCAGCAGATGAGCGAGGAACACCGGGTTGTAGGGCACGTCCGCGCCACGCAGGTTGAGCAGCCAGGCGATGTCGTCCAGGGAGGAGATGAAATGCCAGGCGGTGCCAGCGTCGGCCATGGCCTGGCGCACCTGGGCAAGCTTGGCGCTGCGCGGCTGGGGCGCATGGGGTGCGGCGTGGGCATAGATTGGCGCCACCGGCAGCACGGGGCGCTCGCTCCAGATCGTTGCCAGCGGATCGCGGTCGGTGCGCAGCTGGATGCCCTTGGGCTCCAGGGCCCGGCGCAAGGCGGCGGCGGAACCGAGGGACAGCACCTGGCCGTCCACCAGCACCGTGCCACCCTCGGGCACCTGGTCGGCCAGCCACTGCAGGTGGGCCTGGGGCTGGCTGGCAACCTGCTTCATCAGGTCGATGCCGCTGCCCGCCAACTCCTGGGTGGCCTGCTCCCAGTAGCGGCTGTCGGTCCAGACGCCGGCGGCATGCCGGGTCACCAGCAGCAGGCCGGCCGAGCCGGTGAAGCCGGACAGCCAGGCACGGCCCTGCCAGTGTTCGGGCAGGTATTCGGACAGGTGGGGATCGGCGCTGGGGATCAGGCAGGCATCGGCGCCCTGTTCGGCCAGGAAGGCACGCAGGCGGGCAAGTCGTTGAGCGGGAGTGGCGGTCATGAGCACCTCGACAAGGTCAGAGACTCAGTGTGCCGCAGATATAAAAAAGCCGCACCCAGAGGGTGCGGCTGAGAAAGACCAAAGGAGCAAAGAGGGGTGGTCTTTCGAAAACGGAGCGGCTCAGCGACGCAGGTTGGCGGCCGGAGCGGCCTGATCGCCGTAGTGCTGCATGGCGGCGTGGTTCTGGTCGATCAGCTTGTATCTCAGGCTGGGATTGTCATCGGCAGCGGCGAACTGGGCGGAGGTCAGGGCAGCAAGGGTCAGCAACAGGGCGGACAGAGGGCGTTTCATGGCGAACTCCTCAAAGGAATGTGTTCATCGGGGTACAGGACCATTCTAGGCAATGAACGCAGCCTAATAAATAGCATGCTAACTAAATCACTGTTACAGAACCTGCAACAAGCTCTGGCTTAGTCCTTGGCCCAGTACCGCTGATCTTCCAGCACCAGATTCTCCACCTGCAGGCGCTCGGGCAGTTCTTCCTTGAGGAAGTCGATCCAGGTCTTGATCTTGGCGTCGAGAAAGCGCCGCGAGGGGTAGAGCGCATGGATATTGCGCTCGCGCAGGCGGAAGTTGGGCAGCAGCCGCACCAGGCTGCCGTCGCGCAGGTAGTTGACCGCGATATAGCTGGGTAGCAGGCAGATGCCCATGCCCTGCCGCGCCACGCTGGCCAGTGCCTCGGCCACATTGACCTGGAAGACATAGCGCGGCGCCACCTGCAGTTCGCCTTCGGGACCGGCGAAGACCCAGCGCTCGGAAAAATTCGGATCCATCAGGCGCAGGCAATCGTGCTCGGCGAGTTCGGCCGGCACCTTGGGCGCCGGGCGTTGCGCCAGGTAGCTGGGCGCCGCGCAGACGACGCTGTAGACCCCACCCAGGCGCTGGGCGACGAAATCCGAATCGGCCAGTTCGGTGTCCAGCGTGATGGCGATGTCATGCCCATCCTCCAGCAGCGCCGGATGGTTCTGCGAGAGCGTCATGACGATCTCCACATGCGGATAGCGGGCGCAGAAGCGTGACACCAGCGGTGCCAGCAACTGGGTACCCAGGCCGGTCATGGAGTGCAGGCGCAGATGGCCATGGGGTTTGAGATGCGCCCCGCTGGCTTCGGCTTCGGCCTCGCCGACGTCCTGCAGGATGCGCCGGCAGCGTTCGAGGTAGCGCTCACCGGCCTCGGTCAGCGCCAGCCGCCGGGTGGTGCGGTGCAGCAGGCGCGTCTGCAGATGGCTTTCCAGCTCCGCCAACAGGCGCGACACCTGGGCCGTGGACAGGTCGAGGGTATGGGCGGCGGCCGTGAGGCTACCCAGATCCACGACCCGGACGAAGATGCGCATGCCTTGGAAGATATCCATTATTGCCTTTTTCGCAATGGAGTTTCGTCAAGCCGTCACTTTATTGAAAAAGTCACACGCACGATAGTGGTGCGGTGAGCTGCTGTGGATTCGACATTCTGTCCGCGCGAATCCTTCCCTCCGGCAGCGGCTCCTTGGATAGCTCCTTGCGGCCTTCTGGCAGATGTCTTCCGTAGAGACCTCCGCCAGAAGGCCGTTTTTTTTGCCTTCCGATCAGCCCTGACGCTCTGGCTCACGAATGCGATAGCTGGCGATGTACAGCGCCGGCAGGAACAGCAGGGTGAGCAGCGTCGCCGCGACGATACCGCCGATCATCGCATAGGCCATGGGCCCCCAGAACACCTCGCGGGCGATGGGAATCATGCCCAGGCTGGCGGCCGCCGCGGTCAGCAGAATGGGACGCCGCCGGTGCCGGGTGGCTTCCACCACGGCATCCCAGGGCGAGCGCCCTGCCTGCTCGAAGGCATCGATCTGGGTCACCAGGATCACCGAGTTGCGGATGATGATGCCGATCAGCGCCAGTACCCCGAGGATGGCGACGAAGCCCAGCGGCTGGCCGAAGGGGATCAGCCCCAGCACCACGCCGATGAGGCCGAGGGGGGCCACGCTCGCCACCAGGAACAGCTTGCGGATGCTGTGCAGCTGGATCATCAGGAAGGTGGCCATGAGAAACAGCATCAGCGGCACCACCTCGGCGATGGGACCCTGGGCCTTGCTGCTCTCCTCCACCGTGCCGCCCACGGCCACGTCATAGCGTGGCGGCAGCTTGGCGATGAAGGCATCGACGTCCGGCTGCAGCTGCTTGACCAGGTCGGGCGCCTGGGTGTCGCTGAGAATCGAGGCCTTGAGGGTAATGGTGGGCAGGCGATCACGCCGCCACACGAGCGGCTGCTCCAGGGCGTAGTCGATGCGCGCGAAGGCCTTGAGCGGCACCGCGACACCCTGGGGGGTCATGATCTGTAGATTTTCCAGGGTCTCCACCGAGCGCCGCTCGGCTTCGCTGGCGCGGGCCACGACGTTGACCAGATAGATGTCGTCGCGCACCTGGGTCACCGGGGTGCCGGTCACCACGCCGTTGAGGATCTGCGCCACGTCCTGGGAGGAGAAGCCCAGCTGCCGCGCCTTGTCCTGATTGACCTCGACCTTGAGCATCCGCGCCGGCTCGTTCCAGTCGTAGAGGAAGTCGCCCAGCTGGGGGCTCTTGCCCAGCACGCTGGCCAGGGCCAGGGCCTGGCGACGTACCTCGGCGACCTCAGGGCCACTGATGCGGTACTGGATGGGCCGCCCCACCGGCGGGCCCATTTCCAGCGGCTGGACGTAGCCGGACAGGCCGACGAAGTCCTGGCGCAGCCGCTGCTTGAGCTTGGGCAGGAGCCGGTTGCGCGCTTCCAGGTCCTTGGCCACCAGGATGACCTGACCATAGAAGGGGTTCTCCAGCTGCTGGTCCAGCGGCAGATAGAAGCGCACCGCGCCCTGGCCGACATAGGAACTCCAGTGGGCGACATCCGGATCGTCGGCGAGGGTCTTCTCGAATCTGTCCATCTGCGCCCGCGTGGCGTCGAGGGAGGCATTCTGCGGCAGATTGAAGTCGATCAACAGCTCGGGACGATCCGAAGACGGAAAGAACTGGTTCTGCACGAACTTCATGGCGAACAGCGCCGCGGCGAACAGCAGCACCGTCAGGATGATGGTCAGCCAGCGATGACGCATGGCGCCCAGCAGCAGGCCATCGGACCAGCGCGCCAGGCGCCCGGGTTGGTCATGATCCTTCTGCTTCACCTTTTTCGGCAGGATGTGCACGCCGATCACTGGCGAAAAGAACACCGCCACGATCCAGGACAGCAACAGCGCCACGGCGATCACCGCGAACAGGGTGAAGGTGTACTGGCCGGCACTGCTGGAGTTGAGGCCGATGGGCACGAAGCCGGCCACCGTCACGAGGGTGCCGGTGAGCATGGGGAAGGCGGTCGACTCGTAGGCGAAGGTCGCCGAGCGGTGCAGCGACTCGCCCTCCTCCCGCTTGGTCACCATCATCTCCACGGTGATCATGGCGTCGTCCACCAGCAGGCCCAGGGCGATGATCAGCGCGCCGAGGGAAATCCGCTGCATGGTGATGCCGCTGTATTCCATGAAGACGAACACCAGCGCCAGGGTCAGGGGGATCGACAGCGCCACCACCAGGCCGGCGCGCACGCCCAGGCTGATGAAGCTCACCACCAGCACGATGATGACCGCCTCGAACAGCGCCTGGGTAAAGCCGCCGACGGCCTTTTCCACTACCTGCGCCTGGTTGGAGACCACGTGCACGCCGATGCCCACCGGCAGCTCGCCGGTCAGCTCACGCATCTTCTCGGTCAGGGCCGCGCCAAAGGTCTGGATGTTGCCGCCGCTGCTCATGGCGATGGCCAGGCCAATGGCCGGCTGGCCGTTGTAGCGAAATAGCGAACTGGGCGGATCGGCGTAGCCGCTGCGGATGTCGGCCAGGTCGGTGAGGCGATAGAAGCGGTCGTCGATGCGCAGATTGACCGCGGCGAGATCGGCGGTGGAACGGAATTCGCCACTGGTGCGCACGCTGATGCGCTCGGCCCCGGACTCGATGGTTCCCGAGGGCGTCACCGCATTCTGCTGCTGCAGACTCTGCATCACCTGGCGCTGATCCAGCCCCAGGGCGGCCAGTTTTCGGGTGGAGAAGTCCAGGTAGATGACCTCGTTTTCCGCGCCGATCAGCTGCACCTTGCCGATGCCCGGCACGCTGCGGATCTCGCGGCGCACCTGCTCCACCTGGTCGCGCAGCTGGCGCATGCTGAAGCCGTCGCCGGTGAAGGCATAGATGCTGCCGAAGACATCGCCGAATTCATCGTTGAAGGCCGGCCCCTGGATGCCCTGGGGAAAGTCGCCCTGAATGTCCGAGACCTTCTTGCGTACCTGGTACCAGATGTCAGGAATCGCCTTGGCCGGCGTGGTGTCGCGCAGATAGACGAACACGGTCGACTGGCCCGGCCGGGTAAAGCTCTTGGTGTAGTCAAGGGAGTCCAGCTCTTCGAGCTTCTTCTCCACCCGCTCGGTGACCTGACGCAGGGTCTCCTCGGTGGTCGCCCCCGGCCAGCGGGTCTGGATGACCATGGTCTTGATGGCGAAGGATGGGTCTTCCTCCCGGCCCAGCTTCATATAGGAGAAGACGCCCATCAGCAGGGCGACGAACATCAGGTACCAGACGAAGGATTGGTGGCGTAGCGCCCAGTCCGACAGGTTGAAGCCTTTCATGGCCGTGCGCCCTCTTGATCCTTCACCCGCTGTCCCTCCTCGAGACTGTTGACGCCCGCGATCACTACCCGCTCACCGGCGCTCAGCCCCTTGCCGATCCACGCCAGGCCCTCGGCCTCGCGGACGACCTCGACCGGACGCTGACGCACCCGCGCCTGCTCGCCTTTGCCCTCCACCACCCAGACCAAGGTCTGACCGTCCTGGCGGCGTAGCGCCTTCGCCGGCAGCGGTAGGCCGGCGATCGGCGGCGCTTCCAGCTCACCCTGTACCAGACTGCCGATGCGCAGCGCGGCGGGTGGATTATCCAGGGTCAGGCGTACCCGCCGGGTGCGGGTGGTGGCATCGGCCTGGGGCTCGATCTCGCGGACCCGCCCCGTCACCGCGACGTCCGGGTCCAGCGCCATGCGCACCGTTAGCGGCTGCTCAAGCCTGAGGTGGTCGATGGCCGGCGCCGGGAGATCCAGCACCGCCTCGCGAATGTCCGGGCGGGCAACGCGTACCACCGGCTGACCGGCGGACACCACCTGGCCAACCTCGGCCTGCCAGGCGGTGATCACCCCGTCGAAATCGCTGTAGAGCTCGGCATAGTTGCGCTGGTCGCGAGCCTGGCGCTCGGCGCTCCGGGCCTGTTCGCGCGCGGCCTCCAGGGTATGCAACCGGGTCAGTGCCTGGTCCAGCTGGGAGCGTGAGCCGACGCCCTGGTCGAACAACTGTTGCTGACGCCTGGCATCGTTGCGGGCATCGCGCCACTGGGCGTCGGCGTCGGCGGTCTGGCCCTGGCGACTGCGCAGGGCATTGTCCTGGTCGGTGGGGTCCAGCGCCGCCAGCAGCTGGCCGCGCCGAACCGACTGGCCCACGTCCAGCAGGCGCCGGGTCATGCGGCCGCCGACGCGAAAGCCCAGTACGCTCTCGTAGCGTGCCTGGATACTGCCGGCGAAAACCTCACGCTGGGGCGGCGGTGCGCTCAGGGTCAGGGTCGCTACCGGTCTGATCGGCGGTGGCGGGGCCTCGTCGTCGGAACAGCCGGCCAGGACCAGCAGCAGGCAGAGCGGCAGCCAAGGCTTCATGGCCGCACCTCGTTGAAGGTGGACCGCTCGGCGACCTCGACCTTCTGGCCAGGGCTCAGCGCCTGGCCACCGGCGACCACGATGCGGTCGCCGGCCTTGAGGCCATCGCTGACGATGATGCTGTCGCGGGTATAACGCTCGATGCGCAGCGGTTGCAGGCTGACCCGACCCTCTTCATCGAGGCGCCAGACGGCGGGCTGATCGGTGGTGCCGTTCAGCGCCGTCCAGGGCAAGGCGAAACCCTGTCCGGCCACGCCCTCCACCTGCGCATTGACCACCGCGCCGAGGGTCATGGCGGCGGGCGGCCGGTCAAGCTGTACCTTGATGCGCACCGTACCGCTGCTGGCCACCGTTGGGGCGATCTCGCGCAGGGTGCCCTGGGTAGCGACCGCGGGCTGTGCCTGCAAGGCGATGGGCAAGGTCTGGCCGACCTTGAGTTCGCGGGCAAGGGATTCGTAGAGATCGAAGACGGCATCGAGTTCGCCGCTGACCGCCAGATCGAAGATCGCCGCACCGGCCTGCACCACCTGCCCGGCCTCGGCGTGGCGAGCGGTGAGCACGCCCGCGGCGCTGGCGCGTAATTCGGTATAGCCAAGCTGCTTGCGCGCATCGTCGCGCTGGGCCACGGCGGTCTGCAGGGCGCTGCGAGCGCCTTCGAGCGTGGCCTGGGCCTGGTCATACTGGCTGCGGCTGGTATAGCCCTTGGGCAGGAGCGCCGCCTGACGCTCGAAATCGATACGTGCCAGGCGCGCACGAGCCTCCTGGGCCTCCACCTGTGCCTGGGCGGCGGCCAGGTTGTTGCGCAGATCCTGGGGATCCAGCCGCGCCAGCACCTGGCCTGCGTGCACCCGGTCACCCACGTCCGCCAGACGCTCGCTGATCTTGCCACTCACCCGGAAACCGAGCGGCGCCTGTACCCGCGCCTGGATATCGCCCGTGAAGGGGATGCGCTGGGTATCGTTCACGGGACTCAACTGCGCCACCACCACCCGCGCCAGTTCCTCGGTGGGAGGTTGTTCCTGGGAGCAGCCCGGTAACAGTGTCACCAGGGTCAGAGCAACCGTTACCTGGCAGAGGGAAGCAAGGCGGAGAGCCCTCATGATTGTCCTTATCGGTGGAAGAGGCGCGATCTGCGAACTGACCACGCGCGCCGCAGGGGGTTCGTCTCACGAATTGTCCGGCGCAGGGCGACGCTTGGGAAGCGTCATGGCCAGCGTCCTGCGCAGACTACCGGCTTCCGAGCGGCAACTTGCCCACAAATGTTCACAAATGCCCTGGAACCCGGCATTCCGCACCGTAGTCAACTGCAACGTGCGCTGTGGACCTATGAGGCCGCAGCTGATGCCCGCCTCCCTTCCGGACCGGGCCCCATCAGATTCACAGGTTTATTTCGACGAGGCCGTTACTCATGAAAAAGCTGCTGATCACCTCTACCGCTGCTGTGATGCTGTCGATGGCCACGGGTGTCTTCGCGGCCGAAACCTCCAAGAGCGCCACCGCGGTCAATGGCTCTGCCACCGAAGCCGTGCCGGGCAAGACCACTGTCAAGGGTGGTGCCGACGGCGGTGCCGAAGTGCCGTTCAAGACCGAGAAGCCCAACAAGGTCGACGCGCGCAACCAGAACAACATGCAGTAACCCCAGCGCCAGGCTGGCGGTAACGAAAAAGCCCCGGCATGCCGGGGCTTTTTGCTGCCTGCTATCAACGGCAGACAAAACAAACCCCGCCGAGGCGGGGTTCGTGAAACTGTGCAGCAGCCGGGCTTAGCGCCAGAACGGCTTGTGCATTTCCTGGTAGCGCTGGGCCTCGGTGATACCGGCATCGGCCAGCATACGGGCATCCAGGCGGGCCAGTTCATTACGGCTGGCGATGCGACGCTGCCAGGTGGACAGGGTGGAGATAACGCGCAGGGCAGCGGGCACACGGTTGCTGGGCTGGGCGTTGTACAGCGAGGAACTGAAGGTGCGTTCCATGGTGGCTTTCCTTCCCGCTTGTGACGGGTACTGGTCATCGAATGGCGCCATTGTCTCGCCAGGCGAGTGCTACCACCAGTAACAGTACAAAGAAAGGTTCGCGGATCACCAGGCACACAATTGCAACTGTACTGCTGCAGCTTGGGTCATTCTGTAACGCCATGCACCATTGCAGTGCAAAATGTGGTTACCAGAGGGAACATCGAAGAGATTCGAGCTGTACAGTTGGGCTGCGACCAACGAAACAGGAGTGCTGTTCTACCTGTTACCGCGCCTGCTGTCCAGTCAGGACGATGGTGTGCCTCATAAAGAAGCGACTCCGGCACGCCAGGCACCGGAGCCGCCTGTAACTCAACGCGCGGCAGCAGCCAGGGTCGGGGTACCGGGCTGGCGGCGACCTACCCAGGTACCGATGGCCACGACCACCAGGGCCAGCAGACCGGTCGCCAGAATCTCGAAGCGGTGGGCGTCGCTGAACAGCATCACGGTCAGGGCGCCGACGATGAAGACGATCACCGCCCAGGTCAGCCAGGGGAACAGCCACATGCGAAATTCCAGACGCTCACCACGGGCCATCAGCTTGCGTCTCAGGCGCAGCTGGGTCACGGCGATCACCAGGTAGACCAACAGGGCGACGGCACCGGAGGTGGACAGCAGGAAGCTGAACACCGCCTCGGGCATGGTGTAGTTGGCGATGGTGGTCAGGAAGCCGACGGCGGTACTGGCCAACACGGCAGTGCGTGGCACACCGGCACTGGACGCACGACCCATCTTGGCCGGGGCATCGCCGCGGCGAGCCAGGGAATAGAGCATGCGCGACGCGGTGTACAGCGCCGAGTTCAGGCAGCTGGCGACGGCGACCAGGACCACGCAATCGACGATCAGCTTGGCGTTGGGAATGGACAGCACTTCCAGGGCGCGCTGGTAGGAACCCACCAGCGGCAGCTGGGCGTCGTTCCAGGGCACCATGGACACCACCAGGAAGATGGAGACCAGATAGAACAGCGCGATCCGCCAGATCACTGAGTTGGTGGCCTTGCTGATCTGCCGGGACGGATCCTTGGATTCGGCCGCGGCGATGGTGACGATCTCGGTGCCCATGAAGCTGAACATGGTGGTCAGCAGGGCGCCCAGTACAGCGCCAAAGCCATTGGGCATGAAGCCGCCGGTGTGGGCCATCAGATTGCTCAGGCCACTCACCTCGCGACCTGGCAGGGCACCGACCAGCGCAGCCGCGCCCAGGGCGATGAAGGCGACGATGGCAATGACCTTGAGCAGGGCGAACCAGAATTCGAACTCGCCGTACTTGGCAACGCTGAACAGGTTGGTCACGGTCAGGATGCCCGTGATGATCAGGGCGAACTGCCAGGTGGCAATGGCCGGGAACCAGGCATTGAGGATGGCAGCGGCGGCCACGGCTTCCAGCGGAATCACCAGTACCCAGAACCACCAGTACAGCCAGCCGATGGTGAAGCCGGCCCAGCGACCGATGCCCTGTTGGGCATAGGACGAGAAGGAGCCGGTATCGGGCGAGGCGACCGCCATTTCACCCAGCATGCGCATGACCAGTACCACCAGAGTACCGGCCAGGGCGTAGGCCAGCAGCACGGCGGGACCGGCAGCGGCGATGGCATGACCGGAACCGACGAACAGACCGGCACCGATCACTCCAGCGATGGACAACATGGTCACATGGCGCGGTTTGAGCGCCGGAGAGAGGTTGCATTCTACGTTGGACATAAGGTGTTACCTGACAACGGAAAGCCTCCCAAGTGCAACTTGCGCGCCACCCCCGCTGAAATCGGCACAAAATGAACTCAAAGGGTGCAACGCTTCGCGCAAAGCCGCGAAAAAACGGCACTTTGCCTAGCTATTGCACTAACCATTTGATGTGCAAAACGATTTCTTTCGTGTGCCGCTGCGCTTCCACCTTGCTTCGTTAGGTATCACTTTGTGCAACTTGCACCATCATGGTGCTGACAAAGGTGGAACCTCAGGTAACCGCATGTGACGAGGATGCTGCTGCCTCCACCCGGCGAGGCAGCAGGAAGGCCTGACTCTCCTCAAGAAATATCCTTTCCACGGTAAAGGTCCATCGCAGCTGCTCGGACTGACGAAATCAGGACTTTAAAGACCGACAAAGGGGCTTTTGCGCATCGCCGCACGGGTAAAGGGAACTTGAATGGCTGCCAAGCCTCTGCACAGCTGCGACAAAATGTAACTGCAGTGGCCATATATTGGTAATATTCCAACATATTAGCTAGCTAACCATAAGCCCTGCGGATCACGTCGGGCACCTGATGAGACCCTGATCATGTCCGCAGACGATTCCGTCCCGGCCCGTCGCGACTTCCTGCGCAAGTCCCTGAGCCTGATTCCCGTGGTCGCCCTGGCAGGCGGTGCAACCTCAGGCCTGGCACTCGCCGCGCCCACGCCGGAAAACAAGCCCGGCAGCAGTCCGCGCGCCGACCACTACCAGCCGGTGTTCTTCACCGCCGAGGAGTGGGCCTTCGTACAGGCGGCTGTGGCCCGGCTGATTCCAGCGGACGAACTGGGCCCGGGTGCCCTGGAAGCCGGTGCGCCGGAGTTCATCGATCGGCAGATGCAGACCGCCTATGCCCGCGGTGGCCTCTGGTACATGCAGGGCCCCTTCGCCGCCGATGCCGCGCCGGAAATGGGCTATCAGAGTCGCCTGGTGCCGCAGGATCTCTATCGCCTGGGGATCGCTGCAGTGGACCGCTGGACCCGTCAGCAGCACGGCAAGGTATTCGCCGAGCTTGCACCCGCCGAGCAGGACGCAACCCTCAAGGCCCTGGAAGGCGGTGACGCCACCCTGGACGGCGTACCGGCCAAGCTGTTCTTCGCCCAGCTGCTGCAGAACACCAAGGAAGGCTTCTATTGCGATCCGCTGCACGGCGGCAACAAGGAGCTGGTCGGCTGGAAACTGGTGAATTTCCCCGGAGCCCGCGCCGACTTCATGGACTGGGTGGAGCGTGACGAACGCTATCCGCTGCCCCCGGTCTCCATTCGCGGGGAGCGCGGTTGATGGCCAAGGTACTGCCCAGCAAGAACGTGGTGATCGTCGGCTTCGGCTGGACGGGGGCCATCATGGCCAAGGAACTGACCGAGGCCGGCCTGGACGTGGTGGCCCTGGAGCGCGGCAGCTACCGTGACACCTATCCCGACGGCTCCTATCCCCAGGTGATCGACGAACTCACCTACAGCATCCGCAAGAAGCTGTTCGTCGATGTGTCCAAGGAAACCGTCACCATCCGCCACAGCGTCAACGACGTCGCCCTGCCCAACCGCCAGCTGGGCGTCTTCCTGCCCGGCGATGGCGTGGGTGGCGCGGGCCTGCACTGGTCGGGCGTGCACTTCCGGGTCGATCCAGTGGAGCTGCGCCTGCGCAGCCACTATGAAGAACGCTACGGCAAGAAATTCATCCCCGACGGCATGACCATCCAGGACTTCGGCGTCAGCTACGCCGAGCTGGAACCCTACTTCGACTTCGCCGAAAAGGTATTCGGCACCTCGGGCACCGCCTGGAGCGTCAAGGGCCAGGTGGTAGGCGATGGCAAGGGCGGCAATCCCTATGCCCCGGATCGCTCCAGCGACTTCCCGCTGCCGGCGCAGAAGAACACCGTCTCGGCGCAGCTGTTCGAGAAGGCCGCGCGCGAGGTGGGCTATCACCCCTACAACCTGCCGTCGGCCAACACCTCGGGTCCCTACACCAACCCCTACGGTTGCCAGATGGGCCCCTGCAACTTCTGCGGCTACTGCAGCGGCTACGTCTGCTACATGTATTCCAAGGCCTCGCCGAATCTCAACATCCTGCCGGCGCTCAAGCAGGAGCCGCGCTTCGAGCTGCGCAGCCAGGCCCATGTGTTGCGGGTGAACCTGGACAGCACCGGCAAGAAGGCCACCGGGGTGACCTACCTGGACGCCCAGGGCCAGGAGCTGGAACAGCCAGCCGACATCGTCATCCTCGCCGCCTTCCAGTTCAACAACGTGCGCCTCATGCTGCTGTCGGGCATCGGCCAGCCCTATGACCCCAAGACCGGCGAGGGTGTGGTCGGGCGCAACTTCGCCTATCAGAACATGGCCACCATCAAGGCCTTCTTCCGCAAGGATCAGCACCACACCAATCCCTTCATCGGCGCCGGTGGCAATGGCGTGGCGGTGGACGACTTCAATGCCGACAACTTCGACCACGGCCCCCACGGCTTCGTCGGCGGCTCGCCCATGTGGGTCAACCAGGCCGGCACCCGGCCCATCGCCGGGGCGGCCAATCCGCCCGGCACACCCCAATGGGGCAGTGCCTGGAAAAAGGCCCAGGCCGGCTACTACAACCATCAGCTGTCGATGGACGCCCATGGCGCGCACCAGTCCTATCGTGACAACTACCTGGACCTGGACCCCACCTACCGCGACGCCTACGGCCAGCCGCTGCTGCGCATGACCTTCGACTGGAAGGACAACGACATCCGCATGACCCGCTTCATGGCGGCCAAGATGAAGAAGATCGCCGAGGCCATGAATCCCGAGCACATCAGCGTCTCGGTCAAGGATTTCGGCGGGCACTTCAACACCGCCAGCTACCAGACCACCCACCTCAACGGTGGCGCCATCATGGGCACCGATCCCAAGACCAGCGCGGTCAATCGCTACCTGCAGAGCTGGGACGTGCACAACGTCTTCGTGCCGGGCGCCTCGGCCTTTCCCCAGGGCCTGGGCTACAACCCCACCGGCCTGGTGGCGGCCCTGACCTACTGGGCGGCGCGCGCCATCCGCGAGCAATACCTGAAGAACCCCGGCCCCCTGGTGCAGGCATGAGAGGCGCGCCCATGATCCTCCGTACCCTCGCGACCCTGCTGCTGGGCGCCGGTCTGGCCATGACGGCCCAGGCCGCCGAAGACCCTGATCCGGCGCTGGTCAAGAAAGGCAAATACCTGGCCCGGGCTGGCGACTGCGTGGCCTGCCACACGGCGCCGGGCGGTCAGCCCTTCGCCGGCGGCCTGCCCATGCAGACGCCCATCGGCACTCTCTACTCGACCAACATCACCCCGGATCGGCAGACCGGCATCGGCGACTACAGCTTCGCCGACTTCGACGCCGCCATCCGCCAGGGCATCGCCAAGGAGGGACACACCCTCTACCCGGCCATGCCCTACCCCTCCTATTCCCGGGTGACCGAGGGGGACATGCGCGCCCTCTATGCCTACTTCATGCACGGGGTCACACCGGTCGCCCAGGCCAACCGCGACAGCGACATCCCCTGGCCGCTGTCCATGCGCTGGCCCCTGGCGATCTGGCGTCAGCTGTTCGCTCCCGAGGTGGTGCAATTCCAGCCGGCCCCGGACCAGGATCCGGTGGTGGCTCGCGGCGCCTATCTGGTGGAAGGCCTCGGCCACTGTGGCGCCTGCCACACACCACGCGCCCTCACCATGCAGGAAAAGGCCCTCTCGCCTGCCGATGGCAAGGACTTCCTGGCCGGCAGCGCACCCCTGGAAGGCTGGATCGCCAAGAATCTGCGTGGCGATCATCGCGATGGCCTGGGCAACTGGAGCGAAGACCAGCTGGTGCAGTTCCTCAAGACCGGTCGCTCCGCCGACAGCGCCGTGTTCGGTGGCATGACCGAGGTGGTGCAGCACAGTCTGCAATACCTGAGCGACGCCGACCTGCGTGCCATCGCCCGCTATCTCAAGACCTTGCCGCCCAAGGATCCGCACGATGCGCCCTTCCAGCCCGATGGCCGCGCCGCCGCGGCGCTCTGGAACGGTGACGACAGCGCCCGCGGGGCCCAGGTCTATGTGGACAACTGCGCCGCCTGCCACCGCACCGATGGCCAGGGCTACGACCGGGTGTTCCCGGCACTGGCCGGCAATCCGGTCCTGCGCACGGCCGACGCCAGTTCGCTGATCAACATCGTGCTCAAGGGCGGCACCCTCCCCGGCCTGCACACGGCACCCTCGATGATCGTCATGCCGCCCTTCGGCTGGCGGCTGAACGACGCCCAGGTGGCCGACGTGGTCAGCTTCATCCGCGCCAGTTGGGGCAACGACGCCGCCCCGGTCAGCGCCGCCGATGTCGCCAAGTGGCGCACCGATGACAACCGCACCACCTCCGGTGATGACCTGGGCCAGGCCTTTGGTCACGGTCAGCCAGAGCCGCGCGAAGCGGGCAAGTAGCGAACGAAGGGGCGCGACCTCGTCTATAAAGACAGGCCGCCCCCGGAGATGCCTGGATGTCCTGCGTACTACACCTGCTCAACGCCAGCGGTCGCCTGGACCCCTGGCGCGCCATCCTGGAAGAGACCTTCACCGATGCCCTGCCCCGTATCGCTGCGCACCTGCCCGAGCAACGGGTAGACGTGGTGGTGCAGGCGGGCGCCTGGGTGATCCCGGAGTTGGGTCTGAATGGCTACAGCCCGGACGCCGAGCGGGTCTTTCTGACCCTGGACCCCGACAGCCCGCACCTGCAGCAAGCCTTCCCTGACCGCTTCACCGCCCTGCTTGGCCACGAATTGCACCACTGCCTGCGGCATGTCGGCCCCGGTTATGGCAGCACCCTGGGTGAGGCCCTGGTCAGCGAAGGCCTGGCCTGCCAATTCGAGCGCGAGCTGATTGGCCGGCTGCCGTTCTATGCCCAGGCCGCCCCCCAGGACATGGCGGCACATTGGGAAGCCCTAGGTGCTGAACTGGACCAGCCGTACGATCACGCCCGCTGGTTCTTTGGCAGCGGCGACCTGCCTCGCCACCTCGGTTATGCCCTGGGCAGCTGGCGAGTCGGTCGGTACCTGCAGCGTCACGGCCTGACGGCTGCCACCAGCGGGCAACGCCCTGCTGATACCTTCCTCGCAGAATGATCTCAACGCCGCAGCCAAGCCGGATCGACCCCGGCGAATACCTCCGTTAGCCACTCGACCAGGCACGTAGTCGCGGCGAGGTCTGGCCACTGATGTCATTGCGCCGTCTGGTCCTCGCTCACCGACCTTTCGTACAGGGCTGGAGACCATCAAGCCGATCGCCGACCGGCGGGCTTGCGTGGTTGGCATCGATCCTGCTAGCTTGATCGGGTTAGTACCAAGCTGACCCCAATCGCTGGACGCCTTTCCGCTCGTTGTAGCAGCGCGAAATCAGCGTCATCCGGATCGAATCGATCCCTCGATTGCTCAGGATCTGCCGCCCTGGCCTCTGAATCTCGTGCCCGGCCGGTTGCCTGCCTTCCCAAGTACTTACCTGCATGCCTGGGCATCTTGCCCACACGCTGCCTTCCTCCAGCCAGAGATTCAGCCGTCGGCCGTTATGGGTACGAGGTTGCTGGAGTTATTTCACCGCGCCGACTGAGCGTGGGTCCCAAGGATAGACAGATGAACATTCAAAATCAGGCCATCGCGGCCATGCAACACCTTCAAGCGGCCTTTGCACCGTTCCAATGCATCACCACCCCGGCTTCGCGCAAGGGCGGTTTCAGCTTTACCGTGGTCGACGAGCGCGGTGTCGCCTGCCGCAGCGAGCGTCTCTACCCCGAGCAGTACAACGCTGCGGCCGGGCTGGAACGCGTCATCGAACGCACCCGTCGCGCCCTGGTGGCCTGACACCCGACGCGAGTGCCGGACGCATCACGGTTTCCGTGATGCCCATGCCGGAAACCTCCATCTGCGGTATGTTTGGCACAGCTTCGCGTAGGCGTGAGCCAAACAATGAATCCCAAGATGGAGGTCGCATGTCGCAAGTCGTATTCATCCGCCATGGCCAGTCGGCGTGGAACCTGGAAAACCGCTTCAGTGGCTGGGCGGATGTGGATCTGACCGAACAGGGGATCCGCGAGGCCCACGAAGGCGGCCAGGCGCTCAAGGACGCCGGCTTCCTCTTCGACGTGGCCCATGTTTCGGTGCTCAAGCGCGCCGTGCGTACCCTGTGGCATGTGCAGGAAGGCATGGACCAGATGTGGCTGCCGGTCGTGAGCGACTGGCGCCTCAACGAGCGTCACTATGGTGGCCTGACCGGCCTGAACAAGTCCGAGACCGCTGCCAAGTATGGCGAGGAGCAGGTGCTGGTCTGGCGTCGCAGCTATGACGTACCGCCGCCCGAGCAGAGTGTCGAGGAACAGCAGGCCCTGGCCGCCGATCCGCGCTATGCCGGTCTGTCGCTGGATCAGGTGCCGCGCACCGAGTGCCTCAAGGATTGCGTCGAGCGCGTCCTGCCCTACTGGAACGAAGTCCTGGCACCGGCCATCCGCAGTGGTCAGCGTGTGCTGGTAGTCGCCCATGGCAACTCCATGCGCGCCCTGATCAAGTACCTGGACAACATCTCCGACAGCGACATCGTCAGCCTCAACATTCCCAACGGCGTGCCGCTGGTGTACGAGTTCGACGAGAACCTCAAGCCCACCAAGCACTACTACCTGGCCGACCCGGACGAGGTCGCTGCCAAGATGGCTGCAGTGGCCAATCAGGGCAAGGCGAAGTAAGGCGCTTGTTCGCGGCCATGGGCCGCTCCTACAGCCCCCAAGGCAACCGTAGGAGCGACCGCATCGGCGGACCGCCATGGCCGCGATGAGCGATACGCCCAGACCCACAGTGTGGAAAACCGTTTGGCGTTTTCCACACTCAGGGTCGCTGGTGAACGGTGGATAAGGCTGGCGCCGTTATCCACCCTACCTCAGTTGCGACCGTTCGGCCGTTGCACCACCCGTGCTTCACCCAGGACGCCTTCCTGCTGGGTGCCTTCGTCCTGCCCCGCCTGAATCTCTTCGTCGGCTTCCACCCCGCCATCGCCCGGCGTCTTCTCACCCTTTTCCTTGCCTTCGTCACTGTGGTGCTCGATCACCGCATTAATTTCCGCGCCGAACAGCAGCACCGCTGAAGACAGATAGAAGTACAGCAGCAGCACGATGATGGCGCCGATGCTGCCGTAGGTGGCGTTGTAGTTGGCGAAATTCTGCACGTAGTAGCCAAAGCCCAGGGATGCCAGGATCCAGACCACCACCGCCAGCACCGAGCCGGGGGTGATGAAGCGAAAGCTCTGCTTCACGTCCGGGGTGACGTAGTAGAGCGCCGCCACGGCGATCATCAGCAGGAACACCGCCAGCGGCCAGCGGATCAGCGCCCAGAGGGTCACCATATAGTCTTCCAGCCCCACATAGGCGGCCAGCCAGTTCATCACCTGGGGACCCAGCACCATCAACGCTGCGGCGCTGAGCAGCAGGCCAGCGAGGCCTATGGTGTGCAGCACCGACAGCGGGATGCGCTTCCAGGACGGGCGGCTTTCCACCACGTCGTAGGCACTGTTCATGGCGGTCATCAGCGAGCGGAAACCGCCCGAAGCGGACCAGAGCGCAATGATGATACTGAAGGACAGCAGGCCGCCCTGCTGCGTCTGCAGCTGGTCGATGATGGGATTGACCGTGTCCAGCGCGGTGGGCGGCAGCAGGTAGGCAGCCTGTTCGCGCAGGAAGGTGAAGAAATCCGGCAGGTGCAGGAAGCCGATCAGGGCGATCAGGAACAGCAGGAAGGGAAACAGCGAAAACAGCATCTGGTAGGCCAGGGCTGCCGCATAGGTGGGCATGTCGTCAGCAACGAACTCCTGGACGGCACGCTTGATGAGGGTGAACGGCGCAATGCCGCGCAGGTTGAAGGCAAACAAGGACATAACGGCTCCTGACGAACGCTCCCCGGAACGGATTTCTGAGGGCTGTCCGCTAGGGCCTGCGCCCGGCGGCTTTTCAGACCAGCCCTACCTTCAGAGTGGCAGCGGCCGGGTTGGTTGCGCCCAGGTGTCAGAAGCCGGAGCCAGAGGCGTCCCGGCAAGCAGCGACCTCAGCGGCACTGGGCGCCCTGACCATCTCTATTCCGTGGTTTTCATCGAAGTCGATATAGCCGGCGGCGGCGAATTCGCGTAGCCAGCCATCCATGGGCCAGAGCCCCCAGCGTGCCCGAAAGCGTCGCGCATTCTCCAGGATGCTGGCGAAGTGATTGAGCGGCGGATGGTAGGTGGGATGATACTGGTGGAAGGCCCGCGCCTCGGCCTGATAAACGGGCACCTCGGCTTCGCGGGCACGAAAGGCGAAGTCGGTGTCCTCACCGCCATAGCCGCGATAGCCCTCGTCGAAGCCACCGATGCGGTTGAAGGTGGCACGGGTGCAG
Source organism: Pseudomonas oryzihabitans (assembly GCF_001518815.1). Lineage (NCBI taxonomy): Bacteria > Pseudomonadati > Pseudomonadota > Gammaproteobacteria > Pseudomonadales > Pseudomonadaceae > Pseudomonas > Pseudomonas oryzihabitans. Next base: position 4,639,536 of record NZ_CP013987.1, read on the forward strand.
GCGAAATTCAGCGACCAGAACAGTGGATGGGGAATCGCTTCCCCGCTCGGACGATCCCGGTGCAGCGGATGGACGACGCCGGTGGCGAGCAACTCGTCGGGCGTCCAATCGCCTTCCGCGATGCCGGCCGGCAGGTAGTGGACGAACCCCTGGTGCAGCGCCTCGGGGCGCACTGTCAGCGCCTGGCGATAGGTATCGAGCAATGCCGGTGCGGGGATGCAGTCCACATCGAGAAACACCAGCTCTTCCCCCGGCGCGGCCGCCACGGCCGCATTGCGCGCGGCGGCCAGGGGCAGGACGCCGTCGCCCTCGACGTGGAGCACCTGGATTGGAAAGCCTGGGCTGTGCAGTGCCCGCGGTGGCTCGTTCATCTGCACCACCACCAGGGCGGCAGGCGGCGTTGGAGCCAACTCCAGACCCCGGATGAGATTGGCCAGTTGCCGTTCGCGGCCATGGACCAGGGTCAGGACGATCATGCCAGCACCTCGCGGGCGACTGCCTGGATGCAGGCCGCCGCGCGCTGGGCGCCTTGGCCGTCGCTTATCAGCGTCCAGCGCCCGGGATCGAGCTGACGCGCCCTGGCCAGCAGTCCCGGCCAGGCGTCGGCAACGGGCCAGGACTCGCAGGTCACCGCCAGCCCCTGCTCGGCCAGACGGCGACCGGTGGACAGCTGTTCATCGAACGGCCGGGCTTCCGGCAGGCAGACGAAGCGGCAACGCAGATCGGCCAGCTCCGCCAGCAGACTGTCGCCAGCGGAGCCGACCACCACTTCGGCAGTGGTCAGCCAGGGGCCGGGATCGGCGACGCTTCCAAGGAAGCGCAGATTGGCCGGCGCTGGCGTAACGTCGTCTCCCACCGGGCCCAACACCGTCCAGTGCCATTCGGGACAGGCCTGGGCCGCCGCGGCCAGTCGCGCGCGGCTGAAGGCGGTGCCGCCATGGCCGGCGATGACGGTGACCGTGCCGGGTTCGCGCACGCTGTCGAGCCGTTGCCCGGCATAGCGCGACAGGCTGCCGGCATAGCAGGTCTTGGCCCGCCAGGCGGCCGGGGTAGCGGGCTCTTCCAGGAGGTCCGGATAGGGCGCCAGCAGGCAGCTGGCGCTGGCATAGGCCAGTTCGTGGGCCGCATCGAAGCGACTGCCACGCTGGCGCAGATAGATCGTCGGTACGCCGCACAGCCGCGCCAGCAGCGCCACCTCCACCGAGACATCGACCACCAGCAGGCAGGGCCAGGCCTGGCGGAACCAATCCACCAGCAGGCCCATGCGCTCGCGTAGTCCTTCCACGCCCAACGGCGCGTAGTGCAGGCAGGTGAAGGCTTCGCCCTCGACACCAGGGGCCACGTCGGGCGGCAGCGGGCAGAGCTGGACGTTGGGCAGTTCCACCCGCTCGGGCAGGCGACTGCCAAACAAGGTCAGGGCGCCGTCGAAGGCGGCGGCGATGGCCAGGGCCCGGGTCACGTGACCGGCGCCGTGATGGTGGGCGTAGTAGCCGATGCTCAGTTCAGCCACGGGCCACCCGGCCAGCGGCGACATCGGCGAGCAGGCGCTCATAGCGATCGATCATCAGGCGATGGCTCCATTGAGCCTCGGCCCTTGCCCGACAGGCCTCGCGGGACAGCGACAGGGCCTCGCGCAGGGCCGCGGCCAGGGCCGGAACATCGCCCGGCGGGGCCAGGGCGCCAGTCTCGGCAGTGAGCAACTCGGGCAGGGCGCCGCGCGCGAAGGCCGCTACCGGTGTGCCGCAGGCAAGGGCCTCGGCGACGATCAGGCCGAAGGGCTCGTCCCAGCAGGGAGTGACCAGGCAGGCGCGGGCCTGAGCCACCTCGGCCGCCAGCGCGGTCCGATTCAGATGGCCCAGGTAGACCGCCTGCTCCCCCAGGCGTGGCTCGATCTCCTGGCGGAAGTAGCGCTCGTCGGTGACCTGCCCGGCCAGGCGCAGTGGCACACCGGCCTCCCGCGCGGCATCCAGCGCCAGGTGGGGGCCCTTGTCCGGCACCAGGCGACCGAACCAGAGCGCATGTTCGCCAATCGGGGCGCTGCCCGGTCGCCAGGCGTCGAGGTCGATCCCGTTGGGGATCACATGACAGGCCGTCGCCAGGTGCGCCCAACTGTGGGCATTGGCCTGGGACACCGTGCAGTAATGACCGCCCCCGCGCCGATGCAGCTCGCCGATGGCATTGATCAGCTCGAAGAAGGGCGGGGTGTGCAGCACGGTGAGCATGGGCGTACGGATCAGCCCGGACATGGTCACCGGCACATAGTGCAGGGAGTTGTTGAAGATGACGTCGAAGCCATGGCTGTCGATGCGCTGCAGGCAGTCGAGATAGCCATGGTGCTCGTCGAGGTATTCGGAGCTGAGCACGCCACGCTTGCGCCGGCAGCCGTCCGCGCCGTAATTGCCATCGTCGAGGATGGGCACTACCTCCAGCTCGGGCGCCGAGGCGGAGCTGGCGAACAGGGTCACCGCATGGCCACGCTCGCGCAGCTGCAGGGTGATGTCATAGGTAAAGGCTTCGAGACCACCGGCGAAGGGCTGGCGTACCGGGTGCTTCACGTGGGTGAGAATGCCTATGCGCATGGAACCGTCCGCCTGCTGTTGCCCGTCATCCCACCGTCCTCATCGCTAGCCGCTGGTTGATAGGAGTCTCAGCGATGGGAATTGGTTGTGCGCTTCGTCGTGAAAGGCGCACGACAGGCAAACCTTCGAACCGACCCGACGGTCACGACTCCTGGATCCGTAAATCTGGCAGACGACGGAGGTTCCCATGCGTTACGAACTGCACTACTGGCCCAGCATCCAGGGCCGCGGCGAATTCGTCCGACTGGCGCTCGAAGAAGCCGGCGCGGACTATCTCGATGTCGGCAATGCGCCGGAAGACAAGGGGCTGGGCGTGCCGGCCATGAAGCCCTATCTGGAAGGAGACCAGACCCGGCGTCCGCCCTTCGCGCCACCCTTTCTCAAGGCAGGCGACGACGTCATCTCCCATGTCGCCAATATCCTCCAGTACCTGGGACCACGCCTGGACTTGGTGCCGACCGACGAGCAATCCCAGTTCTGGGTGCATGGCTTGCAGCTGACCATCACCGACCTCACCGCCGAGGCCCATGACGTCCATCATCCGGTAGCCATTTCCCTGACCTATGAAGAACAGAAGGAAGAAGCCCGGCGTCGAGCCAAGGCCTTTGCCGGTGAGCGAATCCGTACCTACCTGAGCTATTTCGAACGAGTGCTGGGTTACAACCCGGCCGGTGATACCTGGCTGGTAGGCGAGCGTCGCTCCTATGTCGACCTGTCGCTGTTCCAGGTGGTGGCCGGCCTGACCTATGCCTTCCCCAATGCCATGCGCCGTCTCGCCCCGGAGATTCCGCGGGTCCTGGCGGTGGCCGAGCGGGTCGCGGCCCTGCCCAACATCGCCGCCTACCTCGCCTCGTCGCGCCGTTTGCCGTTCAACGAGAACGGTATCTTCCGCCATTATCCGGAGCTGGATCCGGCCTGAAGGGCAATAAAAAAGGCCGCCCTCAGGCGGCCTTTTCATAGTGGCTGGACTCAGGCGCGATCGATGGTGTCTTTGACCGCTTCCTTGCCCTTGCCGACATTCTTCTGCAGTTTGCCTTCGGCTTCCTGGGTACGACCCTCGCCTTTCATGCGCGAGTTGTCGGTAGCGTCGCCAACATTCTGCTTGACCTTGCCGGTCACTTCTTTGGCGGTACCCTTGATCTTGTCGCTGGTGCTGCTCATATCAGTCTCCTTGGGGTCGCACAGGCAGTGCGCTTGTAAAATCCGACTGCGGTTCTGGCCGCCTGGTTTCGACCACTCGTCGTACAGCGCCGCAGCGACAGGGCCAGGAAGCTTTGGGCAGCCGCGCCGGAAGCCTTTAGACTGCCCGCCCTTTTTCGTGAGCGACTGCCCAGGCGCCACCCGTTATGGGAACGTTGCGCCGGGGCCGTCTCTCCAATTGCCACACCCTCACAGGAGAATCCTGATGTCGCTGAGCCAATTCGACAACCTGCCGGGCGTGACCGCCCAGCCCGACGCCGCCACCCGTGAGTTCGTCTTCAACCACACCATGCTGCGGGTCAAGAACCTGGAGACCTCGCTGGACTTCTACACCCGCGTGCTGGGTTTCACCGTGGTTGACCACAAGGACTTCCCGGATGCCAAGTTCAGCCTGACCTTCCTTGCCCTGGTCGACCGCAATCAGGTGCCGGCAGACCCGGAGGCCCGTCAGCGCTGGCGCAAGTCCACCCCGGGCATCCTCGAACTGACCCATAACCATGGCACCGAGAACGATGCCGCCTTCAGCTACCACAACGGCAACAGCGATCCGCGCGGCTTCGGCCACACCTGCGTGGCGGTCCCGGACATCCGGGCGGCCTGCGAGCGTTTCGAGCAACTGGGCGTGGCCTTCCAGAAGCGCCTGACCGATGGCAGCATGAAGGAAATCGCCTTCATCAAGGACCCCGACGGCTACTGGGTCGAAGTCATCCAGTTCACCCCGCTGTCCTGATTCCTCCGGGCCCGGCATCCGTCGGGCCCTGCCCTTTTCCGCTAGAACAATCGCTGACAATCCAGGGCTCGACCGCTACCGGCTGGCTACCCGCCCTTGCGGCCCTGTGCCGCACCGAACCGGGTATGGCTTTACCTATCTTTACGCTTTCCTGGCATGACGTCGCCGCTGTCACAGGGGAAAATTGACCCTGGGCGCCTCCCGTGGCGCCGGTTCTCGTTCTCGGAGCTACCTGACGTCATGACGACCTGTCCTACCCCGCGCCGCCCTCGCCTTGGATCCCTGCTGCTGTCCTTTCTCGCCTCGCCCCTGGGCCTGCTGGTGGTGCTGACCGGCGTGCTGCAACTGCTCAGTCCCGACTAGCCCTGAAGCGCCCAGCCACCGAGGCGGCTGGGCGCGCCAGCATTACAGGCGGAAGCGGGCGACCAGGCCGTTGAGATCGATGGCCAGGCGCGACAGCTCGGCGCTCGCCGCGCTGGACTGCTCGGCACCTGCGGCGGTCTGGATCGACAGCTCGCGGATGTTCACCAGATTGCGATCCACTTCGCGAGCTACCTGGGCCTGCTCTTCCGCCGCGCTGGCGATGACCAGGTTGCGCTCGTTGATGCCGCCGATGGCGCCATGGATGCGCTCCAGGGCACTGCCGGCGCCCCGTGCCACTTCCAGGGTGGACTGGGCGCGCTCGGTGCTGCTGCGCATAGCCGCCACCGCCTGGCCGGTGCCCTGCTGAATGGTGCCGATGGAGGTCTCGATCTCGCGGGTCGATTCCTGGGTGCGATGGGCCAGTGCCCGTACCTCGTCGGCCACCACGGCGAATCCACGACCGGCCTCGCCGGCGCGTGCGGCCTCGATGGCGGCGTTGAGCGCCAGCAGATTGGTCTGCTCGGCCACATTGCGGATCACGTCCAGTACCTTACCGATGTCGTTGACCTGCACCGCCAGGTCGCCTACCAGGGTCGCGCCATGCTGGACGTCGTCGCTCATGGTGGCGATGGCGCCCACGGTTTCCTGCACCAGGTCGCGGCCGTCACGGGCCACGCCGGCCGATTCCTGGGAGGCCTGGGAGGTATTGACGGCATTGCGCGCCACCTCCTCTACCGCCGAAGACATCTGGGTCACGGCCGTGGCGGCCTGCTCGATCTCGGCGTTCTGGCGCTGCAGACCGCGGCTCGATTCCTCGGTCACGGCATTGAGCTCTTCGGCCGCCGAGGCGAGCTGGGTGGCGGAGCCAAGGATGCCCTGCAGGGTCTGGCGCAGCTGGCTCTGCATGGTCTTCATGGCCTGCAGCAGGCGCGCGGCCTCGTCGCGACCCTCGCTGTGGATCTCCTCGGAGAGGTCCCCGGTCGCGATCACCTCGGCTGCCCGGACGGCCCGGGCGATGGGCTGGGTGATGCTACGGATCAGCAGCCAGGCGAAGACCACGGTGAGAACGGCGGTGGCCGCCAGCAGCAGCACCAGCCACTGGATGGCATGGCGATAGTCGCTGGCGGACTGGGCGTTGGCCGCGGCGGTCTGCTGATCCACCAGGTCGGTGAGTTGCTTGAGCACGCCATTGACCGCATCGGAGTTGGCCAGCAGGTCTTCGTTGAGCAGGCGCCGCAGGGGCTCCAGCTGATCGGCGGCGGAAAATGCCAGCATGCGCTGCTGCAGACCGTCGTACTGGGTAATCAACTGACCGTAGCGGCTGTAGGCGGTACGCTCTTCGTCAGACTGGATCAGCGCCTCGTAGCGCTGCTGGGCAGCGCGCATCTGGCCGTTGCGCTGCTGGAACAGTGCCTGGGTCTTGGCGATGATCTCCGGCTCGCGATTGAGCAGCAGGCGATAGGACAGCACCCGCAGGCGCAGGGTCAGAGCGGTCAGTTCGTCGAGCGCGGCCACGCGGGGCATGGCGCGGTCTTCGATGGCCAGGCCGGAGGCGCGGATGTCGTTCATCTTGACCAGGGCGGTGCCGCCGAGCAGTAGCAGCAGCAGACCGATAAAGGTGAAACCGAGCGTGGCACGCCGCGCGATGGAGAGGTTGCGAAAGGACATGGAAAGTTTCCGTTGAGCCTGGAAAGCTCCTCCTATCGACCAGCAGGCGCCAATCCTGAGACCGACTATCGGCCTGAATCCGGACAACCTGCAGGTGCAACGCCTGAGCAAAGCCGCCAAACCCTTGTCCCATAGGGCATTGGAGCTATTGAAAGGCTGGCGAAAGGTCTAGGCTGCGGCACTGTGCCGCAGATCACAGGCTGAAAGGAAACGTCGTCCTAGCCGGGCAATATCCGCCAGCGGCATTGCGTTCACATTTTTGCACATCTCTCGCAAGCCCCTGATCGCCAAGGAAATCTGTTCAGCTATCGCGATTCACGTTTTCTTCACGGGGAAAAGCGCGATCCGGTGGCGAAATGTCGAGTTCGTGCAGATAAAAGGTCTAAATGCACTGATCGTGTTGCGATAATGGCGGTATGATCTCAGTAGTAGTTTGAAATATCTTCTGCGTTGTCGGTCACGAGCGATTGTTTCAGCGTGGATTAAGGTTGTGTTCACCAAGATGCGACACCGGGTGCCGGGACGCTGCCCGAATACGCGATGGATCGCCAGACAATGAAGCCACCAGAGCCCAAGAGGCCGGGGCGTATCGAGGCGATGCCAGGGGGCGTCTAGCCACTAACCAGCGCTTGCCGCTGCCATTGCGTACTTGAGAAGAGGTCAGAAACAGATGAGCGACAACACGGATACCCCCTTCGGCGCACCCGACGAGGCCCTCCTGCAGCTGGTCGATGGTTTCAAGCGTTTCCGCCAGGATGTCTTTCCCGAACAGGAAGCGCTGTTCAAGAAACTCGCCAGTGCGCAGTCGCCCAAGGCCATGTTCATCACCTGTGCCGACTCGCGGATCGTCCCGGAACTGATCACCCAGAGTTCGCCGGGCGACCTGTTCGTGACCCGTAACGTCGGCAACGTGGTGCCTCCCTACGGCCAGATGAACGGCGGCGTTTCCACCGCCATCGAATACGCGGTCGTGGCCCTGGGCGTGAAGCACATCATCATCTGCGGCCATTCCGACTGTGGCGCCATGAAGGCGGTGCTCAATCCCGATCCGCTGGAAAAGATGCCGACGGTAAAGGTCTGGCTGCGCCATGCCGAGGTCGCCCGTACCGTGGTCGAGGACCACAGCCATTGCGACTGCGGCCACGGCGGCACCCTGGGTTTCCTGACCGAGGAAAACGTGGTGGCCCAGCTGGTCCACCTGCGCACCCACCCCTCGGTGGCGTCGCGTCTGGCCAGCGGTCAGCTGCAGATCCACGGCTGGGTCTATTCCATCGAGACCAGCGAGATCAAGGCGTACGACGCCCAACAGGAGCGCTTCCTGCCCCTGGACGGCGAAAACATGCCGGTCGCCACCCCGCGTCCGCGCTTGCAACAGGCCTGATCTACCGCGGCCACCCGGTTCGCCGGCTGGCCGCCTTGAGACGGATCAACCGATCCGTCCCTATAACAGCGCACCGCGCAGGGCGATCCCCTCTTGGGGCTCCATGGGGACCGTCCACCCTTCCGCTAGCCGCTTGAATCCCGAACCGTGTCATATGACGTGATATGACGCGCGGGCACCCTTTTCCCTAGTCGCTGGAGGACCAGGACCATGCTTGGCAATCAACAGACCCCGGGGCGCAACCTGTCGCGCGATGCCCTGGCTTCACTCGTGGTGTTTCTGGTCGCCCTGCCGCTGTGCATGGGGATCGCCATCGCCTCCGGCATGCCGCCGGCCAAGGGCATTATCACCGGCATCATCGGTGGCCTGGTGGTCGGCTTTCTCGCCGGCTCGCCGTTGCAGGTCAGTGGCCCCGCCGCCGGCCTGGTGGTGCTGGTGTTCGACCTGATCAACCGACACGGCATCGAGGCCCTGGGCCCGGTACTGCTGCTGGCCGGTCTCCTGCAACTCGTCGCCGGTCTCACCCGGCTGGGCGCCTGGTTCCGCGTCACCTCGCCGGCGGTGGTCTACGGCATGCTGGCCGGCATCGGCATCCTGATCGTGCTCTCGCAATTGCACGTGATGCTGGACGCCAAACCGGCGGCGTCGGGTCTTTCCAACCTGCTGGCCTTCCCGGGTGCCGCCATCACCGCGGCCGGCCAATGGAACGGCAGTGGCAGCGGCGCCCAGGCGGCGCTGATCGGCCTGCTGACCATCGCCAGCATGTGGCTATGGGAAAAATTCCGCCCGCAGACGCTGCGCTTCCTGCCTGGCGCCCTGATCGGCGTGACCCTGGCTACCCTGGCCAGCCTCTGGCTGGCGCTGGACATCCGCCGCGTGGAAGTGCCAAACAATCTGGCCGATGCCATCGACTGGGTGACCTTCGCCGATCTCGGCATGCTGGCCAACGCCGAACTGGTGGTGGCCGCCCTGGCGCTGGCCTTCATCGCCAGTGCCGAGACCCTGCTCTCGGCCGCCGCGGTGGATCGCATGCACAACGGGCCGCGCTCGCACTTCGACCGCGAACTGGGCGCTCAGGGCATCGGCAATCTGCTGTGTGGTGCCGTCGGCGCCCTGCCGATGACCGGGGTCATCGTACGCAGCTCGGCCAACGTCCAGGCCGGTGCCACCAGTCGCGCCTCCACCATCTTTCACGGCCTCTGGCTGCTGGCCTTCGTCGCCGCCCTGCCCTTCGTGCTCAAGCTGGTGCCGGTAGCGAGTCTGGCGGGGGTGCTGGTGTTCACCGGCGTCAAGCTGGCCGATCCCAAGTCGCTGACCGGTCTCAAGCGCTACGGCCGGGCGCCCATGGCCATCTATGCCCTGACCGCACTGATGATCGTCGCCACCGATCTGCTCACCGGGGTGCTGGTGGGCTTCGGCCTGTCGATCGCCTTCCTCGCCGTCAAGGCGGCCCAGCTCAAGGTCAGCCTGACCTATCGTGACGACGAACCCACGCAGGCCGAACTGCGCCTGGTGGGCGCCGCGACCTTCCTGCGGGTGCCTCAGCTGACCAAGGTACTGGACCAGGTCAAGCCAGGCACCACCCTGCATGTGCCGCTGGATCGCGTGTCCTACATCGACCATGCCTGCATGGAGCTCCTGGAGGACTGGGGGCGGACCCAGGCGAGCAATGGCATGCGACTGGTGATCGAGCCCAAGGCGCTGGAGCGGCGCCTGGAAGGCCAGGCGCCAGCCGGGCAATCGGTGATGTCGCCTCAGGTTCCGGCCTGATCCAGGGTGGCGGAGCGTCCGGACGGCGCTCCGCCACCCTTGTCTACCCATCGCAAATCGTTGCAAGACGTTACTGCACGAAAGCGCCCGCCCCTGCCGCTACAGTGGCTTGCCAGAGCCCCTCGCCGTCATCCCTGCCACTCTCGCCCCAGCCATATCGCGGACATTCTGTCCACAAATAACGGCCAAAATCCCCGTTGAACACCAAAGTTGGTGTCGGTCATCCTACCAACGGCTAATAGTCTGCTAATTAACTTTCGCTCTTCTCAGCTTTGCCTTATAACGCTATCTGGTTCGACTTTTGTCGCACCAATGATCTTTGTGTCGGGCCACCCTCTATCTCGGGGGTAATCGCTTTGCCAGGAAAGCCATGCGACGCCCACACGGCTAAAAATGACTCCACGAGAGGTAGCTATGCGCAAGCCTGAATTGGCGACTGTGATCGCTGAAAAAGTCGGACTTCCAAAGGAACAGGCCAACGTCGTGCTCAACACGCTGTTGGACGAGATTGCGAATGCGCTGCACCGCAAGGACAGTGTGACGCTGGTCGGCTTCGGTACCTTCTTGCCGCGTCATCGCGGTGCCCGCATGGGGAAGAACCCCCAGACCGGCGAGCCGGTCAAGATTCGTGCGAGCAACACGGTGGCGTTCAAGCCCGGCAAGGCGCTGAAGGACAGCATCGAAGGCTGATAATCAGACGGCACGGATGGCCGCTACAGCCAAAAGGCATCGCATCGTGCGATGCCTTTTTTGTTTCCGCAGGAAGCGGCGACGATCAGCCGATGGCGATCATCTCGAAATCGCCCTTGCCCACGCCGCAATCCGGGCACAGCCAGTCTTCGGGCACATCTTCCCAACGCGTCCCCGGCGCGATGCCGTCATCCGGCCAGCCCAGGGCTTCGTCATAGATATAGCCGCACACGATGCACTGCCATTTCCGCATGTTCTGTTATCTCTCAACCGGCTTCAGGTAGCGCGCACGCTACGCGAAAGCCCGGCAAAGGCCAACCGTGCCGGAACCCGTACGGGTATCTCCGTCGCCGCGACCCACGCTCCGCGACTATCCGCGATCCGCTTTCATCAGATAGGCTGAATCCATGAATTCCCCGTCTTCCTCCATGCCCTGGGCTATCTATTTCGCCGTGCTGGGTAGCGTCATCAGTGTCGGCCTGGCCATCGGCCTGTCGATGCCGCTGGTCTCGCTGCGGCTGGAGAGCTGGGGCTATGGCAGCTTCGCCATTGGCGTCATGGCCGCATCGCCGGCCCTCGGCATCCTCACCGGCGCCAGCCTGGCGGGCCGCCTGGCCGCGCGAGTCGGCACGCCACGACTGATGCAGCTGTGCCTGGTGACGGGCGCCGCCTCGCTGATCCTGCTCTCGCTGCTGCCCAGCTATCTGCTGTGGCTGCTGCTGCGCCTGGCCCTGGGCGCCATCCTCACCCTGGTCTTCGTGCTGGGCGAAAGCTGGATGAACCAGGTCATCACCGATCGCTGGCGCGGTCGCCTGGTGGCCCTCTATGGCAGCAGCTATGCCCTGAGCCAGCTGGCCGGACCGCTGCTGCTGGGGGTACTGGGCACCGAGGGCGACCAGGGCTTCTGGCTAGGTGCCCTGCTCATGCTCGGTGGCGCCACCCTGCTGCTCGGCCGCCAGGGCGCCCCGGCAGCCGGCGGCCACACCGCCGCCTGGCAGGCGCTGCTCGACTTCTGCCGCGGCGCCCCGGCCATCGCCTGGGCGGTAGCGCTGTTCGCCTGCTTCGAGGCGATGATCCTTACCCTGCTGCCGGTCTATGCCCTCAACCAGGGCTTCGGCCAGCAACTGGCGCTGTACATGGTCAGCGCCGTGGTGGTGGGCGATGCTCTGCTGCAGCTACCCCTGGGCCTGCTCGCCGACCGCCTCTCCCGGCAGGGACTGTTTCTCGGCTGCACCCTGGGCCTGCTGGCGGTCAGCCTGGCCCTGCCACTGCTGCTGCATACCCCGGGCGTCTGGCCGCTGCTGGTGCTGTTCGGCGCCACCGCGGGCGGGCTCTTCACCCTGGCGCTGATCCTGGTGGGCGAACGCTACCGCGACGCCGAGCTGGTCAGCGCCAATGCCTGCATCGCCCAGCTCTGGGGCCTCGGCTGCCTGGTTGGCCCCCTGGTCACCGGCGCCGCCAGCCAGTGGCTCACCGGCCATGCCCTGCCGCTCCTGATGGCAGCGGGTGCGGCCGTGCTGCTGGTGATCATCGGGCGCAGGGGCAGCGTGCCGGCCACCGCCGAGCCAGCAGCCTGACGAGCACCATGAAAAACGCCGGCACAAGGCCGGCGTTTTTTCATTCGGGCAACGCTTAGAACGCCGGGACCACGGCGCCCTTGTACTTCTCTTCGATGAATTGCTTCACCGCCGGAGTATTCAGCGCCTTGGCCAGCTTCTGCATGGCATCGCTGTCCTTGTTGTCCGGACGGGCGACCAGGATGTTGGCGTAGGGCGATTCCTTGCCTTCCAGCAGCAGGGCGTCCTGGGTCGGATTGAGCTTGGCTTCCAGGGCGTAGTTGGTGTTGATCAGCGCCAGGTCGACCTGATTCAGCACCCGCGGCAGGGTCGCGGCTTCCAGCTCCTTGAACTTGAGTTTCTTGGGATTCTCGGCGATGTCCTTGGGCGTGGCCAGGATGTTGGCGCTGTCCTTGAGCTTGATCAGGCCGGCTTTTTCCAGCAGCAGCAGGGCACGACCGCCGTTGGTGGCGTCGCTGGGGATGGCCACGACGGCGCCTTCGCGGACTTCATCGAGCTTCTTGATCTTCTGCGAGTAGATGCCGAAAGGCTCTATGTGCACCTGGGCCACGGTCACCAGGTCCGTGCCACGGCTCTTGTTGAACTCGTCCAGGTAGGGCTGGTGCTGGAAGAAGTTGGCATCCAGACGCTTCTGGGCCACCTGCAGGTTGGGCTGCACGTAGTCGGTGAAGACCTTGATCTGCAGGTCCACCCCTTCCTTGGCCAGCTGGGGTTTGACGAACTCGAGGATCTCCGCGTGAGGCACCGGGGTGGCGGCGACGCTGAGGGTCTCGGCGGCGTGGGCGGTCAGGCTGGCAGCCAGCAGGGCGGCGGTGGCGAGCAGTTTCTTCATGACAGTTTCCTAAGGCGGGGTGGAACCGCCGGCGCCTCTAGCGGGCGCCGGCGGCAGCTGGAGCGAGGTTCTTAGAACGCGGGCACGACCGCGCCCTGGTACTTCTTCTTGATGAATTGCTTCACCTCGGGAGTGGTCAGGGCCTTGGCCAGCTTCTGGATGGCCGGGTCGTTGGCCTTGTCGGCGCGGGTGTAGAGCAGGTTGGCGTAGGGCGACTCGCCGCTCTCGATGAAGAGCGCGTCCTTGGTCGGCACCAGCTTGGCTTCCAGCGCGTAGTTGGCGTTGATCAGCGCCAGGTCGACCTGGTTCAGCACGCGCGGCAGGGTCGCGGCTTCCAGCTCCTTGAACTTCAGGTGCTTGGGATTCTCGACGACGTCACGCGGGGTAGCGGTGACGTTGCTCGGATCCTTGAGGGTGATAAGGCCCTGCTTGGCGATCAGCAGGAGCGCACGACCGGAGTTGCTCGGATCGTTGGGGATGGCCACGGTGGCGCCGTCCTTGAGCTCCTTGATGTCCTTGATCTTCTGCGAGTAGGCACCAAAGGGCTCGACGTGCACCGCCACCACCGGCACCTGGTCGCTGCTCGGGTTGCTCTTCTGGTAGCTGGCGTAATAGGGCTTGGTCTGGAAGTAGTTGGCATCCACCTGCTTCTGATCGGTCTGACGATCGGGCTGGATGTAGTCGGTGAAGACCTTGATCTTCAGGTCCACGCCTTCCTTGGCCAGCTGCGGCTTGATGAATTCCAGGATTTCCGCATGGGGAACCGGATTGACCGCGACGGTCAGGGTCTCGGCCTGGGCGGCGGTGGCAACACTCAGGCCGAAGGCCAGGGACAGCAGGGTACGTTTCAGCGACATCTGGGATTTTCCTTGTAAAAACCGCGAGTGGATGAAGCCTTGGACTTCGCGGAAAGGTGCCTGCGCTCGGCCGGCGACCTTTCCAGCAAAGCCCGCGATCAACGACGACTGAAATGGGCGACGAGGCGATCGCCGACCATCTGCAGTACCTGGACCAGCACCAGCAGCAAGAGCACCGTAACCACCATGACGTCGGTCTGGAAGCGCTGGTAGCCGAAACGGATGGCCAGATCGCCCAGGCCGCCGCCGCCGATCACCCCGGCCATGGCGGTGTAGGACACCAGGGCGATGGCGGTGACGGTGGTGGCCGCGATCAGCCCCGGCAGGGCCTCGGGCAGCAGGGTGCGGGTGACGATCTGCCAGAGACTGGCACCCATGGCCTGGGTGGCCTCGATGATGCCGCGGTCGACCTCGCGCAGGGCGGTTTCCACCAGCCGGGCAAAGAAGGGTGCGGCGCCCACCACCAGCGGCGGGATGGCGCCCTCGACACCCAGCGAGGTGCCGATCAGCCAGACCGTGATGGGGATCATCAGGATCAGCAGGATGATGAAGGGCACCGAGCGCAGCACGTTGACCACGAAGGACAGGATGCCGTAGACCAGCGGCTGCTCCAGCAATTGGCGGCGGCTGGTGAGAAACAGCAGCACGCCCAGCGGCAGGCCGAGGATCAGGGTGAAGAGCATGGACCAGCCGAGCATGGCCAGGGTGTCCTGGGTCGCCTGCCAGATCTCGGCCCAGTCGATGTTGCTGAAGAGTTCGTCCATCAGCGCAGGACCTCCACGGTGACGTCGGCGGCCTGGAAGCGAGCCAAGGCGCCGTCCAGATCACCGCCCACCAGGGCGATGGTCAGCTGGCCATAGGGCTCGTCCCGGATGCGGTCGATGCGACCGCCGAGAATGCTGTAGTCCACACCGGTCTCCCGGGCGACGTGGCCCAGCAGCGGTGCATAGGTGGCTTCGCCGCGGAAGGTCAGGCGCAGGATGCGCCCCTCGACGTGGGCATAGGCGTCGGCCAGGTCGGCCTCGTCCTGGTGCTCGGCCTCGAAAACGAAACGGCGGGTGGTGGGATGTTGCGGATGCAGGAAGACATCGGCCACGGTGCCCTGCTCCACCACGGCGCCGCCGTCGAGCACGGCGACCCGGTCGCAGACGCGACGGATCACGTCCATCTCGTGGGTGATCAGCACGATGGTCAGGCCCAGTTCACGATTGAGCTCGGCGAGCAGTTGCAGCACCTGGGCGGTGGTCTGCGGATCGAGGGCACTGGTGGCCTCGTCGCAGAGCAGGATCTTCGGCTCGGTAGCCAGGGCGCGGGCGATGCCGACGCGCTGTTTCTGGCCACCGGAGAGCTGCGCCGGATACTTGCGTGCCTGGTCGGACAACCCGACCCGCGCCAGCAGCTCCTCGACCCGCTGGGCGATCTGCGCCCGCGAACGGCCACCCGCCAGTTCCAGCGGCAGGGCCACGTTGGCCGCCACGGTCTTGGACGAGAGCAGATTGAAGTGTTGGAAGATCATGCCGATGCGGCGACGGAAATCGCGCAGCTCGCTTGATCCCAGTGCGGTGACCTCGGCACCATCGACCAGCAGGCGACCGCCACTGGGGGCTTCGAGGCGGTTGATCAGGCGCAAGAGGGTACTCTTGCCCGCGCCGGAGTGGCCGATCAGGCCGAAGATCTCGCCGGCGTCGATCCTCAGGTCGACCGGCTGGAGCGCCGCGACCTCGCGACCGCGCGTGCGGTACGTCTTGTGGACAGCGTGGAATTCGATCAATGGAAAAACCTTGAGTGTTTCGTAAGACGGCAGGATGGAGATCCAGCCGCGCAGTTTAACGCGAGCGCTTATATCTGCTTAGCACTTGTTGTCGGGTATTAAGCCAATAAAGGCATATGGCCAGTCCAGGCCGGCCCATTCGGCAGCACACAGCCCGTCGCTCCGTATCACCCAAGCGGAACACCGGCTCTAAACCGCGAGTCACTAGAGGACTGCCTGAATTCGCCCCACATTCCGTAGGGGACGCAAAGAGCGCCTGACAGGCGCCTGATGAGGACCTTCCATGGCTACGCCCCCCAAGAGTGAACTCGCCGGTACCGATACCCTGGATCGCCAGAACACCTCGAAGAAACTCGAACAGCTGGAACAATTCCGCTCCGATGCCACCGGCCAGGCACTGCGCACCAATCATGGCGTGAAGATCGCCGACAACCAGAATTCGCTGCGCGCCGGTACCCGCGGGCCCTCCCTGCTCGAAGACTTCATCATGCGGGAGAAGATCACCCACTTCGACCACGAGCGCATCCCGGAGCGCATCGTCCATGCCCGCGGCACCGGTGCCTATGGCTATTTCCAGCCCTACCAGGACTGGTCCGACCTGACCAAGGCCGCCCTCTTCCGCGACCCCAACCACCAGACCCCGGTGTTCGTGCGCTTCTCCACCGTGCAGGGCCCGCGTGGTTCGGGCGACACCGTGCGCGACGTGCGCGGCTTCGCCATCAAGTTCTACACCGAGGAAGGCAACTGGGACATGGTCGGCAACAACATGCCGGTCTTCTTCATCCAGGACGCCATCAAGTTCCCGGACTTCGTCCATGCGGTGAAGCCCGAGCCGCACAACGAGATCCCCACTGGCGGTAGCGCCCACGATACCTTCTGGGACTTCGTCTCCCTGGTGCCCGAGTCGGCGCACATGGTGCTCTGGACCATGACTGACCGCGCCATCCCGGTGAACCTGCGCAGCATGCAGGGTTTCGGTATCCACACCTTCCGCATGATCAACACCGCGGGCAAGGGGGTCTTCGTCAAGATCCACCTGAAACCCGCCGGTGGCGTGCGTTCCCTGGTGTGGGACGAAGCCCAGAAGCTGGCAGGCAAGGACACCGATGCCCACCGCCGCGACCTCTGGGAAGCCATCGAATCCGGTGACTATCCCGAGTGGGAATTCGGCGTGCAGATCATCCCTGAGGAAGACGAGCACAAGTTCGACTGGGACATCCTCGACGCCACCAAGATCATCCCCGAGGAGCTGGTGCCCATCACGCCCCTGGGCAAGCTGGTGCTCAACCGCAACCCGGACAACTACTTTGCCGAAACCGAACAGGTCGCCTTCTGCCCCGGCCACGTCGTCCCCGGCATCGATTTCACCAACGATCCCCTGTTGCAGGGCCGGCTGTTCTCCTACACCGATACCCAGATCAGCCGCCTCGGTGGCCCGAACTTCCATGAGCTGCCGGTCAACCGCCCGGTGGTGCCGAACCACAATGGCCAGCGTGACGCCAAGTACCGCATGACCATCGACAAGGGTCGCGCCTCCTACGAGCCCAACTCCATCGATGGTGGCTGGCCCAAGGAAACCCCGCCAGCGCCCCAGGATGGTGGCTTCGAGAGCTACTACGAACGCATCGACGGCCACAAGGTACGGGAGCGTAGCGAGTCCTTCGGCGACCACTTCTCCCAGGCCACGCTGTTCTACAACAGCCTGTCGGAAGCCGAGCAGGCCCACGTCGCCGATGCCTATAGCTTCGAACTGGGCAAGGTCGAGCGGATGTGGATCCGTGAGCGTCAGGTCAACGAGATCCTCGCCAACATCGATCTGGACCTCGCGCAGAAGGTGGCCAAGAAGATCGGCGTGACGCCGCCCACCGCACCCACCGTGCAACCGCGCCAGATCTCCATCGACAAGTCGCCGGCGCTGAGCCAGCTCAACCTGCTGTCCGGCAACATCAAGGGCTTCAAGGTGGCGGTACTGATCGGTGACGGCGTCATCGCCAGTGAAGTGGACGCGATCAAGCAGGCACTCAAGGCCGAAGGCGCCCATGTGAAGGTGCTCGGCCCCACCGCCGGCCCGGTCAAGGCCGCCGACGGCAGCGAAGTGGCCGTGGACGGTTCGGCCGAGGGCATGCCATCGGTGGCATTGGACGCGGTCTATGTGCCGGGCGGTGCCGAGAGCGTCAAGGCCATGCTCGACGACGGCGTCATCAAGCACTACCTGCTGGAAGCCTACAAGCACCTCAAGGCTATCGCCCTCACCGGCGAAGCCGAGCAATTGCTCAAGGCGGTCTACCTGAACCCCGACGAGGCGCTGCTCACCGGTAGCGACTTCAAGGCGGTACAGCAGGACTTCTTCGCCGCCATCGCCAAGCATCGCTGCTGGGCGCGGATGCCGAAGATCAAGTCCATCCCGGCCTAAACAGGCAGGCATGAAAAAGCCGACCGTCGCGAGACGGTCGGCTTTTTTGTTTTTTGCCATCGCGGTCGTTGCCTGTTCGGCCCATTGCCACGATGCATCCGTAGGTTGGGCTGAGACGGCTCCATCGTCGAAGCCCAACAAGGCGAGCCATCAGCGCACTCTATTGTTGGGCTTCGCCGCGCTCAACCCAACCTACGGGTTCTGCGTTGGGATCGGCTCCGTAGGTTGGGCTGAGACGGCCTTATCGTCGAAGCCCAACAACGCGGGGCAGACAGCGTGCTCCGTTGTTGGGCTTCGCTGCGCTCAGCCCAACCTACGGGTTCTGTGCCGGGGTCGCCTTGGTAGGTTGGGCTGAGACGGCCTTGTCGTCGAAGCCCAACAACGCGGGGCAGACAGCGTGCTCCGTTGTTGGGCTTCGCTGCACTCAGCCCAACCTACGGGTTCTGTGCCGGGATCAACCCAGCACCAGCACCCCGTCCATTTCCACTTGCGAACCCTTGGGCAGCGCGGCCACGCCGATGGCGGCGCGGGCGGGATAGGGCTGCTGGAAGTAGCGACCCATGATCTCGTTGACGGTGGCGAAGTGCGAAAGGTCGATCAGGAAGATGTTCAGCTTGACGATGTCGGCCAGCGAACCACCGGCGGCCTCGGCCACGGCCTTGAGGTTTTCGAACACCTGGACCACCTGGGCCTCGAAGCCGTCCACCAGCTCCATGCTGGTGGGATTGAGCGGGATCTGCCCGGAGAGATAGACGGTGTCACCGACCTTGATCGCCTGGGAATAGGTACCAATGGCGGCAGGCGCCTTGTCGGTGTGGATCACTTGCTTGCTCATGGGTCGCTCCTGTGCGGGAAAGGCTCGATTCTGCAAGCCCGTGGCGACCCACTGCAACCTCAGCTGCGAACCCGAGTGATACCAGCCACGCCCTTGAGCGTGCGCAGCTTCTTGATCACCCGCGCCAGATGGACACGGTCATGCACGCTGACCACCAGCTGGACCACGCTGATCCGGCCATCGCGTTCGTTCATGCCGATCTTCTCGACGTTGGCGTCCGCAGCGGTGACGTTGTTGGCCAGCATGGCGATCAGGCCGCGCTGATGTTCCAGCTGGACGCGCAACTCGACGCTAAATTCGCCGGTGACGTCCTTGGCCCAGTTGAGCACGATGCACTTTTCGCTGTTGTGCCGGAATTCGGCGATGTTCCGGCAGTTTTCCAGGTGGATCACCATGCCCTTGCCGGCCGACAGGTGGCCGACGATGGGATCGCCCGGAATCGGCGTGCAGCACTTGGCGTAGCTGATCACCAGGCCTTCGGAGCCGCGGATGGCCAGCGGTCCCTGCGGCGTGGTGCCAGGCTGCGGCTCCAGCGGCTCTTCCTGCTCGCTGCCGGACACCAGGCGCCGCGCCACCACGTAGGCCATGCGATTGCCCAGGCCGATCTCCTCGAGCAGGTCCTCTAGTACCACACCCTTGTATTCGCCGAGCACCGAGAGGATGCGCATCGGCGAGATCTTCGACAGCTGGGTGCCAAAGCCGGACAGCGCCTTGTTCAGCAGCCGCTCGCCGAGGCTGATGGACTCGGAGCGACGCTGTTGCTTGAGCGCATGGCGGATATTGGTGCGGGCCTTGCCGGTGACCACGAAGTTGAGCCAGGCCGGATTGGGCCGGGCGCCAGGCGCGGTGACGATCTCCACCGTTTCACCACTGCCCAGCGGCTGCGACAGCGGCGCCAGGCGACGGTTGATGCGGCAGGCGATGCAGCTGTTGCCCACGTCGGTGTGCACCGCGTAGGCGAAGTCCACGGCCGTGGAGCCCTTGGGCAGCTCCATGATGCGGCCCTTGGGGGTGAAGACATAGACCTCGTCGGGGAAGAGGTCGATCTTCACGTTCTCGATGAATTCCAGGGAGTTGCCCGCACGTTGCTGCAACTCGAGGATGCCCTTCACCCACTGGCGGGCGCGCAAATGGCTGGCGCGCGGCTCGTCGCCCCCGGCCTTGTACAGGCCATGGGCGGCGATGCCGTTGTTGGCCATCTCTTCCATTTCGCGGGTGCGGATCTGGATCTCGATGGGCACGCCGTGCATGCCGAACAGGGTGGTGTGCAGGGACTGGTAGCCGTTGGCCTTGGGGATGGCGATGTAGTCCTTGAAGCGCCCCGGGAACGGCTTGTAGAGATTGTGCACCGCGCCGAGCACGCGGTAGCAGGTGTCGACCTTGTCGACGATGATGCGGAAACCGTAGACGTCCATGATCTCGTTGAACGACTTCCGCTTGCCGCGCATCTTCTGGTAGATGCTGTGCAGGTGCTTCTCGCGGCCAACCACCTCGCCATCCAGGCCTTCGCGGGCCAGGCAGTTGGCCAGGGATTCCTGGATCTTGCCGAGGATCTCGCGGCGATTGCCACGGGCCGTCTTGACCGCCCGCTGAATGCGCTCGGCGCGCATCGGGTGCATGGCGCGAAAGCCCAGGTCCTCGAATTCCACATAGAAATCGTGCATGCCCAGCCGGTTGGCGATGGGCGCGTAGATTTCCAGGGTTTCCTTGGCGATGCGCCGGCTCTTGTCCGGCGGCATGGCGTCCAGGGTGCGCATGTTGTGCAGCCGGTCGGCCAGCTTGACCAGGATGACGCGGATGTCCTTGGACATCGCCATGGTCATCTTCTGGAAGTTCTCCGCCTGGGCCTCGGCCTTGGTCTCGAACTTCATCTGGGTCAGCTTGCTGACCCCGTCTACCAGCTCCGCCACGGTCTCGCCGAACTGGCCGACCAGGGCTTCCTTGGCGATGCCGGTGTCCTCGATCACGTCGTGCAGCATGGCCGCCATCAGGCTCTGATGGTCCATGTGCATGTCGGCGAGGATGTTGGCGACCGCCAGTGGATGGGTGACATAGGGCTCGCCGCTGCGGCGGCGCTGCCCATCGTGAGCCTGCTCGGCGTAGTAGTAGGCCCGCCGGACCAGATTGACCTGGTCGGGGGTCAGGTAGCTCGCCAGACGCTCGGCCAGCAGGTCGATGCCGGTCGGGCGGACGTCACCATACGCAGGCTCGGCGGCCATGGCTTAGAGCGCCTCGCCGTCCGCTTCTTCGTTGACTTCGAAGGCGGCGAACAGCGGCTCTTCTTCGACGATGTCGTCCAGACGGATGACTTCCTCGTCGACCAGGCCTTCGGCGATCTCGCGCAGGGCGACGACGGTGGGCTTGTCGTTGTCCCACGGTACCTTGGGCTCCTTGCCGCCGGTGGCCAGCTGGCGCGAGCGCTTGGTGGCGAGCATGACCAGCTCGAATCGGTTGTCTACGTTGTCCAGGCAGTCTTCGACAGTAACGCGGGCCATGGTCTTCCTCGTGGCGATGATGATCCCGGGAACGGGGGACCTGATAGTATAAAAATTCGCCAGTGGCAAGGGAAGAGGCGGTGGTCGGAGGACCACCGGCACCGCTCCTTGTAGAAGTGGCTCCCGCCCGCGCCGGACGGAAGCCTTGGCCGGGTCAGGCCCCCGCTTTCTTCTTCAGGCGCCAGGCGTGCAGCAGCGGCTCGGTGTAGCCGCTGGGCTGCTCGCGGCCCTTGAAGATGAGGTCGCGGGCGGCGCGATAGGCATAGGAGCTGTCGAAGTGGCCGGCCATGGGCTCGTAGAGCGCATCCCCGGCGTTCTGGCCGTCCACCACCTTGGCCATGCGCTGCAGCGTCTCGTCCACCTGTTCGGCGCTGACCACGCCGTGGTGCAACCAGTTGGCGATGTGCTGGCTGGAGATGCGCAGGGTGGCGCGGTCTTCCATCAGGCCGACATCGTGGATGTCGGGCACCTTGGAGCAGCCCACGCCCTGGTCGACCCAGCGCACCACGTAGCCGAGGATGCCCTGGCAGTTGTTGTCCAGTTCCTGCTGGATGGCCTCGGCGGACCAGTCCGGCGACTCGGCCACCGGCACGCTGAGCAGGCCGGCGAGCAGTTCGCCACGGGCGGCGTCGACATCGGTGCGCTCCAGCTCCTGCTGGACCTGCTGGACGTTGACCTGGTGGTAATGCAGGGCATGCAGCACGGCAGCGGTGGGCGACGGCACCCAGGCGGTGTTGGCGCCAGCCTTGGGATGGCCGATCTTCTGCTCCAGCATGGCGGCCATCAGGTCGGGCATGGCCCACATACCCTTGCCGATCTGCGCCTTGCCACGCAGTCCGCAGGCCAGGCCCACCAGCACGTTGTTGCGCTCATAGGCGGTGATCCACTTGGAGGTTTTCATGTCGCCCTTGCGCAACATGGGCCCGGCCAGCATGGCGGTGTGCATCTCGTCGCCCGTGCGGTCGAGGAAGCCGGTGTTGATGAAGGCCACCCGCGCCGAAGCGGCGGCGATGCAGGCCTTGAGGTTGACGCTGGTGCGGCGTTCCTCGTCCATGATGCCCAGCTTGACGGTGTTGGCCGGCAGCCC
Source organism: Pseudomonas oryzihabitans (assembly GCF_001518815.1). Taxonomy (NCBI): domain Bacteria; kingdom Pseudomonadati; phylum Pseudomonadota; class Gammaproteobacteria; order Pseudomonadales; family Pseudomonadaceae; genus Pseudomonas; species Pseudomonas oryzihabitans. Next base: position 4,661,784 of record NZ_CP013987.1, read on the forward strand.
CAGCAGGGCCTCGACGCGGTCGAACAGCTCGACGGCGAAGGCCACCTCGGCCGGGCCGTGCATCTTGGGTTTGACGATGTAGACCGAGCCGCTACGGGAATTGCCCTGGCGCTTGAGGTCGTGCAGGGCGCAGGTGACGGTCACCACGGCGTCGAGGATGCCCTCGGGAATCTCGCGACCCTCTTCCAGCAATACCGCCGGATTGGTCATCAGGTGGCCGACATTGCGGATGAACAGCAGCGAGCGACCATGCAGGGTCAGCGGCTGGCCGTCGGCGCCCTGGTACTCGCGGTCGGAGTTGAGGCGCCGGGTAAAGGTCTCGCCACCCTTGCTGACCTCTTCGGCCAGGTCGCCCTTCATCAGGCCCAGCCAGTTGCGATAGGCCAGGACCTTGTCGGCGGCGTCCACCGCGGCGATGGAGTCCTCCAGGTCCATGATGGTGCTGACCGCGGCTTCCAGCAGCAGGTCCTTGACCCCGGCGGCGTCGGTCTTGCCGATGGCGCTGTCGCGGTCGATCTGGATCTCCAAGTGCAGGCCGTTATGACGCAAGAGCACCGCAGACGGCGCGGCGGCGTCACCCTGGTAGCCGACGAAGGCGGCCGGATCGGCCAGTTCGCTGGTGCCGCTCTTGAGGTCCACCACCAGGCGACCATCCTGCACGCGGTAGGCGGTGGCGTCCCGGTGCGAGCCACCGGCCAGGGGGGCCACGCCGTCCAGTACCTGGCGGGCGAAGGCCACCACCTTGGCACCGCGGGTGGGGTTGTAGCCCTTGCCGCGCTCGGCGCCATCGGTCTCGGGCAGGGCGTCGGTGCCATAGAGGGCGTCGTACAGCGAGCCCCAGCGGGCATTGGCAGCGTTCAGGGCGTAGCGGGCGTTGAGTACCGGCACCACCAGCTGCGGACCGGCCTGCTCGGCGATCTCGCGGTCGACGCCGGCAGTGCTGGCCTGGACCTGGGCGGGCACGGGCTGAAGATAGCCGATGCCTTCGAGAAAGGCCTGGTAGGCAGGCAGGTCGGTAACCGGGCCGGGGTGGGCGCCGTGCCAGTTGTCGAGCTCCACCTGCAGGCGATCACGCTCGGCCAGAAGCTCGCGATTACGGGGTGCCAACTCGTGCACCAGGGTATCCACCCCCGACCAGAAGGCGGCGGTGTCGAGACCGGTGCCAGGCAGCACCTCTTCGTCGATGAAGCGCTGCAGTTCGGTGGCCACCTGCAGGCGGCCCAGGGTAATGCGGTCGGTCATGATGGCTTTCCTTGATAACGAGAATGTCGAGAGAGGGTTAACCCAGTGCCGCGATGGCCGCCTTGGCGACCTGGGCATCTTCCGGAGCCTTGACGCCGGAGACGCCGACCGCGCCCACCACCTGGCCATCCACCAGGATGGGCACCCCGCCTTCGAGCATGCCCTGCATCAGCGGCGCGCTGAGAAAGGCGGTACGCCCGTTGTTGATCATCTCTTCCAGCACCTTGGACTCCTTGCGCGCCAGGGCGGCGCTACGGGCCTTTTCCGGGGCGATGTAGGCACTGTTGGGCGCGGCGCCGTCGAGGCGCAGCAGGGCCAGCGGATGGCCGCCGTCATCGGCCACGGCGATGCACACCGCCCAGCCCTGGCGTTCGGCTTCGGCGCGACCGGCGGCCAGCAGGGTGTCGATCTCGGCAAGGGTGAGCACGGCTTTGGTCTTCATAGGGCCTCCAGGGTTCAGGGTTGGTTCGGGGCGGCCAGGGCCGCGTCGAGGATTTCGATCCAGTGGCGCACGGGAGTTCTCCCGGCGCCGTCGAGATGGCTCTGGCAACCGATGTTGGCGGTGGCGATCACCTCGGGGTGACCGCTCTCCAGGGCATCGAGCTTGGCGTCGCGCAGCCGCCGCGACAAGTCCGGCTGGGTCAGCGAATAGGTGCCGGCCGAGCCGCAGCAGAGGTGGCCGTCCGGCACCGGCGCCAGCGGAAAGCCCAGGCGTTGCAGCACGCCTTCCACGGCGCCACCCAGGCGCTGGGCGTGCTGCAGGGTGCAGGGGCAGTGGAACGCCAGCCGCGGGGTATCCTTCAGCTGCAGTTTTTCCAGTGGCAGATCACGCAGCACCTCCACCAGATCAAGGGTGCGCGCCGAGACCTCCCGGGCCTTGGCGGCGTAGACCGGGTCGTCCTTGAGCAGGCTGGCGTACTCCTTGACGAAGGCGCCGCAGCCGCTGGCGGTCTGGATGATGGCCTCGGCGCCGCCCTGCAGGGCCGGCCACCAGGCGTCGATGTTGCGCCGGGCACGGTCGAGACCGGCTTCCTGGGCATTGAGGTGATAGTCCACCGCGCCGCAGCAACCGGCGCGGGGCGCGGCGTCCAGGCTGATGCCGAGGCGATCCAGCACCCGCGCGGTGGCGGCATTGGTATTGGGCGACAGCCCCGGTTGCACGCAGCCTTCGAGGATCAGCATGCGCCGGGCATGGCGAGCTGCCGGCCGCACCCCGGGCGCGGCGATGCGCGCCGGCAGTTTGGCCTGGACGCTGGCCGGCAACAGCGGTCGCAGGGTCTGGCCGCTTTTCAGCAGGGCGCCGAACAGCCGTGGCTGCGGCAGCACCTGGCGCAGTCCGGCGCGCAACAGGCGCTGACCCAGGGGTCGCGGCACCCGGCGCTCCACCTCGGCACGGCCGATATCGAGCAATTCGTGGTAGGAGACGCCCGAAGGACAGGTGGTCTCGCAGTTGCGGCAAGTCAGGCAGCGGTCCAGGTGCTCGCGGGTCTTCTCGCTGACCTCTCCGCCCTCGAGCATGCCCTTGATCAGGTAGATGCGCCCACGGGGACCGTCCAGCTCGTCGCCGAGCAGCTGGTAGGTCGGGCAGGTGGCGTTGCAGAAGCCGCAGTGCACGCAGCTGCGCAGCACCCGCTCGGCATCGGCGGCGCGGGGCAGTTCGCGGGCGGCAGGACTCAGATTGGTTTGCATGACATCGCTCCCTTACAGCCCGGCGTACAGCCGACCCGGATTGAAGATCCCCTGGGGGTCCAGGCGCGCCTTGAGGCGACGGTGATAGTCCAGCAGCGCGGCCGGCAGCGGATGCTGGGCCTCGCGTTCGGCGTCGGGCGTATAGCAGAGGGCATGGCCGCCAGCGCGCTCGGCGATCTCGCGCAGGACCGTGGCCGGGGCATCGCTCTTGAGCCAGTACTGGGCACCGCCCCAGTCCAGCAGCCGGGTGCCGGGCAGCTCCAGCAGTGGCGTATTGACCGGTAGCGACAGTCGCCACAGCGGCGCGGGGCCAGCGAAGAAGGCCAGGCGCTGTTCGTTGAGGTCGTCCCAGAAAGCCTCGGTCAGGCTGTCACCGCCAAGGCGATCGACCGCCGAGCGTACCGAACCCTCCCCACCTTCCAGGCGCAGGTGCAGGCGCTGGCCGTCATGGCAGGCCGCCGAGATCGGCAGGGCTTCACGACCCCAGGCGGCGAGGCGCTGCAGGGCGCGCTCGGCGTCCAGCTCCAGACTCAGGCTCTGAGTGCAGCGCGGCTTGGGCAGGACCTTGAAGGACACCTCGGTGACCACCCCGAGGCAGCCTTGGCTGCCGGCCAGCAACCGGGAGACGTCGTAGCCGGCGACGTTCTTCATCACCTCGCCGCCGAATCTCAGGTGTTCGCCAGTGCCGGTGATCAGTCGGGTACCCAGGACGAAGTCCCTCAGGCTACCGGCCCAGGGCCGCCGCGGACCGGAGAGGCCGCAGGCCAGGGTGCCGCCGACCGTGGCGCCCTCCCCCAGCCCTGGCGGTTCGCAGGGCAGCATCTGGCCCTGTTCGGCCAGGGCGGCATTGAGTTCGGCCAGCGGTGTGCCGGTACGGACCGTGGCCACCAGTTCGGTGGGGTCGTAATGCACCAGACCGCGATGGCCACTGACGTCCAGCGGCTCACCGTCCACCGGGTGGCCCAGGTGGGCCTTGGTGTCGCCGCCATGGATACGCAGCGGCTGGCGACGAGTCAGGGCCTCGCGGACCTGGTCAAGGAGCAGTTCCAGGTTGTCCATCAGAAACGCTCCAGTTCGGGGTGGGGCAACTGGCCGTGGTGCACGTGCAGCCCGCCGAACTCGGCGCAGCGGTGCAGGGTCGGCACGTTCTTGCCGGGGTTGAGCAGCCCGGGAGCGTCGAAGGCAGCCTTCACCGCATGGAAGAAGGTCAGCTCGCCCGGCTGGAACTGGGTGCACATGGCGTTGATCTTCTCGCGGCCCACGCCGTGTTCGCCGGTGATGGTGCCCCCCACCGCCACGCACAGATCGAGGATGCGCCCGCCCAGGGCCTCGGCCTGCTCCAGTTCGCCGGGGCGATTGGCATCGAAGAGGATCAGCGGATGCAGGTTGCCGTCGCCGGCGTGGAAGACGTTGCCCACCGCCAGGCCGTATTCCGCCGACAAGGCCTCGATGCCGCGCAGGACCTCGGGCAGGGCGCGACGCGGGATGGTGCCGTCCATGCAGTAGTAGTCGGGCGACAGCCGCCCCACGGCGGGAAAGGCGTTCTTGCGCCCGGCCCAGAATTTCTGCCGCTCGGCCTCGTCGCGGGCCAGGCGGATCTCGGTGGCACCGGCGGTGGCCAGCAGGGTGCTGACGCGCTCGATGTCGGCGGCCACGTCGGCTTCCACCCCGTCCAGCTCGCAGAGCAGGATGGCGGCGGCGTCCACCGGGTAGCCGGCGTGGATGAAGTCCTCGGCGGCTCTCAGGGTCAGGTTGTCCATCATCTCCAGGCCACCGGGGATGATGCCGGCGGCGATGATGTCGGCCACCGCCGCCCCGGCGCGCTCGATATCGGCGAAGCTGGCCATCACTACCCGGGCACAGGGCGGCTTGGGCAGCAGCTTGACGGTCACCTCCACCACCACCCCGAGCAGGCCCTCGGAGCCGGTGAACAGGGCCAGCAGGTCGAAGCCGGGACTGTCCAGGGCGGCGCTGCCCAGGGTCAGGCGCTCACCCTCCAGGGTGACGATCTCCACCGCCAGCACGTTGTGCACGGTCAGACCATATTTCAGGCAGTGCACGCCGCCGGCGTTCTCGGCCACGTTGCCGCCGATGGAGCAGGCGATCTGCGACGAGGGATCGGGAGCGTAGTAGAGATCATGGGGCGCCGCGGCCTGGGAGATGGCCAGGTTGCGCACCCCGGGCTGGACCCGGGCACGGCGGCCATCGGGATCCACCGCGAGGATGCGATTGAAGCGCGCCATCACCAGCAGCACGCCCTGCTCCAGCGGCAGGGCACCGCCGGAGAGACCGGTACCGGCACCGCGCGCCACCAGGGGTACGTTCAGCTCATGGCAGAGGCGCAGGGTCGCCTGCACCTGCTCTACCGTTTCCGGCAGCACCACCAGCAGCGGCGTGGTGCGGTAGGCCGCCAGGCCGTCGCATTCGTAGGGCTTGAGGTCTTCCCTGTCGTGCAGCAGGCAGTGCTCGGGCAGCGCGGCGCGCAGTCGCTGCAACAGCTGCGCCTTGTCCGGGCGGGGCAAGACGCCGTCGAGACGTTCGTCGTAGACCAGGCTCATCGGGTAACCACCCTTGTTGTTGTTCTGGCTGGAGAGGCTTCGTTGTACCCCGACTGCAACGGGCCCGTCCATTGCTCGGCGTACTGGTCATACCAGTTTTTTCGTCTTCTTCGACCAAAGGATTAGCCTGTTTCTGCCGCCTTGACGGCGATGAGCGCCAGTGGCTCACTAGCGCTGAACCTTGTGGTCATACCAGCAGGAAACCAGCATGTCCGCGCCCATCGCCCGCCTTCCCGTCGCCGAGAACGTCAGCCAGCAGATCGAACGCCTGGTGGTGGACGGCGTGCTCAAGGTCGGCCAGCCGCTCCCCTCCGAGCGGCGCCTGTGCGACAAGCTCGGCGTCTCCCGGACCGCCCTGCGCGAGGGGCTGGGCCTGCTGCGTGCCCGTGGCATCATCGAGACGCGCCACGGCCAGGGCAGCTTCGTCGCCCGGCTGGCGGCGCCGGCGGCGGAAAATCCCCTGCTGCACCTGTTCAGCAGCCAACCGCGCACCCTCTACGACCTGCTGGAAGTCCGCGCGCTGTTGGAGGGCGAGGCCGCGCGCCTGGCCGCGCTGCGCGCCACCACCGCCGACCTGGTGCTGATCGGCCGGCGCTACGAGGAGCTCTGCGCCGCCTGCCAGGATCCGGCCAGCCTGCCCGCGGAAACCCATGCCCGCCTCGACCACGCCTTCCACCTGGCGATCAGCGAGGCCTCGCACAACCCGGTGCTGGTGCACACCCTGCAATCGCTCAACGAATTGCTGCTGGGCTCGGTGTTCGCCTGCATCGCCAATCTCTATCACCGCCCGCCGCAGCGCCGCGAAATCGACGCCCAGCACGCCCGCCTCTATGCCGCGGTGAGTGGACGCCTGCCCGACGAGGCCCACGCCGCCGCCCGCGACCATATCCACAGCGTCAGGGACAGCCTGCGCGAGATTGAACAGGAAGAGCAGCGGCTGGTGCGGGCGACCATGCGTCTGGAGGGCTGGACCTGAGCCGGGGCAAAGGCCTGTGCCAGACGTGACGCAAGGCCTGACAGGCGCCAACCCGACCATCCGTCGGGCGCAACATCTTGCAACTGCCCTGCCCCGCCCCCATGCTTAGGCGACCTTTCTCCAGCTCTCGGCCCTAATGGACCCTTCCACTAGTCTTTCCTCGACGTTATTCGCCGATCTCGGCCTCGTGTTCTTTGCTTTCTTCCTCGTGCTGCTCAACGGCTTCTTCGTCGCCGCCGAGTTCGCCATGGTCAAGCTGCGCGCTACCCGCGTGGAGGCCATCGCCAAGAAGCACGGCTGGCGCGGACGCATCCTCAAGAAGGTGCACAACCAGCTCGACGCCTACCTCTCCGCCTGCCAGCTCGGCATCACCCTGGCCTCTCTGGGCCTGGGCTGGGTCGGCGAGCCGGCCTTCGCCGAATTGCTCGAACCGGTGCTCGGTGCCGTGGGGGTCAACAGCCCCGAGGTGATCCACGGCATCGCCTTCTTTTCGGCCTTCTTCATCATCTCCTACCTGCACATCGTAGTCGGCGAGCTGGCACCCAAGTCCTGGGCGATCCGCAAGCCCGACCTGCTTTCGCTGTGGACGGCGGTGCCGCTGTACCTCTTCTACTGGCTGATGTATCCGGCCATCTGGCTGCTCAATGCCAGCGCCAACGGCATCCTGCGCATCGCCGGCCAGGGCGAGCCGGGCGCACACCACGAACACCACTACAGCCGCGACGAACTCAAGCTGATCCTGCACTCCAACCGCGCCACCGACCCGGACAGCCGGGTGCTGGCCTCGGCCGTGGAGCTGGGCGAGCTGGAGGTGGTGGACTGGGCCAACTCCCGCGAAGACCTGATCTACCTGGACAGCAAGGCCAGCCTGGACGAGATCCTCACCCAGATCCGCCGTTCCAAATACAGCCGCTATCCGGTCTATGACGAAGACAGCCAGACCTTTACCGGGGTGCTGCACATCAAGGACCTGCTCCTGGCCATCGCCGGGCTGGACAGCGAAGTCGCCTCCTTCGACCTCGACGACCTGGTGCATCCGCTGGAACGGGTGACCAAGCACATGCCGCTGTCGGAACTGCTGGAGCAATTCCGCCGCGGTGGCGCGCACTTCGTGCTGGTGGAGGAAGCCGACCACAAGGTCATCGGCTTCCTGACCATGGAGGACGTGCTCGAGGTGCTGGTGGGCGACATCCAGGACGAACACCGCAAGACCGAGCGCGGCGTGGTGGCCTACCAGCCGGGCAAGCTGCTGGTGCGGGGCGACACCCCCCTGTTCAAGGTCGAGCGGCTGCTGGGCATCGACCTGGACCACGTCGAGGCCGAAACCCTGGCCGGCCTGATCTACGACAGCCTGAAGCGCGTTCCGGAAGAAGAGACGGTGCTGGACGCCGAAGGCTTGCGCATCATCGTCAAGAAGATGAAGGGCCCGAAGATCGTCCTGGCCAAGGTCATCAAGCTGGATCCCAAGGACGCCCGCCGGCACTCACCCGAAGAACGCTGAGAAGGGGCGCCCTCAGCCGCGACCGCTGCCCAGCCCCGGCAGGCCATCGCTCAGGCAGACGCGGTTGCGGCCGCCGCGCTTGGCGGCATAGAGCGCCCGATCGGCATCTTCCAGCAGCCCCAGGCCGTGTTCGAGGTTGCTCGGCACGGCCACCGCGACGCCAAGACTGAGCGACAGCCGCAACCGCCCCTGCTCGGCTTCCAGCTCCAACCCCGCCACCTCCTGACGGATGCGCTCCGCCAGCACCTGGGCCGCCGCCAGGTCGCTACCTGGCAAGGCGATGACGAACTCCTCGCCGCCGTAGCGCGCCGCCACCTCGCCGGCACGCTGGGTGTGCCGGCCCAGCACCTCGGCCACGCACTTCAGGCATTCATCACCCAGGGTATGGCCATGGGTGTCGTTGACCGCCTTGAAATGATCGATGTCCAGCAGCAGCACTGCCAACGGGCGCTCCGCGCGAATGGCGCGCCGGATCTCCTGCTGGAAGACCCGCTCGAAATGCCGGCGATTGCTCAGCCCGGTCAGGGGATCGGTCTGGCTCTGATGCAGCAGCTCCCGATTCAATCGCTCCAGCGCGGCCTTGGCCTGCTGCAATTCCACCGTGCGCATCGCCACTCGCAGTTCCAGCTCGACAAAGGAGGCCTCTCGCTCCCGCGTCAGGGCGGTCGAGGCTTCCAGCGCCTGGCGCTGCGCCTCGATCCGCGCGCGCCGTCGCAGGCTGAGGCCCTCGCTGAGCCCTATGGACAGGACCACGAAGCCCAGCGCGAAGCCGGTCATCTGACCGTGGAAGGCCAGGCTCGTCGGCGCCAGCCAACCCGCGACCGCCAGCAACTGGACCAGACTGCCCAGCAGCAGCAACGCCCAGGCGGCGCTGAACCACAGCGCCATGCGATTGCCATGCAGCGCCAGGTACGAGGTGGTGCCCAGCAGGCCCAGGCAACTCAGCGCCATCATGCCGAGCAGTTCCTGGAAGCTCAGCAGATTCGGCCAGAACAGCGCGACGACCAGCGCCACGCTCCAATAGCCGATGAGCAGGCGATTGCCAAAGTCGATCCAGCGGCCACCGTGATAGAGACTGAGCAGATAGCGGACGAACAGGCCCGCGCTGAGGAAGCACAGGGCGGCACACACCAGGTGGGCACGCAGGCCGAAGGCCGGACTGTCCGGCCAGAGCAGCCAGGCGCCGTAGCCGGTGGTCACCGCCTGATACCCGATGACGCTGAGCAGATAGAGGGCATACCAGCCAAAACCCGAGCGGCGCCCGAAGCTCCACAGCGTGAGGGTCAGCAACAGGATGGTGAACAGACCACCAAAGAAGCCGCCGATCAGCCAGGCATCCTGCTGTGCTTCCTTCAGATAGACGGTCGGCGTCACCAGGCGCAGCGGCAGGATGAAGGTCTCGCGCGACTCCAGGCGTAGATAGACCTCTTCCACGGCGCCGGCTTTTGGCGTAAGAGCGAATATCAGCTGGCGGCCAGGCAGGGCTCGCGCCGCTACCGGCAAGGCGATGCCACTCCGTTGCAGCGGGCTCCAGCGGCCAGCGCTGTCGCGCGTGCGCACGTCGAGCCGATCCAGCACCGGCCAGCTGGGAATCAGCCACCAGGCCTGGTCATCGCGCCCCTGGATGCAAAAGCGCAGCCAGAGTCCCTGGCGCCCGTCGTGAAGCAGCATCTCCAGCACGCCAGGCGCATGCCAGCCCTGTTCCGTTCCGCTGGGTCGGGCAGCGGCCTCGGCGAAACTCAGGCTGGCCGGCGCCTTGAGGATTTCCAATACTGGCCGCGGATCGTAGGTGCGGGCGGGATCGTCGAGCAGCAGCACCTGCGCCCGGCAGTCGAAGGCGATCAACAGCAGCAACAGACAGAGAGCATGGCGATGCCTACAGGCGCGCAAGGCGACTAAAAGTCCATTCATGGGCAGCGTCCACGGCCTGGAGAGTGATAGGCAGCTGGAAGACCAGCGGGCTAGACGGGAAAAGGCAAGTGATAGCATAACGCCACCTGCCCGGTGCCTGGCAATGGATTTCTAGGCGCGGCGGCGCCCCTGACCGCCTGCCAGACAGGCGGCGACGCTATAGTGGGAACGCCTTTCCCGTGGGTCTCAGCGGTCGCCCAGCGCCATGTTGGGCAGCGCCGCCAGCGGCCGCACGAAGCGGAAGGGAATGGAGACCATTTCGCCGCCTTCGCGAGCCTGGACCACGAAGTGCAGATGGGGGCCGGTGCTGCGTCCGGTATTGCCGGACTCCGCCAGGGGCGTACCGATCTCCACCCGCTCGCCGGGACGCACCTTGACCGAGCCGCGGCGCAGGTGCAGATAGGCGCTCTGACTGCCGTCTTCGTGGGCGATGCGCACGAAGTTGCCCGACGGACTGGGGCCATGGCCGAACTGGCCGTTTTCCACGTCGATCACCGTGCCGGCGCGGGCGGCGCTGATCGGCGTGCCCTCGGGCATGGCGATGTCCACTGCATAGCGGCCCTTGGGCGTGTGGTGACTGAAATCACCCCCGGCGCCCTGGGTCACGTAGTAGTTCCCCTCCCGCCAGGGCCAGGCGTAGCCGTAGCCCAGTCCGCTGCCGGTCGCGCTCGGAGCGCCGTCCGCCAGCGGCGGCAGGGTGCCGACGGCCAGCTGCGGGCTATAGTTGAACGACTGGTCGAAGTGCATGGGAAAGCCCTGCTGGCGCTTGCGAATCACCGCCAGCTGCACGGTGGAGCGCGGCGCCACGACCTGACGGATCGGCCGTTCGGCGCCGGCCACGTTCACGGTGCGTTGCAGGCGCAGTTCGACGCGTACGGGCACGTCGAAATCGTTGCGGACTTCGAAGATGCGACCCTCGCTGGCGTTGCGGACCTTGAGCTTGACCTGCCCCTTGCGGGCCTGGCTCTTGGCAGAGGTCTTGGTCAGGGTCGCCGACTCGGCGGCCGGTGCAACGGCGGGCACGGCCAGGGCGAGGGTCAGGCAGGTGATCAGGGCGGTCAGGCGTCGGTCCATGGCATAGGGCCACCATGATGGGCAAGGACAGACGCTAACAAAGCCGCAGCGCGTGAGCGATGCCCAAACCTTGGCTTTGTGAAGCCGCTGGCAAAGCATCGTCATGAATAAAAAAGCGAGGCACTCAAATCCCTGTGCCACGCTGTCACCGATCGGACGGTAGTTCAAAATACAGGCCTGACGGTTCAGGCAGGTCAGCCAAGCGGCGGGTGTTCTGTGCGACACTCCCGCGAGAGGCATGTCTTCGGCGTGCAGAGGGATCACCCCTGGGCTCGCCTAATGCTCCGGCCATAGTGCTGCAGGTTAGGCCCTAGCGCCTTGACGATGCCCAACCGAAACGGACAGCCGCTATGCAGGAACAGACAATCGACCCGGCGCGGAGCGTGGCCGCGGACGCCCCCGTCCCCGCCGCCGGGCCCCTGGTGTCCCAGCTCAACACCTTCGTCCATGGCCAGGTGTGGCCGCCGCATGTCCACGATCAGGCGCACCTGATGTACACGGTCAACGGTGTGCTGGAGGTCACCACTCACGAAGGGGTCTGGTACGTCCCGCCCAAGCAGGCGATCTGGATTCCCCCGCGCATCGAGCACCAGGCGCGGGCCAATGGCGAAGCCACCCTGCAGGTGGTGGTGATCGAGCTGCCGAGCGGCCTGCCCTGCCCGCAGTCGGCCACCCGCATGGTGCTCATCTCGCCGCTGCTGCGCGAACTGCTGCGCTGCCTGCGCCGGGGCGGCGCCTCCTATGGCGAGGCAGAGCTGGGCAGGCATGTGCGGGCGCTGATGCTGGCGGAACTGGTGTTTCTCGAAGAGACCGCGCTGCACCTGCCGGCGCTGGCCGATCGCCGGCTGCAGACCATCCAGACCAGCCTGCACGCCGATCCCGCCAACGACACGGCGCTGGAGACCTGGGCGCAGCAGCTGCACCTCTGCTCGCGCAGCCTGGCGCGACTCTTCCTCAAGGAAACCGGCACCAGCTTCTCCACTTGGCGCCAGCACACCCGGCTGATGCTGGCCCTGCCACGCCTGGCCGCGGGCGAGCCGGTGACCCGCGTCGCCCTGGATCTGGGCTATGCCTCACCCTCGGCCTTTACCCGGATGTTTCGCCGGGTGCTGGGCGTATCGCCCAGCGAATATCTCAACGCCCAGGGCTAGCGGGTTCTATCTGACAAGCGCCGAGGATCAGGGACCGCCGACGGCGAAATTCGGCAGGCTGTCCACCGCCTGGGCGAAGCGGAAGGGAATGGACTCGACGGCCTCGCCGGTATTGCGCTGGACCACGAAATGCAGGTGCGGCCCGGTGCTGCGTCCGGTGTTGCCGGAAGCGGCCAGCGCCTGTCCGGTGCGCACCCACTGCCCTTCGCTGACCTTGATCGAGCCGCGCTGCAGGTGCAGATAGACGCTCATGGTGCCGTCGTCATGGAGGATGCGGACGAAGTTGCCGGAAGGATGGTTGCCGCGGCCGTCCTGGCCGGTCTCCACCTCGACCACCTGGCCGCTGCGCGAGACCACGATGGGCGTACCCTCGGGCATGGCAATGTCCACCGCATAGCGACTCTTGGGGGTGTGGTGGCTGAAACCGCCGCCAGCGCCCTGGCTGACGCTGAAGGGCCCGCCCAGCCAGGGCAAGGGATAGGCGAAGCCCGCGGTGAAGACCGGCGTGGCGCTACCCATCAGGGTGGTGAGCTGGGGGGTGTAGCGCTGCGGACGGCTTGGATCGGGGGCGACCAGGGTAGCCAGGCGGGTCAGGCTGCGCGCCGGCAGCACCTTGCGGATCGGCGCCTCGCCCACGCCGCTGACGTTCTGCAACGCCGAGAGGCGCAGGGTCACGGTCACCGGCAGGAAACTGTCGTTGCGCACCTCCAGCACCGTGCCACCGGCATAGTGCCGCGGCTGCAGCTTGACCCGCTGGTCCAGCCGCTCGATGGGGTCGTCGCTGAAGGTCATCACCTTGGCGCCCTTCTGCGCCTTGTCGGTGTAGGTGACCACGCCATTGGCATCGACGTACTTGTAGATGGGCGCCGCCAGGGCGGTACCGGACAGCGCGAGCGACAGCAGCAACAGGCGATGGACGAGGGGCATGGGCAGGACGTCAGAAATCCGCGGTATCACCGCCTCAAGCAGTCTCCGTGCCAGCCCCCTCATGGCGCCACCCTGCCCTAGGCGCCCGGCACGTAGTGCCGCTGGGCGGTGCCCTTGGCGATCAGCCGCGACAGATAGTCGAGCTTGGCCGGGTCACGGTCGATGAAGCGGAAATTGACCTGCACCCACTCGCTGGCCGGCGTCGCTTCCACCGCGGTCAGCGAATGCAGGTAGCCGTTGAGACGTGCCACGTCACCGCCGTCTTCGCCCTGCTCCAGGTCGAGCACGGCAGTTTCCAGAATTTGCGGTAGCGGATCACCCCGACGGACCACCAGCAGGGCCTCCTTGATGCTAATGGCCTTGATCAGGCAGGCCATGCTGGCGTTGGGCAGACGCAGTTGCCCCTGACCGAAGTTGGGAGCGGCCTTGCCCCGGGTGGGAGCCGACGGCGCAGCGCCAGTGAGCAAGGCGGCACTGGAGGAAGCGACCGGTGCGGCGGCGGGCGCGGCGGTCGGCTGGACCACCTCGCTACGGCCGGCGGTCAGGGCACCGAGAGAATCGTTGGCGAAACCGGTGGCCGGGCGCGGTTGGGCCCCGGCCTGCAGCTCGGCCAGCTTGCCGGTGCGCTGCAGGGCCTTCTTGACCTTGGCGGCCAGTTGCTCGTTGGAGAAGGGCTTGCCCATGTAGTCGGACACGCCGGCCTGGATGGCCTGGACGACGTTTTCCTTGTCGCCGCGGCTGGTGACCATGATGAAGGGCACGCCCTTGTGGTCCGGCTGGGCACGAAACCAGGTCAGCAGTTCCAGGCCGGTCATGCCGGGCATTTCCCAATCGCAGAGGATGAGGTCGAAACGCTGCTTGCCGAGTATCGTCTGGGCGCGGCGACCATCGGCCGCCTCATCCACCGCGAGCCCGGGAAACAGATTGCGCAGGCCCTTCTTGATCAGATCGCGGATGAAGGGCGCATCGTCCACAACCAGTACGTTCAACTTGCTCATCGGTCACTCCATGCCAAGTCTTGCAGCATAGCAGGCAGCTCCGGGACGCTACCCGGGGAGTGACCGGGCGGATCATTCCCGCGACCGGTTGACCTCTTCGGCCATGCGCTTGAGGCCCATGTGCCGTACATCGGTACCCTGCACCAGGTAGATCACCAGTTCGGCGATGTTGCGCGCATGGTCACCGACCCGCTCCAGGGAGCGCAGTACCCAGATGATGCTCAGTACCCGGGAGATGGAGCGCGGGTCTTCCATCATGTAGGTGGCCAGCTCGCGCAGGGCGGACTTGTACTCGCGGTCGATCAGCTTGTCGTACTGGGCCACCGACAGGGCCAGCTCGGCGTCGAAGCGGGCGAAGGCGTCCAGCGACTGGTGGACCATCTTGCGCACCTGCTCGCCGATGTGGCGGACCTCGACGTAGCCACGCGGGGCCTCGCCGTCCTCGGTCAGCTCGATGGCACGGCGGGCAATCTTCGAGGCTTCGTCACCGATGCGCTCCAGGTCGATCACCGACTTGGAGATGCTGATGATCAGGCGCAGGTCGGATGCCGCCGGCTGACGACGGGCCAGGATGCGCAGGCATTCCTCGTCGATGCCGCGCTCCATGATGTCGATCTGGTCGTCGATGGTGCGCACCTGGCGAGCCAGACCGGCATCGGCGTCGATCACCGCGCGCACGGCGTCGCTGACCTGCTTTTCCACCAGACCGCCCATGGCCAGCAGGTGACTGCGGACCTCCTCCAGTTCGACGTTGTATTGCTGGGAGATGTGCTGCGTGTGACCGTCTTTGTTGATCATGCTGTCAGTCCTGCCTGAGAGGATCGAGTCGCCGGGTGGGCACCGGTCTGCCTGGAACTAGCCGTAGCGGCCGGTGATGTAGTCTTCGGTCTGCCGCTTCGCCGGATTGGTGAAGAGGGTATCGGTGTCGCCGTGTTCGACCAGCTGGCCCATGTACATGAAGGCGGTGTAGTCGGACACCCGCGCCGCCTGCTGCATGTTGTGGGTGACGATGACGATGGTGTAGCGCTGTTTCAGTTCGTGGATCAGCTCTTCCACCTTGAGGGTGGAGATGGGGTCCAGCGCCGAGCACGGCTCGTCGAGCAGCAGCACATCGGGCTGCACGGCGATGGTGCGGGCGATCACCAGCCGCTGCTGCTGGCCGCCGGAGAGGCCCAGGGCCGACTCGTGCAGACGGTCCTTGACCTCGTCCCACAGCGCCGCGCCGTGCAGCGCCCATTCCACCGCCTCGTCGAGCACCCGCTTCTGCTTGATGCCCTGGATGCGCAGGCCATAGACCACGTTTTCGTAGATGCTTTTGGGAAAGGGATTGGGCTTCTGGAACACCATGCCCACCCGCCGCCGCAGCTCGGCGATCTCGGTGCCGCGGGCATAGATGTTCTGGCCATCGAGCAGGATTTCGCCCTCGATGCGGCAGTCTTCCACCAGATCGTTCATGCGATTGAAGCAGCGCAGCAGGGTCGACTTGCCACAGCCGCTGGGACCGATGAAGGCGGTGACGCGCTGGCGCGGGATCTCCAGGGCGATGTCCTGCAGCACCTGCTTCTTTCCATAAAAGAGGTTGAGCCGCGGCACCGACAGGGCCACGCCACCTTCGCTCGCCGCCGGCTGGGCGCTGGCCGCGTAGGCGGCGGCGGTTCTGAAGATGGAGGAATCGGAAGGCATGGGGTCTCCTCGGCCGTAGCCGTTAATCTTCCAGCAGCCGGTATTTTTCGCGCAGCCGGTTGCGCAGCAACACGGCGGACACATTCAGCCCGGCGATCACCAGCACCAGCAATAGCGCGGTGGCGTAGACCAGCGGGCGGGCGGCTTCCACGTTGGGGCTCTGGAAGCCAACGTCATAGATGTGGAAGCCCAGGTGCATGATCTTCTGGTCCAGGTGCAGATAGGGATAGTTGCCGTCCAGCGGCAGCGAGGGCGCCAGCTTGACCACCCCCACCAGCATCAGCGGCGCCACCTCGCCGGCGGCCCGGGCCATCGCCAGGATCAGACCGGTCATCATCGCCGGGCTGGCCAGCGGCAGCACCACCTTCCACAGGGTCTCGGCCTGGGTGGCACCCAGCGCCAGGGAGCCTTCGCGGATGCTGCGGGGAATCCGTGCCAGGCCTTCCTCGGTGGCGACGATCACCACCGGTACGGCGAGGATCGCCAGGGTCAGCGAGGCCCATAGCAGGCCCGGGGTGCCAAAGGTCGGCGCGGGCAGGCTGGCCTGGAAGAACAGCTGGTCCAGGGAGCCGCCCAGCACATAGACGAAGAAGCCCAGGCCGAAGACGCCATAGACGATGGCCGGCACCCCGGCGAGGTTGTTGACGGCGATGCGGATGGTGCGGGTCAGTGGCCCCTGGCGAGCGTATTCGCGCAGGTAGATGGCGGCGATGACGCCAAAGGGGGTGACGATCACCGCCATCAGCAGGGTCATCATCACGGTGCCGAAGATGGCCGGGAAGACGCCGCCCTCGGTGTTGGCCTCGCGCGGATCGGCGCTGAGGAACTCCCACAGCTTGCTGCCATAGAAGCCGAGCTTGGCGCCCACGCCCATGGCGTTGGGCTGGTAGGCGCGCACGATGCGAGCAAGGTTGAGCTCCAGGGTGCGGCCCTCGACGTCGCGCAGCACCACGCTGTCGCGCCGCCGCTCCTGGCGCAGGCCGGCCAGCTGGTCTTCCAGGTCGCTGTAACGCGCTTCGAGTTCGGTACGGCGCGCGGCGAGATCGGCCTGGGCGGTGGCATCGAGGCGGCCGTCCAGCTCCAGGCCACGGCCCTCCAGGCGCAGCCGCTCCAGCGCATGATTGACGCTGCCAATGTCATGCTTTTCCAGGCGCTCCAGGCGCTCGCTCAGGTCACGGGTGCGCAGCAGCCGGCGCTGCAATTCGGGCACGGCCGCCGCGCCCTTGGCCACCTGGCGCCCCTCTTCGCGCACCTCCAGCGCATAGCCGTAGAAGTTGCCCCATTCGCGGCGCTCCAGCACCAGGACGTCGGCGGGGGTCTGCGGATCCTGCAGCCAGTCACCGATCAGCCAGACGAAATCGCTGCCATAGAGGTCGCGATTGCCCAGCTTGAAGAGTTCGCGGGTCAGGGTTTCACCGCTGCCAGCCGGCAAGGTCATTCCGGCACTCTGCAGACGCGCCGCCGATACCGCTTCGCGCTCCACCACCTCGCCCAGCACCAGCCGCGGTTCGAGACCCGGCGGCGTGTAGCGCGCCTGTACCACCTCGGCCGGCCAGAAATGCGCCAGGCCGCGCACGGCGATGATGCCGATCAGCCCCAGGGTCATGAGCACGGCGATGGCCACGGCGCCGCCGCTGAGCCAGACGCCAGGCGCGCCGCCGCGCAGCCAGTGGCCAAGAGAGCGCCGCTTCACGACGCCTCGTCCCTGCGACGCGCTTGATTCAGAGCGCCGCATACTTTTTCCTCAGCCGCTGGCGGATCAGCTCGGCCAGGGTATTCATCAGGAAGGTGAAGCTGAGCAGCACCAGCGCGGCCAGGAACAGCAGCCGGTAATGGGTACCGCCCACCTCGGATTCGGGCATCTCGACGGCGATGTTGGCGGCCAGGGTACGCATGCCCTCGAACAGGTTGGCATCCATGATCGGGGTGTTGCCGGTGGCCATGAGCACGATCATGGTCTCGCCCACGGCGCGGCCCAGGCCGATCATCAGCGCTGAGAAGATGCCGGGGCTGGCGGTGAGCAGCACCACCCGCGTCAGGGTCTGCCAGGGGGTAGCGCCCAGGGCCAGGGAGCCCAGGGTCAGGCTGCGTGGCACGCTGTAGATGGCGTCCTCGGCGATGGAGAAGATGTTGGGAATGACGGCGAAGCCCATGGCCAGCCCGACGATCAGGGCGTTGCGCTGGTCGTAGGCGATGCCCAGCTCCTGGCTCAGCCAGAGACGCAGGTCGCCGGCGAACAGCAGCTCTTCCAGCCAGGGACTGAGCGAGAGTGCCAGCGCCGTGGTCAGCAGCACCACCGGGAGCAGCAGCAGGCTCTCCCAGCCCTCCGGGATCCGCTCGCGCAGACTTAGCGGCAGCCGCGACCAGCCGAAACCCGCCGCCAGGATGCCCAGCGGCAGGAGCAACAACAGGCTGAACAGCCCCGGCAGGTGATTTTCCACGAAGGGTGCCAGGAACAGGCCGGCGAAGAAGCCGAGGATCACCGTGGGCAGGGCCTCCATCAGCTCGATGACCGGCTTGACCGTGCGCCTCATGCGCGGCGCCATGAAGTAGGCGGTGTAGACCGCCGCGGCGATGGCCAGGGGCGCGGCGAACAGCATGGCGTAGAAGGCCGCCTTGAGGGTGCCGAAGGTCAGCGGTGCCAGGCTCAGCTTGGGTTCGAAATCAGTGGTGGCCGCACTCGACTGCCAGACCCGCGCCGGCGCCTCGTAATTCTCGTACCAGACCTTGCCCCACAGCGCCGACCAGGAGACTTCCGGGTGCGGATTGTCCAGGTTGAAGCCGAGCAGCCGGCCGTCCGCTTCCAGCAGCAGGCGATCGGCCCGGGGCGACAGGGCCAGCATCCCGGCAGTCGGCGCGATCTGCTCGCGCAGCAGGGTACGCCCGGCGGTGCTGTGGAAGACGCCGAGCTCGCCTGTGGCGTCCAGCGCCAGAAAGCCCTTGCGCCGCTGTTCGGGCACCAGCTGGACGATGGGCGCAGCGCCCAGCTGGAAGCTGCGGATGTGCCGCAGCACCGGCTCGCCATCCGGGCCGCGGACCATGAACCATTGGCCGATGCCGCCCTTGGCGGTGCCCACCAGCAGCGACACGCCGCCAAGCAGCTGGGCGCTGGCGGTGATCTCGTCATCGGCTGCGTCGAGCAGCTTGTAGTGGCCGTTGAGACTGCCGTCGCGCAGATCGAAGACATCCGCCTGGGCGCGGCCATTGAGGGCATAGAGCCAATGGCCGCGCGGATCCAGGTAGAGGGCCTTGGCGGCGGCATTGAGCGGACCGAATTGGGTAGAGCTCCGCACCGGGCTCGCCGCGTCGCCGGTCACCGGTGGCGCCAGTCCGGCGAGTCGCAGCGCCGTTACCCGATTGCCCTGAGCGCCGGCGAGCACCAGCAGGTCATCGTCACCGGCGATGGCGACGCGGTCCAGGGCCGCGCGCGGAGCGCCCAGGTCCAGCGGCTCGCGCCCGTAGGGGAAGTCGAGCTCGGGGGTGATGACACGGCTACCCTGGGGATAGCGGGAGACATAGCGCTTGTGCGCCACCAGCACGCGGCCATCGGACAGGCCCAGGGCGATCAGCCCGCGGGGGGCGTCCTGGGCCTGGCTGGTGATGGCCACCCCGGGCGGCAGCGGCAGGCGCTCGCGCGTGATCGGCTGGCCGTCGGCCAGGGTGAAGAACACCGCCTCGCCAGCGCGGGAGAGGTGCAGGCCGAGGCGATTCTGCTCATCGATACCCAACAGCAGCGGTGCGCCAGCGGCGGCCAACCAGCTGGGCTGGGGCAGCGGCTGCGCTTCGAGACTGGCGCCGCGCAACAGCGGCAGTACCACATAGGCCAGATAGAAGAAGATCAGGGTGATGGTGGCCAGGACGGCAAGGCCGCCCACCAGCACGGACCCTCGTACCAGTCGATCCTGCAGGGCCCGCCAACGTCGCCGCCGGCGTAGTGCGGGCGTGTTGAAGTCCAGCCGAGCAGGGCCGCGAGGATCGGGCAGGGACGGGGGTACCGGGGATTTCATGGCGCAGAGCCTAATCACGTCGTGTGACAGAAAGGTTACAGCGAATGGGCGGCCGCAGCCGCTACCACCGTGGCAGCGACCGGGCGCCAGGCGCTCAGTAGCCCAGGGTCTTCAACGCCTGCTGCACCACCGGGGCCGGCAAGGGAATGTAGCCATCCTTGACCACGGCCTCCTGCCCCTTGCGCGAGAGGATCAGCCGCAGGAATTCCCCTTCCAGGGGGTCGAGCGGGCGATTGGGCGCCTTGTTCACATAGACGTAGAGATAGCGCGCCAGGGGATAGCGCCCGGACAGGGTGTTTTCCTGGTTGTCCTCGACGTAGTCGGTGGTGCCTTGCCGGGCCAGGGCCACGGTGTGGACGCTGGCGGTCTGGTAGCCGATGCCGGAGTAGCCGATGCCACCGAGGGACTGGCTGATGGCCTGGACCACCGAGGCCGACCCGGGCTGTTCGTTGACGTTGGCGCGGAAGTCGCCACGGCACAGCGCCGCTTCCTTGAAATAGCCGTAGGTGCCCGACACCGAATTGCGACCGAATCGCTGGATCGGCCGCTTGGCCCAGTCACCGGTCAGCCCCAGGTCACCCCAGGTCTTGAGTTCGCGCGGGCCACCGCAGAGGCGGGTGCTGGAAAAGATCGCATCGACCTGCTCCAGGGTCAGCTGGCGCAGCGGGTTGTCCTTGTTGACGAAGATCGCCAGGGCATCGATGGCTACCGGCACCGCGGTGGGCTGGTAGCCGAAACGCTGCTCGAAGGCCTGCAACTCGGCGTCCTTCATCTTGCGACTCATGGGGCCGATGCTGGCCGTGCCCTCGATGAGCGCCGGCGGCGCGGTGGACGAGCCGGCCGCCTGGATCTGGATGTTGAGGTTGGGATACTCGCGCTTGTAGCTCTCGGCCCAGAGCGTCACCAGGTTGGCCAGGGTGTCGGAACCCACGCTCGACAGATTGCCGGAGACCCCGCTCACCTTCTGGTAGTCGGGGATGGCCGGGTCGACGCCCTCGGCCCGAGCGGTCGTGCCACTCAGCGCCAGAGCGAGCGCCACAGCGGTCAGCGGACCTTTGACGTACATGCCGGATTCCTCGCGGGGATGGGAGACGGGCCTGGGCCGCCGACGCTCAGGCGCAAGCGGGCACTCTAGGCGGGCATTGTGACGGATTTATGAGAGAGCGCCAGCCGCACTCGGCGCTTCGACTAGGCTGCAAGGACGCCGCTTCCTGCACCAGGCTGGCGCAGGCAGCGACCACTCGTCCGGCGCCAGGGCTCTGCCTTGCGACTCTCGCGTACCGGACCATCATTTGCATAGCTACGCATTCATCTCAGTGCAGAGGAACGCACCATGGCCCAGGCTCTTCCGACGTCCTCCACCCCGGCCGCTCAGGCAACCACCGCCCCGCCCTCGCGCGCCAAGCTGATCGCCGCGGCCAGCCTCGGCAACGGCCTGGAGATGTTCGACTTCACGGTGTTCAGCTTTTTCGCCGCCATCATCGGCCAGCTCTATTTCCCCTCGGATACCCCCTACGGCTCCCTGCTGATGGCGGTCGGGGTCTTTGGCGTCGGCTTCGTCATGCGGCCGCTGGGCAGCATGGTGCTGGGCGCCTATGCCGACCGTCACGGCCGCAAGCAGGCCATGCTGCTGACCATCTCCCTGATGGGCCTGGGCAGCGCCCTGATCGCCTTTACCCCGACCCACGCCCAGATCGGCCTCGCCGCACCGCTGATCCTGCTCCTGGGGCGCCTACTGCAGGGCTTTTCCGCCGGCGGCGAGATAGGCGCCGCCACCACCCTGCTGCTGGAATCGGCCAGCCCCGGCCGGCGCGGCTTCCATGTCAGCTGGCAGGTGATCAGCCAGGGCGGCAGTGCCCTGCTCGGCGCCGCCTTGGGCGCCCTGCTCACCCGCAGCCTGTCCGAGGCCGAGCTGCACGCCTGGGGCTGGCGTATCCCCTTCCTGGTCGGGCTGCTGATCATCCCGGTCGGCCTCTATATCCGCCGCCAAGTGGTCGAGACCTGGCGCGGCGCCGGCGCGGTCGAGGGCGGTCCGGTGCGCGCCTTCCTGCGCGAGCATCCGCGGCGCTTCGGCCTAGGTCTGTTGATCGTGATGTCGGCCACCCTGCTGACCTACCTGATGCAGTTCTACATGCCCACCTACATGACCCGCATCGTCGGCCTGCCGGCCACCAGCGCCTACCTGGCCGGGGTGGCCTCCAGCGCGGTACAGATGGCCGCCGCCCTGGCCGCCGGCCTGCTGCTGGACCGCTTCGGCCGCTACAAGCCGGTGGCCCTGGTCAGCCTGGCGGTGGCCCTGCTGGGCATCTACCCGGCCTTCGTCTGGTTGAACGACCCCACCACCCAGGGCCTGGCCTTCGCCGCTCGCTTCGTGGTGATCACCGCCATGAGCGTCAACATGACCGCCGGTCTGCTGCTGATCCTCGCCGGATTGCCGCGGCCGGTGCGCGCCACGGGCCTGGCCATGACCTACGCCCTGGCGGTGACGTTGTTCGGCGGCACCGCCCAGTTCATCGCCACCTGGCTGATCGAGGCCACCGGCAGCCCGCTCGCCCCGGCCTGGTACCTGATCGTCATGCTGCTGATAGGATGGCTGGCATTGCTGAGCTATCCCGAACGCCACCTGGACTGAGAGAGATCGCCATGAGCCTTGCCACCGCTGCGGATCAAGACGCCACCGCCCGTCACATCGCCGGCTACCTGCCGGAAATGGTCGCCCTGCGCCGCGACATCCACCGCCATCCCGAACTGGGCTACCAGGAGCAGCGCACCAGCGACCTGGTGGCTGCCGCCCTCGAAGGTTGGGGTTACGAAGTCCATCGCGGTCTGGGTGGTACCGGAGTGGTCGGTACCCTGCGCGCCGGCAGCGGCAGCAAGGTGCTGGGCATCCGCGCCGACATGGACGCCCTGCCGATCCTGGAAACCACCGGGCTCGACTACGCCAGCCAGCACCCCGGACGCATGCACGCCTGCGGTCACGACGGCCACACCACCACCCTGCTCACCGCCGCCCGCTGCCTGGCCGAGACCCGCGCCTTCGACGGCACCCTGCACCTGATCTTCCAGCCAGCCGAGGAAGGCCTGGGCGGCGCCCTGAAGATGATGCAGGACGGCCTCTTCGAGCTGTTCCCCTGCGACCAGGTATTCGGCCTGCACAACATGCCCGGCGTGCCCACCGGCAAGTTCTGCTTTGTCGACGGCGCCGCCATGGCCTCCTCGGATACCGCCCTGCTGCGCATCCGTGGCCAGGGCGGCCACGGCGCGGTACCGGACAAGGCCGTCGACCCCATCGTCGCCAGCGCGGCCACGGTGATGGCGCTGCAAACCGTGGTCTCGCGCAACGTGGCGCCGCTGGACACCGCGGTGGTCACCGTGGGCAGCATCCACGGCGGCGAGGCCTCCAACGTCATCCCCGACGCGGTGGAGATGAAGCTCACCATCCGCGCCTTCCAGGACAGCACCCGCGACCTGCTGGAGCAGCGCATCGGCGCCCTGGTGCGCGCCCAGGCGGAAAGCTTCGGCGCCACGGCCGAACTGGACTACCAGCGTGGCTATCCGGTGCTGGTCAACCATGACAGCCCCACCGCCTTCGCCCGCCAGGTGGCGGTCGAGCACTTCGGCGCCGAGGCCCTGCATCCCTTCGCGCCCATCCCGGCCAGCGAGGACTTCGCCTACATGCTGCAGCAGGTGCCCGGCTGCTACCTGTTCGTCGGCAACGGGCCGAGCGCCAACCTGCACAACGCGGCCTACGACTTCAACGACGCCCTGCTGCCGGTGGGCGCGCGCTACTGGGTCAAGCTGACCGAGGCCTTCCTCACCGCCTGAGGCGCCGCCCCGCCGGCACCCTCACCCAGGGTGCCGGCGACGGAATCTTCACGCGCGGGCCGCTAGACTGCAGGGTCATCCCCCAACCTCGAGAGGTCGCCATGCGACGTGTTTCGCGCCTGGGCTGGCGCCAGGGTCTGGCGCTGGGTGTCGTTGTGCTGGCCGCGGGCTTCGCCTATCCGGCCTGGCGGCATTTCCATCCGGTGAGTGCCGCCGCGGGCTGGAGCTACCGGGAATTCGCCGCCGACATCCCCATGGTCAGTGCCCTGGCCGTGGATGCCGATGGCAGCCTGTTCGTCACCCAGGAGTTCTCCAGTCGCCGCGGCAGCCTGCTGCGCCTGCTGGCCAATGGCGAGCGCCAGCCGGTGCTGGGCGAGCTGTCCAAGCCGGATGGCCTGGTGATGTTCCAGGGCGGTCTGGTGGTCAGCCAGGAAGGCGGTCCGCTGCCGGTGTTTCTCCTGCGCGACGGGCATCGCGACGCCCTGTTCGACGGTAACGATGTCGAGGGCGTCGCCACCGATGGCCAGACCCTCTATGCCATCGAGGACCTGCCGCGCGGGCGTCTGCTCAGCTACGACCCGGTACAGCGACGCCTGGCGGTGCTGCGCGAGGGCCTGGAAGAAGGCGAAGGGGTGGCGCGCTGCCCGGATGGCCGGCTGTTCTATACCGAAAAGGCCAAGGGCTGGGTCAAGCAGTGGCAACCCGGGGGTGCAGACACCCTGGTCGCCACGGGCCTCGACGCCCCCGGTTTCGTGCAGTGCTCGGCCGATGGCCTGTGGATCACCGAGGATGCCACCCACGGCGCCCGGGTGCTGCTGGTCGAGCCCGACGGCCACCTGGTCACGGTGCTCTCGCACCTGCGCTCGGCGCAGACCCTGATCCGCCGTGGCGACGGCCACTATCTGGTCGCCGAGCAGGGGCGCAACCGGATCCTGGAGTTCTCTCGAGAAGCTGGAGCCGACCGCTAGGGCGATCGGCTCCAGGGGCCTCAGGGCAGGCGATACACCAGGCAGGGATTGCCGTTGAGATGGCGGCCCAGCACCGGGGTCAGGTCGGCCAAGGGGGTGCCGGCCAGCAGGCCGCGGTCGTCGCGGGCCAGGATGATCCAGGCGCCGGACGGCAGGTGCGCCAGGTCCGCGACCTGGGGCCGAGCGATGAAGATCGGCTGCTCGTCATGGTCCAGGTTCATCATGTAGCGGATCGCCCAGCTGTCCTGGCCGAGGCCGAAGAACACCAGCGGACCCGGCTGCTGCTGACGCAGGCCTTCCACCTGCTGGACGAAGCCGCGGGTGTCGTACTGCAGGTCCTGCGCCGGCTCCACCACCGCGACCAGCATCAGCCACTGGGCGGCCAGCGCCAGGGCGCTCAGGGCCAGCAGCTGGCGGCTACCGGTCAGCCGACGCCAGCCGACCAGGGCGGCGATCTGCAGGGCGACGAAGACCGGCACCAGCAGCACCAGGGAGACGTCCGGCCAGTAGCCGTGGCGCTGCCAGAGGTGACGGCAGACCAGCATGGCGATCAGGGCGAGCCCCGGCAGGGCCAGTACCAGCGCCGTGTAGAGCGGCGCGACCCGGCGGAACCAGCTCTCCGCACGCAGCAGGCCATGGGCGGCGATGGCGGCCAGGAAGGGCACCATGGGCACCACATAATAGGCCCGCTTGAAGTGCGGGATGGACAGCCCGATCAGGATCAGCAGGCCACTGCCGGCGAGTCCCAGCAGCAGACGACGCTGGGCGGTGTGTGGCCAGCTCAGCAGGCGGCGGCGCTCGGCGATCAGCACCAGCAGCGCCAGGGGCAGCACCGGCAGATAGCGATACAGACCCAGTTGCAGATAGAACCAGAACGGCTTGCCGCTCTCGTCCAGCCGGCCGGTGACCTGCATGTGCCAGACCTCGGCGGCGAAATCCGCGCCGCCTTCATGGTGGGCCAGCTGGATCAGCGTCCACCAGCCCAGGACGAGCAGGGCCAGACCGGCCAGGCCATAGCCAAACAGGCGTTGCAGGGCGAAGGTGCGGCGCGCCGGCTCGCCCCAGGCCACCACCAGCCAGTAGAGACAGACCACGCCGCAGGGCTCGATCAGCCCGAGCGGGCCACGGATGGCGAAGCCCAGGGCGAACAGCGGCAGCACCAGCAGCCGGCGCAGCGGACGACCGTCGCGGTCGGCGCTGTGCATCAGATAGAAGCAGGCCAGCACCACCAGGGCGACCAGCTGGTCGAGGCAGACCGCGCGGGCCTTTTCCAGCCACTGTGGGGTCAGGGCCACCAGCAGCACCGTGAGCAGCGCCCAGGTGCGGCGGGTGTCGGCCAGCAGCCGATAGGTCAGCGCCAGCACGCCGGCCGAGGCCAGGGCCGTGGGCAGGACATTCGCCAGGTGATTGGGCGCGCCGATCACCCGCGCCGCCAGCCAGCTCAGCCAGGTGGCAGTGCCGGGATAGTCCGGATAGGGCTGGCCGTAGGTGGTGGCGAAAAAGGATGGACCATGGCGGAACATCTCGCCGAGAAACACCGCCCAGCGGCCGTCGAAGCCCTGGGGCGCCTGGTTCCAGATGCCGAGGGTGAACATCAGGGTGGCGACCAGTCCGAGCAGCAGGCTTTCACGGCGCAGGCGACTGGCCGCCGGCAGCGTGGCCATGGGCGCGCTGCGTGGGGTCAGGGGCATGGGCGAGACCATCAGGCGGCATCCACGCGGCGGGCGACCTGGGGACCGCCCAGGGCGGCGCCACGACCGATGGCGAAGTATTCGATGCCGCGGCGCTCCATGCGCTCGGGATCGAACAGGTTGCGGCCATCGAAGATCACCGGCTGGTTGAGCTGGCGGGCGATGAGGTCGAAGTCCGGTGCCTTGAACTGTTGCCACTCGGTGCAGATGACCAGGGCATCGGCACCGGCCAGGGCCGCCTCGGGGGTGCCCATCAGCGCCAGGCGCTCGTCATGGCCATAGAGGCGCTGGGCCTCGGCCATGGCCACCGGATCGAAGGCGCGCACCTTGGCGCCAGCAGCCCAGAGGGCTTCCATCAGCACCCGGCTGGGCGCATCGCGCATGTCGTCGGTGTTGGGCTTGAAGGCCAGGCCCCAGAGGGCGAAGGTGCGACCGCGCAGGTCACCGTCGAAGTAGGTGTTGATGCGCTCGAACAGCTTGGTCTTCTGGCGCACGTTGATGGCCTCCACGGCGCGCAGCAGATCCAGCTCCACGGCATTTTCTTCGCCGGTGCGGATCAGCGCCTGCAGGTCCTTGGGGAAGCAGGAGCCGCCGTAGCCGCAACCCGGGTAGATGAAGTGGTGGCCGATGCGCGGATCGGCGCCGATGGCCTGGCGCACCGCCTCGATGTCAGCGCCGACGTGCTCGGCGAGTTCAGCGATCTGGTTGATGAAGCTGATCTTGACTGCCAGCAGGCTATTGGCGGCGTACTTGGCCAGCTCGGCACTGCGCAGGTCCATGCACTGGATACGGTCATGGTTGCGGTTGAAGGGCGCATAGAGTTCGCGCATCACGTCGCGGGCCACCGGCGAGTCGGTGCCCACCACGATGCGATCGGGCTTCTTGCAGTCGGCGATGGCGGCGCCTTCCTTGAGGAATTCCGGGTTGGAGACCACCTCCACGTGCAGGGTGCGGCCCTCTTCGGCCAGCACCTCGTGGATCAGCGCGCGAACGCGGTCGCCGGTGCCCACCGGCACGGTGGACTTGTTCACCACCAGCAGCGGATCGCGGGAGACCGGCTGGCCGATCAGCGGCTCGCGCCGCAGGCGGGCGATGGTCTC
Source organism: Pseudomonas oryzihabitans (assembly GCF_001518815.1). Taxonomy (NCBI): domain Bacteria; kingdom Pseudomonadati; phylum Pseudomonadota; class Gammaproteobacteria; order Pseudomonadales; family Pseudomonadaceae; genus Pseudomonas; species Pseudomonas oryzihabitans. The sequence goes on from NZ_CP013987.1 coordinate 4,689,085, forward strand.
GGCCACGGCGAAGACGGCGGACAGATCGGCCGAGCCATCGGCGGCCGGCGGGGTGCCCACGGCGATGAATTGCACGGCGCCATGGGCCACGGCCTCGGCGGCCTCGTGGGTGAACACCAGGCGACCGGCAGCCAGGTTGCTGCGCACCAGCTCTTCCAGACCCGGCTCGTAGAGGGTTACCTCGCCGCGCTTGAGCTTGTCGATCTTGGTGCGGTCGATGTCCATGCACACCACCTGGTGGCCGACTTCTGCCAGCACGGCGGCCTGCACCAGACCCACGTAGCCGATGCCGAAAACGCTGATGTTCATAGGGTATTCCTCAGGGTGGGAGTGGCGCTGGCCCGTGGCCCGCCGACAAGGGCGACGCCGGCCACGACCAGCGCGACGCCCAGGGTTTTCCAGGGGGTGAAGGATTCGGCGGCGCCTGGCAGCCAGGCCGCGCCGAGGTGGACGAACACATAGGAGAGGCCCAGCGCTGCATAGGCGCGGCCCAGCGGCAGGCGCGCCAGGGCCGCCAGCCAGGCCAGCAGCGACAGGCCATAGCAGAGGATGCCCAGGGCCAGCAGCAGACCGGCCGCGCCGAACAGCGCCGACGGCGTGCTCAGCCACGTGGCCATCGCCGGCAGCCGCACCAGGGCGGCGCGCAGGGACAGTTGCGCGAGGGTGGTGAGCAGGATGCTCAGGCCGAGCGGGAACAGGCCGTTCATGCCTGGCCCCCCAGCAGCGCGGCGCCGGCGACGATGCAAAGGCAGCCGCACCAGGCGCGGGCATCCACCCTCTCGCCAAACACCAGCCGGGCCAGCAGGGTCACCGCCAGGGTGTTGAGCGAGAGCAAGGGATAGGCGACGCCCACCGGCACCCGCTGCAGCACCGCGCACCAGACCAGCAGAGCCACGCCCAGGCAGACCAGCGCGCCCCACAGCCAGGGCGAACGCAGTCGCGCGGCCAGGGCACCGCCCGCAGCCACCGCGCGCTTCTGGCCCAGTTGGCCGGCGCTGGTGAGCAGGATCACCAGGGCGATCAGCAGGCCGTCGACGGCGCTCATTGCCCGGTCCTCGGATAGACCAGCAAGACCAGGCGCTCGCTGGCGATGCTCTCGCCTGGCTCGGGCAGGCTGTCGAGCAGCTGGCGGTCACTGGGGCCGTCCACCCGCAGCAGGATGGCCACCGGGCCCTGGTCGCGATGGGCGGCGAGCCAGCCGGCCAGGTCGCGCTCTTCGATCAGGCGCCCGCTGTCGGGTTCACGGGCGAAGCCGTACTTGAGTTCGCCCGGACCGCCTACCAGCACCACGTCGTCGCGGTGGGTGGCCCAGGCCAGGCTGGCGGCCACGCCGAGGTCGTTGCTGACCAGCAGGCCGGCGTGCTTGAAGTGGCCGAGCTGGGCCTGGATGAAGCTGCTCGGCAGCTTATTGTCGACCAGGCCGTTGGGCAGCGCGACGGACAGCAGCGGCAACAGCACCCAGAGCGCCAGGGCCGGCGCCAACAGGGTACGCCGCGGCCAGACCAGCGCCGCCAGACCGGCCAGCAGCAGGGCCAGGGGCGCCAGCAGGGCCAGGCCATGGGTCAGGCCATGGGTTAGGCCTTCACCGGCCGCGTAGAGGCGACCGCCGTAGATCAGCAGGGCCACCAGCCCCGCCAGGCCCAGGAGCAGGTTGCACAGGCCGTTCAGGCGCAGCGCGCCGGTGGCACCGCGGCGTCCGGCCTCCAGCAGGGTACGCGCCAGCAGCGGTACCAGAGCGGCCAGGACGGGCAGCAGGTAGGTGGGCAACTTGCCCCGGCTGAGGCTGAAGAACAGCAGCTGGCCGACCACGGCGATGCCCAGGAAGGCGGTGCCGACATGCCGGCGTTCCTGCCAGGTACGTCCCAGGGTACGCGGCAGGAGGCCGGCCCAGGGCAGGATGGCCACCAGCAGGATGGGGCCATAGAACCAGAAGGGCCGCTCGTGCTGGGCGTCCTGGCCAGCGAAACGCTGGATGTGTTCGTGCCAGAAGAAGAAATTCCAGAAGTCCGGATCGCGATGGGCCACCAGCAGCGCCCAGGGGGCGACCACCAGAGCGGCCACCAGCACCGCGAGGGGACCGCGGCAGAGCAACTCGCCCAGGCGTCCCTGCAGCAGGAAGAAAGGCACGGCGACCAGCACCGGCAACACCAGGGCGAGAAACCCCTTGGTCAGCAGACCACAGCCACAGGCCAGGCCCAGCAGTGCCCACTGGGCCAGGGCCGCGCTACGGGTTTCGGCGGCCTGCGCCTGCCAGAGGGCGAGCAGCGCCAGTGCCATCCAGAAGGCGAACTGGGCATCGAGGGTCACATAGGTGGCCAGCCCCGCCACGGCCATGCAGGAGAGATAGAGCACCCCGGCGAGCAGCGCCAGGGAACGGTCCTGCCAGATCAGCCGGGTCAGACGCACCACTAGGGCGGCGGTGGCGAGACTGGCCAGCAAGGGCACCAGGCGCACGCTGAACAGCGAATCGCCTAGCCAGGCTTGGGCGATGGCCTGGGTCCAGTAGCCGCCGATGGGTTTCTCGAAATACGGCAGGCCGAGGAAGTGCGGCACCACCCAGTCGCCGCGGCGCCAGAGTTCCTGGGCGATCTGCGCATAGCGCGACTCGTCCGGGATCCACAGCCCGCGCCAGCCCAGCGGCAAGGCATAGGCCAGTAGCGCCAGCGGCAGCAGCATCCAGAACCGACGTTGACTCATGCCTGCACGCCCAGCCAGCCCTGGCGTCCGGCCAGGCTGCCCCGCACCAGGTTGCCCGCGGGCAACTGGCGCGGGTCGGCCGGCAGGCGGTCACCCAGGGTCAGAAAGAGAATGCCCTCCTCCCGCGCCGCCTTGAGCAGGGCGCGGAAGTCCTCGGCGAAGGCGATGCCTTCCACCTCGGCGTGCAGGGTGTAGACGTTTAGCGCGCCCGGACGGAAGCGCTTGAGCAGGTAGCTGTTCCAGTTGGCGGCAGCGAGTTCAGGGCCGACCACTTCGTCGAAGGTCGGCATGTCCACCGGTACCTGAGGGGTGCCGTGGCCGCCGTTGCCCAGCCGCGGCCGGAACAGGGCGCTGCCGCGGCAATCGCTGTTGTATCTGAGGCCGAAGGCCTCCTTGGCCAGCACCACGCGCGGATCGGCGCGCCAGCCAGCGGCGGCGGAGCAGTCCACCTTGGCACCGAGGATGTCTTCCAGGGCCTGCAGACCGCGACCGAACTCCTCGCCCAGTCGCTCCAGGCTCCAGTTGCCGGTGTGGGCCTGCCAGGCGTGGTGATCCCAGGCGTGCAGCCCGACTTCGTGGCCGCGGGCGCGGGTCTCGCGCATCAGGTGGCCGAGGTCGCGGCCGATGGGCCGACCCGGCCAGGCAGTGCCGGCCAGCAGGATGTCCCAGCCATAGAGGCTGGCGGCCTTGGACCTGAGCATCTTCCACAGGAAGGTGGGCTTCACCAGGCGCCAGAGGTGGCGCCCCATGTTGTCCGGTCCGACGCTGAAGAAGAAGGTGGCCTTGACCCCGGCCTCGTCCAGCAGGTCGAGCAGCCGCGGTACCCCTTCGCGGGTGCCGCGATAGGTGTCCACGTCGATGCGCAGGCTGGCCGGGATCAAGGTGTTCATCAGGCCTCCCGCTGCGCCATGGCTTCGCGCAGGAAGAAGTCCAGCGTCTTGCCGACGGTGGCGGCCATGGCGGTGCTCGGCTGCCAGTCGATCAGGCGGCGGGCGTTCTCCACGCTGGGCTTGCGGTGGGCCACGTCCTGGTAACCGTCGCCATAGAAGCTCTTGCTCTCCACCTCGCGGAAGCCGGCGAAGGGCGGGAACTCGTGGCGCAGCGGATGGGCCTCGAACTGGGCCAGCAGCTCCTCGGCCAGCTCGCGAATGCTCGCTTCGTTGTCCGGGTTGCCGATGTTGATGATCTGGCCGTCACAGCGACCGCCCTGGTTCTCGATGATGCGGAACAGCGCCTCGATGCCGTCGTCGACGTCGGTGAAGCAGCGCTTCTGGGCGCCGCCGTCCACCAGCTTGATCGGGGTGCCTTCCACCAGGTTGAGGATCAGTTGGGTGATGGCTCGGGAGCTGCCGATGCGCGCCGAGTCCAGGCGATCCAGGCGCGGGCCCATCCAGTTGAACGGGCGGAACAGGGTGAATTTCAGGCCCTTGGCGCCATAGGCCCAGATGACCCGGTCGAGCAGCTGCTTAGAGACCGAGTAGATCCAGCGCTGCTTGTTGATCGGGCCGACCACCAGGTTGGAGCGGTCTTCGTCGAAGCGCTCGTCCTGGCACATGCCGTACACCTCGGAGGTGGACGGGAAGATCACGCGCTTTCCGTACTTCACGCAGTGGCGAACGATCTTGAGGTTTTCCTCGAAGTCCAGTTCGAACACGCGCAGCGGATTGCGGGTGTATTCGATGGGGGTGGCGATGGCCACCAGCGGCAGCACCACGTCGCACTTCTTGATGTGGTATTCCAGCCACTCGGTGTGGATGGAGATGTCGCCTTCCACATAGTGGAAATTCGGATCGACCTTGAGCCGCTCGATGGCGTCGGAGCCGATGTCCAGGCCATAGACCTCATACTCGCCGTCGGCCAGCAGGCGCTCGGAGAGGTGGTTGCCGATGAAACCGTTGACGCCCAGGATCAGCACCCGGGTACGGCGCTTGGCGCGGCGATCCTGGCGGTGCAGGCGGGCACCGGCCACCAGGCCGGCTTCGCGGGCCAGTTGCGGACCGGACAGATAGAGGCCGTTGTCGCCCAGCTGGCCGGCCTGGATTTCCAGGACGCCCTCGCCACAGGCGATGCGCAGGGGCTCCAGGCTCAGTACGCTGCCGGGGGCCTGGCCATGGGCTTCCTGGCGCGCCAGCGCGCTCCAGACGATCAGCTTGCGATCACCGATCCAGCCGAAGGCGCCCGGATAGGGTTGGGTCACGGCGCGCACCAGGTTGTTCAGCTCCACGGCCGGACGGCTCCACTCCAGCTCGCCATCGGCGGCGCTGCGGCGGCCATAGGTCGTGGCCTGGCTCTCGTCCTGCTCGCGCTCGGTCAGGCGGCCTTCGGCCAGGGCCGGCAGGGCGTCGCGCAAGAGCGTCTGGCTGGCTTCGCGCAGCTTGGCGTGCAGGGTCAGGGCGGTGTCGTCGGCGGCGATGGCGACGCGCTGCTGGGCGACGATGGCGCCGGCGTCGGCGCGCTGGACCATGCGGTGCAGGGTCACGCCGGTCTCGGTCTCGCCGTTGACCAGCACCCAGTTGGCCGGGGCGCGACCGCGATAGCGCGGCAGCAGCGAGCCGTGCAGGTTGTAGGCGCCGCGCGTGGCGCAGGCCAGGACGTCGTTGGACAGCAGGTTGCGGTAGTAGAAGGAGAAGATGAAATCCGGCTCCAGGGCGCGGATGCGCTCGACCCAGATCGGGTGGTTGACGTCTTCCGGGGCATGCACCGGGATACCGTGGCGGGCGCAGAGCTGGGCCACCGAACCAAAGAAGCGGTTCTCGCTCGGGTCATCCGGGTGGGTGAAGACGGCGGCGATGGGATAGCCGGCCTGGATCAGCGCGGCGAGGCCGGCGCAGCCGATGTCGTGGTAGGCGAAGACGATGGCGGTTTTCATCAGGGGCTTTCCTGTTACTGGACCTGGCGCAGCGGCGCCGGCGAAGGAGAAAGGGTGGCGGCGCGGATCACTTGTTCCACGTGGAACCGGGGCCGGGCACGGACGTCGTGGTACACCCGGCCGAGGTACTCGCCAAGCAGACCGAGGCCGACGAACTGGGCGCCGGTAAAGATGAACAGCACGGCGAACAGCGAGAACACGCCATCGGCCGCCCACTCGGCGCCGTGGGTGACGCGCAGGACCAGCAGCAGTGCGGCGAATAGGAAGCCGAAGACGGCCAGGCCGCCGCCGAACAGGCTGAGCATGCGCAGCGGGGTGGTGGTCATGCAGGTCAGCAGGTCGAACATCAGGTTGATCAGCTTGAGGAAGCCGTACTTGGAATCCCCGTGTTCGCGCTCGGCGTGGCCCACCTCGATCTCGGTGGTGTGGCGGGCGAAACTGTTGGCCAGGATCGGGATGAAGGTGCTGCGCTCGTGGCAGGCCAGCATCGACTGCACCACCTGGCGGCGGTAGGCGCGCAGCATGCAGCCGTAGTCGCGCATGGCGACGCCGGTAGAGCGCTGCACGGCGCGATTGATCAGCCGCGACGGCAGGGTGCGCAGGTAGGAATCCTGGCGCTGCTGGCGCACGGTGCCGACCACGTCGTAGCCCTGGGCGGCGGTGTGCACCAGGCGCGGGATCTCTTCCGGCGGGTTCTGCAGATCGGCGTCCAGGGTGATGATCAGATCGCCCCTGGCCTGCTCGAAGCCGGCGAGGATCGCCGAGTGCTGGCCGTAGTTGCGATTGAGCAGCACCGCCACGACGGGACTGTCCGGCTCGCTGGCGGCCTGCTGCAGCAGTTCGGCGCTGCGGTCGCGGCTGCCGTCGTCGACCAGGATGATCTCCACCTGGCAATCCAGCAGGCGGCAGGCGGCGCGGGTGCGGCGCAGCAGTTCCGGCAGGCTGGCTTCTTCGTTGTAGACGGGAATCACCACGGATACCCGGTCGATGGCATAGGGCTTCATGCGCCTTTCTCCAGCAGGTCTTCGATGGCGCCAACCACGCGGTCGACGTCGGCGAGGGTCATGTCGGGAAACAGCGGGATGGAGCACAGCCGTGCCGAATTCCATTCGCTGTTGGGCAGCGCCAGCGCCGGCCAGCGCTCGCGGTACCAGGGGTGCAGGTGGGTGGCGGTGAAATGGATGCCGGTGCCGATGCCGCGCGCCTTGAGGCCGGCCATGAAGGCTTCGCGCTCCAGCCCGCAACGCTCGGGGCAGATGCGCAGGATGTAGAGGTGCCAGGCGTGGGTCTGGGCGTAGTCGGGCAGCGCCAGAGGGGCGACCGGCAGATGCGCCAGGCGCTGGGTGTAGGCCTGGGCCAGCAGCCGCCGGCGGCTGTTGATGTCGCCCAGGCGATCCAGCTGCACCAGGGCCAGGGCGGCGTGGATGTCCGAGAGGTTGTACTTGAAGCCGGGCTCCTGCACCTGAGCCTGGGGCTTGCGGCCCAGGGCGTGGCGGTCGAAGGCATCCACCGCCAGGCCATGGAATTTCAGCCGACGCACGCGCTCGGCCAGGGTGGCGTCGTCGGTCACCAGCATGCCGCCTTCGGCGCAGGTCAGATTCTTGATGGCGTGAAAGCTGAAGATGGCGGTGCCGCGCTGGCCGATGGACTCGCCCTGGTAGCGGGTGCCAGCGGCGTGGGCGGCGTCTTCGATCAGCGCCACGCCATGCTCGCGGGCCAGGGCGCGCAGCGGGGTCAGGTCGCAGCTGGCACCGGCGTAATGCACCGGCACGATGGCCTTGGTGCGCGGGGTGATGGCGGCGGCCACCTGCTCGGCAGAGACCATCAGGGTGTCGCGGTCGACGTCGACGAACACCGGGGTGGCGCCGATCAGGGTGATCATGTTGGCGGTAGAAACCCAGGTCAGCGAGGGGGTGATCACCTCGTCGCCCGGGCCGATGTCCAGCGCCAGCAGGGTCACGTGCATGGCGGCGGTGGCCGAGCACAGGGCCACGGCATGGGCGGCGCCCACGGAATCGGCGAAACGCTCTTCCAGCAGGTTGGCCTGGGGGCCGGTGGTGATCCAGCCCGAGGTCAGCACCTTGCTCACCGCGGCCACTTCCTCGGCGCCGATGCTGGGACGGGAGAACGGCAGGAATGGCTCGTCCAGCAAACGCGAGGCGGGGCTCTGGGACAGATCGGTCATGGCGGCTCATCCGAAGCGAGGGGCGCCGGAACAGGACAGCCGACGCGATGAGCCCAGGCTAAGGCGCCTTGCCTTACGGCCCCCTTAGCGCAACCTGACAACTGCCTGACAGCCCGTCAGTTGCCTGGCCACCCCCGTGAACCCCTTGGCAAAACAAGGGCTTAGCCCGTGATGAATGGGGTGCCGGTGGTCGGCGAGAGGCCTAGAATGCACACCCTGCCCCCACCGGCAGCCCTGAACCTGACACGAGAGACGACCGCGCCCATGCTGGACAAGACCCTGAGCGAACTGGAAACCGCGATCCGCGACCTGCTGCAACGCAACCAGCGCCTGACCGCCCGCACCCACGAGCTGGAGCAGGCCCTGCAAGCCGCGCGCGAGGAAAACGACACCCTGCAACTGAGTCTGATGGAGCAGGAAGAACACGGCGCCAGCACCCGTCAGCGAGTGGAAGGCCTGCTGGCCCTGCTGTCGGCTCAGTCGGTCGAGCACCAGGCCGCGGCCGAGGTCGAGCAGCGCCACGTGGCCGTCGAGTGAAGACCGCCAACGCGGGCGCCGACGACGAGGTGGAGGTGCTCGGTCGCCGCTACCGCTTCAAGGTGGCCGAAGGTGACCGCGCCGCCCTGCAACAGGCCGCCGCCCGCCTGCGCGACGAACTGGTCGCCATCCAGGGCGACCGCCGCCGCGGCGATGCCATCGAACTGCTGGTGCTGGCCGCCTTGCGCCTGAGCCTGGACACCGCCGCCGATGCCGGCGCCCTGAACGCCCTCGACGCCCGCCTTCAGGCCCTGACCGCCGAGGTACGGGCGGCGCAGGAGGCTTAAGGCCTCTCCCCTCCCCTGATACGCTGATCCGCTCTCTCCTGAGGTGAGGGAAGGACGCCAGTCGCAGCCACGCCTTATGCTCGAATCCGCCTTGTTGGGCTTCGACGTTAGCGCCGTCTCAACCCAAGCTACGAGGAGTTCGTAGGTTGGGTTGAGCGCAGCGAAGCCCAACACTGGTGAGCACCTATGCTCAGGCACCCGCCCGGAAAACGCTGCGCGGTTTTCCACCCTACGCCTCCCTCACCTCCCACGCCGATCCGCTCCCTCTCCTGGGGTAAGGGAAGGACGCCAGTCGCGGTCACGCCCTGTGCTCAAATCCGCTTTGTTGGGCTTCGACGATAGCGCCGTCTCAACCCAACCTACGAGGAGTTCGTAGGTGGGGTTGAGCGTAGCGAAGCCCAACACTGGTGAGCACCTATGCGCAGGCACCCGCGTGTAAAACGCTGCGCGGTTTTCCACCCTACGCCTCCTCACCTCCCACGCCGATCCGCTCCCTCTCCTGGGGTGAGGGAAAGACACCGGTCGCGGCCACGCCCTGTGCTCGAATCCGCCTTGTTGGGCTTCGACGATAGCGCCGTCTCAACCCAACCTACGAGGAGTTCGTAGGTTGGGTTGAGCGCAGCGAAGCCCAACACTGGTGAGCACCTATGCACGGGCGCCCGCGCGGAAAACGCTGCGCGGTTTTCCACCCTACGCCTCCCTCACCTCCCACGCCGATCCGCTCCCTCTCCCGCCGGGAGAGGGCTGGGGTGAGGGAAGCCCGGTCGCGTTCCAGAACACCCGCCAGGTGGAGATGCGTAGGTGACGGCACTCGCGCACCTGAGCCTGATACGCACGCTACCTACCTCGGTTGGGAGCTGGAGGCTATCCAGGGTACTCCGCGCCGCACGAGCTGCTCTAGAATGCAGGTTTCAGGCCCACCCATCCTGGGTGACGAAACCACACCTTCACGTGCCCCCTGTAAATTTCACTCCCCGCGCCTGTTCCTGGAGATCGCCATGCGTCATCTACGTGTGCTCAGCCTGTCCTTGCTCTCTCTCGCCCTGAGTGGCCCATTGCACGCTGCGGCCAACCCCCTGCCGACGTTGATCGATGCCGTCAGCCAACGCCTGGCGATAGCCGACCAGGTCGCCCGCAGCAAGCTCGATACGGGCAAACCCGTGCTCGACGAGACTCGCGAGCAGCAGGTACTGCAGTCGGTGCAACGCGCGGCAGCCGCCCGGGGAGTTCCGACCGCCACGGCCCGGACCTTCTTCAGCATCCAGATGGAAGCCAACAAGCTGATCCAATACGGCCTGCTGGATGCCTGGCGGCGCCAGCACCATATTCCGCCGCCAGACAAACCGGACCTGAGCAAACTTCGCAGCCGCCTGGACGAGCTGCAGGGACGCCTGCTCGACGGCCTGGCCGCCACCGCGCCCCTGCGCCAGGACAAGGACTGCCAGGCCAAGGTCGATCAGGCGTTGACCCGCTACCAGCTCCAGCACTGGCAGGACAGCCTGCATCGCCTGGCCCAGGTGCGCGCCCTGGGCGACTTCTGCAACCTACCGGACTGAACGCGCCAGCGGGCAGCGGCGCGGTCTGCGACAGACCTCGGCGGCGGACGCTACACTCTGCGGCAGACCGTACTCACCGCTTGAGGAATGCCCATGCACATCCTGCTCGTCGAAGACGACGCCACCCTGGCCGACGGCATCCGCCGGGTCCTGGAAGGGCATGGCATGCAGGTCGATCTGCTGCGTAACGGCGCCGAGGCCGATGCCTGGCTGCGCACTACCCGCTTCGCCGTGGTGGTGCTGGACATCGGCCTGCCTGGCGGCCTGGACGGCTTCGAGGTGGTGCGGCGGCTGCGCCAGCGGGGCAGTGACCAGCCGGTGCTGCTGCTCACCGCCCGCGACGCCATCGACGACCGGGTGCACGGCTTCGAGGTGGGCGCCGACGACTATCTGGTCAAGCCCTTCGCCGTGCCCGAACTGGTGGCACGTATCAAGGCGCTGGTCCGCCGCGCCGGTGGCCAGAACAGCGCCGACCTCACCCTTGGCGCCCTGCGCCTGGACACCGCTGCTCACCAGACACGCGTCGGCGACACGCCGCTGGATCTCTCGGCACGCGAGTGGGCCGTACTCGAACACCTGCTGCGCCAGGCCGGCAAGGTGGTCTCCAAGCAGCAGATCATCGACGCCCTGGCGCCCTGGGGTAGCGAGGACCTGACCCACAACGCCGTGGAGGTCTATGTCTCGCGTCTGCGCTTGAAGCTGGCCGACTCGGGCGTCGGCATCCGCACCGTGCGCGGCTTCGGCTATCGCCTGGAGGAAGCCGCGCCATGACCGCCACCGCGCCCAGCCTGCGTCGGCGGCTGCTCAAGTGGCTGGTGCTGCCCGTACTGCTGGTCAACCTCGGCGGCGCAGTGGTCAGCTACCAGTTCGCCCGCAAGCCGGCGTTCAGCGCCCTGGACGGCGATCTCACCGACGCGGCGATCCTGCTGGTCGAGCAGCTGGAAATGGACGGCAATGGCCGCCTGTGGCTGCCGGCGGAGGCCGACTACCTGCTGCGGCACAACAGCCACGATCATGTCTGGCTGGCGGTGAGGAGCCTGGACGGTCAGCTGCTGTTCGGCGACGCCGCCATGCCGGTCCAGGAGATCACCGACGAGATGCGCGACGGCCACACCACCGCCCTGCGCACCCACATCAATGACCGCTCGGTGTTCATGGTCGGCCGGCTAGGCAACGTGGCGGGGCAGCCGGTGGTGGCCAGCGTGGCCCAGACCCTGAGTCGCCACACCGCCGCCCTGCAGCGCATGGTGCTGACCCTGGTGGCGGTGCAGATCCTGGTCGCCCTGCTGATCGCCGCCCAGCTGCTGTGGGCGGTACGTCGCGGCCTGAAGCCGCTGGAACGGCTGGAGCGCCAGCTCGACAGCCGCCACTACGATGACCTTGCCCCGCTGCGCGAAGAAGGGGCACCCCGCGAGCTGGGCACCTTCGTCACCGCGCTCAACGGTCTGCTGCTGCGCATCCGCGAGGGCGCGCGCAACCAGCGCGCCTTTCTCGACGACATGGCCCATCAGCTGCGCACCCCGCTGGCCGGCATCAGCACCCTGACCCAGTGGCTGCGCCAGCGGCACGCCGGCGATGCCGAGAGCGCCGCGGCCCTGGCGCAACTCCAGGCTGCCACCGAGCGCATGACCCGCCAGACCAACCAGTTGCTGACCCTGGCCCGCGCCGCCACCGCGCGCCTGGAGAGTCCGCCGCGCGAACCCCTGCGGCTGGACGAACTCATCGGCGAAGCCATGCCCAGCCAGCTGTCCCAGGCCGATTGCCACGGCATCGACCTGGGCTATGAACTGGAGCCGCAGACGGTACTGGGCAACGTCTTCCAGCTGCGCGACCTGCTCGACAACCTGGTGGACAACGCCCTGAGATATACCCCGCAGGGCGGTCAGGTCACGGTTCGGCTGCACGGTCAGGCCGGGGCGACGGTGCTGGAAGTGGAAGACGACGGCCCGGGCATCCCCGAGGCGGAACGCGAACGCATCTTCGAGCGCTTCTATCGCCTCGACCGCGGCATCCACGGCACGGGTCTGGGGCTGGCCATCGTCCGCGACATCGCCACCGCCCACGACGCCGGCATCGAACTGGCGACCGCGACCGGCGGCCAGGGTCTGCGGGTGGCCATCCATTTCCCGCCCCTGGCCTTGCCGCCAGCGGAGGCTTCGTAGGTTGGGTTGAAAGCTACCCTCTCCCCAACCCTCTCCCCAACACATCTGAGCCTATGCCCTCACCCCAACCCTCTCCCCGAGGGAGAGGGGGCTGTCCGGCACATCCTGCACCTTCGTAGGTTGGGCTGAGCGCAGCGAAGCCCAACACGCCGGAGCCTATCCCTCACCCCAGCCCTCTCCCCGCGGGAGAGGAGGCAATCCGGCACACCCTGCACCTCCGTAGGTTGGGCTGAGCCCCGCGAAGCTCAACACGCCCCGGCCAACCCCCTGCACCTCAAAGCCCCCGCCACCCCGGATTCTCCAGCAGCACCGCCATACCTTGCCCACCACCAATGCACACCGCCGCAATGCCATACCTGAGCCCCTCGGTACGCAGCTGGCGCGCCAGGGTGATGGCCAGACGCAGACCGGTGGCGGCCAGCGGATGGCCGAGGGCGATGGCGCCGCCGTGGACATTGAGATGCGCCGGATCCAGCTCCAAGGCGCGCTGTACCGCCAGCAGCTGGGCGCCCTGGGCTTCGTTGATCTCCAAGCGGTCGATGGCGTCCAGCGTCAGGCCGGCACGGTCGAGCAGGCCCTGGATGGCTGGCACCGGACCGCTGCCCATGAGGTCCGGCGGCACTCCGACCACGCAGCTACCCCGGACCCAGGCCAGTGCCCGTTCCGGTGCGGCGACCGCACCGCGCGTCAGCAGCACGGCGGCAGCGCCATCGGCCACCGCGCAGCTGTTGCCGGCGGTCTGGACCCCGCCCGTATGCACCGGCGTCAGCCGTGCCAGGGCTTCCCGCGAGGTTTCCCGTGGATGGCTGTCATGCTCGACCACCGCGCAGCCCCGCGGCAGGCGCAACTCCCGCGGCGCCAGGCCCTCGGCCTCGAAGCGCGCCGCCGCCACTGGCACGATCTCTTCCGCGAACCAGCCCTGACGTTGGGCGGCCAGAGCCCGCTCGAAACTGCGCAGGGCCCAGGCATCGACGTCTTCCCGCGTGACGCCATGGCGCTGCGCCAGCCGCTCGGCGGTGGCGATCATGTCCATCCCCGCCGCCGGGTCCTTGAGCGCCTCCCAGAGAAAGTCGTGGAATTCCACCGGCGCACCGAGGCGAAAGCCGCTGCGGTGGGTATAGGCGGCGATGGGATTGCGAGTCATGGACTCGGCCGCCACGCACAGCACCTGGCTGGCCTGGCCGCTCTGCAACTGATCGCCGGCCTGGCGCAGGAGTTCGAGGCCGGTGCCGCAGACCCGCTGCACCTGCAGCGCCGGCACCGCCTCGGGTACCCCGGCATAGAGGCCGATGTGGCGTGGCAGCAGATAGGCATCGAAGCTGGCCTGGGCCACCGACCCGGCCAGCACGGAATCCACCGCCCCAGCGTCGTGACCGCGCGCCAGCAGTGCGCGGGCCACGGCGATGCCCAGGTCGGTGGGCGATACCTGCCCCAGGGCGCCATTCAGATCGGTCCAGGGCGTGCGCACGCCATCCAGCAGCAGGACATCGTCGTAGAGCGCACTCATTCCGGTAGCCATCGGGTACTCCTCTATTGCAGCAGATAGGCGTCGTAGACCACCGCCTTGCCCAGGCGCATGGCGCTGCCCACGCCCAGGGCGCGGTTGAGCCAGGCATAGGCCGGGGCGGCGGTCTCGAAGGTCAGGGTGACGCGAAAGAAATAGCGCCGCGGGTCCACTGGTTTGCCTGCCGCCACCTCGCGCATCACCTCCGGCGGGCCATAGCGATAACCCTTGGTCTGCAGATAGATCAGGGCGCCGTCGTCGGTCTGGAGCAGATAGCGGGTGTCGATGATGGCCAGGCCATCGGCGGTCACCACCTGCCAGTCGGCGCCATCGTTGAGGATCCGTCCGTGCAGGCGCTGGCCGTCGAAGCGGCCACCGGTAATGGGGATGATGCGCCGCTTGCCCAGGTCGCTGGTCTGGCCCAGCTCCCACACCGGGGCGTCGAGGGCTACTTCGAAGCGCGCCAGGGGTTCGAGCTGCAGCGGCGGCGGCGTGGCGGTGGCCGGATCGCCGTCCGCCGTGGCCGCGCGGGCCAGGCCGGTCAGCAGCAGCATGACCAGCAGCAGGCTACGCATGACCGGGAGCCTCCACGCGGGCGGTAGCGGCCGGCGCCGGTGCCCGGCGTTGCAGCAGGGCCAGCACCGCGCCCGCCGCCACCAGTACCGCCGGGGTGGTGGCCACCACCAGGGTCGCCGCACCGCCGCCGACGGCCAACACCTGGCCGGCCAGCAAGGGGCCGGCCATGGCGCCCAGGCGCCCCACCGCCACCGCCGCACCGGTCCCGGTGGCCCGTACCGCCGCCGGATAGAGTTGCGGTGCCAGGGCATAGAGCACCAGTTGGCCGCCGACCACGAACAACCCGGCGGCGAAGCCGGCCAGGGCCACCAGCGGATAGTCCTTCGCCAGGCCCAGTCCGGCCAGGCCCAGCAGGATGCCCAGGTAGATGGCCAGCACCGTCAGGCGTGGCCGCCAGCGATCCATGAGCAGGCCGAACAGCACCGAGCCGATGCCGCCGCCCAGGTTGAAGAGAATCTGCACCCCCACCGCCTGGCCGCGGCTGAAGCCCTGGCCCACCAGCAGCGAGGGCAACCAGTTGAGCAGCATGTACATCACCGTGAGGGTGAAGAAGTAGCCCAGCCACAGCAGCAGGGTGGTCGACAGCGGCACCGCTCCCAGCCAGGCTCCGCGCCTGCTGCCTGCCTGAGCCGCTTCGTGGCCGCGGAGAAAACCGGCGGTCTCCGCCAGGTAACGTCCAAGCAGGGGCGCCACCAGCAGCGGCGCCAGACCGCCGACATAGAACACCGTCTGCCAGCGGCCGACATCCAGCAGCCCCACCACCGCCGCCAGGGCACCGCCCAGGGGCACGCCGCAGTACATCAGGCTGACCGCCGTGGCGCGGGCACGCTCGTCCACCGACTCGGCGGACAGGGCGATCAGGTTGGGCAGGGCACCGCCCAGGCCGATGCCGGTGAGCAGCCGCGCCAGCAAGAGGCTTTCCAGACTCCAGACATGGGCGGTGGCCACCGAAAAGACACCAAAGATCAGCACGCAGGCGATCAGCACCTTCTTGCGGCCGATACGGTCGGCACACCAGCCGCCAATGAAGGCGCCAGGCAGGAGGCCAAGGATGCTGGCGCTGAACACCAGGCCCATCTGCCCTGGCTGGAAGCCGAAGGTCTTGGCCATGGCCGGGGCGGCGATGCCCATGGCCTGGAGGTCCATGCCCTCCAGCAGGGCGACGATGAAGCACAGCATGAGGGTCAGGCGGGCCCCGGAGGGGGCGTTGGCGAACAGACGCATGGCGGATTCCTCAGAAACGGAAGGTGGTGGCGGCCGACAGGTAGCTCGTACTGTCGCCATCGGCCTGGCGGATCGCAGCGCCGGCCTGGAAGTAGCTGTATTCCAGGTCCAGGGTCAGGTAGGGCAAGGGGCGCCAGCGCAGGTTGTTGCGCCAGAGGTTGCCGGTCTTGCGCGCGCTGCTGGCGGCGGAGCCCGGCACCGTCACCATGCCCGGCAGATAGACGCCGTCGTTGGTGTTCTGCCGCCAGACGGCGAACAGCCCGCTCTCCAGCTGCAGCGTGGGTTGGGGCGCAAGGGTCAACAGCGGACCGACCAGGTAGAGGTTGGCCAAGGTGGTGAGGCCGGAGTTGCCGTAGACGCCGTTCTTCGGATACAGCGGATCGAAGGTACCGGCCCGGTCATCGCCGGGCCGGTCGTCACCGCTGGCGGCATCCAGGCGCATGGCCAGGCGCGGCTTCCAGGCGCCGGCAAGTCGGTAGCCGGTCTCGCTGCTCACCGCCCAGGCGCGGATCTGGGCACCATCGAGATGCCCTCCCTGCCCCATCAGATCCCAGCTCCAATCCCAGCCGTCGGCCTTGCCGAACAGCCGCACGCCGCCGGTGTAGCGCTGCTCCGCGCCGCTCAGGCCGTTCAGGCTGCGCTGATCCTTCTCCTGGCCGAAGCCATAGACGTCCAGCTGCAGCGATCCTGCCAGCGGCAGGGTGCCGTAGAGGCCATAGAACTTGACCGCGTTGTCGGAGCCGTCGTCGAAACTGTCCTCGCCGGTCACCACCGGCCGCAGGGCGAAGGCATCCAGGCGATAGCCGCCTGGCTGGTTCCAGGACAGGCGTAGGCCGTCGAAATTGATGCGGATGTTGGGGCCGTCGCGGTAGGTGACCAGGACCTGCTCGCCATAGCCCAGCTCCTGGCGGCCGATCCGGGTCATCAGTTTGCCGCCGGCCAGCGGCGTGTTGAGGTCGATGAAGGCCTGGTGCAGCTCGGTGCGACTCTGGTCGAAGGGGCCATAGATCGCCTTGTTCCAGGTCCGGGTGTTCTCCAGCTGGACGAAGGTACGCACCGCATCGTCGAACAGGTGCAGGTCGGCGTGCAGCTGCAGACGCTGCTGGATGTAGTGGTCGGTGTTCACCCCGCGCCGACCAAAGACCGGATCACGAAAGGTATCGAAGCGATAGCGCGCCTCGCCACCGGTCTGCAGCCAGGCCGACTCACTCAGGCGCTGGTAGCGCAGGCCATCGAAGGGATCGGTGCGCTTGGCGGGATCGTCGAGGAAGCGGTAGTCCTCGATCCAGCGCGGCGGACCGGGCGGTAGCGGCCGTTCCACCTCCAATCTGTTGAGCGGCTTTGGCGGTTGCTCCAGATTGAGCGAGGGTGCGGCGGCAATGCCTTGGCTGAAAAGCAAAGAAGCGAGAGAGGCAAATGCAAGGCACGAGCGGGCCCGTGCGCAGGCCTGGGGCGAGCGCGATGTCGACATGGTGTGAGTCCTGACGAAGGAAGCGGAAGCGCCTTGGGGCGCGAGGATCAGGGCCTAGCGGGCGCGGATCGGCTGATCGTCAGGAGGGAAAGCGGCGGGATAGCGAGCTGACATGGCGGGTGTTCCTTTCTTGTTGTTGTCATCACCGTAAGAGGCCGTATGGCCCTGGTTCGATGATGGTCGATGCCAAAAATGGATCAAGCCGTGCCACCCGAATTTGGCCGATTACCGAACGTTATATTTGTTAACTTTATCCCTGGGAGATGACTGGTCACCTGCGCCTATCAACGTCGCCTGACTCGCGATTTGTAACAATGCCCACCCCAGAGGGGTCCATGCAGAGGCCCGTACGGGTTAAGGTTCCTTCCCCCACGATCGAAAAGGCGAACTCATGAGCTCCAAGTCCCCTCTCCTGCTGGCCAGTGCCGCCCTCTTCACCCTGCTGGCCGGTTGCAGCTCGCATGAAACCCAGGACAGCCCGGCGGCCTCCTCGACCACGAGCGGCGCCGTCAGCAGCAGTGGCCGTTGCAACTCCGATGCGGTCCAGGACCTGGTTGGCAAGGCCCTCTCCCCGGCCCTGGCCGAGGAAGGCCGTCAGCGCGCCGGTGCCCAGGTCGTCCGCGTGGTCCGTCCGCAGGACCCCATGACCATGGACTTCAATTCCCAGCGCCTGACCATCACCACCAGCGCCAGTCTGGTAGTGCAGACCGCCACCTGCGGCTGATCCCCGCGCCCCTCGACCTGCCGGCCCAGGCCGCGCAGGTCGGCACACTCCACTAGAGGCCGAAACCCTGGCGCAGGGCTGCCACGCTGTGGAAGTGAAAGGCCGGGCGCTGGCGCTCCAGTTCTTCCCGGCTGCCGAAGCCATAGCCCAGGGCCACCGCCGCCACGCCGTTTTCACGTGCGGCGATCAGGTCGTGCTCGCGATCGCCCAGCATCAGGCAACTTTCCGGCGCCAGCCCTTCGGTTTCCAGCACGAAACGCAGCAGCTCGGTCTTGTCGGCGCGGGTGCCATCCAACTCGCTGCCATGCAGGGCGGTGAAGAACTCCGTCAGGGCGAAGTGCCTGAGGATCTCCACGGCGAACACCCGCGGCTTGGCCGTCACCAGATAGAGTCGCCGCCCGGCCGCCTGCAGATCGGCCAGCACGTCGCGGATGCCCGCGTAGACCTCGTTCTCATAGAGGCCGGTGGCGCGGAAATACACCCGATACGCCTCTACCGCGCGCCAGGCCCGCGCCTGGTCGAAGCCGTAGTGGGTCATGAAGCTCTGCAGCAGCGGCGGGCCAATAAAGACCTCCAGCCTGCGCAGATCGGGCTCCTCGATCCCCTCGGCGCGCAGCGCCACCTGGATCGCCCGCGTGATGCCCAGGCGCGAATCGGTCAGGGTGCCATCGAGATCGAACAGCAGATGGGGGTGATGCATGGGGTGTCCTGGCAACGGGAAATCCTGGCCAGTATGGCGAGCGGGAACAGAGATCGGTAGGCTCGACCGCTCTACTGGAAATGAGTCTTGTTCGCTGATGTCGCTTTCGCCACGTTTCGCCCGTCAGAGCGCCTGGCTGGCCCTGCCGCTGCTGCTCGCCCTCGCCGCTCCCGGCCAGGCCCGCCCCATTGATCAGCCCATGGACGCCCAGGTGCTCCAGCAACCGGGCCACGGCTATGCCTTCAGCGAGCTCAAGCTGGATTCCGTCGATGGCGCCCGCCACTACCAGGTATGGATCGCCCGACCCGCCACTCCGGCACCGGCTGCCGGCTATCCGGTGCTCTATCTGCTCGACGGCAACGCTGCCCTAGGCGGCCTGAACGCCGAGTTGCTCGACACCCTGGCCAAGCGGCCTAATCCGCCCGTGCTGGTCGCGGTGGGTTACACGGGCGGTAAGCGCATCGACGGCCCCGGACGGGCCTACGATTACACGCCGTCAGCGCCTACCAGCGAACGCTTTCGCGAGATGGCCACTGGCGGCGCCGACGTCTTTCTCGCCTGGCTGCTGGAGCGCCTGGAGCCGGCAGTTGGCCGTCAGGTGCCGTTGGATCCCGGCCAGCGCGCGCTCTGGGGTCACTCCCTGGGCGGGCTGTTCGTCCTCCACGCCCTGCTCACCCGGCCGGACGCCTTCGCCCAGGGCTACGCCGTGAGCCCCTCGCTGTGGTGGAGCCCTACCGTGCTGCCCCAGAGTGACGAGCAGCTCAAGGAGCGCTTCAGGGCACACCCGGCCCACCTGGTGCTGCTGCAGGGCGGCGCCGAACGCGAGCTGCCCGCGCATTTCCAGAGCGAGGTCCCCGCCGACGCCACCCGGCGCCTGGCCGATCGCCTCGACCAGATCCCTGGCATCCAGGTGCGCTACGAGGTCCTTGAAGGCCTTGGCCACGGACCCATGCTGCCGGCCTCGCTGAAAGCCGTGCTGAGCGAGTGGCGCTAGTCCGCCAGCCAGCGATACATAACCAGGCAATCCACCAGCCCCAGGCTGGCATGGCGATAGGCCCTGGGCAGGGTGCCGACGATCTCGAAGCCATGCTTTTGCCAGAGCCGCACCGCTACCTGATTGCTGGCCACCACCGAGTTGAATTGCATGGCCTGGAAGCCGAGTTCGCGGCCCACCTGCAAGGAGTGCTCGCAAAGGGCGCCGGCCACGCCCTGGCCGCGGGCGGCGGGGGCGACCATGTAACCGCAGTTGCAGACATGATCGCCCGGGCCCATGGCATTGGCCTTGAGGTAGTAGCTGCCGAGAATCTGGCCATCGCGTTCGGCGACGAAGGTTGCCCGGGGCAATTCCACCCAGAGCCGCCAGGCGTCGTCGCGGCTCATGTCCGGATCGTAGGCGTAGGTTTCCCGGGCCTGGGCAACCTGCTGGATCAGCGGCCAGACCTGGTCGAAATCGGCGGCTTCGAGGGGACGAATCTGCATGGGTGACTCCGGCGGACAAGAGAGGCGCCAGTGTCGCCTAGCCGGCCGCCGCTGCCAAATCCTCGCCCGCGTCCAATAGCCCCTGACCGCCCTGGCGACAGGCCGCCAGCAATTCCTCGGCGAGCCCCTCGTCATCCAGCGCCCGCGCCAGGGCCACGCCGCCGATCAGGGTGGTGGCCAGTTGCAGCGCCTGGGTACGCCGTTGCGCCGGCGGCCCTGGTAGATCCTGTTCCAGACGGGCGACGAAGCGCGCGAAGAAACGGGTATAGCTGCTACGGATGGCGGCCTCCCGATGGGTGACGTCGGCCGCCAGAAAGGCCAGGGGACAGCGTAGCGACTCGCCCTCGGCGTGCGCGCGACTCAGGTAATGCTCGACCAGCTGGCCAAGGCCCTCGCCACCCAGGCTGTCGAGCCGGGCGCTGCCTACCTGGGCGGCATGGGCGATAGCCTGGTCATAGAGCTCGGTCTTGGTGCGGAAGTGGTGGTAGAAGGCACCTCGGGTGAGACCGGCGTCGGTCATCAGTTCGTCGAGCCCGACGGCGTCGAAGCCCTTCAGCGCGAACAGGCGGGCGGCGCTGTCGAGGATGCGCTGGCGGGTCTGCGCGCGCTGATCAAGGGGCCAGGCCATGAAAACTCCAGATTATGTTCTTGAACATAAGGTCCCCTTTGCCAGCATCAGGCCTTCTTTGCAAGGAGCCTGATCCATGACGCCCTATCTCTTCGGTCCCGCCTTCAGCACCCTGGTACGCAGCGTACGCCTTCATGCCCTGGAAGGAGGCCTTGAACTACCCTGCGGCCTGGCCCCCGGTAGTCAGGCCGTCGCCTGGCGCAGCGAGGCCCATCTGGCACTGCATCCCTTCGGCCAGGTCCCCGTACTGCTGCATGGCGAGCAGCGGGTCTTCGAGACCCTCGCCATCTGCCGGTATCTCGACCGTCAGCTGCTACCGCCCCGTGAGGCGGTCGACGACCCGGAGCAGGACGCCTGGGCCAGTGCCCTGCTGACCACCGTGGACACCCGCCTGATCCGCCACTATCTGCTGCGCGTGGCCGGCCCTCGTCCTCGTCCCTACCAGACGCCGGAAGAACAGCAGCGGGCCGTGGCCGAGGTCGACGCGACCCTGGCGGTGCTCGATCGCCAGCTGGGTGACAGGGGCTTTCTCTGCGGTTCCCGCTTCGGCCTGAACGATGCCCTGCTGGCACCGATGCTGGACTACCTGGAGCGCCTGCCGGAGCCGCGCTGGCTGGCTACCTGGCCGCGCCTGGACGCCTACCTCGCCCGCCTGCGCGCGCGGCCATCCGGCCAGGCGATCCTGGTGGCAACCGACTTCGCCCTGCGTTAAGCCAGTCTTAACCCACCTCTGGTGCAATCGCCCCGCGCCACCGGCCTGCCCGGTGCGCACCCCCTTTCCAGACGGAGGCCACCGCGCCTGATGAACCCCGACCCTAGTCCGTTACTCAGCGCCAGGTAGCCCCGTACGGCCGCCTGGCTTGCCAGGCGGCCGCGACTCTCGCGTGCCGCAGCCCGCTTATCGTGGCCCCGGCCACGGGGAGTTCGCCATGTTCAAAACCCTGACCCAACCCCTGCTGGAGTTCTTCAGCCAGCGCCTCGACCACCGCCTGTTCCGCCGCCCCGTCCTCTGGCAACACCTGCCCACGGGCCACGGCCGCAGCGAACCCCAGGCCGACTTCAGCCGCCGCCTGCACGAGGCCGCCAGCCTCGCCGAAGGCGACCTGTTGCGCCGCCATCGCAGCAGCCCCCTGGGCCTGTCCGCGGCCGAGGCCGCCGAGCGCCGCGGCAGCGACGGCTACAACGAGGTCGAGCAGGACCAGAAGCTCAGCGCCTGGCGTCACCTCTGGCTGAGCTATCGCAATCCCTTCAACCTGCTGCTGACCCTGCTGGCCATCGTCTCGGCGCTTACCGACGACCTGCCCGGCGCCACCGTGATCGGCACCATGGTGCTGGTGTCCACGGTGCTGCGTTTCGTCCAGGAATCGCGCTCCAACCGCGCCGCCGAGCGGCTCAAGGCGCTGGTCAGCACCACCGCCACGGTACTGCGGCCGGAGGCCGGCAATCCCTTCGGCGTCGAGGTACCGATCCGCGAACTGGTGCCGGGCGACGTGGTGCGCCTGGCCGCCGGCGACATGATCCCGGCAGACCTGCGCCTGCTCAGCGCCCGCGACCTCTTCGTCGGCCAGGCCGCCCTCACCGGCGAATCCCTGCCGGTGGAAAAGCGCGCCCTCACCCTGACCGCCGCCGGCAGCGCGCTGGAGCTGGACAACCTCTGCTTCATGGGCACCAACGTGGTCAGCGGCGCTGCCACCGCCGTGGTCATCGGCACCGGTGTCGGTACCTATTTCGGTAGCCTGGCCGAGCGGGTGACCCGCGTCACCGAGGAACCCAACGCCTTCCAGCAGGGGGTCAACAAGGTCAGCTGGCTGCTGATCCGCTTCATGCTGGTGATGGCCCCGCTGGTGCTGCTGATCAACGGCCTGACCAAGGGTGACTGGCTGGAAGCGGCACTGTTCGCCCTCTCGGTGGCGGTCGGCCTGACCCCCGAGATGCTGCCGATGATCGTCACCTCCACCCTGGCCAAGGGTGCGGTGGTGCTGGCCCGGCAGAAGGTGGTGGTCAAGCGCCTGGACGCCATCCAGAACTTCGGTGCCATGCAGGTGCTGTGCACCGACAAGACCGGCACCCTGACCCAGGACCGCATCGTCCTGGAACGCCATACCGATGCCCGCGGCCGGCCCAGCGATGCCGTGCTGGAGTACGCCTATCTCAACAGCCACTACCAGACCGGGCTGAAGAACCTGCTCGACGTGGCGGTGCTGCAGCACGCTGAACTGCGTGGCCTGAGCCTGGCCTATCGCAAGGTGGACGAACTGCCCTTCGACTTCGAGCGCCGGCGCATGTCGGTGGTGGTGGCCGACGGTCAGCGCCATCTGCTGGTGTGCAAGGGCGCCCTGGAGGAGATGCTCGCCGCCTGCACCCGGGTCCGCGAAGACGGCGTCGACCTGCCACTCACCGCCGAGCGCCTGGCGCACATCCGCACGCTCACCGCCGAACTCAATGACGAAGGCCTGCGCGTGGTGGCCGTGGGAATTCGCGAACTGCCCGGCGCCAGCCTCGACTACAGCGTCGCCGACGAGCGCGATCTGGTGTTGATCGGCTACATCGCCTTTCTCGATCCGCCCAAGGAGACCGCGGTGGCCGCCCTGCGCGCCCTCGCCGCCCAGGGCGTCGCGGTCAAGGTGCTCACCGGCGACAACGAGCGCGTGACCCGGCGTGTCTGCCAAGAGGTCGGCCTGGAGGTGGACGGCCTGCTCACCGGCGCCGAGATCGAGACGCTGGACGACCGCGCCCTCACCGCGCGGCTGGCCACCACCACGGTCTTCGCCCGCCTCACCCCGGCGCACAAGGAGCGCCTGGTCCGGCTGCTGCGTGACCAGGGCCTGGTGGTGGGCTTTCTCGGCGACGGCATCAACGACGCCCCGGCGCTGCGTGCGGCCGACATCGGCATCTCGGTGGATTCGGCGGTGGACATCGCCAAGGAAGCCGCCGACATCATCCTGCTGGAGAAGAGCCTGCTGGTGCTGGAAGAAGGCGTGCTGCAAGGCCGCAAGACCTTCGCCAACATGCTCAAGTACATCAAGATGACCGCCAGCTCCAACTTCGGCAACGTCTTCAGCGTGCTGGCGGCGAGTGCCTTCCTGCCCTTTCTGCCGATGCTGCCGCTGCACCTGCTGGTGCAGAACCTGCTGTACGACCTGTCGCAGACCGCCATTCCCTTCGACCACGTCGATGACGACCTGCTGACCCGCCCGCAGCGCTGGAAGGTGGAGGACATCGGCCGCTTCATGCTGTTCTTCGGCCCGCTGAGCTCCATCTTCGACATCCTGACCTTTTTGGTCATGTGGCACGTCTTCGGCGCCAACACCCCAGCCCACGAGACGCTGTTCCAGACCGGCTGGTTCGTCGAAGGCCTGTTGTCCCAGACCCTGGTGGTGCACCTGATCCGCACCCGCCGCCTGCCCTTCGTGCAGAGCCGCGCCGCGGCCCCGCTGCTGATCATGACCGGCGTCATCGTCGCCATCGGCCTGCTGCTGCCTTTCTCGCCGCTGGCCGGCTACTTCCGCCTGCAGCCGTTACCGCTGGGCTACTTCCCCTGCCTGGTGCTCCTGCTGGCAGGCTACGCCCTGGTGGTCCAGGGCATGAAGGGCTGGTTCATCCGGCGCTACGGCTGGCAGTAGGGGACGCGGCCAAGGCTCCCACCCGCGCCCTCTCCTGCGGGGAGAGAGCTGGGCAAGGGGCGCCCACCACCCCGGCGCGCGACCTGCTAGCCTTGAGGCACCCTTTCCGCCCCAAGGATCGCCCATGACCACCACCCGCCCCATCGCCCTCGTCACCGGTGCCTCCCAGGGTATCGGCCGCGCCGTCGCCCTCGGCCTGCTCGCGGACGGTTTCCGCGTGGTCCTCGCAGCGCGCCGCGCCGAGCCCTTGGAAGCCCTGGTGGAAGAAGCCCGGCAGCAGGGTGGCGAAGCCCTGGCGGTCCCCTGCGACGTCACCGACGCCGCCAGCGTCGAGGCGCTCTTCGCCCGGATTCGGGACACCTATGGCCGTCTCGATCTGCTGTTCAACAACGCCGGCGTCGGCGCCCCGGCGGTGCCCATCGACGAGCTGGAACTGGATGCCTGGCACCGGGCAGTCAACACCAACCTCACCGGCGTCTTCCTCTGCAGCCGCGCCGCCTTCGCCCTGATGCGCGAGCAGTCGCCGCGTGGCGGGCGGATCATCAACAACGGCTCCATCTCGGCCCATACCCCGCGTCCCTTCAGCGCGCCCTATACCGCCACCAAGCACGCCGTGGCCGGTCTGACCAAGGCCCTGGCCCTGGATGGCCGCGCCTTCGACATCGCCTGCGGCCAGATCGACATCGGCAACGCCGCTACCGAGATGACCGAGCGCATGGCCAACGGCGTGCTCCAGGCCGACGGCAGTACCGCCGTGGAACCGCGCATGGACGTCAGGCACGTCGCCGACGCCGTCCGCTACATGGCCAGCCTGCCGCTGGACGCCAACGTCCAGACGCTGACGGTGATGGCGACCAAGATGCCCTACGTCGGTCGCGGCTGAGCGGTTCCACGTGGAACCCGATCAGGCCAACTCTTACCCGAGGAGTGCGACATGACCCCAGCGGACATGGTCACCTTCTGGCGCACCGCCGGGCGCCACCAATGGTTCAACGGTGGCGCCGCCTTCGACGCCAGCTGCCGTGCACGTTTCCAGGCAGCGCACCTTGCCGCCAGTCGCCGCGAGTTCGATGACTGGGCCACCAGCGCCGAAGGCGCCCTGGCCCTGTGCCTGTTGCTCGATCAGATCCCGCGCAACATCTTTCGTCACAGCGGCCATGCCTTCGCCACCGACGGCCTGGCCCTGAGCCATGCCCGGCAGGCGATCGAGGCCGGTCTGGACCTGCAGGTCGAACCCGAACTGCGAGCCTTCTGCTACCTGCCGTTCGAGCACTCCGAGGTGCTGGCCGACCAGCAGCGCTCGCTCGAATTGTTCGCGGCCCTGGGCATCGAGCACTACCTTCGCTACGCAAAGGCGCATCTGGAGGTGATCGTCCGCTTCGGTCGCTTTCCCCATCGCAATCGGGCGCTGGGCCGCATCAATACGCCGGACGAACAGGCCTGGCTGGATGCTGGTGGCGGTTTCTAACCAGGCCCTTACGGACGAGGCCCGCAACCCTGTCGGTCGGCAGGGAAGCAGACCTTTCGTCCTTGCCGGACTATAGGGCCGCCGCCCCGTCGCGCCACTCCACCACCAGATCCGCCCGTGCCCGATCGCCGTCGATCAGCTGTGCATTGGGCTCGTCGGTGCTGGCCACCCAGGCTTCGGCGTCTGCCCGGCTCCGGCCGAAGTGCATGTGCCGGGCGACCAGGCGTTCGCGACGCTCCTCGGGGTCGACGCGAACGTACCAGCACTCGTCGAACACCTCGGCGACATCGCTCCAGGGCGCCTGGGTCAGCAACAGGTAATTGCCCTCGCTGATCACCAGCTGGGTCTCGGCCGGCACTGGAATGGCGTTGGCGATAGGCTCCTCGATCTCGCGATTGAACAGCGGCGCATAGACGATTTCCCCGGCTACCGGCGTCTTGAGTCGCTTCAGCAGGGCGCGATAGCCCCGGGCGTCGAAGGTGTCCGGCGCCCCTTTGCGCTGAGCGCGTCCCAGGCGGGCCAACTCACGATTAGCCAGATGGTAGCCGTCCATGGGCACCACCACGGCGCGCTCGCCCAGCGCCGCCGCCAGCAGCTCGGCCACGGTCGACTTGCCCGCACCCGGGGTGCCGGCGATGCCCAGCAGGCGGCGTCCGCCCTGGGCCAGCAGCGCCTCGGCGCGGGCCAGGAGTTCGGCGGGTAGTTGCAAGCCCGCTACCGGACGCTGACTGCTCATGCTGGCACCCCCGGCAGCAAGACGGTAGCGAAGACAGGCAGGCATGGGAGAGCAGTCATGGCGGATGTTCCGGCAATGGGGATCGCGGCACGCTAGCACCCACCGGAGCGGCCGTCGACTCGGGGGATGCGCCGGCGGAAAGCGATCACAGTCGGCACCCCATTCGACCGGATGGCCGAGTGCCCCCTCGGCATCCGCCCAAGGCTCTCGTACACTCCGCCTCCACTCGGCGCGGGTTGCTGCGCTACCTACAAAGGGATTTGGTCTCCATGAAGAAGCCGCTACTTACCACCCTCGCCGGACTGGTCCTGGTCGCCGTCGGCACCGCCGTGGGGGGCGCCTGGTACACCGGCACCCGGCTGGAAAGCGAATTGCGCCAGGCCGCGAGCCAGGCCCAGGTGGCCCTGCAGGCGCAACTGCCCGAGTACCCCTTGCAGCTCCAGCTGGTCGAGCTGCAGCGCGGTGTGTTCAGCAGCACCGCCACCTTCAGCCTGACGGTGCAGGCCGAGGATCGACCGCCGGTGGAGGTGCTGCGGCTGCAGGACGACATCCAGCATGGCCCCTTCCCGCTGACCCGCCTCAAGTCCCTGCAGCTGGCGCCGGTCATGGCGGTCAACCGCTTCACCCTGGCGCGCACGCCGGTCACGGCCGATCTCTTCACCCTGGCCAAGGGCGCCGAACCCGTACAGCTCGACGCCACCCTGGGCTACGACCGCGGGGTGGACGGCGGCCTGACCCTGGCCGCCCTGCACCTGGACCAGCCCCAGGGCGCGGTGGCCTTCTCCGGCCTGAACGCTACCTTCCACACCGACATGGAGGCCAGCCGGCTACGCCTGGACAGTTCAGTGGGGCAATTCAGCCTCAACGTCCGCACCCCCGACGGCTGGGCCAAGCTAGAGACCGAAGGCTTCGCCCTGACCGGCGACAATCGCCGCAATGCCGATGGCTTCTGGCTAGGCCCAGGCCAGCTGCGGCTGACACGCCTGTTGCTGGCCATGCCCGGCAAGCCGGCGGTCGAACTGCAGGATCTGCAGCTGCGTGGCGATACCCAGCAACAGGGCCAGCAGCTGTCCGGGACAATCGACGCCAGCCTCGGCCGGCTCGACGTCGCCGGCCAGACCCTGGGCAAGGCGACCCTGAGCGGGCGCTACACCAACCTCGACAGCCCCGCCCTGGCCCAGCTCAACGCCTTGCTGCAGCACCTGCAGCTGGATGCCGAAGAGGGTCTCGATCCCACCACCCAGGCCACGCTGCGGCAGCACCTCAATGATGTGCTCGCGGCTCGGCCGCACCTGGTGGTGGATGATCTGCGCCTCCACACCCCCAGCGGCAGCAGCCATCTGCGCCTGGACCTGACCCTGGACAAGCCGACGACCTTCGATCTGCCACCGGAGCAGCTCACTGCCCAGCTGCTGTCTCGGCTTGATGCTCGCCTGTCGGTCGCACGCGGTAGCCTGGTGGATGGCGTCCTCTTTCAGGCCGGTGCTCAGCGCACGCAGCCGGCGATGCAGCAACAGGCCCAGGCCACTGCCGAAGCCCTGGCCGGCATCGGCCTGAACAGCGGCCTGCTCAAGGCCGAAGGCGACGACCTGGTGGCTACCCTGGCCTATGCCGCGGGCCGCTTGACGCTCAACGGCCAGGAGGTGCCACCGGAACAGCTGCTGGCCCTGCTGGAGCGCCCGCAGCCGGCGGCCCCGACGCCACCCCAGGGCAAGACACCGAAGCGATAAGCGCGGCAGGTAGGTTGGGTTGAGCGCAGCGAAGCCCAACAGGCCCCAACCGCCCTACTTCAGCTCCAGCCCACCGCTGGCCTTGTTCAGCTCGCGCAAGTGCTTGCCGAGCAGATCCAGGTTGGCTTCGGTCAGGTCCAGGCCGTCGCGGGCCTCCGGCGAGAGCAGCTGCCGGACCTCGTTGTTGAGCGTATCCCTGAGGCTGCGCAGATGGGCCTGGCGCTTCTGGCTCTCGGCAGTCAGCTGTTCCCACTCGCCCGGTTGCGGCAGGCCGTAGCCGTCGGTGCCCAGCAGCTCGGCCGGGCGGCTCAGGTAGCCGCTGTCCTTGAGGATCTGCTCCAGGGCGCCACCGGCCTTGCCGAAGCGCGCCTTGTCCACGGCATCCTGACCCAGGTAGCGATCCTTGAGCTCGGTCTGCGCCTGCAGCAGCGCCCGGCGATAGGCCGCTTGCTCCAGCAGCAGCAAGGCGGCGCTGGCGCGCAGGTCGGCGCGCTGGAATTGCTCGCGACGCTGCTGCGGGGTCTGCGCCAGCCAGGCCTCGACGTCCGCCTGGGGCAGGTTCAGGCGCTCCCTGGCCACCTTGAACATGGCCTGGAAGCGTTCGCGGAAGCTGTCGAAGCGATAGCCCAGCCGCAGCGCCTCGCGCGGATCATCCAGCACCGAGGTGTCCACCAGGTCCTTGAACCTGAGCGCATCCATGAGTCCGGTGGGGGTGATGACATCGAGCTGGGCATCGGCCAGACGCGGCACGCCGTCGTGCAACAGCTTGAAGGTTTCCACCGCGCAGTTGTTAGTGACGAAGTAGTACTGGCCGTCATAGCTCCAGTGCACCTGGGCGGTGCGTTCGAGAAAATCGGCGATCTCCGGGCGGGTCAGCTTGAGCGGCACCGATTGCAGGCCGCGCAGCTCCACCTTGGTGTACTCGTCCACCACCTGGGCCAGCGGCAGCACGAACAGCCGCGAGGGGTAGGAGCCGGTCAGGCCACGCCAGCTGGAGAGCTGGACGTCGTTGACGAAGGCCCGGAACGACAGCACCAGGTGGTATTGCAGGTCCAGCCGGCAATCCGGGCCGCGTGGCCGACCGGGGGCGCAGACCACCAAGCGCAGCATGCTGTGGCCCCAGCGGCTCATGACTTTTTCGTTGCCCTCGGCCAGCAGGTAGTCGACCGCATAGACCCGCTCCGGATCGAGCCAACCCAGGGGCGCCTCGCCGAAGTCGTTGCCGGCGTTGAGATAGGGATAGCGACCCGGACAGGCATCGTGCGCCGGTGACCAGCCGAAGTGCTCGGCGAAGTAGCGCTGCAGCGCCGGCCGGCGACAGGCGTAGCTGGGATCGAGCAGGAAATACTCCATGTTCACCGCCACGAATTCCTTCGGGTTGGTGACTTCATAGAGATCGGGACTGCGCGCGATAAAGAGGTTCTTCGACTCGCGATTGCCGTGCTTGCGCGTCTTCACCTGCCAGCCGGCCAGGTCCAGCAACCGTGGATCATCGGACAGGGTATAGCTGCGCCCGGCCTGGCCCTGGCATTTCACCGGCAACTGGTCGGAAGTCAGCCCCAGGCCGCCGCAGGACAGGATCAGCTGGCGCTGCTCGGGCGTCCAGACGCGCTCGCGGTCATAGAAGTGGGTCAGCTCATGCAGCACCGTGGCCAGCAGCTCGCGGTGCTGGGTGCCATGGGGTCGACCGGTCTGGATGCGGGTGTCGCTGCCGTCCACCAGACTGGGCAGCAGGCGGCGATTGAGCAGCAGATTGCGCCGATCCGCCTCGCCATAGGCTTCTTTCAGCAGCTCGCTGCTCCAGCGCACCGGAATGCGTTCGTCGAGCGCCGCCTTGAATTTGGGTGGCAGCAACGCCTGGGCCTCATCCAGCAACTGCTGGGTGGCCTGGATCTGCGCGGGCGTCAGGCCCTGGGTGTCGAGTTCGAGGTGCAGGGCGGCCTGAGCCCCACCGAGGGCCAGGCCGGCCGCGAGGCCAGCCAGCCACTGCCGCAGCCGGCCGGCGCGGTTCTTCACAGCGCCAGGATGGCCTGAGCCAGCTGCAGGTCGTTGGCCTGACGCGCGGCCGGGAACTGGTCGCGCAGGCTGCGGAAGGCTTCTTCCAGCTGCACGCCGCGGATGTCGCCGTCGGTGGCGACAAAGCTGGCGGCATCGCCACGGGCAGCCTGGACCACCTTGGCGTCACGGATGGAGGTGGTGGTGTCGGAAGTGAAGTCGATGCTGCGCTGCAGCGCCCGCACCACGATGTTACTGGTGGCCACCAGGGTCTGGGCCTGAGCCAGGCTCGAAACGCCCAAGGTCAGGGCAGCGGCGATAAGCAGGGAACGGCGCATGGATACTCCAGGGATGTCACGGAATTGAAACGGACTACTGACTCAGAATGGCCTGGGCGAGTTCCCGGTCGGAAGCGTGCAACCCAGGATCGGCCGCGCGCAGGGCTCTTAAGGTTTCTTCCAGCTGAGCGCCGCGCAGGGCGCCGTCGGTGGCGACGAAAGCCGCGGCATCGTCACGGGCCGCCAGGACCAGTTTGTTCTGGAAGGGGCCGGTGGTGAGCTGGCTGGTGCCGTAGATGGTCTTGACCAGACCTTCGGTGGTGGAGTCGAACGCCAGAACCGGCGTGGCAAGACAGAGCCCGAGCAACAGCCCGGCAGAACGGCGGAAATACATGGATGACGACCCTCCGGTGGCAGATGGTCGCCAAGGCTAACGCAGCCCCCCGCTCCGGGCTAGCAGACAGGCGGCGCAGGGGGTATTTCGTGGTGTTGCGGTCTAGATCGCCAGGATCGCCTGAGCCAGCTGGTCGTCGCTGGCCTGACGCAGTTCTGGCGCCTGGCTGCGCAGGTGGTCCAGCGCCGCTTCCAAACGTACACCGCGGATGTCACCGGAGCTGCCGACGAAGCTGGCCGCATCGTCGCGGGCGTCCAGCACCAGCTTGTCGTTCTTGAAGGACCCGGTGATGGACGACGTCGTATCAGAGGTCGCATCGATGGCGTTGACGATGATGTCGGTGGTGACATAGAAGCTCGACGCCGACGCGGCGGTGGACAGGCAGAACAGCGCCGCAGCGGCGCTCAGGTGCAAGGTTTTCATGGGTGGCTCCCGTCTGGATATGCCTGAGTGAGACTACTGCCAGCCGGCGGAAGTCTCACCTCGCCGCATAATTTCACTCCTGCCAGAAGGACTTGCTTCCTTCCCGATACTGATCGGCCAGGTTCAAGCCCAGATCGCCCAGCGCTCGGGGATCCAGCCGCTGCAGTTGGCGACGGCCGATCGATCGTCGCCGCCAGCGGGCGAAGAGCTGCAACAGTCGGCGAAAGCCGCGACAGCAGACCAGAGACCGCACGGGGGCAGAACTGAAGGTCAGGGGATCCATGGCGCATTCCGGTGTAGTGGCAGGAAGACTCCAGCTTCGCCGCCACAGGCAGAGCAGACCACTTACAGCTATGGAACACTGTATCCGTACAAAACTTGCCAATTTGGATCTGTACCTCTATCAATCAGGGAGAGGACGCTGGCGCGTCCGGCTGCGCTGGTCTGACAGGCCCTGGCTGTAACCCTGACCTCCGGCGTATGCCTGCTGTGCCCGAGTCGCTACAATCGATGCTTTCAGCGCCCATCCGCGAGAGGCACCGCCATGAGCTTCAAAGTTTTCGTCGACGGCCAGGAAGGCACCACCGGCCTGCGCCTGCTGGACTATCTGACCGGCCGTTCGGATATCGAGCTGCTGCGCATCGACGAGAGCAAGCGCAAGGACCCGGCCGAGCGTGCGCGCTTCCTCAATGCCGCCGATGTGGCCTTCCTCTGCCTGCCCGATGCCGCCTCCCGGGAAGCGGTCAGCCTGGTGACCAATCCGAACACCTGCATCATCGACGCCAGCACCGCCTTCCGCACCGACAGCGGCTGGACCTACGGCCTGCCCGAACTCGCTCCCGGGCAACGCGAGGCGCTGCGCGCCAGCAAGCGCATCGCCAACCCGGGCTGCCACGCCAGCGCCTTCATCCTGCTGGCTCGCCCGCTGGTGGATGCCGGCCTGCTGGCCCCGGAAACCCCGCTGTCGGCCTTTTCCCTGACCGGCTACAGCGGCGGCGGCAAGCAGATGATCGCCGCCTACGAAGCCGGCGGCGATGCACGCCTGCAGAGCCCGCGTCCCTATGCCATGGGCCAGGGCCACAAGCACCTGCCGGAAATGCGCGTGCAGAGCGGCCTGGCCGCCGCGCCGGTGTTCAGCCCCATCGTCGGTCCCTTCCTCAAGGGCCTGGCAGTCACTATCCCCCTGCACGCCAGCCAGTTGCGTCCCGGCACCACGGCGGCCGACCTGCAGGCGGCGCTGGCCCGGCACTATGATGGCGAAGCCTTCATTCGCGTGGCGTCGGTAGCGGCCGAGGAGGAACTGGACAATGGCTTCTTCGACGTCCAGGCCAGCAACGACACCAACCGCGCCGATCTTTTCGTCTATGGCAATGCCGAGCGGATGACGCTGGTAGCGCGCCTCGACAACCTGGGCAAGGGCGCGGCCGGTGCCGCCGTTCAGTGCATGAACGTACACCTAGGGGTCGACGAGGGCCTGGGACTCGCCAGCGGCCGCTAGTCAGGGCGCCGGCTTTCTTCCCGGGTAGGGCGAACCTTTCTCAAGGCGCCCCGTCTGAATTGCTGAACGGTTCGGATAACCGTTCAGCTCCTTTGCTGTTTAGTGTTGGCAGATGCTGGACCCCTGCTTTGGCGGTCCAGTCTTGAACTCCGGACTTCTCCCCTCCCCCGATGGAAGTCCGGAGTTTTTTTATGCCTCGGCGACGGGCTCGTCGAGCCCCAGCCAGCCGGCCAGCACCCGCTGCGCATCTTCCACGCCCTGGCGCTTGGGCGCCGAGAACAGCTGGATACTGGCGGTATCGCCCCAGCCCTGACGTATTTCACGTTGCACCTTGAGCAGGGCATTCTTCTGCGCGCCGAAGGCCAGCTTGTCGGCCTTGGTCAGCAGGATGTGCAGCGGCATGGAGCTGGCCTGGGCCCAGTCCAGCATCAGGCGGTCGAACTCGGTCAGCGGATGGCGGATGTCCATCATCAGCACCACGCCACTGAGCGAATTGCGGCTGCTCAGATAGGCCTCCAGGTGCTCCTGCCAGTGCTGCTTGAGCGGGATCGGTACCTTGGCGTAGCCATAGCCGGGCAGGTCCACCAGGCGCCGCTCCTCGTCGAGGCTGAAGAAGTTGAGCAGCTGGGTGCGCCCCGGCGTCTTGGAGGTACGCGCCAGGTTGGCATGGGTCAGGGTGTTGAGCGCGCTGGACTTGCCGGCGTTGGAGCGACCGGCGAAGGCCACTTCCAGGCCGCTGTCGAACGGGCACTGATCGACCTTGGCGGCGCTGATGAGAAAGGACGCCTGCTGGCACAGACCGACGATGGGATTCTTGAAGCTGGACATGGGGGTACTCGCGAGCGCGCGGCAAAGCCAGCAGTATATCGGATGCGCCGGACGAGAGCCTTGCCCGCCGGCAACCTGAACGAAGCCTGAACATGGCCGGCCTCGGCCGCTCTGGCGACTAGGCGCGGCGATGCACCCGGCTACAATGCCCGCAATCCGTCATGCCCGGTTGGTGGGCGTGCCTTCTTCCAGGAGTAGTCCCATGCGCAACCTGCTTTTCTCCGCCGTGTTCGCCGCCGCCAGTCTGTTCGGCGCGGCCGCCCATGCCGACGACATCCAGGCCGGCAAGCAGTACACCGAACTGAGCAGTCCGGTTCCGGTGTCCGAGCCCGGCAAGATCGAAGTGGTTGAGCTGTTCTGGTACGGCTGCCCGCACTGCTACGCCTTCGAACCCACCCTCAACGCCTGGTCCAAGAAGCTGCCCGACGACGTTACCTTCAAGCGCGTGCCGGCCATGTTCGGTGGCGTCTGGAACGTCCACGGTCAGCTGTTCGTGACCCTGGAAGCCATGGGCGTGGAAGCCAAGGTGCATGACGCCGTCTTCGCCGCCATCCACAAGGAACACAAGAAGCTCGCCACCCCCGAAGAGATGGCCGACTTCCTCGCCACCCAGGGCGTGGATCGCGACAAGTTCCTTAGCACCTACAATTCCTTCGCCGTGAAGGGTCAGGTGGAAAAGGACAAGAAACTGGCCATGGCCTATCAGATCACCGGCGTGCCGACCATGGTGGTCAATGGCAAGTACCGCTTCGACCTGGGCTCCTCGGGTGGTCCGGACGAGACCCTGAAGGTCGCCGACTTCCTGATCCAGAAAGAACGCGCCGCCAAGTAATACCCCGCCGCCGCCGCGTCCTGCGGCGGCGGCTCCTCAGTTCGTCCCTCTCAAGCGGCCTCCGGTCGTCCTGCTCAAACTTTCGCCGAAACCGCCGATACCCTAGCGACTATCAAGTGGGCTGGCCGCCTTGTCGCGCCTGCCTGCTGGCCACCCTCAAGCCTCTGGAGCAGGCGGATGGAGCGCGCGGACGTCGAACGCTGGAAAAGCAAATACCTGGAAAGCCTCGAGAACCTCGAACGCCTGGAAAGCCGGTGGGAAAACCGCCTGGATCTGGTGCGTCGTGGTCTCGTGCGCAGCAGCCTGGCCGCCGAAGGCAACGACGCGGCGGTGGACGCCTGCCTGGTGGAATTGCGTGACATCCTCCGCCGTGACGACAGCGACGCCGACCTCGCCAAGCTGATTCCGCGCCTGGAGCGCACCGTACTCGATTCCGAGCAGCGTCGGGAACTGCGTGCACGCCAAGTGGCCGACGCCTTCGCCGAACTCTGCCGCCTGTTGCAGACCCTGGAGCTGCCGCGCGATCTGCGCAAGGCCCTCAAGAGCTTCGCCAAGCGCGCCCAGGCCGCTGCCGGCCAACCGGGCGAACTGCCCGCGCTGCTGGGAGAGTTCAGCCGTCTGCAGCAACAGGCCCTGAACCAGCTGCACCCCGAGCAGCCCGCCCGCGCCGGCTTCCTGCAGCGGCTGCTGGGCGGTCGGGGCGAGTCCGCGGAAGAAGCGCCACGGGCGCCGAGTCCGATAGCGGAAGAGCCCCCGGCAGCAGCGACGCCAGAAGCCCTGGCAACGCCCGAACACTTGCCGCCGGTCGAGGTTGTGCCCGCTGCACCGTCTGCAACCGCCATCGAGCCCCTGGCGACCCAGGCCGATCCGGCCTATGCCCTGCCTCCCGTTCCCGAGCCGGGCTACAGCGCCATCGCCCCGCACCTGGAAGCCACCCTGCTACGGCTGCTCGACGATCTGGCCCTGCCCGATAGCCACAAGCCCCAGGCCGAACACCTGCGCCAGCGGATCCAGGGCAGCCTGAACTGGTACGAACTCGTCCCGGTGCTCGACGACCTGTCGGTGCTGGTGCTGGCCCTCAACCATTCCGGGCAGAGCGAATTCCAGCTCTACCTGCGCCGCCTCAACGAACGTCTCGCCGCCTTTCAGAGCGGCCTGCAGGACGTCCACGAGCAGCGTCAGGACGGCCAGACCCAGGAGCGCGCCTTTGGCGAAGTCCTGCGCGGTCAGGTCAACGACCTGCAGAGCGAGGTGCAGGACGCCACCGACCTGGACAGCCTCAAGCTGTCTCTGGATAGTCGCCTGGAAGGCCTGCTGGCCAGCCTGGCCGAGCAGCAGACCCAGCGCGAGACTCGTGAACAGGAGGCCAGCGACCAGCTCAGCGCCCTCACCGAGCGCGTCGCCGGCATGGAACGCGAAGCCAAGCAGTATCGCGGCCACCTGGAAGAACAGCGGCTGAAGGCCCTCTGCGACCCGCTCACGGGGCTGCCCAACCGCGCCGCCTGGAGCGAGCGCCTGGACCTGGAGGTAGCCCGCTGGCAACGCCATGGCGGCGACCTGCTCATGGCCGTGCTCGACGTCGATCTGTTCAAGCGCATCAACGACGGATACGGCCACCTGGCTGGCGACAAGGTGCTCAAGATCATCGCCAACGAATTGCAACGCCGCCTGCGCAAGACCGACTTCATCGCCCGCTTCGGGGGCGAGGAGTTCGTCGTGCTACTGGGCGCCACGCCCCTTGCCGGCGGGGTCACCCTGATCGAGCAACTCCGCGCCGCGGTCGCGGCCTGCCCCTTCCATTTCAAGGGTGAACGGGTGGTGGTCACCCTGTCCGCCGGTCTTGCCGCCTTTGCGCCAGGCGAGGATGCCGATACCGTATTCGAACGTGCCGACCAGGCGCTCTACCGCGCCAAGCGCGCCGGACGCGATCGCCTGGACGTGGCCTGACCCTTCCGCCGTTCGCGAGGTAACCGTGCGAAATCCCTTCAAGCTCCTTCCCTGGCTGCTCTGCGGCCTGCTCCTGGCCGGCTGCTCCAGCGGTCCGCGCATCAATGACGACTACACCGCTCGCGACCAGGACAGCCGGGTGCAATACATCGTGCTGCACTACACCGCGGCCGGCTCGCAGCAATCGCTCAAGCTGCTGACCCAGGCCGGCGTCAGTGCCCACTACCTGATCGACACCGATGGCACCATCTATCGCCTGGTGGACGAAAATCGCCGCGCCTGGCACGCCGGCGTCAGCGAATGGGAGGGGCGGACCTGGCTCAACTCCACCTCCATCGGCATCGAGATGGTCAACCTGGGCTTTCGCGACACCCCGGCCGGACGCCAGTGGTATCCCTTCAGCGAAGCCCAGATCAAGGCACTGATTCCGCTGCTCAAGGACATCGAACAACGCCATGGACTGGATCGCCGCGCTATCGTCGGGCACAGCGACATCGCTCCTGGGCGCAAGCAGGATCCGGGTCCGCTGTTTCCCTGGGCTCGTCTGGCCGCGGCGGGCCTGATCAACTGGCCGGATCAGAACGTGGTCGCTCAGCGCCAGGCCAGCCTGGGCGGCGTGTTGCCGCCTCCGGCCTGGTTCCAGGATCAACTGGCACGAATTGGTTACGCGGTACCCCGCACTGGCGTGCTCGACCAGGGCACCCGCGATGTCATCGGCGCCTTCCAGATGAAGTACCGGCCAGGCCGTTTCGACGGCCAGCCGGATCTGCAGACGGCGGCGTTGCTGCTCAGCCTGCCCAGCGGTCGCTAGGCGCTGTGAGGCGGCTTACAGCCGCACGCTGGCAAAGGTGGATTCGCCCTGGGCCTGGCTCAGGGCGGCCAGTGCCGAAGACGCCGGCATCAGCGACAGCTCCTGGGACAGCGGCATCAGCGCGATGGGCTGCTGGATGGTCGGTCCCTGACGCTCGTCGCGCGGCGGAATGCCGAAGTACTCGCGGTAGCACTTGGAGAAGTGCGGGGTGGAGACGAAGCCGCACACCGAGGCCACCTCGATGATCGACAGGGTGGTCTGCTTGAGCAGCTGCCGGGCGCGGATCAGGCGCAGCTTGAGGTAGTAGCGCGACGGCGAGCAGTGCAGGTACTTCTGGAACAGGCGCTCCAGCTGGCGCCGGGACACATCCACATAGACCGCCAGCTCGTCGAGATCGATGGGCTCTTCGAGATTAGCCTCCATCAGCGCCACGATCTCCTGCAGCTTGGGCTGGTTGGTGCCCAGCATGTGCTTGAGCGGGACGCGCTGGTGATCCTGCTCGTTGCGGATGCGCTCGTAGATGAACATTTCCGAGATCGCCGCCGACAGC
Organism: Pseudomonas oryzihabitans; assembly: GCF_001518815.1. NCBI lineage: Bacteria > Pseudomonadati > Pseudomonadota > Gammaproteobacteria > Pseudomonadales > Pseudomonadaceae > Pseudomonas > Pseudomonas oryzihabitans. The sequence goes on from NZ_CP013987.1 coordinate 4,726,797, forward strand.
TCACGACCATGCTCGCGACCGATCAGGTGCAGCATCATGTCCATCGGCGCCGTGCCGCCCGAAGCGGTGCAGCGGTTGCGGTCGATGGTGAACAGGCGGGTGCTGAGCACCACGCGCGGATAGGCTTCCTGCAGCGCTGCCAGGGTTTCCCAGTGCACGCTGCAATCGTAACCGTCGAGCAGGCCGGCGCGGGCCAGGGCCCAGCTGCCAGTACAGACCGCGCCCAGTTTGCGACCTTGACGCGCCTGGCTCTGCAGCCAGGTGCAGTGTTCGCGAGACACGCTGCGCTGGATGCCCACGCCGCCACAGACGATCACCATGTCCATTGCCGGGGCGGCGCTCACGGCGCTGTCCGGGGTGATCTGCAAGCCGTCGCTCGCCCGCACCGGCCGACCGTCCAGGCTCAGGGTGCACCAGCGATAGAGTTCCCGTCCTGACAGCTGATTGGCCATGCGCAGCGGCTCCACGACCGAAGCCAGGGAGATGAGCGTGAAATTATCCAGTAGCAGAAAGCCGATGGACTGGATCGCACGGGCCTGTGACGAGGTGGGAATGGGCGACATGGTTTGAATCTCCTTCACGCAGGCTAAGGCCCTTGGCTGGGCTCTAATGAGGTGCGGCAGACGACTGTGGGCGAAGAATGTGTCGCGGACGCATAAGTCATGTCGCAATTCCCATGCCGAAAATAGGTGAACCCAGTGACGACGAGGCTGTCTGGGCCGAATAACCCATTCAGCAGCAGCCAATAGCCTTGATTAGATAGGTTTTTTAATTACGACCCTTCTGATCCGAGACCGACCTCTGGGCAGTAGCACTTCGCCGCATGTATTCCATTGGTAACACCAGGACGTAACCGGCCCGCGCCAAAATGTGGCATGGCGACTCAGTGGGCACAGTCGTAGGTCAGCCGATCGACCGTTTGTCGCCCCTCTGGTGACACATGGCGAAAAGCCAGTAAAGCCCGGGCTAGACGGACCGGTACGTGCAACGGTCAGGCCCCTCACCGTCGCGATCCGTTGGAGTCCAGGATGAAGATCTCCCAAGCGCTGTGGCTGTCCGGCCTGTTGCTGTGCTCGGCTGCGCAGGCAACAAGCGAACCCGAAAGCTGCCATGAGGTACGTCTGGCCGATGTCGGCTGGTCGGATCTCAATGTCACCAACGCCATGACCCGCTATCTGCTCAGCGCCTTGGGTTACGAGACCGAGGTGCTGCGACTTTCCCTGCCGCAGACCTACGAAGCCCTGGCCAGGAACGAGGCCGATGTCTTCCTTGGCAACTGGATGCCCGCCCAGACCAAACTCAGCCAGGCCTATATCGATGGCGGCACGCTCGAACGCCTGCACGCCAACCTGGAAGGTGCTCGCTACACCCTGGCCGTGCCCCAGTACGTCTATGACGCCGGGGTGAAGAACGTCGCCGATATCGCCCGCTACGCTAATCGCTTCGGCCACACCCTCTACGGCATCGAGCCGGGCAACGATGGCAATGCCCTGCTCAAGAAGATGATCGCCAACAACGCCTTTGGCCTGGGCGGCTTCACCCTCGACGAATCCAGCGAACAGGGCATGCTGGCCCAGGTGCGGATGAAAGAGCTGCTGGACCGGCAGTGGATCGTCTTTCTCGGCTGGGAACCGCACCCGATGAACATCCGGCACAAGCTGGCCTATCTCGATGGCGGTGACGACTACTTCGGCCCCCATCAGGGCGGTGCCACGGTCTACACGGTGGTGCGCAAGGGCTATGCCCAGCAGTGCCCCAACGTGGCCCGGCTGCTGGGCAACCTGGTGTTTTCCCTGGACATGGAAAACCAGCTGATGGACAGGGTGCTCAACGAAAAGGACAACCCGCGCCGCGCCGCGCGCCTTTGGCTACAGCGCAATCCCGAGCAGCTCGAAACCTGGCTCAAGGGCGTTGTCACCCGCGGCGGAACTCCTGGCAACCTGGCGATCAAGGCCAGTCTGGCCCAGTGACCATCCACCTTGGAACGCTCGCCAACACCTCTGGCCTGGGTTTTACCGCACGAGCCCGTGTAGCCGGCGGACCAACCGATGCGCTCTGCCGCAACCGCCGCGAAAGCGCCCTGGACCCCATGCTGGATACGACATTTCCGCTTCTGGTTACGACGCCGCGTACACTGGTAGCGACGCAGGCGGTAGGCGCGCCTGGGGGGATGAGTTACAGATAAATACACGTGGGGCGCACCGAAAGGTACCCCACCAAACGCAAGGAGATGTGTCCATGAAAGGTTGTTCCCGTTGGCTCTGGAGTGCCGCCCTGCTGGCGCCACTTTTTGTTCAGGCAGCCGAGCCGGCCTCTTGTGCCAAGGTACGCTTCGCGGATGTCGGCTGGACCGACATCACGGTAACCACGGCCGTGACCAGCGAGGTGCTGCACGCCCTGGGCTACCAGACCACGACCAACATGATCTCCGTACCGGTCACCTATAAGTCCTTGCAGAACAAGGACATAGACGTCTTTCTCGGCAACTGGATGCCGAGCATGGCAGCGGACATCAAGCCCTATGCGGACAATGGCAGCGTCGAGACCGTACGCGCCAACCTGGAGGGCGCCAAGTACACCCTGGCCGTCCCCCAGTACGTCTATGACGCCGGGGTCAAGAGCTTCGCCGACATCGCCAAGAATGCCGACAAGTTCGACGGCAAGATCTACGGCATAGAGCCGGGCAACGACGGCAACCGCCTGATCCAGGGCATGATCGACAAGAATGCCTTCGACCTGGGCAAGTTCAAGCTGGTGGAGTCCAGCGAGGCCGGGATGCTGTCGCAGATCCAGCGCGCCGAGCGACGCAAGCAGTGGGTGGTATTCCTCGGCTGGGAACCCCATCCGATGAACACCCGCTTCAAGATGGCCTACCTCCAGGGCGGCGACGACGTCTTCGGCCCCAACTACGGCGGCGCCACCATCTACACCAATGTGCGCAAGGGCTACGTCCAGGAATGCTCCAACGTGGGCAAGCTGCTGACCAACCTGTCCTTTACCCTGGACATGGAAAACCAGCTGATGGACAAGGTCCTCAACGAAAAACAATCCGCGAGCGCGGCCGCCAAGGTGTGGCTCAAGGCGCATCCGCAGGTGCTCGACCAGTGGCTGGCCGGCGTGACCACACGCGACGGCAAGCCTGCGCTAGAAGCGGCCAAAGCCGCCTTGGCACCCTGACGGAACAATAACATTCGACTGTCCCGCGCCACTTCGGGCGGGTACTGCCACAGCCGAAGCACGAATCAGCGTTTCTCGTGCTTCGACCTGTCCACTCCTACCTGACGGGCACCGTTATGTTAATAACAGACCACAAACTCCCTCTCGGTCAGCAGATCGCCGACTTCATCGACTGGTTGACGCTGCATGGCGCCAGCGTCTTCGACAAGATCTCCGATGTGCTGTCCGGCCTTATCCATGGCCTCACCGCCGGCCTGATGTGGTTCAACCCGCTGGCCTTCATCGCGCTGGTGGCGGTGGGCGTCTATCTGCTGCAACGCAGCATCGGCCTGGTGATCTTCGCCCTCATCTCCCTGCTGCTGATCCTCAATCTGGGGTACTGGCAGGAAACCATGGAAACCCTGGCCCAGGTGGTCTTCGCCACCCTGGTCTGCATCGCCGTCGGCGTGCCGCTGGGCATCATCGCCGCGCACAAACCCTGGTTCTACACCGGCCTGCGCCCGGTCCTGGACCTGATGCAGACGGTCCCCACCTTCGTCTATCTGATTCCGACCCTGACTCTGTTCGGCCTGGGCGTAGTGCCCGGACTGATCTCCACGGTGGTATTCGCCGTGGCCGCGCCGATCCGCCTGACCTGCCTGGGCATCCAGGACGTTCCCGCCGAGCTGATGGACGCCGGCAAGGCCTTCGGCTGCTCGCGCTGGCAGCTGCTGACCCGCATCGAACTGCCCCACGCCATGCCCAGCATCGGCGCCGGTATCACCCAGTGCATCATGCTGTCGCTGTCCATGGTGGTGATCGCTGCCCTGGTGGGCGCCGACGGCCTCGGCAAGCCAGTGGTGAACGCCCTCAACACCGCGGACATCGCCCTGGGCTTCGAGGCGGGACTGTCCATCGTCCTGATCGCCATCCTGCTCGACCGGGTGTGCAAGCAACCCGCCCCACGCGAGGTTAAATAAGTCATGACCGCCATTCGTTTCGAACATGTCGACGTCATCTTCGGCAAGCAGAACAAGCGCGCCCTGGAAATGCTCGACCAGGGCAAGGGCCGCAGCGATATCCTCCAGGAAACCGGCCAGGTGCTGGGCGTCGAGGACGCCTGCCTGGAGGTCCAGAAGGGCGAGATCTGCGTGCTGATGGGCCTGTCCGGCTCAGGCAAGTCCAGCCTGCTGCGCTGCATCAACGGCCTCAATACCGTGAGTCGCGGCAAGCTGCTGATCGAGCACAAAGGCAGCGAAGTGGACATCGCCAACTGCTCGCCCGCGGTACTCAAGGACATGCGTACCACCCGCATCGCCATGGTGTTCCAGAAGTTCGCCCTGATGCCCTGGCTGACCGTGGCCGAGAACGTCGGCTTCGGTCTTGAGATGCAGGGTCGCTCGGCCGCCGAGCGCAAGAAGCTGGTTGACGAGAAGCTGGAACTGGTCGGCCTGACCCAGTGGCGCAACAAGAAGCCCGACTCCCTCTCCGGCGGCATGCAGCAGCGCGTGGGCCTGGCTCGCGCCCTGGCCATGGATGCCGACATCCTGTTGATGGACGAACCCTTCTCCGCCCTCGACCCGCTCATTCGCCAGCAGCTGCAGGACGAATTGCTGCAGCTGCAGGCCAAGGTCAACAAGACCATCGTCTTCGTCAGTCACGACCTGGACGAAGCCCTCAAGATCGGCACCAACATCGCCATCATGAAGGACGGCCGCATCATCCAGCACGGCCGCCCCGAGGACATCGTGCTCAATCCGGCGGACGAATACGTACGCACCTTCGTCGCCCACACCAATCCGCTCAACGTGCTCAGCGGCTATAGCCTGATGCGTGGCCTGGACAAGTGCGGTCGTGAAGGCAACGAGATCTGCCTGGAGCGCAGCCACGACATCTGGCTGGCCCTGGAAAACCAGACGGTCAAGGCCCTGCGCCGCGGCGGCGAAAGCCTGGCCCTGCAACGCTGGACCCCGGGTATGCCGGTCACCAGCCTGCAGCGTCAACCGACCCTGGCACCGGCCGACATCCGTATGCGCGATGCCCTGGAGATCCGCTACCACACCGGGCACAAGCTGGTACTGGAGACCGATGGCCGTGCCGTGGGCATCCTCGGTGACAAGGAGCTCTACCACGCCTTGCTGGGCAAGAACCTGGAGAAGGCCGGCGAAGACGTCGCCCCGCCCGCCGTGCGCTCCACCCTGTCCCAGGCGGGCTGATCGCCTGCCCCGCCGCCCGCCTCCCCCCTGCGGAGGCGGGTGCGCCCCGCCCTCCTGCTCCCCCCGCCGGCAGAGCCAGCCAGGCTCCCTTCCCGGCCCCCTCTCCTCATCCATAGCTACCTCTCTATCCCGGCCATCACCCAGCCTGACGCTGTTCGTCTGGTACGGCCAAAGGACGCGCGAACGTCTCCGGGCAGCGCCTGATAGGTGCGCTGCCGAGCTGATAGGAAAGATGATCGAGGTGGCGCAGGCCAGGCAGGCTGCGAACGCCTTGGCGATCTCGCAGCCTGCCAGGAGGGATAGCGAGAAGGGTTAGAGCACCACCGTCCGCCCGGCATTGAGGAAGACGCGGCGCTCCAGGTGATAGCCCACCCCGCGCGCCAGGGTCAGGCACTCGATGTCACGGCCGCGGGCCACCAGGTCCTCGGCATAGTGGGCATGGTCCACGGACTCGACGCCCTGGGCGATGATGGGGCCCTCATCGAGGTCGTTGTTGATGTAGTGCGCGGTGGCGCCCACCAGCTTGACGCCCTTGGCGTAGGCCTGGTGATAGGGCCGCGCGCCCTTGAAGCCCGGCAGCAGGGAGTGGTGGATGTTGATCGCCCAGCCATCGAGGCGGCGGCAGAGTTCGGGCGACAGCACCTGCATGTAGCGGGCGAGGATCACCAGTTCCGCACCGGTTTCCTGCAGCACCTGCCAGACCTTGGCCTCCTGGGCCGGCTTGTCCTGGGGATCCAGGGGGAAATGGTGATAGGGAATGCCGTGCCAGGCCGCCAGGGGCTCCAGGTCGGGGTGGTTGGAGATCACCGCCACCACGTCCATGGGCAACTGGCCGATGCGCTGGCGATAGAGCAGGTCGTTCAGGCAGTGGTCCGCCTTGGAGACCATGATGGCGACCTTGGCCCGATAGGCCGGCGGGGTCAGCTCGAAGGTCATGTCGAAGGGGGTGAAGCGCAGGTCGAGGCCGACGCGGAACAGCCCCTCGTTGAAATCGCCGGGCACCTGGAATTCCACCCGGATGAAGAAGCGTTGGGCTTCGCGATCATCGAAGCTGTGGTGCTGGGTGACATAGCAGCCCTGCTCGAAGAGATAGCGAGTGACCACGTCCACGGTGCCGAGGCGACTCGGGCTCTGGGCGGTGAGAATCCAGGTATCGGGCGTGCGGCTCATGTTGAATTCCTTTGCATAGAGATGAAGCCAAAACCACAAAACCCGACCTGCGCGTCACGCAGGTCGGGTTCGCTAGAACGGGACTGAACGTAGGCCGTGATCAGGCCTCGATGCGCAGTCCGTACTCGGCACTCGCGTCCTGCAGCCACAGCCAGACGTAGTCGGCGAAGCTCCGGCGCACCACCAGCTCCCAGGTGTCCTCCGCGGTGTGGCGGATGATCAGCTGGGACTTGGCGAATACCGTCCCCACTGCCTTGCCTACCGGGAAGTTGTCCGGATGGACATCGTAGGACGTGGACTTCATCAGCACTTCACGCACCTTGGGTCCCTTGAGCTCGACCAGCGTCTGGCCGCCACCGACGTTGACGATGGCGACGTGGCGCTCGCCCAGGGCCTGGCGCAGCGCCTGCTCGGTGGCGAATTCGCTGCCACCGGGCACGACCAGCAGCCATTCGTCCGGACCGAGCCACTGCAGCGAGCTCTCGCCCTTCTGGGTGATCGCCAGCGGACCGGGCACTTCCAGGCCGACCACGCTCTGCACGGCGCCGGTGAAGCCTTCGTCATGGGCATCGCCACGGAGCACCAGGTGACCTAGCAGGGCCCGCTCGCGCAGGGTTACCCCGGCGGTGGCCGGGCCCCGTCCGGCGAGCTTGCTCAGCTCGGCATGGAACAGCGGGGATTCGGCGCGCGCCTTGGCGGAGTATTGGTCGTACACATTGATGTTGTTCATGGGGGCGCTATCCTCGTTAGGCGACGTTCTGCCGCTCACCCTTGGGGTCGTAGAACACCGGCGAGACGATCTCGGCAGCGATGTAGCGGCCGTCGGCCAGCGGGGCGTAGACGGTCTGCCCCATGCGGCCCAGACCACCCTTGACCATGGCCATGGCGAAGCCGTAGCCCAGGGTCGCGCTGTAGTAGCTGGAGGTCACGTGGCCCACCATGTCCATGGGGATCGGCTGGTTGCGTTCGAACACCAGCTGCGTACCCTCCGGCAGGACATCGCGTGCATCCAGCGGCTTGAGGCCGACCAGTTGCTTGCGATTCTCGCGGACGCAGTCCTGGCGATGCATGCCGCGCTTGCCAACGAAGGAGAAGCTCTTGTTCAGGCTGACCGCCCAGCCCATGCCCAGGTCCTGCGGCGTGACCGAACCGTCGGTATCCTGGCCGATGATGATGAAGCCCTTCTCCGCCCGCAGTACGTGCATGGTCTCGGTGCCGTAGGGGGTGAGGTCGAACTCCTTGCCCGCGGCGACCACCTGCTCCAGTACGCCCATGGCGTAGTTGGCCGGCACGTTGATCTCGTAGGACAGTTCACCGGTGAAGGAGATACGGAACACCCGTGCCGGCACCCCACCCACCTGGCCTTCCTTCCAGGCCATGAAGGGGAAGGCGGCGTTGTCCAGATCGATGTCGGTCAGCTTGGCCAACAGCTTGCGGCTGTTGGGACCGGACAGCGTCAGGGTCGCCCAATGGTCGGTGACCGAGGTGAAGTACACCTCCAGCTCCGGCCATTCGGTCTGGTGGTAGAGCTCCAGCCATTCGAAGACGCGTGCGGCGCCGCCGGTGGTGGTGGTCATCAGGAAGTGGTTGTCGCCGAGACAGGCGGTGACGCCGTCGTCGAAGACCATGCCGTCTTCCTTGCACATCAGGCCGTAACGGGCCTTGCCGATGTCCAGCTTGGTCCAGGCGTTGGTGTAGACGCGATTGAGGAACTCGCGCGCATCCTTGCCCTGGATGTCGATCTTGCCCAGGGTGGAGGCGTCGAGCAGACCGACGCTACGGCGCACGGCCAGGCACTCGCGGTTGACCGCGGCATGCAGGTCCTCGCCCGCCTTGGGGAAGTACCAGGGACGCTTCCACTGGCCGACGTCCTCGAACAGGGCGCCCTGCTTGAGGTGCCAGGCGTGCAGCGCGGTGTAGCGCTTGGGCTCGAACAGGTGGCCGCAATGCCGTCCGGCGATGGCGCCGAAGGTGATGGGCGTGTAGTTCGGGCGGAACATGGTGGTGCCGACTTCCGGGATGGCCTTGCTCTGCACGCGGGCGGCGATGGCCAGGCCGTTGATGTTGCCCAGCTTGCCCTGGTCGGTACCGAAGCCCATGGCGGTGTAGCGCTTGACGTGCTCGATGGACTCGAAGCCCTCGCGGCAGGCCAGCTCGATACCAGCGGCGGTCACGTCGTTCTGCAGGTCGACGAACTGCTTGGGAGCCCGCGACGACGGCTTGTCGTGGGGCACCTGGAACAGCGCCAGACTCGGCTCTTCCTGGCGGAATTCGGCCTGGGGCAGTTCACCACTGACGACCTTGGCACCCGCTTCAGCCGCCGCGGTAGCGCCGGCCTCGAAACCATCGGCGAGGACGTCACCCAGGGCGAAGACCCCGTTCACCCCACCGGCGCAGACACGCTTCTGCGGGGCCGGGCCGGGTACGAAGGCCTGGATGTCATCGCGCCACAGCGGACGACCGCCCAGGTGCGAGGCCAGGTGGACCACCGGGCTGTAGCCGCCGGAGGTGGCGATCAGGTCGCAGTCGAGCCACTCGCCGCCACCCAGGGTACGGAAGGCAGTCAGGTCGATGGTGGCGATCTTGGCGCCGGTCACGCGGGTGTTGCCGCGGGCTTCGCTCACGGCCGTTCCGCCCATGACGCGCACGCCACGCTTGCGCACTTCCTCGACCCAGGCACCGCGCGGATTGGGACGCGCGTCGGCCACGGCCACCACCTGGCGACCGGCTTCGAGCCAGTCCAGCGCCACGCGGTAGGCATAATCGTTGTTGGTGGACAGCACCAGCCGCTGGCCCGGGGCCACGGCATAGCGGCGGATGTAGGTGGAGACGGCGCCGGCCACCATGTTGCCCGGCAGGTCGTTGTTGCCGTACACCAGCGGCCGCTCGTGGGCGCCGGTCGCCAGTACCACGCGAGTGGCGCGGACACGGTGCAAGCGCTGACGCACCTGGCCATGGGGCGCGCGATCACCCAGGTGATCGGTCAGCCGCTCGTGAATGGTGAGGAAGTTGTGGTCGTGATAGCCGTTGACCGTGGCACGCGGCAGCAGCACCACGTTGTCCAGGCCCTGCAGTTCGGCGACCGCCTTGGCCGCCCAGTCGGCAGCCGGGGCGCCGTCGAGACGCTCGCGGCTGTCCAGCAGGCTGCCACCGAATTCTTCCTGCTCGTCGGCCAGGATCACCCGGGCACCGCTACGACCGGCGGCCAGGGCCGCAGCCAGACCGGCGGCGCCACCGCCCACCACCAGCACATCGCAGTGCTGGTTGAAGTTGTCATAGGTGTCGGGATCGACCTGGGTCGGCGCACGCCCGAGGCCAGCGGCCTTGCGGATGTACTTCTCGTAGGTCATCCACAGGTTCTGCGGATACATGAAGGTCTTGTAGTAGAACCCGGGCGGCATCATCTTGCCGCCGACCTTGCCGAGAATGCCCATGAGGTCGTTGTTGACGCTCGGCCAGCCATTGGTGCTGGCGGAAACCAGACCCTGGTACAGCGCCTGCTGGGTCGCCCGCACGTTGGGCACCTGGGTGGCCTCGGTGGCGCCGATCTGCATGATGGCGTTGGGCTCTTCGGCACCGGCGGCGACGATGCCGCGGGGGCGGGAGTACTTGAAGCTGCGACCGATCACGTCCACGCCGTTGGCCAGCAGTGCCGAGGCCAGGGTGTCACCCTTGAAGCCCTGGTAGGTCTGACCGTTGAAGGTGAAGGTGATGGCCTGGCTGCGGTCCAGGCGACCGCCCTGGGTGAGTCGATGGACCTGGCTCATTTGCGCTCTCCTCGCTCGGCGGTGAAGCGGGGCTGCTCGCCGATCGGATAGGTTTCGAGAATTTCGTAGGTCTCGGTGTTACGGGTCGCGTTGAAGTACTGGCGGCAACCCGACGCGTGGACCCACAGCTCGTGACGCAGACCGCGCGGATTGTCGCGGAAGAACATGTAATCGCCCCACTCCGCGTCGCTGCAGGCCTCGGGATCCAGCGGACGCGGGATGTGCGCCTCGCCAGCGGCGTGGAATTCTTCTTCGGAGCGCAATTCCCCGCAGTGGGGGCAATGGATGTACAACATGCTCGGGCTCCTTAGTGCGCGACGGCCGCTGCGCCGTGTTCGTCGATCAGCGCGCCAGTGTGGAAACGGTCGATGGAGAAAGGCTTGGCCAGCGGATGCATCTCGCCGGAGGCCAGGGACGCCGCGAAGACGTTGCCCGAGCCGGGAGTGGCCTTGAAGCCGCCGGTACCCCAACCGCAGTTGAAGAACAGGTTTTCCACCGGGGTCTTGGAAATGATCGGGCAGGCATCCGGCGAGGTGTCGACGATGCCGCCCCACTGACGGTTCATGCGTACCCGCGAGAGGATCGGGAACATCTCGACGATGGCCTGCAGGGTATGCTCGATCACCGGGTAGGAGCCGCGCTGGCCGTAGCCGACCCAGCTGTCGATACCGGCGCCGATCACCAGGTCGCCCTTGTCGGACTGGCTGATGTAGCCGTGTACCGCGTTGGACATGATGACGCTGTCGATGATGGGCTTGATCGGTTCGGAGACCAGCGCCTGCAGCGGGTGGGATTCCAGCGGCAGGCGGAAGCCCGCGAGCTTGGCCATGTGCCCGGAGTTGCCCGCGGTGACCACGCCGACGCGCCGGGCGCCGATGAAGCCGCGATTGGTTTCCACGCCGATCACCTTGCCGTCCTGCTTGCGGAAGCCAGTGACTTCGGTCTGCTGGATCAGGTCCACGCCCAGGGCGTCGGCGGCGCGGGCGAAGCCCCAGGCCACGGCGTCGTGACGGGCCACACCACCACGACGCTGCACGGTGGCACCGAAGATCGGGTAGCGGGTGTTCTTGCTGCAGTCCAGGTAGGGAATCTCCTCGGCCACCTGGCGGGTGTCGAGCAGCTCGCCGTCCACGCCATTGAGGCGGTTGGCACTGACCCGGCGCTCGGAATCGCGCATGTCCTGCAGGGTATGGCAGAGGTTGTAGACGCCGCGCTGGGAGAACATGACGTTGTAGTTCAGGTCCTGGGACAGGCCTTCCCACAGCTTCATGGCGTGCTCATAGAGGTGCGCCGACTCGTCCCACAGATAGTTGGAGCGAACGATGGTGGTGTTGCGTGCGGTGTTGCCGCCGCCCAGCCAGCCTTTCTCGATCACCGCGACGTTCTTCACGCCGAATTGCTTGGCGAGGTAATAGGCGGTAGCCAGACCGTGACCGCCACCGCCGACGATGACCACGTCGTATGCCGGCTTGGGCGTCGGAGTGCGCCACATCCGCTGCCAGTTCTCGTGATGGCTCAGGGAGTGCTTGAAGAGGCCGAAGCCGGAATAGCGTTGCATCTGGAGACTCCTGCAGACGACGCCCCTTTCCGCTAAGAGGGAAAGGGGTTGGATAGGGGTTGCGTCAGGATTGCAGCGATTAGCGGTAAACCGGATAGTCGCGGCACAGCGCAGCCACCTGGCGCGCCACCTGGGCTTCCACATCGGCATCGCCGAGGTGGTCGAGGATGTCGCAGATCCAGCCGGCGACGCGCTCGCTTTCGCTGACGCCCAGACCACGGGTGGTCAGGGCCGGGGTGCCGATGCGCAGACCCGAGGTCACGAAGGGCGACTGGGGATCGTTGGGCACGGCGTTCTTGTTCACGGTGATGCAGGCGCGACCCAGGGCGGCGTCCGCGTCCTTGCCGGTGATGCCCTGCTTGATCAGGCTGACCAGGAACAGGTGGTTATCGGTACCGCCGGACACCACGTCGAAGCCGCGTGCCTTGAACACGCCGGCCATGGCCTGGGCGTTCTTGATCACCTGCTGCTGGTAGGTCTTGAAGCCCGGCTCCAGGGCTTCCTTGAAGCACACGGCCTTGCCGGCGATGACGTGCATCAGCGGGCCACCCTGGGCACCCGGGAACACCGCGGCGCTGAGCTTCTTCTCGATGTCGGCGTTGGCCTTGCACAGGATCAGGCCGCCACGGGGGCCGCGCAGGGTCTTGTGGGTGGTGGTGGTCACCACGTCGGCGAAGGGCACCGGGTTCGGATAGACACCGGCAGCGACCAGACCGGCCACGTGGGCCATGTCGACGAACAGCAGGGCGCCCACGCTATCGGCGATGTCGCGGAAGCGCTGGAAGTCCAGGGTCTTGGAGTAGGCGGAGAAGCCCGCCACGATCATCTTGGGCTTGTGCTCTTCGGCCAGACGCTGGATCTCGTCATAGTCGATCAGCCCGGTGTCGGTGTTGATGCCGTACTGCACCGCGTTGTACAGCTTGCCGGAGGAGCTGACCTTGGCGCCGTGGGTCAGGTGACCGCCATGGGCCAGGCTCATGCCCAGGATGGTGTCGCCGGGTTGCAGCAGTGCCAGGTAGACGGCCGAGTTGGCCTGGGAGCCGGAGTGCGGCTGGACGTTGGCGTAGTCGGCGCCGAACAGCTGCTTGGCGCGCTCGATGGCCAGCTGCTCGACCTTGTCGACGTGCTCGCAGCCACCGTAGTAACGCTTGCCCGGATAGCCTTCGGCGTACTTGTTGGTCAGCACGCTGCCCTGGGCTTCCATGACGCGCTGGCTGGTGTAGTTTTCGGATGCGATCAGTTCCAGGTGATGCTCCTGGCGCCGCGCTTCCTCGCCCATGGCGGCGAACAACGCATCATCGTAGCCCTGGATTTGGTCCTGCTTGCTGAACATCGCGGCGCTCCTAAAGTCTGTGGCGGTGAAAACCACCCCCTTGGCCGCGATGGTAGGCCCGGCCCCAGACCCCAAGATGCCTGTTTACGCCCCGGGCCGGCGCGTTTGCGACAGCCGTCCAGACGCCGTGTTCCACCGCTCGCCGGGTCCCGTCAAGTCGGCTCGCTTGGAGCCGATAGGCTGGCTACGTCTTTATCCCAGCCAGCGAGTTCTGCCATGTTCAATGCGCATCTAAAGAAGACCATCGCTCGGCTGGAAGCCGAGGCGAACGCCAACCAGGGCCTGACCCAGGCACTGGAGCGTTCCATGGCGGTGATCGAGTTCGATCTCGACGGCGTGATCCTGCGCGCCAACGACAACTTCCTCCGACTGACCGGCTACCGGGCCGACGTCCTGATCGGCCAGCATCATCGTCGCCTCTGCCCTCCCGCCGTGGTCCAGAGCCGCGACTACGGCGATTTCTGGGCCCGCCTGAAGCGCGGCGAGTACGTCTCCGGCGCCTTCCAGCGTCTCGACGCCCAGGGCCGTACCCTCTGGCTCGAAGCCAGCTACAACCCGGTCCCCGACGGCAACGGCAAGATCGCCAGGGTGGTGAAATACGCCCTCGACGTCACCGAGCAGGTCGAGCGCGACAGCGAAGCCCAGAGCAAGCTCAAGGCCCTGGACCGCGCCATGGCCCGGATCGAATTCGACCTGGACGGGCGCATCCTGACCGCCAACGACAACTTCCTGGCCACCCTGGGCTACAGCCTGAAGGAGCTCCAGGGCCAGCATCACCGCCTGTTCTGTGAGCCCGACCTGGTCAACAGCAACGAATACGGCGACTTCTGGCGTCGCCTCAACGCCGGCGAATTCTTCCGCGGCCAGTTCAAGCGCCTGGGCAAGCACGGCCGGGTGATCTGGCTTGAAGCGAGTTACAACCCCGTGTACGACGCCACCGGCCGGCTATATAAGGTGGTCAAGTACGCCAGTGACATCAGCGAGCGGGTGGAAAAGCACGAAAGCGACGGCCGCAGCGCCTCGCGGGCCTATCACATCTCCGCGGAGACCGAAAAAGTCGCCGAGCAGGGCACCCGGATCATCCAGGCCGCGGCAGGCGAGATGCGCGAGATCGCGCAGAACGTCAGCCAGTCCGCCGAGGTGATCGGCCAGCTGGGCCAGCGCTCCGAGCAGATCACCGCCATCGTCAACACCATCCGCGGCATCGCCGACCAGACCAACCTGCTGGCGCTCAACGCGGCCATCGAGGCCGCCCGCGCCGGCGATCAGGGCCGCGGCTTCGCCGTGGTCGCCGACGAGGTCCGCCAGCTGGCGGGGCGTACCAGCAGCGCCACGGCGGAAATCGCCGAGATGATCGGTCGAATCCTCAGCGAAACCCAGCAGGCCGTCGCCAGCATGGAAAGCACCCAGGGCCGGGCGGTCAAGGGCGTCGAGCTCGCGGATCAGGCCGGTGCGGTGATCGTGCAGATTCGTGATGGTGCCAGTGAGGCCGTGGACGCCGTGAGCATGTTCGCCAGCAAGCTGGACGAATCCGAGGTGGTGTCCAAGACCGCTCGCAACGGGGTGGGTCGCTGATGTCGCCGGCGCTAGGAGCGCTTGATCCGGATCAAGCGCTCCTAGCGTCGGCGGTCTAGCATGAAGGCATACCCCTTTCGTGGAGATGCCCCATGCACAATGTCCTGGTCGCCTACGACGGTTCACCCAGCGCCGACAACGCCCTGCGCTACGTCCTTGATCTAGTGAAGGCCGGCCTGTCGCTGGACCTGCACCTGCTCAATGTCCAGAACGAGCCAGAAATCTACGGCGCGCCCTTCGATGACCGCATCCTGCGCGAATGGCGGGGCAGCCTGCAGGACAAGGCCGAAGACATCCTGGTCAGGGCGCGCCCGGCCCTGCTGGAAGCCGGTATCGAGGCCCAGACCCATGTGGGCTTCGGCAGCATCGCCGAGACCATCGGCGAAACGGCACGGCGACTGGAGGTGGACACCGTGGTGATGGGCACCCGCGGCCTGGGTTCGCTCAGCGGCCTGCTGCTCGGCTCGGTGGCCCACCGCGTGGTGCACCAGGTACCGCTGCCGGTGATCCTGGTGAAATAGGCACCCAACAAAAAACCAGCCCGTGGGCTGGTTTTTTCGTTTCAGGCACCGGGCGGATCAGATGCTCAGCGTCCAGTCATAGTCGACGATCAGCGGCGCGTGCTCGGAGAAGCGTGGTTGCCGCGGCAGCCGAGCCGAGCGCACGAAGCGGCGCAGCCCCGGAGTGAGGATGTTGTAGTCGAAGCGCCAGCCCAGATTCAGGTGCTCGGCCTGGTCGCTATCGGGCCACCAGCTGAACTGGTCGCCTTCGCGGCTCACTTCGCGCAGGGCATCCACATAGCCCATGTTGCCGATCACCTCGTCCATCCAGGCCCGCTCGGGGGCGAGGAAGCCAGGGATCTGCTGGCAGTCGCGCCAGTTCTTCACGTCCTGCTTCTGATGCGCCACATACAGCGAGCCGCAATAGATGTACTCGCGGCGCTTGCGGCGCTGCTTGTTCAGGTAGTGGGTGAAGTCGTCCATGAACTTGAATTTCATGTTCAGATCCTCATCACCACGCTTACCCGAGGGCAACAGCAGGCTGGCGATGCTGACCTTGTCGAAGTCCGCCTGCAGATAGCGGCCGAAGCGATCGCAGGACTCGAAGCCCAGGCCGCTGATCACCGCTTTCGGCTGGACCCGGGTATAGAGCGCGACCCCGCCCTGGGACGGCACTTCGGCGTCGCAGGCATAGAGGATGTAACCCTCCAGCGCATAGGCCGGATCGTCCATGTCATAAGAAGAGGCGCGGGTATCCTGCAAGCAGATCACGTCGGCATTCTGCGCCTTAAGCCAGGGCAACAGGCCCCGCTCCACAGCGTCCTGAATACCATTGACGTTCAAGCTGATGATCCGCATAAATGGCCCCCAAAAAATCGTGGATGTATGATACCCGAGCTAAACCGGTTTAGCTAAATACAAGCCGCGCAAGGACTTATATGCAGGCGTATCAGCGTAATTTCATTCGTTTCGCCATCGAGCGCGGAGTTCTGCGTTTTGGCGAATTCACTCTGAAATCGGGACGCGTCAGCCCCTATTTCTTCAACGCAGGCCTGTTCCACAGCGGTTCGGCGCTGGCCCACCTCGGGCGCTGCTATGCCGATGCGCTGGTCGCGGCCAACCTGCCCTTCGATGTGCTCTTCGGCCCGGCCTACAAAGGCATCCCCCTGGCAGCCGCCACGGCGGTGGCCCTGGTCGAGCACCACGGCCGCGACACGCCCTGGTGCTTCAACCGCAAGGAAGCCAAGGATCACGGCGAAGGCGGCCTGCTGGTGGGCGCACCCTTGACCGGCCGGGCGCTGATCATCGACGACGTCATCACCGCCGGCACCGCCATCCGCGAGGTCATGCAGATCATCGAGGCGCAGGGCGCCAGCGCGGCCGGTGTACTCATCGCCCTGGACCGCCAGGAACGCGGGCGCGGCGAGCTGTCGGCCATCCAGGAAGTCGAGCGTGACTATGGCATCCCGGTGCTGAGTATCGTGGCTCTGGATCAGGTGCTCGAATACCTGGCCGAGGACGCCGAGCTCAAGCGTCACCTGCCCGCCGTCCAGGACTATCGCGCTCAATACGGCATCTAGCCGCCAGCCCCCAGGAGAGACGGTCATGCTCGTACGTCGCGCCGCTGCCAGCCTGTTGCTCATCGCCCTGCCGCTGGCCGGCCAGGCGGCCGAGCTGTATCGCTATCTGGACCGTAACGGCACCCTGGTCATCGATCGCCAGGGTGTGCCACCGGAGTACGCTGGCAAGGGCTACGACGTCCTCAACGAACAGGGCCGGGTGATCCGCAAGGTCGCCCCGGCCCTGCCCGCCGCGGAACTCGACCGCCAGGCGCAAGCGCGCCAGCAGGCGCTGGTCGACGGCCAACTGCGCAAGCTCTACAGCAATGTCGAGGATGTCGACCGCGCCAAGGCGCGCAAGCTGGCGGAGCTGGATGGCCTGATGCAGATCAAGAAGGCCACCCTGGACTCCGTGCGCCAGCAGCAGAGCCAACTGATGGAGCAGGCGGCGGTGTACCAGCGCAATGGCCAGGCACTCCCTGCGGACCTGCAGGCCCGCCTCGACGCCATGGCAGCCGATCAGATCCGCCTGCGGGCCGATCTGCAGCGCTACGCCGAGCTGCGCATCACTACCAGCGCCGCCTTCGATGCCGATCGTGCGCGCATGCAGCGGCTGGAAGCGACCCAGGACACGGACCAGTAAGTCGGCTGACGCCACTTCACCGACGATCCCTCGACCTTCCCGTGACGGCGCCCGTTCGCTCACGTGGTAATGGCTGTGCGCTCTCCACTCAGCGGCCCCTTCCCCTCCATCGCCTGCCCAGCGATACCGCTAGCTCCTCCTGTCTTGGCACACAGTGTGCAGTCTCGACCTCAGCCTATTGTTGAACAATCGGATGCACGCCTGGTGATGGTTGGAAACGGCTCAGCGTTGGACTGAGACCGATACCGTCACGGGTTGGTGAGGAGCCCGCCATGAATGGCAAAGACGCGAGCGGACTACCGCTAGGGATTCAGCTGCTCCAGGAGATGCGCGAAGACATCATCGGCGGCCGCCTGCTGCCCGGTACGGCGCTGGTCGAGAGCGAGCTGGTGCGGGCCTACAACGCCTCGCGCAACACCATCCGCGAAGCCCTGCACCAGCTGGATCGCGAGGGCCTGGCCACCTATGTGCGCCACAAGGGCGTGATGGTGCGCCGCCTGGGCCTGGCCGAGGTACGCGACATCTTTCAGGTGCGCCGTACCCTGGAGGTGCAGGCCATCCTCTCCAGCCGACCGCTGCGCGAGTACCAGTCCGATCGCATGCTGGACGCGCTGGAGGCCGCCGACCTGGCGCAGTCGCGCGAAGACTGGCGCGCCTTCGGTACCCACGGCCTGCATTTCCATCAGCACATCGTCGGCCTGCTGGGCAGTCCGCTGTTCGATGAATTCTTCGCCAACGTCGCCGCGCAGATGCGCCTGCTGTTTTCCATCGCTCCCGACGAAGAACACTTCCAGCGCCCCTGGCTGGCGCGCGACCGCCAGATCCATGACCTGCTCGGCGCCGGTCGCCTGCAGGCGGCGGCGGAGGCCATGGCCAGCTATCTCGACGATTCCGAAAACCGGCTGCTGGACCTGCTCAGCGCCGCCAAGCCGCACTGACCGAGGAGACCGCCCATGTACAAGGACTACCCCGCCGCCTACCAGGCCACCCAGGGTTCCGCCCTGCAGGTCGATCAGGCCTTCTATGATCGCCTGCGCGAAAGGAAGGAAGCGCGCACCCTGATCGAGCAGTTCGAGATCCCGATCCGCACCGGCCGCGCCTGGAAGGTGCCGGCGGGCCATCTGTTCTGCGTCACCACTCCGCACGGTCCCCAGGTCGGCGACTTCAACGTCTGGAACGCCGAGGACCCACGCGAGCGGATGTGGGCCGCGCGCACCCGGCAACTGCAGGGTGCCCATGTCAGCACCTACGATCGTCTCTGGTCGAACCTGCCCTTCCTGCGCCCCCTGCTGACCATCACCGACGACAGCCTGGCTGGTTATGGCATCGACGAACACGGCGGCCGCCTGCATGACCTGCTGGGCACCCGCTGCGATCCCTACGTCAACAAGATGCTCACCGGCGAGGACTTCCACCACCACTGCCACTCGAATCTGACCCGCGCGGTGCTGCCCCATGGCCTCACCGAATTCGACGTGCACGACGTGCTGAACATCTTCCAGTGCACCGGCCTGAATCACGACGACCTGTACTTCATGAAGGCCTGTCCGGCCAAGCCCGGCGACTACCTGGAGTTCTTCGCCGAGATCGACGTGCTCTGCGCCCTGTCCACCTGCCCGGGTGGCGATCTGTCCCTGGCGATGTGGGGGCCCGAGGCCGAGGACCCGCTCAAGGTCTGTCGTCCACTGGGGGTGGAGATCTACCGGGTCGAGGAGGCGCTGCTGGAGGGTTGGGAATCACCCAAGCGAGCCGCCTACAACGGCCAGCACGGGCTGACGCTGCCCACGCCCAGCTGGGAGCAGTGAGTCCGGGCCAGCAATGAAAACGGCGCCCTGGGGCGCCGTTTTCGTCCGACCGCAGCGCGATCAGCGCTTGCGGTTGGAGATCAGGGTACCGACGCCGACGTCGGTGAAGATTTCCAGCAGCACCGCGTTGGGCACCCGGCCATCGATGATGTGGGCGCTCTCTACGCCCCCCTGCACCGCTTCCAGCGCACAGCGGATCTTTGGCAGCATGCCGCCGTAGATGGTGCCGTCGGCGATCAGTGAATCGACCTGCTCGGTGGACAGCCCGGTGAGCACCTGGCCCTGCTTGTCCATCAGGCCGGCGATGTTGGTCAGCAGCATCAGCTTCTCGGCCTTGAGCGCCTCGGCCACCTTGCCCGCCACCAGGTCGGCGTTGATATTGTAGGACTCGCCGTCCGGACCCACGCCGATAGGCGCGATGACCGGGATGAAATCGCCCCGCACCAGCATGTTGATCAGGTCGACGTTGACCCCGGTGACCTCGCCCACATGGCCGATGTCGATGATCTCGGGCTTGGTCATCTCCGGCGTCTGCCGGCTGACCTTGAGCTTGGTGGCGCGGATCAGACCCGCGTCCTTGCCGGTCAGGCCGATGGCCTTGCCGCCATGGCGGTTGATCAGGTTGACGATGTCCTTGTTGACCTGGCCACCGAGCACCATTTCCACCACATCCATGGTCTGGGCATCGGTGACGCGCATGCCGTCGATGAAGTGGCTTTCAATGGACAGGCGCTTGAGCAGGTCGCCGATCTGCGGACCGCCGCCGTGCACCACCACCGGGTTGATGCCCACCGCCTTCATCAGCACGATGTCACGGGCGAAACCGGCCTTGAGCTCGTCGCTCTCCATGGCGTTGCCGCCGTACTTGATCACCAGCGTCTTGCCGACGAACCGGCGGATATAGGGCAGCGCCTCGGACAGCACCTCGGCGACGTGCGAGGCATCCTCGCGGCTCAGGGTCATGGCTCACCTCTCAAGGTCGACAAAGAAAAGACAAAGGGCGCCTAGGCGCCCTCTGTGCTACCGCTGACCTGAGGTCAGAACGGCAGGTTCAGATCCGGCTGCACCGCCAGCAACTGCTTGCGGAACACCGTCTTGATGCGCTCCAGCTCCTCGAGGGTTTCCGCCTCGAAACGCAGCACCAGCACCGGCGTGGTGTTGGATGCACGCACCAGGCCCCAACCGTGCTGGTAATCGACGCGGACGCCGTCCAGGGTGGTGATCTGGGCATCGCCCCACTGGGCGTCGCGCTGCAGGGTTTCGATGATGCCGAACTTGTTCTCTTCGGTCACCTGGATATTGATCTCCGGGGTGGAGATGTCTACCGGGAAGGTATCGAACACCTGTTGGGCGCTGCTCTTCTCCTGGCTGAGGATCTCCAGCAGACGCACGGCGCTGTAGATGCCGTCGTCGAAACCGAACCAGCGCTCCTTGAAGAACACGTGGCCGCTCATCTCGCCGGCCAGCAGGGCGCCGGTTTCCTTCATCTTCTTCTTGATCAGCGAGTGGCCGGTCTTCCACATGATGGGACGACCGCCGTAGCCGGCGATGAGGTTGTTCAGGCGACGGGTGCATTTGACGTCGAAGATGATGTCGGCGCCCGGGTTGCGGGAGACCACGTCCTTGGCGAACAGCATCAGCAGCTGGTCGGGGTAGATGATCTTGCCTTCGTTGGTCACCACGCCCACGCGGTCGCCGTCGCCATCAAAGGCCAGGCCCAGGTCGGCGCCGGTTTCCTTGACCTTGGCGATCAGATCTTCCAGGTTCTCGGGCTTACCCGGATCCGGATGGTGGTTGGGGAAGTTGCCATCCACCTCGCAGAACAGCGGGATGACCTCACAGCCCAGGGATTCGATCAGCTGGGGTGCATTGACCGCGGCGACACCGTTGCCGGCGTCCACCACGACCTTGAGCTTCTTGGCCAGCACCACGTCGTTGCGGATGTAGTCGGCGTAGCTCTTGAGCACGTCGACCTGCTTGATCTGGCCCTGGCCGCTGGCTACTTCGCCGGTCTCGATGCGCTCGCGCAGACGCTGGATGGATTCGTTAGCCAGGGTCTCGCCAGCGATGACGATCTTGAAGCCGTTGTAGTCCGGCGGGTTGTGGCTGCCGGTCAGCATGACGCCGGACTTGCCTTCGAGCACGTTGGCTGCGTAGTAGAGCACCGGGGTCGGCACCATGCCGACATCGCTGACATTGGCGCCGCTATCGGCCACGCCCTTGATCAGTTGGGCGACCAGTTCGGGGCCGGACAGACGGCCATCACGGCCGACGGCCACGTTGGGCTCGCCACGCGCCAGGCTCTCCGAGCCGATGGCGCGCCCGATCCAGTAGGCGGCTTCGGCAGTCAGGGAGTCACCCACCACGCCACGGATGTCGTAGGCGCGGAAGATGCTGGCGTTGAGTTGGGGGGCTTGCGGGGTAGTGCTCATTGGGGGTTTCTCCAATCCCAGGAGATCCTGGTCTTCGTCGAGGATACTGATATCGAGGATGTCGGTGGTCTGGAACAGCGGCTCGCTCTGCTGAGCGCGGCCTCTGTCGGCAAACTCCGCCAGGGTCTTGGCCACGGCATCACTAGGTGCTGCGGCGTAGAGGTCCGGCGACGACCCGGCCGATCGGTTGGCCAATCGGGCCGTCGACTTGGCCACGGGTTCCATTACCGCCAGGCGCAAGGTCGGGCTTTTGGCTATCTGATTCGATTCAAGTTCCTCGGCATAGGCCGTCAGACTGCGGACGTCGTCACGTAGCCGCCGTGACAGCTCCCGGGAAAACAGCCAAAAGCCCGCCAGCAGGCCGAACAGCGCCAGCAGCAGCGCCACCAGGGGAATGCCCACCGGGGTGTCGGCGCCCGCCTCGGCGGCGGGTGCCAGTTCCAGCGTCCAGAGCGGGCTACCGGTGGCGAGCCGGCGCATCAGTGCCGGATCACCGGGGGTACCGCCACTGGCCAGCACCTGCACGCCACCACCGGGAAACTGCTGCAGCAGGCGCCACTGACCAACCGTCGCCGGCGGCGTGGCCCAGCCCTGCAGGACGGCCGGGAGTTCTTCCACCAGCACGGCGCTGCCCAGCAGTTGATCGCCACGGCGAATGGGCTGGGCACTGTAGACCAGCCAGCGGTCGCCCACACGATAGGCTTCCGGCGGCGTGCGCTGGCCGCTTTCCAGGCGCTTGAGCAAGTCGAGCGCGGCATAGTTGAGGGGACCGGGACGGTCGTCTTCGATCTGGCGCATGCCGGCCGGCACCACCAGGACGTCGACCACTCCCAGTCGCTGGCGCAGCTGGCTTTCCGCCGCCGCGCGCGCCGCAGGGTCATCGCCCTGGAGCGCCTGCAGCACCAGGGCATCCCCGGCGACACCCTGCAGCCGTCGCGTCAGACCGACCAGCAGCTGATTGAGGGAGGTGGCCTGGGCCTGCAGGGCCTGATCCGCCTGCTGCTCCTGATTGCGTGCGCCCTGCGGCTGCAACACCAGGAACCACAGCAGCATCGCGGCCAGCAGCAGGCCGGCGAGTGCCAGCAGCAGACCCGCGCCCATGCCGGGCAATGCAGCGACCCGAGGGGCCGTCTTGCGCACATCCTTGCCGTTCTTGCCCCTTGCCATGCCGTTCTTCTCCTTTATGTCACGGCGCGTCTTGCGTATCTGGCGTCAGCGGGTACCGGAGTGCCCGAAGCCGCCGGTACCACGTTCGGTCTCGGTAAAGCTCTCGACGATGTCGAAGTGCGCCTGCACCACAGGTACGAGCATCAGCTGGGCGATACGTTCGCCGATGCTCACGGTGAAGGTGGTCTGGCCGCGATTCCAGCAGGAGACCATGAGTTCGCCCTGGTAGTCCGAGTCGATCAGGCCGACCAGATTGCCCAGCACGATGCCGTGCTTATGGCCCAGCCCCGAGCGCGGCAGGATCAGCGCCGCCAGCGACGGATCGGCGACATGGATGGCGAGCCCCGTGGGGATCAGCGCGGTCTGGCCCGGCTCCAGCACCAGTTCCTCCTGCAGCATGGCGCGCAGGTCGAGGCCGGCCGAACCGGGCGTGGCGTAGGACGGCAGCGGGAAATCGCGCCCCAGGCGCGGGTCGAGGATCTTGGCTTGAAGGCTATGCATGAGTCTGAGCGGTGTCTTTGAGGTGGGTGGAAATCAGGGCGATGAGCTGGCGGGCGATCTTGCTCTTGCTGGTCTGCTCGAAGCGGATCTCGTGCAGGCCACGGTCGATCACGGTGACCGCATTGTCTTGGCTGTTGAAGCCGATGGCCGGATTGGCCACGTCGTTGGCGACGATGAGGTCGAGATTCTTGTCGCGCAGCTTGCGCTGGGCGTACTCCAGCAGGTTCTGGGTTTCCGCGGCAAAGCCGACGCTGAAGGGCCGATCCGGGCGCCCCGCCAGGGTGGCGAGGATGTCTGGGTTGCGCACCAGCTCCAGCAGCAGGCCGTCGCCACGGGTGGGGTCCTTCTTCAGCTTATGCGGCGCGATGACCTCGGGGCGATAGTCCGCCACCGCCGCCGAGGCGATGAGCACGTCGCAGGGCATTAGCGCCTCGCAGGCCGCCAGCATGTCGCGGGCGCTGATCACGTCGATGCGCTCGACGCGATCGGGCGTCGGCAAATGCACGGGGCCACTCACCAGGCTGACGCGGGCGCCCGCCTCCGCCGCCGCTTCCGCCAGGGCGAAGCCCATGCGGCCGGAGCTGTGGTTGGTGATGTAGCGCACCGGGTCGATGTTTTCCTGGGTCGGGCCGGCGGTGATGACCACATGGCGACCGGTCAGGTCCAGGCGCTGGAAGCAGTCGGCGGCGAGCTGGGCCAGGTCGGTGGCTTCCAGCATCCGGCCGGGGCCGACGTCGCCACAGGCCTGGCTGCCACTGGCCGGGCCGAACAGCGCGATACCGCGGCGGCGCAGGAGCTCGGCATTGGCCTGGGTGGCCGGATCGCGCCACATGGCCTGGTTCATGGCTGGTGCCAGGGCAACCCGGGCATCGGTGGCCAGCACCAGGGTGGTGAGCAGATCGTCCGCCATGCCCTGGGCCAGGCGCGCCATCACATCGGCGGTGGCCGGCGCGACCAGCACCAGATCGGCCCAGCGGGCCAGCTCGATGTGACCCATGGCCGCTTCGGCGGCCGGATCCAGCAGATCCAGGTGCACCGGCAGCCCGGACAGTGCCTGGAGGGTCAGCGGCGTGATGAATTCGCGCCCGCCGCGGGTCAGTACCACCCGCACCTCGGCGCCCTGATCCTTGAGGCGGCGCACCAGCTCGGCGCTCTTGTAAGCGGCGATGCCACCTCCGACGCCCAGCACGATGCGTTTACGATGGAGCCGCTGCATATAGCCTTTCCGTTCTCGAACCGTCTAGAACGGGCATCGCACGGCCAATCGAGGCCTGCGCGCACCCGCGAATGATCCGGTTAAGATAGCACAGCGCCTGCAGGACGCAGACGCCCCGCCAGACAGGGAGCGCCCCATGAGCATCAAGGATTGGCCGGCCCAGGAGCGGCCGCGGGAAAAACTGCTGGAACAGGGCGCCCAGGCCCTCACCGACGCTGAGCTACTGGCGATTTTTTTACGCACCGGTGTGGCCGGCAAAAGCGCCGTGGACCTCGCCCGCCAGCTGCTCGGGGAATTCGGCAGCCTGAGAGCCCTGCTGGAAGCCGACCTCGCCGCCTTCAGCGCCCACCTCGGCCTCGGTCCGGCCAAGTACAGCCAGCTGCAGGCGGTGCTGGAAATGGGCCGCCGCCACCTCGCCGAAGGCCTCAAGCGCGACTCGGCGCTGGAAAGCCCCCAGCAGGTCCGCGACTATCTCAAGGCGCGCCTGCGCCACGAACCCCACGAAGTCTTCGGCTGCCTGTTCCTCGACACCCGCCACCGGGTACTGGCCTTCGAGGCGCTGTTCCACGGCACCATCGACGGCGCCAGCGTCTACCCCCGCCAGGTGGTCAAGCGCGCCCTCGCCCACAACGCCGCCGCCGTCATCCTCACACACAACCACCCTTCCGGCATCGCCGAACCCAGCCAGGCCGACCGTCTGCTCACTACACGCCTGAAGGATGCGCTGGCATTGGTCGATGTGCGGGTGCTGGATCATTTCATCGTTGGGGATGGAGAGCCCTTGTCGATGGCGGAATATGGGTGGCTTTGACGACTTACTATTTTCCCTCAACCAAACGCCATACTTTCAAATGTCAAAACCATAACTTTTGCAAGACTGACAGCAGCTGTCACTTCTCTGGGTTTGATTAGGACAATTTTTGTCACCCCATTAAATAAGCTTATTTTTTAGTGCGCGCTTAGCGATAAAAATCAGCTATAGATCACATATTTTTGCTACCAAAGCCCAAGGAACCGCTCTAGGATGGGCGTCTCAAACATTCTGTGCCACTAGCTACCCAGTATTGGGCGAAAACTACTCCGGTGGTTTTCGCCCGAAGAAGTTCAAGGATTAGAACTTCAACACCCACGAGGTCATGGATGACTTTATTATCTTCGCTCGCCCACAATTATATAGCGGTCATCGATCAACCCATTGAAGCCAACAACTTCGCTGGCGAAGATTGCCGCTATAGTCCTGAGTTCGAGCGACTCGAAGCGGTCTGTCAGGATACCCAGGCGCTGCATCGCGACATCACCCCGGACTGGGCCGCTACCGTCGAACAGGCGACGGTCTTTCTGCGTGAACACTCCAAGGATCTGCGCGTCGCCGTCTGGCTGACCTGGGCGCTGCAACGCACCCAAAGCTGGACTGGTCTGGAAGCAGGTCTGGCCCAGCTCGAACGTCTGCTGGAGCGCCATTGGGAAGCCTTGCATCCCCGCAAGGAGCGCACTCGCGCGGCAGCCCTCGGTTGGCTACAGACACGTCTGGAGAGGCTGTTCGATACCGCCACCCTGAATGCACTCGAGACCTCTTGGCTGCAGACCTTCAGCACCCAGCTCGATCAGCTGGAAACGCTGCTGCAGTCCCGGCTGGACGAGATAGCGCCGCTGTTGCTGCCCCTGATTCGGCGGTTGGACGAGCAGCTGCGGCGGCAGGCTCAATCCAGCGCACCGGCTGAATCGACCAAAACCGATACCCCGTCCACCGCAAACGTATCCACTCCGATAGCCCCAGGTCCGCTCGAATCGGACAAGGATGCCCATCGCCTCCTGCGCCAGCTCCAGGAAGGCGCCCGCAACCTGAATGGCTGGTGGCTGGGCCAGCGCGCCGGTGATCACCGTGCCCTGCGGCTGAATCGCGCCCTGCTGTGGAGCGGTATCGATAGCCTGCCCGCTCACGACGCCCAGGGTGTCACTGGCTTGCGTGGCCTGCCAGCTGATCGCCTGAGGCTCTTTCAAGAGCGTCAGGCGGCCGGCGACGTCGTGGTGCTGCTTGGCGAGCTGGAGGCCAGCCTGGCGCGCGCACCCTTCTGGCTGGATGGTCAGCGCCTGGCCTGGGAATGCCTGCAGAGTCTAGGCGCCACGGGTGCCTGCCGGGAAATCGAGTGGCCGCTGGTGCTGCTTCTGGAGCGACTGCCAGGCATCGAAGCCCTGGCCTTTCACGACGGCCAGCCCTTTGCCGATGCCCAGACCCGGCTCTGGCTGTCCGGTCTGGTGACGGCGACCGCGCCCGCGGCGCAACCTGTAGCCGCACCAGGCGAAGCGAATCGGGACGCCTGCGCGGAAGCCCTCGCCGAAGCCCTGGCGGAGTGGCGCAGCAACGGACTCAGAAGCGCCGTGCGTGGCCTTCAGCACAACAGCCGTCAGGCCCAGGGCGAGCGCCAGCGTCTGCTCTGGGACCTGGCCAGCGTCCAGTTGCTGATCCAGGCTCGCCAATTCGAATTGGCACAGCTCCAGCTCGCCGCACTGGATGCCGAACACGGCGCCTTGCTGGCGCGCTGGGAGCCACAGCTGGCCTTGGAGATCCTCCAGGCGCGCCGCCAGTGCCTGGAAGCCCTACCCGTCACCGCTGATAGCCGGGCGCAATTGCAACAGCTGCGTCCGCGACTCTGCCGCCTCGATCTCGAAGCGGCGCTCGACTGAGGCCCGCCCTCACCTACAAGGAGAAACACATGGCCAAAGAAGGCTCGGTTGCCCTGAAAGAACGCATCAACGTCACGGTTCGTCCCGCCAGCGGCGGTGCCGAAGAAGAACTGGAACTGCCCCTCAAGCTCATGGTGCTGGGCGACTTCACCCAGCGCGCCGACGACCGCAAGTTGGAGGACCGCAAGCTGGTGGCCGTGGACAAGGACAACTTCGACGAGGTCATGGCCAAGCAGCAGCTGGGCCTGACCCTGGCCGTGCCCAATCGCCTGCAGGACGGCAGCGAAGAGGATCTGGCCGTACGGCTCGACCTCAAGGCGATGGCCGACTTCAGTCCGGCGCGCCTGGTGCAACAGGTCCCCGAACTCAAGCAACTGATGGATCTGCGCGACGCTCTGGTCGCCCTCAAGGGTCCGCTTGGCAATGCCCCGGCCTTCCGCAAGGCCATCGAACAGGTGCTGGCCGATCCGGTCGCCCGGGAGACGGTGCTCGGCGAACTCGGCTTGCCGAATCAAGACCTCTGATCAGGATGACCACCATGACCGATACCCTGCTCCAGCAGCATCCTGCCCACAGCGCCGCAGACAGCGGCATTCTCGATCGCATCATCGCCGAGACCCGCCTGGCGCCCCATGACGAAGGCTATGGCGTAGCCAGGCGCGGCATCTCCGCCTTCATCGAGGAATTGCTCAAGCCGCACAATGCCCAGCAGCCGGTAAAGAAGGCGCTGGTCGACCGGATGATCGCGGAGATCGACGAGAAGCTCAGCCGGCAGGTCGACGAGATCCTGCACCACGAAGCGTTCCAGTCCCTGGAAGCCGCCTGGCGCGGCCTGCGTCTACTGGTGGACCGTACCGACTTCCGCGAAAACAACCGGATCGAGATGCTCAGCGTTTCCAAGCAGGATCTGCTGGAAGATTTCGAGGACTCCCCGGACATCGTCCAGTCAGGCCTCTACAAGCACGTCTACACGGCCGAATTCGGTCAGTTCGGCGGCGAGCCGGTCGGCGCTATCATCGCCAACTACGACTTCGACCCCACCGCGCCGGACATTCGCACCCTGCAACAGGTGGCGGCGGTCTCGGCCATGGCCCATGCGCCCTTCATTGCTGCGGCCGGGCCACGCTTCTTCGGCCTGGAAAGCTTTACCGGTCTGCCCGACCTGAAGGATCTCAAGGATCACTTCGATGGTCCGCAATTCGCCAAGTGGCAGAGTTTCCGGGAGCAGGAAGACGCCCGGTATATCGGCCTGACCCTGCCACGCTTTCTGCTGCGGACGCCCTATGATCCGGAGGAGAATCCGGTCAAGACCTTCGCCTATCGCGAGAACGTCAGTCAGAGCCACGGCCATTATCTCTGGGGCAATACCGCCTACGCCTTCGCCACCCGCCTGACCCACAGCTTCGCCAAGTACCGCTGGTGCCCGAACATCGTTGGCCCCCAAAGCGGCGGCGCCGTCGAGGACCTGCCGCTGCATCACTTCGAGAGCATGGGTGAGATCGAGACCAAGATCCCTACCGAGGTGTTGATTTCCGATCGCCGCGAATACGAACTGGCCGATGCCGGCTTCATTGCCCTGACCATGCGCAAGGGCAGCGACAACGCCGCCTTCTTCTCCGCCTGCTCGACGCAGAAGCCCAAGGTCTACGGTAATAGCGAAGAAGGTCGCGCCGCCGAGCTGAACTACAAGCTTGGCACCCAGTTGCCCTATCTGTTCATCGTCAGCCGCCTGGCGCACTACCTGAAAGTACTGCAGCGCGAGCAACTGGGCGGCACCAAGGAACGTACCGATCTCGAACTGGAACTCAACAAATGGATCCGCCAGTTCGTTGCCGACCAGGAGAATCCCAGCGCCGAGGTGCGCGGGCGCCGACCGTTGCGCTCAGCCAGCATTCGCGTCAGCGATGTCGAGGGCAACCCGGGCTGGTTCCGCGTGGGTCTGAGTGTGCGGCCGCACTTCAAGTATCAGGGCGCCGATTTCACCCTGTCGCTGGTCGGCAAGCTGGACAAGGAGTAACGGGCCATGAGCCACGGCAGTCTGTTCGAACGCCTGGCCGGCACGCGCGCCCAGGGTTCGCCCTTCGAAGCCCTGAGCACCTCGGTAGCCGGGCACCTGGCGAAGATGCTCAGTACTCGTGCCGGCAGCGTACCAATTCAGGCCGATTACGGACTGCCCGATCTCAACGACCTGCGGCTGTCGCTGCACGATTCGCTACAGCGGGCATGCCTGGCCATCGAGCATTTCGTCGCCGCCTATGAGCCACGCTTGTCCGAGGTGAAGGTCCTGCCCTTGCCGCGGGAAGGCACCACCCTGGCCTTTGCACTGGAAGGCCAGCTCGAACTTGACGGCCAGCGTCGTCCCATCCGTTTCACCGCCAGCCTGGATGGCAGCGGTCAGGTCAGGGTCAATCAGGGATAGGTCCATGTCCTTCAATCACTACTACCAGAGCGAACTGGCGGAATTGCGCCAGTTGGGGGCACGCTTCGCCGAGCGTAATCCTGCCCTCGCGCCCTTCCTTAGCCAGGGTGGCCAGGATCCAGATGTCGAGCGGCTGTTGGAGGGCTTCGCCTTTCTCACTGGTCGGCTACGACAAAAGCTCGACGACGAACTGCCAGAGCTGACCCATTCGCTGCTCAATTTGCTCTGGCCGCATTACCTCAGGCCACTACCGAGCTGCGCCATCCTTGAATTCGAGTCGCTGCCTGCACCTGGCGTAGCAGTCGCGGTTCCACGTGGAACGGAAGTGGAATCCAGACCGCTGGATGAGGTGAGCTGCCGCTTTCGTACCTGCTTCGGCATCGACATCCAGCCGCTACGGGTGGATGAATTGAGCTTTGCTCAGCAAGGCGCAGGCGCGTGCATGACGCTACGCTTGGGAATCACCGGCAGTGGCACCCTGGAAGACCTGGATCTGTGTCAGCTGCCACTGCACTTGGCTGGTGACCGTACGCTCAGCCAAGATCTTTATCTTGCACTGCTGCACAACCTGGCCGGCTTGACCCTGGTTCCCGTGGACGCTGCGGGCCAACCGCTGACCGATGAGCACGGTCGCGAGCGTGCCCTGTCGCTCGCCATCGACCAGATTCAACCCCTGGGTTTCGGTGAAGAAGAGGCACTCCTGCCCTATCCGCCCAATGCCTTCCGCGGCTATCGGCACCTACAGGAATACTTCGCCTTCCCGGAGAAATTCCTCTTTGTCTCGATTCAGGGGCTCACGGTACTACGCACGCTGCCGGACAGCGTGCGTCGCCAAGCACAGGGCCTGACGTTGCGCTTCGATATCACCCGAATCGCCCGGCAACCGCGCCTGCCCACGCGTGACAATCTTCGGCTGCACTGCGTACCGGTGGTCAATCTGTTCCGTCATGATGCCCTGCCGATTCGGCTCGACGGCAAGCGGGACGAATACCCACTGTTCCCGGCTGGCCATGGCCGCGAGCATCTGGGCGTCTTTGCCGTGGAGCGGGTGACCGGCTGGCAACCAGGCGGCCTGGGCCATCGTGACTATCTACCCTTCGAATCCTTCGCCCATGACCTGAGCTTTGGTGGCCAGAAGCGTCGACCGCACTATGCGGTGCGCCAGCGCACCGCGCTGCTGCACAGCGGCATCGATACCTACCTGGCCTTTGGTGAGGCAAGCGCCGACCAGGACACCCTGTCCATCGAGCTGACCTGCACCAACCAGAACCTGCCTCAGCGGCTGCGCGCCGGCGACCTTTGCCTGCCCACCGAGAGCACCCCGGGCGGCCTGGTCTTTCGCAACCTGGCCAGGCCGACCGCCAGTCACGCGCCGGTGCTGTCCGGCGACCGACTGTGGCAGCTGGTCTCCAACCTGTCGCTCAACTATCTGTCGCTCACCGACGTGGCGGCGCTGCGCACGGTGCTGGCCAGTTACGACCTGCCCCGCCAGCACGACCGCCAGGCCGAGCGCGTCAGCCGCCAGCGCCTAGCCGCACTGCGGAGCATCAGCCATCGCCCGGTGGATCGTCTCTACCGGGGCCTGCCGATCCGCGGCATAGCCACCCAGTTGGACATGGATGCCAGTGGCTTTCGCAGCGAAGGCGAGCTGTACCTGTTCGCCAGCGTGCTCAACGAGTTCTTCGCGCTCTACGCCAGCCTGAACTCCTTCCATCAACTCAGCGTTCGCAGCCTGCAGGGAGAGGTGTATCTATGGACACCGCGCATGGGTCAGCAGCCGCTGATCTGAATCGCTCAGCCCTGTGCCGCGACATTCGCGAGTACTCGCTGTTCCAGGGTATCGGGCAGGTGCTTGGACAGTTGCAGCGCCTGGCGCCAGCGCTCACTGAAGACCAGCTCTATGAGCGTCTGGAGTTCCATGGCAATCCCAGCCTGGCCTTTCCCGGCAGCGATATCGAACGCCTGGAGTTCATCGAGGCGGCCGACGGCCTACGCGCACGCCTGCAACTCAACCTAGTCGCGCTGATGGGCAGCGGTTCGCCGCTGCCCGCCTTCTACAGCGAGCAGGCACTCGGCGATGGTGAGCCGGGTCGCACCACCCGCGACTTTCTTGATCTGTTCAACCATCGGCTGCATCGCCTGCTGCTACCGATCTGGCGCAAATACCGCTATCACGCCCGCTTTCGCGAAGCCGCGCGCGACGAGTTGTCCGCTCGGCTGTTCAGTCTCATCGGCTTGGGCGACAGCAGTCTGCGCCAGGCGCCGGAACTGAACTGGAAGCGCCTGCTGCCCTATCTCGGCCTGCTCAGTCTCAAGGTGCATTCGGCGGCACTTATCGAGGCCGTGCTGCGCTACTACTTCGAGCAGCACGCGCTGCACCTGGAGCAATGCCTGGAGCGCACGGTAACCATTCCCGCCGAGCAGCACTCACGCCTGGGCCAAGCCACTGCCCGACTCGGCCAGACCGGGGTCTTGGGTGTGCAGGTGCGTGATCGCGGTGGCAAGTTCCGTCTGCACCTGCTCGAGCTGGACTGGAACGCCTTTCATGCCTTCCTGCCCGCCGGCGCCCACTACACCGCCTTGCGCGCCCTGCTGCGCTTCATCCTGCGCGACCCGCTGGACCATGACCTCTGCCTGCACCTGCGCCGGGATGCGCTGCAGGAATGGCGCCTGGATGACGCCAGCCCCTGCCGGTTGGGTTGGACCACCTGGCTCGGCCTCGGCCACGCCAAGGGTCAGGTCACCCTGGCCTGCAACCGTTAATCAAGGACGATCGACATGCTCACTCTGGACCTGCAACACCTCATCAACAGCCTGTCCGCTGCGACACGGCAGGACCTGGAACAGGCGGCGCAACGCTGTGTTCACCGAGGCGGTCGACAGATCCTCGTCGAAGACCTGCTGGCCGTGCTGCTGGAGTCCCGTGACGGTCTACTCGATCGCGCCCTGAGCGCTGCCGACGTCGACCTCGCGGACTTCGCCGCTGCCTTGCAACTTCGCCCGGGCAATGGTGAAGGGGGCGATCCGGTATTCGCCCCTGAGCTCCTGTTGTGGTTGCAGGATGCCGTACTACTTGCCCGTCTTGAGCTGGAGCAGCCGGAGGTTGGCGCCGCCGCTCTGCTGCTGGCCCTGCTGCGGCATCCCGAACGCCACCTGGGGACTCGCTATGGTCGCCTGCTGGAGCAGGTGGACGCCGCACAACTCCTGGACTTCGTCAAAACGCAGCTACCAGCGACGGCGCCGCTCACCGGTGAGTCGCCGCTGAGCCGTTTCACCCATGATCTCAGCGCGCAGGCCCGTGCCGGTCACATAGATCCGGTGCTAGGGCGCGAGGCGGAGATTCGCCAGCTGGTGGATATCCTCTCGCGGCGGCGCAAGAACAATCCCATCGTGGTGGGCGAAGCCGGAGTCGGCAAGACCGCCATCGTCGAGGGGCTGGCGCTGCGCATCGCGGCCGGCGAAGTGCCCGACAGCCTGCGACGGGTGGAGGTACGTACTCTCGATCTCGGCCTGCTCCAGGCCGGCGCCAGCGTCAAGGGCGAGTTCGAGCGCCGCTTGCAGGGCGTGCTCGAGGCTGTACGCCAGGCGCCGCAACAGATCATCCTGTTCATCGATGAGGCCCATACCCTGATCGGCGCCGGCGGCCAAAGCGGTGGCTCGGACGCGGCCAATTTGCTGAAACCGGCCCTGGCCCGGGGCGAATTGCGCACCATCGCCGCCACCACCTGGGGCGAGTACAGGAAGTACTTCGAAAAGGATCCAGCCCTGGCGCGGCGCTTTCAACCGGTGAAGCTGGATGAGCTCGACATTGCCGCCGCCATCACCGCCCTGCGCGGCCTGGCGCCTACCTATGCGGCCAGCCACGGCGTCTATCTGCGTGACGATGCCGTGGTCGCCGCTGCCGAACTGGCTGCTCGCTATCTCAGCGATCGCCAGTTGCCGGACAAGGCGGTGGACGTACTCGACACCTGCTGCGCCCGTGTCCGTATCAGCCTGTCCAGTCCACCCGCAGCGCTGGAAGAATCACGCGCCCGCCTGGCGGCTACCGAGCGCGCCCTCGACGCGCTCCAGCGCGATACCGGTCACGATCTGCCCGTCGAGCCCGCCACCCTGGAGCACCTTATTGCCACGCTGGAGCGTGAGCGTCTGGCAGCTGCAGCCCTGCAAGCCGAGTGGGAACGCCAGAAGACGCTGGCAGAACGCATCCTGGCGCTGCGCGCTACTGGTACCCGCGAAGAACTGGCCGCTACCCAGGCCGAACTGGAAAGCTTGCAGCGGCAGGGTCAGCGCCTGGTCAGTCTGGAGGTCTGCCCGCAGCTGGTCGCAGAGGTGATAGGAGACTGGACCGGCCTTCCGGTCGACCAGCTCGCCCGCCGTCATGATCAGCGTCTTGCCAGCTTCGCCAGCGACCTGCGTGGGCGCCTGCGCGGCCAGGAGCAGGCGGTGGTCGCGCTGGATCGCGCCCTGCGCGCCGCCGCAGCTGGTCTCAACGCGCCCGAGGCACCCGTCGGCGTCTTCCTGCTGGTCGGACCCAGTGGCGTCGGCAAGACCGAAACCGCCCTGGCCCTGGCCGACCTGCTCTATGGCGGCGAGCGCTTTCTCACCACCCTCAACCTGTCGGAGTTCGCCGAGAAGCACAGCGTGTCACGCCTGATCGGTGCTCCGCCCGGCTATGTCGGCTATGGCGAAGGCGGCCTGCTCACCGAAGCCGTCCGTCGTCAGCCCTATTCGGTGGTCTTGCTGGATGAGGTGGAAAAGGCTGATCCCGAGGTACTCAACCTCTTCTATCAGATCTTCGACCGCGGCCAGGCCACCGACAGCGAAGGCCGTCAGATCGACTTCCGCAACGTGCTCTTCCTGCTCACCTCCAACCTGGCCAGCGCCGAGATCCAGCGGCTGTGCGCGAGCGGGCGGCCAGATGTGGCTAGCCTTACCGAAAGCATCCGCCCCATCCTGACACACCATTTCAAGCCGGCGCTGCTGGCACGCCTGCGTGTGGTGCCCTACTACCCGCTGGACACCGACCAGTTGCGCGAACTGGTGGTACAGAAACTGGCGCGGGTCGGTCTACGCCTGGCTGCACGGCGCGTCGCCTTCAGCTATGCTCCGGCACTGCTGGACGACCTGGCGACGCGTTGCCAGGATGATGACAGCGGCGCCCGCCGGATCGATCTGTTGCTGGAGCAGCGGGTACTGCCGCCGTTGACTGATCGTCTGCTCGAGGCTTTGGCCCTGGGGCGGACCCTGCGCCAGCTGCACCTCGACATCACTCCCGAAGGCGAGCTGCAGTGCGAGGTGGCGGCATGAACTTGCCCAGCGCCCCGGACGCCGTCCTGCCGCTGTTCCTCGAACTGGCACAACTCGATGATCCCACGTCGCTCGCAACGGCCCTGGTCGACGGTATCTGCCGGCTGAGCCGCCTCGACCTGGTGCAGTACTACCGCCTCGACGCCACCCATACTCAATTGGTAAGGCTCGCCCAGAGCCTGGATGGCACCGCCGCCCTGACCGGCGAAGCGCTGCCTCTGGAACAGGAAAGCCTGCTGCAGTACTGCCTGACACAGAATCGCAGTCTGCACCTGCGCGAACTGGATCCACTGCTACACGCCTCCGCCTTCCTGCCCGGCGAAGGCTGGCGCAGTCTTGGCTGCCTTCCCTTGAGCGGTCCTACCGGCCACGTCGAGGGCTTGCTGGTGCAGGCCAGTCGCACCACTCGATTGCTGGAAGACCATGCCGAACTCCTGACGGCGCTCGGCCGCTTCGCCCTGGCGCAGAGCCAGCTGCTGGAGCGGGCCCAGGCGGCGCCCATGACGAGCGCCGCAGCGCTACCCGTTACAGCGGCTGCGACAGCCGATGGCTTCGGCATGATCGGCAACGGCGACGCCATGCGGCAGGTCCATCGGCTGATCGGCAAGATACTGCATACCTCCATCACCGTGCTGCTGACCGGCGAGACCGGAACCGGCAAGGAGCTGGTGGCCCGAGCCATCCACGAGCGTGGCTCGCGCCGCACCCAGCCCTTCGTGGTACAGAACTGCGCCGCCCTGCCCGAGCACCTTCTGGAAAGCGAACTCTTCGGCTACCGCAAGGGTGCCTTTACCGGTGCCGAGCGCGACCGCACCGGCCTCTTCGATGCAGCCAATGGCGGCACCCTGTTTCTCGACGAGATAGGCGACATGCCGCTGGCCCTGCAGGCCAAGCTCCTGCGCGTGTTGCAGGAAGGCGAGGTGCGGCCGCTGGGCAGCACCGAGACCCACCGAGTGGATGTTCGCATCATCGCGGCTACCCATCGCCATCTGCTGCGCCTGGTCGAACAGGGGACCTTCCGTGAAGACCTCTACTATCGCCTGACCCACTTTCCTATCCAGCTGCCACCCCTGCGCGAGCGGGGTGAAGACCTGCCGCTGCTGGCCCGGCATTTCGCCGACCAGGCCTGCGCCTGCCTGCAGCGCTCGCGCTGCCGCTGGTCCAGCGCGGCCCTGGACCTGCTGGTGGGCCACGCCTTTCCGGGCAACGTTCGCGAACTCAAGGGCCTGGTGGAGCGCGCCGTCCTGCTCTGCGAAGGCAACGAGTTGTTGCCAGAGCACTTCGCCATTCGCCCCACCACGCTCGGCGCGGGTACCAGCAGCCTGACCTTGCGTGAGCGCCTGGATCAGCTCGAACGCGGCCTGCTGGTGGACTGCCTGCGCAAGAACCGTGGCAACCAGACCCAGGCTGCCCAAGAGCTGGGACTGCCGCGCCGCACCCTGCTCTATCGCCTGCAGCGACTGAGCATCCGCAGTGCCGACCTGCAACTTTCCTGAGGGATCGCCATGTCTTCGCCACTTCGCCTACTGCTGCTTATGACCCTGTTGGCCCTGGCAGCCTGCCATTCGACGCCCAAGGACCTGCAGGACTATCGCCCACTGGGCGAGCCCCAGACGCCCCACCGCCTCACCTAGGACAGGACATCACCATGGAACTGGTATTCGATCTGGTCGGCAGCCGGGAGTACACGCCCGGGCTGCTCACCCAAAAGACCTTTCGCCACGTCGGCGGACTTATCGGCCGCAGCGAAGACTGCGACTGGTATCTACCCGATCCGCAGCGGGTGCTGTCCAATCAGCATGCCCGTATCAGCTACAGCGACGGCGACTACTTCCTTACCGACCTGAGTAGCAACGGCATTGCACTTGCCGACGGTCAACGCCTGTCCAAGGGCGAACCCTGGCGTATCCAGCATGGCCAGACCTTCACCTTGGGCAGCTTCGCCCTGGCCGCGCGGCTGATCCGCGATCCGGCCGGCTTCGCCGACGACTTCAAGGTTCCCGCCAGTCCGCATGGCCTCATCCCGGACGATGCCTTTCTCGAACTGGATCCGCTGCAGGCATTGGAACGCCGCGATCCTCACGGCCTCGACGAACTCGCTGGGCTGGACTCCTTCACCAGCGACAGCACCCGCAGCGACTATGCCCGGGTCGAGCTGGACAGTCTGGGGGTTCCCGCGCTGGTCGAGGATGCCACCCCTCAACAGCAGGAGCGCCCCAGCGTTGCGCCACCCCAGCAGGCACCGGAATTCTGGAAGGCCTTCGGCGAGGCGCTGGGGCTGGAGCTTGCTGAGCTTGGCAAGGACGCGCGCGAAGCCCTGGCGGTCAAGGTCGCTCATTTGCTGCGCCTGGCCACCCAGGGCCTGCACGGCGGCCTGCGGACCCGCAACGAGACGCGCAATGAATTGCGCCTGCCACTCACCACGGTACAGAACAGTGGCAACAATCCCCTCACGTTTGCCGCTGACGGCGATGCGGCCCTGCGGCAGCTGCTACGTCCGGACGTAGCCGGCCAGCTGCCGGCGGATCAGGCACTGCTCCGCGCCTGTCGGGAACTGCAGGCCCATCAGGTCGGACTGGTAGCGGCCAGTCGTCAGGCGGTGCTGGCCACGCTCGATCAGTTGGCCCCCGAACAGTGCGCAGCCCGCTTGGAACGCGACGGCCGGCGCCTGCGCTGGGGCCGTGACGCCAAGCTCTGGCGTGCCTGGCAGCGCCAGTATCACGACCTGCGCCAGGACGACGACTGGCGCGAGCGGCTGTTCGCCAAGGACTTCGCCCAGGCCTACACCGACCAGGTCCGTCTCATCGCCACTCTTCAACCCACCCAGCAAGGACGCTGACATGACCACCCTATTGCGCCTTGGCGCGCTCTGCCTGGCCCTGCTGCTGGGCGCCTGCACCAGCCAGACAGCCCCGGCACCGACCCGTCTCGACCTGATTCTGAGCGGCGCTGACGATCTCAATCCTGATCTGAATGGGCGGCCCTCGCCGCTGGTGGTTCGCCTGATCGAACTGAAGAAGCCGGTCAGCTTCGAGAACGCCGATTTTTTTGCGCTCTATGAAAACGCCAAGCAGACCCTTGCCCCGGACTGGGTCGCCGAGGAGGAGATTGAACTGCGGCCCGGCGAGGCGCGGCAACTCAAGCTCAGGGTGCAAGACGACAGTTGCTACATCGGCATCTACGGCGCCTATCGCAACCTGAGCGGCACTCAGTGGCGCCAGGTCATCCAGCTCAAGCCCAATGCCCTGGCCCAGCTTCGTCTGAAGTTTATGGCCGACGGTATCCAGGCCGATCCGGCTGGCAAGGAGTAGGCCATGCAACAGCTCAAGGTGATCTGGCAGGAAGGCATGCTGCTGCGGCCGCAGCATTTCCAACAGAGCGACCGCTATCACGCCCAGCAACTGCAGACCCGCACCCGCCGTCTCGGCGAGCCCGCCTGGGGCTTCTTCGAGCTGAACCTCGACCGCCAGTTCCTCGCCATGGGCAAGGTGGTGGTCAACCAGGCCAGCGGCATCCTGCCCGATGGCAGCCTGTTCGAACTGGGTGCCGAAGGCGAGCCCCTAGCCCTCGATGTACCCGCCACTACTCGAGACAGTGCGGTCTGGCTGGCACTGCCGCTGAGCAGTGGCCAGCGCGTGGAAAGCCGTTCGCTCGACCAGGACGACGTCATCGCCCGCTATCTGAGCATCGATAGCGAGATCGTCGATTCCCATGCTGGCTTTGGCGAGACCGGGGCGGTCAGCTGCGGTCGTCCCGATTTCCGCCTGCTGCTCGACGACCACCCACGCCTGGACGCCTATGTTCGTCTGCAGGTCTGCCAGCTGCTGGAGACAGCGCCAGACGGCAGCCTGGAATTGGATACCTCCTTCAGCCCCAGCGTCATCCAGGTGCGGGCCGCAGAATTCTTGCTGGCAGGCCTCAAGGAGATCGTCACCCTGCTCGCCCATCGTGGCGAGGTGCTGGCGCAACGGCTACGCCAGGCCGGCAGCCTGGGCACGGCGGAAATCGGTGACTTCCTGCTGCTGCAACTGGTCAATCGCCACGAGGCGGTCCTGCGGCACTGCCTGGAGTACGAGCAACTGCATCCGCGCAGCCTCTTTCGCGAATTGCTTGCCCTGCATGGCGAGCTGGCCACCTTCGCGACCGCCAACAAGCGCCCCGATCTGGATCTGCACTATCGCCACGCCGATCAGGCGGGCTGCTTCGCACCGCTGTTCCAGGCCCTGCGTCAGGCGCTGTCCATGGTGCTCGAACAGCACGCCCTGCCGCTGCCCCTGCAACAGCGTCAGTACGGCATCCAGGTCGCACCGCTGCAAGACCATGGCCTCTTGGCCAACGCCAGTTTCGTGCTGATCGCCGGCGCCGAGTGCAGCACCGAGGAACTGCGTCAGCGCCTGCCAGCGCACCTCAAGGTCGGCCCCGTGGAGCGTATCCGCCAGCTGGTCAACCTGCATCTGCCAGGGCTGGCACTCAAGCCTCTACCCGTCGCACCGCGCCAACTGCCCTTCCACACCGACAAGGCCTATTTCGCCCTCGAACTCAACGCTACCGACATCGCCCAGCTCGAGCAGTCCGGCGGCTTCGCCTTCCATGTATCCGGCACCTTCCCGGGCCTCGATCTCGCCTTCTGGGCGATCAGGAGCTAAGCATGCATACCTCAACCGACTATGGTCGGGACGACAGGACCGTGGTGCTCAGCCGCCATAGCCAGGGCCCGGCCGCCCCGCGCAGCCCGCTCACCGATTTCGCCGAACCCCCGCGCTACGCCCAGCTCGAAGAACGCATGGTCCAGGCCGCCCGGCTGCGGCCAGGCGAGACGCTGAATCCGAGCATCAACGCCATGGTAGGGGCGGCCGCCCCCCTGCTATCGGAGGTAGTGCGTCTGCGTCAGAGCTATGCCGCAGAAGACCTGCACGTCCTCAAGGAGCGCCTGGCCGCCAGCCTGCGCCTGTTCGAACAGCGCGCCCTGGCTGATGGACTGGACAGCGGCGAGGTCATGGCTGCGCGCTATGCCCTCTGTACCACGGTCGACGAGGCGGTGGTCACCACCCCTTGGGGCAATGCCGGCGACTGGTCGCAGTTCAGCCTGCTGAGCAGCTTTCACAACGAGACCTTTGGCGGCGAGAAGTTCTTCCTGCTGCTCGAACGCCTCAGTCGCAATCCGGCCAAGCACCTCGCGCTGCTGGAATTGCTCTACCTCTGCCTGGCCCTGGGCTTCGAAGGCAAATACCGCGTCCTGCCGCGCGGCATGGTCGAGCTGGAGGCCATCCGCGACGGCCTCTATCGGCAGCTCCGCCAGCTGCGTGGCGATGTTCCACGCGAATTGTCGCCGCACTGGCAGGGACTGGATGCCCGACCGCGGCGACTGATACGGCTGGTGCCCTGGTGGCTGGTCGGCCTCTTCACCCTGATCTGCCTGAGCAGCCTCTACGGCGGCTTCCGCCTGGTGCTGGAGCAGCAGCGCGACGGCCTGCTGGAGGGCTATCCCGGTCGCCCTGCCGTCGCCGCGCCTGCGGCCCTCCCCTCCACAATCTGATACGGAGCGCACCCATGAAAGGATTCATCTCTGCACTCGGGCGGGTGCTGCGCCGCCCCTGGATCTGGACACTGCTGGCGGTCCTAGGGCTAGGCAGCCTGGTCTGGACCCTGGGTCCGCTGCTGGCCTTCGCCGGCCATAGTCCTTGGGCTTCGATTACCCACCGCCTGGCTACCCTTTGCGGTCTATTCCTGGCCTGGGGCCTGGCCATGGTACTGCTGCAAAGCTGGCAGCAGCGCCAACGCCGGCAGCGCCTGGCCAGCGAGGAAGGCCAGCATGACCAGGAGCGTGCCGAACGCATCGATGGCGAGGCCCACGAACTGCAGACCCGTGCTCGCGCCGCCTACCGCACCCTGCACGGTGCCGGCCTCTACCGGGGGCGTAGCCCGCGTTGGCGGCGCGAGCTGCCGCACTACCTGCTGCTGGGTCCGGAAGGCGCAGGCAAGACCTCGCTGCTGGACTTCTCCGGTCTGGAGTTTCCGCTCAACACAGAGCGCTCTCGGCTGACCCGTGACATCAGCGGCACCCGGCATTGCGACTGGTACTTCGCCGAACAGGGCGTGCTGCTGGACACCGCCGGCCGCTATCTGACCCAGGGCGACGCTCCAGTGGACGGCAGCGCCTGGCAGACCCTGCTGCGGCTGCTACGCCGCCAGCGGCGTAGCCGTCCGCTCAACGGCATCCTCGTCACCCTGGCGGTAGAGCAGCTGGCTGGCGGCAACGAAGTTGCCCTGGAAACCCTGGCGCGCCAGGTACGCGCCCGGCTGCACGAGGTGGCACGAGAACTCAAGGTCGAGGTGCCCGTCTACCTGGTGCTGACCCAGGCCGATCGTCTACCTGGCTTCGAGGCCTTCTTCGAGGGTCTCTCCCGCGAGGAAAGCGAGCAGGTGCTGGGCACCACCTTTCGTGAAGCCCAAGACGGCACTGACCCCGGTGTGCTACGCCAGGAGTTCGAGGAATTGCTGCGCCGGCTCAACAGCCAGGTCATCCCGCGCATCCACCAAGAGCGCGACGGCCAACGCCGCGGCCAGATCCTCGACTTTCCCCATCAGCTGAGCCGTCTGGCTGACGGCCTCACCCTGTTCGTCGAACTGGCCTTTTCCGGTAATCGCTACCAGCGCGCCGCCCAGTTCCGCGGCTTCTACCTAACCAGCACCCCGGCGCTGACCCACAGTCTCGACGCCCAGACCCAGGGCATCGGCGATCAGCTTGGCCTACCCAGTACCCTGTTGCCCCGCTACCGCAGCGGTCAGCCGCGCTTCATCCGCCAGCTGTTCAACCGGGTGATCTTTCCCGAGGCTTCCCTGGCCGGCCTCGATCAGCGTGAGCTGCGCCGCCTGAGCTGGGGGCAGCGCGGTCTCTATGCCGCAGCCTTGGCTATCCTGGCCCTGGGTGCAGCGCTTTGGACGACCAGCTTCGGTAGCAACCACGAACGCCTGGAACGACTGCGTGAACTGGCGCAGCACGGCGTACAGGCACGCAGCCAGCTCAAGGCTGGTGCCGATGCCCGTGCCGTCCTGCCGATATTGGACAATGCCTATACTGGCACCCAGGTCTTTCCTGCGGCTGGCGCCACCTCACTAGGCGAG
Source organism: Pseudomonas oryzihabitans (assembly GCF_001518815.1). NCBI lineage: Bacteria > Pseudomonadati > Pseudomonadota > Gammaproteobacteria > Pseudomonadales > Pseudomonadaceae > Pseudomonas > Pseudomonas oryzihabitans. The sequence goes on from NZ_CP013987.1 coordinate 4,768,931, forward strand.
CACACCGGGCTCTATCAGGGCGATGCGGTACGCCCCACCACCGAGGCAGCCTATCACCAGGCGCTGGAAACCTATTTGCTGCCGCGCCTCAAGGCACAGCTGGAGGAGCGCATCCGTGGCAGTCTCGGCGACCGCGAGCGACTGATCGGTTACCTGCGTGCCTACCTGATGCTGCAATTGCCCGAGCGCCGGGACGCCCGCGCCTTGCGCGACTGGGCCGCCGCCGACTGGTCGCAGCGCTATCGCGGTGATGCCCTTACCCAGAACAGCCTGGATACTCACCTGGCCCGGCTGCTTGAACAGGGCTTCGGTACCTATCCGGTGGATGCCCAGTTGGTTAGCCAGGCCCGCCAGGTGCTGCGCAGCGAGTCACTCGCCGCCGTGGTCTATCGCGTCCTGCGCGACCAGGCCAGCAGCCTCCCGGTCTATCGCCTGAGCCAGCATCTGGGTCCCCAGGCGCTCACGTTCGAAGGCGCCGACTATCCTATCCCTGGCTTCTATACCCGGCAGGGCTATGCCCAGACCTTTTCCACCCAGGGCCTGGCAGTGATCCGCGACCTAGCCGCCGACAACTGGGTACTGGGCGATGGCGACGGCATCACCGGCATGGACCTGCGCCACCTGCAGGTGGAACTCGAACAGCTCTACTTCCGCGACTACGCCAATCAGTGGAGCGAAGCGCTCGCCCGGGTCACTCTGCAACCGGTAGGCGATGCCAACCAGGGTGCCCTGCTCCTAGCCGGTCTGACCTCGGCCAACTCACCACTGCTGCAGCTTCTGGTAGAGGTGCGCAACAACACCCGTCTGGCCGCTCCTGCCCAGGAAGCAGCAGCTCAGGGTGAAGCCCTGCCGGACGCCGCGCGCCGCAGTCTGCAGAATCGCTTCGAGAACCTGAACCGGCTGCTCGATGACCAGGGCGCGCCGGTGGCTGACCTGGCGCCGGCCATGGCCGCGCTCAATGACCTCCAGCAGCAACTGGCGGGGCTGGCCCATGCCAGCGTCCCGGACCAGGTCGCTTTCGAGCTGGCCAAGACGCGCATGACGGGCAATCGCGATGCGCTGAACAGTGTGCGCGCCGCCTCCAGTCGTCTACCCACACCGGTCAACGACTGGCTTGGCCTGCTGGTGGACGACAGCTGGCACCTGATCCTCGCTGGCGCCTACGACTACATTAACGCCCGCTACCAGAGTGAGCTGCTGGCAAGCTATCGCAACGGCCTGGACAAGCGTTATCCGTTCAAGGCTGATAGCGAGAGCGACGTTTCCCTCGCCGACTTCCGCGAGTTCTTCAAGGCCCAGGGCACAGCCGACACCTTTTTCGACACCTATCTCAAGCCCTTCGTGACCCGCAGCGAAAGTGATGCCTATCGCCCGCGCAGCATCGATGGTCACAGCCTGCCGCTGTCACGTGACTTTCTCGCCCAGATGGGTCGCACCCAGCAGATCCGCCGCGGCTTCTTTGCCGAGAATCCAGCCGAGCCCGGCATCGTCTTCAAGCTCGAACCCTATTCCCTCGATCCAAATCTGACCCGCGCCGACCTGAACATCGGTAAGGAACGTCTGGAATATCGTCATGGCCCCATCGTCGCCACCACCTTTCGCTGGCCGCAGAACGATGCCCTGAGGACCACCCTGGTACTGGAAGAGCTAGGCGGACGGCGCGTCGGCCTTGAGCAGGATGGCAGCGCCTGGTCGCTGTTCCGTCTGCTGGATCGCATGAAGCTGCAACAGCACAGCGCCCGCGACGTGTTGCTGGTGCAGGCGGATCTGGATGGTCGCCATGCCGGTTACCTGCTGTCCAGCCAGCGTTCCCCCAACCCCTTCGACCTGGCCACCCTGCGCGGCTTCAGGCTGCCGGAGCGCCTCTGATGGCGAAGGCCCTGAGCTGTGCGCGTACCCACCCGGGCAAGGTACGCGCCCACAACGAGGATGCCCTGCTGGAGCGTGCCAGCGACGGTCTCTGGGTCGTCGCCGATGGCATGGGCGGCCATCAGGATGGCGCACGCGCCAGTCGCCTGGTCGTCGAGCGACTCGCCGAGACGCCCCTGAGCGGCAGCCTCGATCAGCGCCTGGAGCAAGTGCGTTGGGTACTTCACGACATCAATCGACGGCTCACCCAGGACCTTACCGTCATTGCCGACGGTACCTCACGACTGATAGGTACCACGGTGGTAGCGCTGTTGCTCGTCGATAGCCAGGCCGCCTGTGTCTGGGCAGGCGATAGCCGTGCCTATCTCTGGCATGGGCATCAGCTCTATCAGTTGACCCGCGACCACCGCCTGCAGGAACGCCTGATCGACATCGACGGCCTCAGCCCGCAGCAGGCGATACGCCACCCTCGAGCCCACGCCCTGACCCAGGCCCTGGGCGCCCGGAATGTCGTGGCGCTGGACGTCGTCCGCTTCGACCTGCAATCCGGCGATCGCCTGCTGCTCAGCAGCGACGGCCTGCATGGCGGGCTGGAGGAGCGCGCCTTGGGCGCTGCGCTTTCCTTGCCGTCACCGGTACTGGCCCTGGAACGACTACTCGATGGCGTCCTTCAGGGCCCCGCGCGCGACAACCTCACCGCTATTGTCATCCATCCCCAGGAGGTCGCATGAACCACCCGGATCCCGCCGTCGACGAAGGTCTCACGCAGTTCGCCTTCGCCCCAACCGGTGCGGCGCCTGCCATTCGTCAATTGGCGCCCTTGCCCGAATTACTAGGCGGTCGCTATCAGCTGGAAAGCTTGCTGGGCGTCGGCGGCATGGGCGCCGTCTACCGCGCGCGCGACCTCCTGCGCGAACAGTACGGCGATCCGGCGCCCCAGGTCGCGATCAAGGTGCTCAACGACGATTTCGCCGAATACAGCGATGCCAACGCCCTGCTCTACGGTGAATTCGCCCTGACCATACGGCTACGCCACCCGCACATCGTTCGGCTGCACGGCTTCGAGATCGACCGTGACAGCGAGCGCGCCTTCATCACCCTTGAGCTGCTGCGCGGTCCGACTCTCGACGCGCTGCTCTGCGATCGTCCCGAGGGCCTTGGCTGGAACGAATTACAGGAGGTCGCCCTGCCGCTACTGGAAGCTTTGCAGTTCACCCACGCCAACGGCGTTCTGCACGGTGACCTCAAACCCAGCAACGTGATCCTCACCCCTAGCGGTCTGCGCCTGTTCGACTTCGGCCTCGGCCAGCCTTGCGAAGCTCTGCTACCTGGTCTACCCCGCCTGAGTCGCAGTCGCCTCAACGCCTGGACGGTGCGCTACGCACCTTACGAGCTGCTTGAAGAGGGAGTGCTGACCCCGGCGGGCGACCTGTACGCCTGTGCCTGCGTGCTCTACGAACTGGCCACCGGCAAGCACCCCTATCGCCGCCTCAGTGCCAAGCAGGCCCGTAGCCTGCAGATCGAGCCCGAACGGCCGGATGCCATGCCCATCACGGCCTGGCGGGTATTGCGTAAAGCATTGGAAATCGATCCGCGGCAACGCCAGCAGGACCTGGGTGAATGGCTCGCCCTCTGGCAGACGCAGGCGCCCGCGCGGCGCTGGTGGCAGCGCCTGCACCCACGTTCCACGTGAAACCTTTGACTGTCAGGAAGACACCCATGTTCAGCGCTGCCAATGCTTCCCGCTTCACCCTGGTCCTGCCGGGTCTCGCCCATGACTTTCAGGTCCTGGCATTCCGCGGGCAGGAAGCCCTCAACGAGCCCTATCGCTTCCAAGTGGAACTCATCAGCGAAAAGTCTGATTGGGCGCTGCAAGACCTGCTCAACCGTCCCGCCTGGCTTAGCCTCGGCCCCGTCGACGTGGGCATTCACGGAATGCTGGGCGCCGTCGTTCAGGGCGACTCAGGCCAGCGACTAACCCGCTATCGCGTGGAGCTGGTCCCCCGCCTGGCCTATCTGGCACAGCGCACCAATTCGCGCATCTTTCAAAATCTCACGGTGCCCCAGATCCTCGTTAAGTTACTTGAAGAGCATGGGATTCTAGAGGGTGCCTATCGCCTGGCGTTGGGTCCGACGCCCTATCCACTGCGCGACTACTGCGTGCAATACGGCGAGAGCGACCTGAACTTTCTGGATCGGTTGTGCGAGGAAGAAGGCATTCATTATCACTTCGAACACCGGCCCGAGGGTGCCGTGCTGGTGTTCGGCGACGATGCCACCAGCTTTCCTCGTCTGACCGCTACGCCCTACCACCCCGGTAGCGGCCAGGTCGTCGATCGCCCGGTCATCCGTGGTCTTGAGGTCGGGATGCAGACCCGCAGCACGCAGATGACCCTGCGCGATCAGGACCCCATGCAACCCCGCCTGCGTCTGGAGAGCCGAAGTGACATCGAGCACCAAGTGGTGCTGGAGCACTACGCCTATCCCGCTGGTTTTCGCGACCGCAGCCGTGGCAAACAACTCAGCAGCCGAGGCCTAGAAGCCCTGCGGGTCGACAGCCAGACGGCCCGGGGCTATGGCGATCAGCCCTGCCTAGCCAGCGGTCATTTTTTGCCTCTGACGGAGCATCCCCGTGCGGACTGGAATCAGTTGTGGCTGCTCACCCGTATTGAACATGAGGGCCGCCAACCCCAGGTGTTGGAGGAAGGCCTAGGCACTCCTGCGCTACTGGCGCTCTCCGACAATGACAGCTGGACCCAGGGCTACCGCAATCGCTTCCATGCCGTTCCCTGGCAACTCCCCTTCCGCCCTTTGCCCCGTCATCCCAAACCCCGCCTGCTCGGTCAGCAAAGCGCAGTCGTCACCGGTCCGGTTGGAGAAGAGATCCATTGCGATGCCCTGGGCCGGGTCAAGGTGCAGTTCCACTGGGATCGCGAGGGGCAAGCGGACGAGCGCACCAGTTGCTGGTTGCGTGTCGCCACCGGCTGGGCTGGCAATCGCCACGGTGCGCTCGCCGTGCCGAGAATCGGCATGGAAGTGTTGGTGGGCTTTCTCGAAGGGGATCCTGACCAGCCGTTGATACTCGGCTGCCTGTACCACGCCGAGCATCAACCGCCGGTGAAGCTGCCCAGAGACAAGACCCGCAGCACCTTCAAGAGCCTGAGTAGCCCAGGTGGTGGGGGCTACAACGAACTACGCATAGAGGATCGCCAGGGGCAGGAGGAAATCCATGTCCATGCCCAGCGCGACTGGGACGAACACATTCGCCATGATCATCGCAGCGAGATCGGCCACGAGCGTCATCAGTGCATCCATGGCAACAGCCACAGTGAGCTGCACGCGGAAGAACACCGCCTCATCCATGGCCTGCGCAAGGCCGAGGTCAAGGCCAGCGACCACCTGCTGATCGGCGGCAGCCAGCACCTCAAGCTGGGCACCGGGCAGTTCGTCGAGGCCGGCCAGGAAATCCATATCAAGGCAGGCGAGCGGGTCGTCATCGAAGCCGCTACCGAGCTCACCCTGAAGGCCGGTGGCAGCTTCATCAAGCTCGACGCGAGTGGCATCACCCTGGTCGGTCCCCTAGCTCGCCTCAACGCTGGCGGCGCCCCCGGCAAGGGATCCGGAATCGCGCTGCAGCTGCCACAGCCACCGGGGGACACACGTGAGGAAGCGGCGGGCGATGCGAATCAGCGAGCCCTTGCCAACTCGTTGGAGCGTGAAGACGCGAAGCCGCAGCGGAAGCTCAACTTTTCCGTCTGACCCCAGCGCATTCAAAGGACCAGCCGCGGCAATGCGGCCTCTGCAAAGGACAGCAGCATGACCAACCCTCCCACCACACAACAAACCAAGGTGGAAAACTGGGCTTACCCTTTCAAGACGAAGAATGGCCAGGACGTCACCAATCCGCAGCTTTACCAGCAAGCCCTGGCCCATGCCCGTGGCGGCACCTACCTGCTGGGCAGCAATGGTCTCTGGCATGGCGGCGTGCACTTCGACGAAGGCACCGCGGCCTACCTGGACCAGTCGCGCATCCACTGTATCGCCGATGGCGAGGTGGTCGCCTATCGCATCGACGATCAGGTCCAGCGCTTCGCACCTGACGAGGGCTCAGCGCCCGAGATCAAGACCTACTCCACCAGTTTTGTCCTGGTTCGCCATCGTCTGGAAGCACCGCAGCTGCCCAACGGCCAGGAGACGCCGCCTTCGCTGGTGTTCTTCAGCCTCTATATGCACCTGCTGGATTGGGCAGGTTACGAGGCCAATCCTGCCCTGCCCCGCCCGCCTTTCTGGGGCGGCGACCGTTATCGGGTGCAGACCCAGGGCGGCAAGCTCAATGTTCGCCAGGAGCCGCGCGGCAATGCGCCGGTACAGGCCGAGCTCGACAACGGTAGCCAGATACGCATTGCCGGGGATGGCGACTGGTGCAAGATCATTGAGGTCCTCGATAACGGTTTGACCCTCCGACCAGGCCGCCCTCAGGCCAGCCTAGGCTATGTCGCCCGCCGCTATCTCAAACCGGAAGCCGCGCCCAAGGCGCAGAACAGCGTAGTGGTGCTGGAACAGCCGTTCTCCATCAAGGCTGGCGTTCTATTGGGCCATCCCGGCCTCTATGAAGGCCGACAACAGATCCACTTGGAAACCTTCAGCTGCGACGACCTCCCCGCCTTCATCGAACACAGCCGCGCCTGGGCCGCCAAGCTGCCCGAGAGCGAGAAGACGCTACTGAAAATCCATGCCGGCGCCAGCAAGCTCATCACCCATCGACCCGATATCGATGCCAACCATCCTCCGAGGATCAGTGATCCAGGCGTTCAAGTAGGCGTAGACCTCATCCTAAGCCAAGCTCAACTGGATGCTCTGCCTGCTGCAGACAAGATCGTGATCGCCGCGCGTAACGAAGGTGGCGTTCGTATATCGGAACAGCACTGGTGGCATTTGAAAGGGCTATTGGCAGATGCCGAAGGAAACCCTATTGATGGGTGGCTTTGTGAGCAGGAATTTATTACTAGCCGGCATAGTTCGTGGGAGTGGGTAGATTACCTGACTGCAGAAGAAAAAGTTCCTCCTCTTTCAGCACTGGCCTATCATTTCGACGCTAAGAATTTTTTGAACCCTGAAGAAAAACACTCTTATAAGGAAAATATAAGTCAGGCTCAAAATAGTGAAGTTCGAGTTCTTCTCTATAGAATACTCAAGCTAGATCATAGTCGAAAGCTAACCAATAGAGAAATAGAAAGTGGACTTCGGAAATCTTGGCAAGCAAGTGCTATCAAGAAGATCTCGGCGCATAGCGAAAGCGAATGGGCTTGGACAGATGAAAAATGGACTAGCCTAGACGCTTTAATGACTCATAACAGAAAACCCAACAGATGCTGGGAAGACGAAAAATTAAAAATAAAGCCTATGGCTTGGTTGACACAGCAAGTATGTAGCACGCTCTTGCTAGGAAGCTCCAAATTTTGGCACCTTGAATGCACCGAACTTATATCATGCAATAAATCCAACTTAAGCCTGATAGATAAAGATCGCTTTTTAAAACTATACAAGAAAGAGCATGATAACTTTTCTCCACAGGTTCAAAACACACTAAACGAAAAGTCGCTTGAAAATCTTTCCGAACTTATCGAAAGCCTTAACAATCACTACAGATCCACACAACAAAAATCAAACATCTACGAAGTAGCATACATGCTAGCCACCGCTAGGCACGAAACCTACCACTATTTATCGCGAGAGTTTTTTAGCAAAAAACCAGAAATTGGGAACCTGTCATACTTCGATAAATATGATCCTATTTTAGCGAATACGGTACAGTTGAGAAGAAGAGCTATAGACAATGGCAACAAACAACAGGGCGATGGCTATAAATATAGAGGTAGAGGCTGCGTTCATCTCACTTGGAAAAATAACTACGCCAAGGCTTCCGAAAAATTCAAAATCGATTTCGTTTCTAATCCTGACTTGGCTGCAGAATTTAGGTATTCAGTACCTATAATGATCTGGGGAATGACGGACGGCATCTTCACTGGGAAAAAGCTTAAAGACTATATAAATTCTGAAAATATCGATTTCGAAGGGGCAAGGAAGATAATCAATGGAGCTGATCAGAAAGCCTTGATTGCCAAATATGCCAGAAAGTTTCTTGATATCCTAAATTCAACATCACGACTACCAAAGGAGTTTTAGCTTTGTCCTTCAAAACTGTAGCAATTCTTTTTAGCGTTATGCTATTGAACTTCACCGCTTACGCAAATGAATTAGAGGCAAAAAAGATCGACCAAAGAGACATAATATTTAAATCAAGAGACAAAACTCTAAGGTACAGAAATATTATCGGATATAAAGATGGCTCTTTTAGAGATTTAATAAAAATTAATTCAACACCTTCACTTTACTCATCAGCTGATGGCGAAAACTATTATACATTAAAGGCGGAGGGTAACGAAATAAAGGTTGACTGCCTATATTCTGATGTCAGAAATCCCTTTAATGGAATACGAATTCGTAAAGGAATCTGCGGACTGAACCAAAATCTAAATTCCGAATATACCGATTCAGCCTTCAACTTAACTGATAAATGGCAAAGCGAAACTTCTAACATAGATACCAGCCTCCTTATTGAACGCGGGGAGCCTGTTGAAGTTCTAGTGAGCGAAAATTCGGAAATAAAAATTAGTCAACGCTATTCAGAGCTATCAGATCTAGAAAACTCCACACCAGATGCTATAGTCGAAGTCTCCAACAGCTGCTTTAACCTCGGGAAAAGAAGATTATATGTAGTCAGCCACAAGCTTTCTCACGAATTGGAAGCTGTATTCATCGAGCCTCACGGTGAAGAATTTACGATCCGAAACTTAGCAGACGAAATAAAAAACATAAAAACGTCATCCTGCTCTAAGCGATAAGATCTAGAGCAAAGCGCTTATTTTTTGATTAATGCTTTTACACGCATTTCTAACAACCCCGGAAACCTCGTATACCACGTCTGATTCAACGGCGAAGGATGCGGCAGTGGATAGAGGGTCAGTGTCTTGCACACGCCCTCCTCCGTTTCCAGGGTGACCTCGATGCTGCTTTCGAAGCGGTCTTCGCTTTTCCAGAAGGCCTCCAGGCGAGTGCGCTCTTCCTTGGATTGGCCGATGCCGAACCAGAGGAAGGCTTCACGGCCAAAGGTGATGAGCTGGGTACCGTGCCAGTGTTCCACCAGCAGGCGGCGCATCAGGGGGTGGAAGGTCTTTTTTATCCGTTCCGACCAGGCTTTGTTGCCCAGGGGTTTGTAGGGCACGGTGTTAGCCCAGAAGAACTGCTGGCTCAGGCTGCGGCTGGCCTCGAAATCGGCCGGGGGATGGCCGTACAGGTGTTTGTAGAGGATCTTGCGGGCGATCTGGCCGCCGCTGCCGATGAAGGGCTCGCCGTACTTCACTTCCTCCCGCCCTGGATCGCGGCCGAAAAAGCCCAGGGGCGCCTCGGGATCGCCCAGACCGATGATGGGGTCCAGCGGGTCCTTGGCGAATTGTTCGTAGATCGGAAGATCGACACCAGGAAGGTCGGCGGCGAGTTGGCGAAAGGCTTCGCGCTCTGCGGAAGACAACGGCATGCAACAGATCCCCATCGAGGAATTAATCCCTCTTGTAGAGCGCTGCCTTGCGGGTGACGTTCCGTAACGACTGGCGGAGCGGCAGCCTTGGGGCGATAGGGTAAACTGCCCGGCTCGAACGACCCCTCAAGGTGAATCCCGTTGATCAATCTGCTACGCAACGGCCTCGGCCAGGTGATCGTCGGCCTGGATCTGGTGACCCGGCCGCGCAAGCTCAAGCGCAGTGAGCAGGCCCAGGCTGCCATCGAGGCGGAACTGGCGAATCTGTCGCTCTATCAGTTCCAGGCCTGCCCCTTCTGCGTGAAGACGCGCCGCGCCCTGCATCGGCTGAACCTGCCGATCCGGCTCAAGGACATCAAGAAGGACCCGCAGCTGCGTGCCGAGCTGGAACAGGGCGGTGGCCGGGTTAAGGTGCCTTGCCTGCGCATCGACGAAGGCAGCCAGAGCGTATGGATGTACGAGTCGGACGACATCATCGCCTATCTGGAGCAGCGCTACGGTGAGCGGCAGCCGGCGTGATGCCTGAGTGGTGAGCCGTAGCGGACAAGGCTGCACCGTTGTCCACGCTACGCATTGCTTGGGTTCGTTGGGCTTCGACGGTGGAGCTGTCTCGGTCCAACCTACGGGTTGTTACAGGTCGCTTTCTTCGACCTTGCGGACCTTGCTGGCGTCCAGGGTATAGGACGCTTCAGCCAGGTCGTTGTCGACCGACTCGGTGTGCAGGGTGCCTACGACCCAGTAGGGCTCATAGATGTCCGGTAGCGGCACGCCCTTGGGGTAGCGCACCAGGACGATCTGGTTCGGCGGTGGCGGTGGCACGTGGATGCAGGCGCCCGGATAGGGCACCAGGAAGAATTCGCGGAAATTGCCCTTGGCGTCGGTCTCCAAGGGCACCGGAAAACCACCCAGGCGCACGTTCTTGCCATTCAAGGCGGCCACGGTACGAGTGGAGTGCATAACCTCGGGCAGGCCATTGTCTTTCTGCTTGAGCCCGCCCGGCGAGCCGAAGCCGCCCGGCGCCTCCGGGCTGTTGTGGGTGATCTCGGGCATGGTCTCCAGGGCCCGGCGATCTTCCGCGGTGAGCAGGTCCAGCCAGTTGGTTTCCGGCGGTTCGCCCTTGGCGGCGTGAGTCAGCAGGGGCAGGCTGGCGAGCAGCAGGGTGATGAGCAGTCTGGGCATGATGAGCAGGCTAGGCGCAAAAGTCCGAGTGTGCGGCGCGGCGGTCCAAGGGTCCAGACCCACGACCGCCAACCAGAGCGTCTTCCATAAAAAAGCCCCCGGGTCGACGGGCGACTCCGAGGGCTGAAAACCTGTGTAGCTAGGCTTCGCCGAGGCGAAGCGGCGTCTTAGCGACGCTTGGTCACCATGCCGTAGATAAACAGCACGATGATGGCACCGACCACGGCACCAATGAAACCTGCGCCTTCACCGGCACGGTAGATGCCCATTGCCTGGCCCAGGTAGGTAGCGACCACGGAGCCGACGATGCCCAGAATGATGGTCATGATCCAGCCCATGCTGTCGTCGCCCGGCTTGAGAAAGCGGGCAACCAGGCCGACGATGAGACCGATGATGATGGTTGCGATGATACCCATGTGAAGAATCCCCTGTTTGAGTGCTGGTAAGACAACGCCGGTCAGCAGGCGTCGTTGTACTCTCCGACCACCGGTGATCGGCTGAGGTTCAGGGGGAAAACGGCTTCCGTACACGGAAGCCGTTTGGCATCAGTCCTGGATCAGGGCTTCCAGGGCGGCGATGCGGGTCTGCAGGGTCGCGGCGTCAGCACTGCGCAGGGTGGCGTGACCGACCTTGCGGCCGGCCTTGAAGGCCTTGCCGTAGTGGTGCAGGTGGCAGTCTTCCAGGGCGGTGACGGCTGCTACCGGCGGCACCGAACCGATGAAGTTGACCATGGCGCTCTCGCCGACCTTGGCGGTGGAGCCCAGCGGCAGGCCAGCCACGGCGCGCAGGTGGTTCTCGAACTGGCTGCACTCGGCGCCTTCGATGGTCCAGTGCCCGGAGTTGTGCACGCGCGGCGCGATCTCGTTGGCCTTGAGGCCACCCTCGACCTCGAAGAACTCGAAAGCCAGCACGCCGACATAGTCGAGCTGCTCCAGCACGCGGCGGGCATAGTCTTCGGCCAGGGCCTGCAGCGGGTGGTCGGAACTGGCCACCGACAGGCGCAGGATGCCGCTTTCGTGGGTGTTGTGTACCAGCGGATAGCAGGCCACCTCGCCGTCACGACCGCGCACGGTCACCAGGGAGACCTCGCCGGTGAAGGGGACGAAGCCTTCCAGCAGCAGGGGGACGCTGCCCAGTTCGGCAAAGGCGCCGGCGACGTCTTCCGGTTGGCGCAGGACCTTCTGGCCCTTGCCGTCGTAGCCCAGGGTACGGGTCTTGAGCACCGCCGGCAGGCCGATACGGGCCACGGCGGCGTCCAGGTCGGCCTGGGACAGGACATCGGCGAACGCGGGCGTAGGAATGCCCAGGTCGCGGAACATGGACTTTTCGAACAGGCGGTCGCGGGCGATGCGCAGGGCTTCGGCCGATGGATAGACCGGTACGAACTGCGAGAGGAAGGCCACGGTTTCAGCCGGGACGCTCTCGAATTCGAAGGTCACCAGATCGACTTCATCGGCCAACTGGCGCAGGTGGTCCTGGTCGCCGTAGTCGGCGCGCAGGTGTTCACCCAGGGCAGCGGCGCAGGCATCCGGCGCCGGGTCGAGAAACGCGAAGTTCATGCCCAGCGGCGTGCCGGCCAGGGCAAGCATGCGGCCCAGCTGGCCGCCACCGATGACACCGATCTTCATGCCTGCTCCCTCGGATCGGGATTGTCCAGCACGGTGCGGGTCTGCTCGTCACGGAAGGCGTTCAGCCGCTCGTGGTACTCGGGATGCTTGCCGCCGAGGATGCTGGCGGACAGCAGCGCGGCGTTGATGGCGCCAGCCTTGCCGATGGCCAGGGTGGCGACCGGTACACCGGCGGGCATCTGCACGATGGACAGCAGGGAGTCGACGCCCGAGAGCATGGACGACTGCACGGGCACGCCTAGCACCGGCAAGTGGGTCTTGGCGGCGCACATGCCCGGCAGGTGGGCGGCGCCACCGGCACCGGCGATGATCACCTCGATACCGCGACCGGCAGCCTCTTCGGCGTACTGGAACAGCAGGTCGGGGGTGCGGTGGGCGGAGACCACCTTCACTTCGTGGGGAATGCCCAGCTTGTCCAGCATGTCGGCGGTGTGGCTCAGGGTGGACCAGTCGGACTTGGAGCCCATGATCACGCCTACGAGTGCGCTCATCGTCGTGCCTCTGAAATGAAGAAGCCACGCGGCGGACGTGGCTTGGGAAATGAGCGGCACAGTATAGACGAAAGCGGGGCGGAGCGTGCTCCTGCGCCGGGTATCGCCTGTCGGTTGGAGGACAGGGCATGGCGCCCTTGGGATGGGGGGTGGTGTGAAGTGAAAGGTACGGGCCAGAGGGCCGGGTGATTCGGGTGGGACCGTCCTGAAGAGCGCCCTCACCCCAGCCCTCTCCCGCAGGCGGGAGAGGGGGTGGATTGGCGTGTGTGGAGGCATATCGGTTTATCGCGGCCATGGGCCGCTCCTACGGTAGCGTTCGCCCCTGTAGGACCGAGCCGCTATGGCCGCGGTTGACCCTGCCTCAGATCCCTACATTCGGCAATTGCGGACGGGTTTCCAGGGCCTTGGCCATCAGGCGTTCGACGAAGGCGCGATCCGCGTCGGGCAGGGCCAGGCGGGGTGGGCGCGTCAGGGCGCGGCCGCGGCCGGCGAGCTCTTCGCAGAGCTTGATGCACTGCACCAGGTCCGGGCGGGCGTCCAGGTGCAGCAGCGGCATGAACCACTCGTAGAGCGGCATGGCGTCGGCGAAGCGGCCGGCCTTGGCCAGGCGGAAGATGGTTTCGCCTTCGGTGGGGAAGATGTTGGACATGCCCGAGACCCAGCCTTCGGCGCCCACGGCGATGCTTTCCAGCACCACGTCGTCGAGGCCAGCGAAGAGCACGAAGCGGTCGCCTACTTCGTTGCGCACGTCGATGAAGCGGCGGGTGTCGCCGGAGGAATCCTTGAAGCAGACGATGTTGTCGACGTCGGCCAGGGAAATGAGGATGTCCGGGGTGACGTCGTTCTTATAGATCGGCGGGTTGTTGTAGACCATCAGTGGCAGGTCGAGGGCGCTGGCCACGCTGCGGAAATGGGCGGCGGTCTCGTGGGGCTTGGCCGAGTAGACCAGCGCTGGCATGAGCATGATGCCGTCGGCGCCGGCGCGACCTACTGCCTGGGCGGTGCGGGTAGCGTTGAGGCTGGTGAATTCGGCCACGCCACAGATCACCGGCACGCGACCGCCGGCGGCGTCCTTGGCGACCTCCACCAGGCTGATCTTCTCTTCCAGGGTCAGGGAGGTGTTCTCGCCCACGGTGCCGCACATCACCAGACCGGAGACGCCATCGCGCACCAGGTTGCTGATCACGCCATGGGTCTGGTCCAGATTGACCGAGAAGTCATCGTTGAATTGGGTGGTGACGGCGGGAAAGACGCCGCTCCAGTTGACGCGGGGAGTGCTCATGCAGGGGTTTCCTCCAGACGCAGACGGGGCTTGAGAGAGTCGCGGTATTGCCGGGGCGACAGGCCGGTGAGACGGCGGAACTGGCGGCTGAAGGCGCTGTGGTCGGTATAGCCACAGGCCAGGGCCACTTCGGTGACGGGCAGATCGCGGGCCAGCAGGCGCGAGGCGGCGTCGAGCCGGGCCTTGTGCAGCAACTGCTGGGGCGTGAGGCGCAGGATGCGCTTGCACTGGCGTTCGAGCTGGGAGACCGACAGGCCCACCCGCTGACTCAGTTCGCCCACCGAAAGCGGCTGGGCATAGTGCTCGCGCAGATAGCGATCGACCTCGGCCACCTTGGCGTGGGCCGGATGATCGGCGGCCGGCGCCTGCAGATCGTGGGAGATGCCGGCCATGCCCATCAGCCGACCCTGGGCGTCGTGCAACGGCAGCTTGCGGGTCAGGCACCAGCCGGGAGTGCGACCGGCGTAGAGGTGCAGCTCCAGCTGGTCGTCCAGTGCCAGGCCCTCGCGCAGCACGCGGCGATCCTGTTCGGCGTAGGCGCCGCCCAGGGGGGCGGGAAAGACTTCCTCGGCGGTCTTGCCGAGCAGTTCGCTGACGTCTTCATAGCCGCAGCGCTGGGCCAGGGTCAGGTTGACCAGCACATAGCGCGCTTCAAGATCCTTGACGAAGAACACCACGCCGGGAATGGCATCGAGCAGCGGCGCCACCAGGCTCAGGCTGGCGAGCAGCGCGGGCAGATCGGCGGGCCGGGCGCGGCTCAGGGCGTCCAGGTGGGCAGCGGCGTTCATCTCTCGTCCTCGGTCAGGGCCAGCAGGCTGTCGATACGGGTGGGTTGCAGCGGAAAGCGCGGTGCGGGCGGCGTCCAGCCCAGCAATACCCGGGTCGCCTGACCACAGATGCGACCCTGGCAGGCACCCATGCCGCAACGACTGCGCAGCTTGGCCTGGGTCCAGTCGCCATGACCAACCAGGGCACCCAGCGCGACGTCCTCGCAGCGGCAGACCAGGGTATCCGGCTGGGCCAGACGGGCAATGGCGGGATTCAAGGCAAAGGTGCGGGCCAGCTGGGCGGCGAAGCGGCGCCAGGGGCGTGCCTCCGGTTGCACGGCGCGGGCAGCGTCGAGCTGGCTGGTGGCGACCAGGCCGGCGATCCGCCCGGTGACCTGGGCCAGTTCGTTGCCGCCGATGCCGGTGCACTCGCCAGCCGCCAGGATATGTGGCTGGCTGGTGCGCTGGTGCTCGTCTACCGCCACCGCGCCGTCCAGGGTGGCGCAGCCCAGGCTTTGGGCCAGTTCCACGTTGGGTACCAGGCCATAGCCACAGGCCAGGCGATCGCAGGCTATCTCCCAGCAACGCTCGCCCTGGCGCAGGCGAACGGCTTCGAGGTGATCGGTGCCAAGCGCGGCCTCGACCCAGGTACCCGGCCGATAGCGGGGAGTGGCTAACGTAAGCGCCTGGCGCAGCTTGCTCGGCCAGCGCCAGAGCCCCAGGCCGAAGTCCATCACAGCGTGGCGTCCGGCCTGTTCAGCGACCAGGGCGATGCGGGCACCGGCCTGGCGCGCCGTGGCGGCACTGGCCAGCAGCAGTGGCCCCGTACCGGCGACGACGATGCGCTCATCGGCGACTTCAACGCCGCCCTTGATCAACGCCTGCAGGCCGCCGGCGCCGGTCACGCCAGGCAGGGTCCAGCCGGGAAACGGCAGCAGCAGTTCGCGGGCGCCGGTGCAGAGGATGAGGGTGTCGAACGCCAGGGTACGACTGCCACTGGCGTCTTCCAGCAGCAACTGGCGAGGCCCCAGAACCGCCGCGACCCGGGTGCCGCTCAGTAGCGTCACGTCGGCCGGCAAGCTGCCGACCTCGGCCGCGACCTGCCCGACTCTGGCACGCCAGATCTGGCCGCCGGGCAAGGGATTGTCGTCCAGCAGCACCAGGTTCAGGCCGCGGCCACTGGCGGCGCGGGCGGCGGCGAGACCGGCCGGGCCGGCGCCGATGACGAGCAGATCGCACCTCGCGCTATTCATGACAGGCGCTCCACCTGCATGCCGTCCTGGCAGCAGGTCTGGCACGCCAGACGGCGCACGCCATCGACCTGCACCCGGCATTCCTGGCAGATACCCATGCCGCAGAAAGGCGCTCGGGCCTCCCCGGTCACCGAACGGCGTGCGGCGGGGTTGCCGCTCTTGGCCAGGGCGGCGGTGAGCAGACTGCCAGGGCGGACCTCCAGGCGCTCGCCATCGATGAACAGGGTCAGCATGCCTGGCTCCTCGTGGCGGTCGTGAAACGCGCCGGTGCGAAGGGTTCCACGTGGAACGTCGAAGGCTCGCCGAACAGCCCATTGGCGATGGCTTCGGCGGTGGCCGGCGCGGTGGTGACGCCCAGGCCTTCGTGGCCGACCGCCAGCCATAGACCGGGCTGGTCGGGATGGGCGCCGATCAGCGGCAGACCATCGGGGCTGGCGGCGCGCTGGCCGGTCCAGCCGCGGATCAGCGAGGTATGGGTCAGACCCGGCAGGAAATCCAGGGCGCGACGCAGCAGCTGGCCGACCACCGCAGGCTCCACGGCCATATCCGGGCGCTCGAATTGCCGCGACGAACCAATCAGCAACTGGCCGGTAGGTCGCGGCTGGACATTGAAGGCCACCGAGGCGCCGCTGCTGGCGTGAGCGCTGGCGCCGTAACCGATCTCCACCAGCTGGTGGCGGACCTGCTCGGGATAGCGGTCGGTGATCAGCAGATGACCTTTCTTGGGTACCAGCGGCAGGTCCGGGCAGAGACTGGCGGCCTGCAGGCCGGCGGCAAGCACCACGGCATCGGCAGTCAGCCAGCGGCCATCGTCCAGCCGCACGCGCCGGCCTTCGACGGCGCTTACCCGGGCGCGCTGGAATTCGATCAGCGGCGAGCGCTGCAGCAACCAGGCGGCGACTACCGGGGCATAGAGCAGACCGTCGCCAGGCACCTCCAGGCTGCCGGCCAGGGCGGTCAGTGCCGGTTCGGCGGCGGCGGTCGCCGCAGCGTCGAGCGGCTGGTTGGCGACGCCCTGGGCATCCAGGCGCTGACGTTTCTCTTCGATCAGGTCCAGCTCAGCGGCGTCGCGAGCCAGCCAGAGGGTGCCGCAGTTGCGGTAGTCGGCGGCGCCCGGCAACTGGGGCACCAGCTCACGCCAGAGTGCCAGGGAGCGGGCGCTCAAGGTCAGTTCGGCGGGGTCGTCGTCCATCACCACCAGGTGGCCCATGCCAGCGGCGGAGGCGCCGGGCAGGCCGGCGTCCAGCACCCGCACGCGACAGCCCCGTGCGGCCAGGGCCGCGGCGCAGCTGGCACCGACGATGCCGCCGCCAACGACGAGGACGTCCGCCACGGACTTCACCCCGGAATGCCCCAGGCGAAGGGATCGTCATTGGCCAGCAGCAGGGTCGCTTCGGCCATGACATGGGCACGCCCACGGATCACTGGCAGGATGCGGCCCTCGTCGCCTGGCTGGTAATGGGCCTCGAAACGACTGCCGATGACGCTGGCCTGATGCCAGACGGCGCCGGGTTCGAGATCGCCGTCCGCCGCCAGGCAGGCCAGCTTGGCGCTGGTGCCGGTGCCACAGGGCGAGCGGTCATAGGCGCGGCCCGGGCAGAGCACATAGCTGCGGCTGTCAGCGCCATCCGGGTCGTCGGCGAAGAGTTCGATGTGATCGATATGGCCGCCCTGCTCGCCGGTGATCCCCGCGGCCTCCAGGGCGCCGCGCAGGGCCAGGCTGAAGGTGAGCAGCTCTTCAAGGTTATCGGCAGCGACGCGCTGGCCGTGATCGGCACAGAGGAAGAACCAGTTGCCACCCCAGGCGATATCGCCGGTGACCGGGCCGTGACCGGGAATCTCCACCTGCACGCCCTGCCGGTAGCGATAGGCCGGGACGTTACGCACGCTGACGCTGCCATCGTCGTGCAGGGTGGCGGTGACGTCACCCACCGGCGTCTCGATCACATGATCGCCAGGGCCGATCCGGCCAAGATGGGCCAGGGAGACGACCAGGCCAATGGTGCCGTGGCCGCACATGCCGAGGTAGCCGACCTCATTGAAGAACACCACGCCAGCGCTGGCGGCAGAAGATACCGGCTCACAGAGCAAGGCACCGACCAGCACCTCGTTGCCGCGCGGTTCGCGCATGCAGGCCCGCCGGAAGGCGTCATGCTCCCCGGCCAGCAGGGCGCGGCGCTCGGCCATGTTGCCCTGGCCCAGATCGGGAAAACCATCGAGGACCAGGCGGGTGGGTTCACCGCCGGTATGGGAGTCGATGACGCGGATGCGCTGCATGGCTGACCTCCGTGAGAGAGGCTCCAGTGTCGCGCAGACCGGCGCAAAAGGCTTGCAGGACGTCGGCTAGCTAAAAGCCGATATCAGCATAATCGCCTGCCGTCGATCAGCCGCCGTGGCTTTGACTTTCCAGATGTCGCCAGACCTGCTGCACCAGCCGCTTGCGCAACAGGGCACAGCGGTAGAGGCGGATCTCCAGGCCGACCTGCCAGGCGGCGTCGCCACACACGGCCAGTTCGCCCCGGGCCAGCTCCGCCGCCACCGACAACTGCGGCACCCAGGCCACGCCCAGGCCCTGCAGGGCCATGGTCTTGAGGCTGTCGGCCATGGCGGTTTCGTAGAGGGTCACGGCGCGCAGCTTGCGCTGGCGCAGGAGCAGATTCACCGACCGGCCGAGAAAGGCACCCGCGCTGTAGGCCAGCAGCGGCACGCTGCTCTGCCCGTCCAGCTGGAACATCGGTCGGCCTTCACCATCGGTGGCGCAGACCGGCAGCATGGCGGTGTGCGCCAGGTGCAGCGAAGGAAACAGCTCCGGGTCCATCTGCAGGGCGGCGTCGGGATCGTGGAAGGCCAGCATCAGGTCGCAGGCGCCGTCACGCAGGGCGTGGATGGCATCGCCGACGTTGGTAGCCACCAGGCGACTGGCCAGCGCCAGACCCTGGCCACGCAGCCCGGCGATCCACTGCGGGAAGAAGCCCAGGGCCAGGGAGTGGGCGGCGGCGAACTGCAGCACCTCGCCCTGCCCGCCTTCCAGGTGATGCAGATGGCGCACCGTCTCGCCCAGTTGCTCCACCACGCTGCGCGCCGTGACCAGAAACAGCTGGCCGGCCTCGGTAAGGCTGATCGGGGTGTGGGATCTGTCCACCAGGGTCAGGCCGACGCTTTCCTCCAGGGCGCGGATGCGCCGGCTGAAGGCGGGCTGGGTGACGAAACGCTTTTCGGCGGCCTGGGAAAAACTGTAGGTGGCCGCCAGGGCCACGAAGTCTTCCAGCCATTTGAATTCGATGTTCATGGCGCCCATACGTCTTCGGATCTCATGAGGTCACAACCAAAGTTATGCCGATCCGGCATGAGGCTTGGCGGATCGGCATTGGCCGAGATCGGCTGGCAGGCCTAGATTCTAAGGCATCGCGGCGCCCGCCGCTCGATCGAAGCCTAACGCTATCATGTCCAACTCTGCATCACCCGTTCGCCTCGAAAAAGATCTCCTCGGTACCCTCGACGTCCCCGCCGATGCCTACTACGGCATCCAGACCCTGCGCGCCGTACAGAACTTCCGCCTCTCCGGCGTGCCCCTCGGTCACTACCCCAAGCTGGTCGTGGCCCTGGCCATGGTCAAGCAGGCGGCAGCCGACGCCAACC
Source organism: Pseudomonas oryzihabitans (assembly GCF_001518815.1). Taxonomy (NCBI): domain Bacteria; kingdom Pseudomonadati; phylum Pseudomonadota; class Gammaproteobacteria; order Pseudomonadales; family Pseudomonadaceae; genus Pseudomonas; species Pseudomonas oryzihabitans. The sequence continues at coordinate 4,788,636 of NZ_CP013987.1, forward strand.
ACCGGCTCGGCCACCTGCCGAGCGAGAAGCACCAGGCGATCGTTGACGCCTGCTCGCGCATCATTCGCGGCGAATTCCACGACCAGTTCGTGGTGGACATGATCCAGGGCGGGGCCGGCACCTCGACCAACATGAACGCCAACGAGGTGATCGCCAACGTAGCGCTGGAGCTGCTCGGCCACGCCAAGGGCGAGTATCGCCACCTGCACCCGAACAACGACGTCAACATGGCGCAGTCGACCAACGACGCCTACCCCACCGCCATTCGCCTGGGCCTGCTGCTCGGCCATGACGCCCTGCTCGCCAGCCTGGACAGCCTGATCACCGCCTTCGCCGCCAAGGGCGTGGAATTCGCCGAGGTGCTGAAGATGGGTCGCACCCAGCTGCAGGACGCGGTGCCCATGACCCTCGGCCAGGAATTCCATGCCTTCGCCACCACCCTGGGCGAAGACCTGGCGCGGCTGAAAAGCCTGGCGCCGGAGCTGCTCACCGAGGTCAACCTGGGCGGCACCGCCATCGGCACCGGCATCAACGCCGACCCCGGCTACCAGCTGCTGGCCGTACAGCGCCTGGCGGAAATCAGCGGCCAGCCGCTGACCCCGGCCGCCGACCTCATCGAGGCCACCTCGGACATGGGCGCCTTCGTGCTGTTCTCCGGCATGCTCAAGCGCACCGCGGTGAAGCTGTCGAAGATCTGCAACGACCTGCGCCTGCTCTCCAGCGGTCCGCGCACCGGCATCAACGAGATCAACCTGCCGCCGCGCCAGCCGGGCAGCTCCATCATGCCGGGCAAGGTCAACCCGGTGATCCCCGAGGCGGTCAACCAGGTGGCCTTCGAAATCATTGGCAACGACCTGGCGCTGACCCTGGCGGCCGAGGGCGGCCAGCTGCAGCTCAACGTCATGGAGCCCCTGATCGCCTACAAGATCTTCGATTCCATCCGCCTGCTGCAACGCGCCATGGACATGCTGCGCGAGCACTGCATCACCGGCATCACCGCCAACGTCGAGCACTGCCGCCGCCAGGTGGAGCACTCCATCGGCCTGGTCACCGCGCTCAACCCCTACCTGGGCTACGAGACTTCCACGCGCATCGCCAAGACGGCGCTGGAAACCGGTCGCGGCGTACTGGAGCTGGTACGCGAGGAAAACCTGCTGGACGAGGCGACCCTGGACGACATCCTGCGCCCGGAAAACATGATCGCCCCGCGGTTGGTGCCCCTGAAGGCCAAGGTCTGAGCCTCGCACGCCAGACCTGAGCGGTAACCGACGGCAACTCCCCGCGAGCGCGGTATCCTTCTTGCTTGGAAGGCTGCCACCGCTCCGGGGAGTTTTCACATGCGTCAGTCCGGCTTGATCAATCTCAACCTGGTATCCCTGGTCCTCCAGCAACTGGCGGCCGACACGCCTGCCCGGGCGGCACCGCTGCTGGCCGGTAGCGGCCTGCAGCTGGACGACCTCGAACAGCCCCATCGCCTCATCACCCTGGCCCAGGAACAGCGGGTCATCGCCAACGCACTACCCGTCGCGCCGCCCGAACTGGGGCTGCTGCTGGGCTGGCGGCTGCGCGTCTCCGGCTACGGCCTGCTCGGCTATGCCCTGCTCAGTGCCCCGACCCTGGGCGCGGCGTTGCAGGCGGCCCTGGCCCACCAGGGCCTGCTCGGCGCCTATTTCACCCTGCGCCTGGAGCGCCATGGCGACCTGGCCTGGCTCAGGGCCGACGACCATCCCTTCGCGCCAGAACTGGAACGCTGCAACGCCGAGTGCTGCCTGGCCTCGCTACGGGCGATCTGCTGCGACCTCCTGGGCACGCCTCTACCCCTGGTGCAGGTGGCTTTTCGGCACCCCGAGCCGACCTATCGCGAGCGCTATGACGATTGCTTCGGCACCGCGCCCCTGGCCTTCGGCGCCGCCTTCAATGGCCTGGCCTTTCCCATTGCCTGGCTGGAGCGCGGCCTGCCGCTGGCCGATCCGGTGACCCATCGCGACGCCCTGGAGCAGTGCGGCCGGCTGGCCCCCGAGCAGGATCGCCAGCGCGCCCTGCTCGCCCGCATCCGCACCCTGCTGGGCGCCGACCTGGCCGCACCACCCTCCTTCGAGACCCTGGCCGGCCACCTCGGCATGGCGCCGCGCAGCCTGCGCCGCCACCTGCAGGCGGGCGGCAGCGGCTATCAGCAACTGCTCGACGAACTGCGCTTCGAACGGGCACGTGATCTGCTGGCCCAGGAGCGCCTGCCCATCTATCGCATCGCCGAGGTGATGGGCTTCAGCGAAACCGCCAGTTTCCGCCATGCCTTTCGCCGCTGGAGTGGGCAATCGCCACGGGGTTATCGGCTCTAGCGGCTGGCGTATGCTGGCGGTTCCTGCATACCGAGAGGCTCTGCCATGCCAGCCCTGCACCTGCTCGCCGAACGCGGCCAACCCACCGATCAATACCGGCTACCGGCGGAAAAGCGCCTGGAAGGCGATCCGCTGCAGAGCCTCTGGCTCGACTACGAGGATGCCAGCGGCGTCTTCGCCGTCGGCCATTGGCACAGCGAGGTGGGCAAGTGGCGGGTGAACTACACCGAGGAGGAGTATTGCCAGGTCCTCGAAGGCCTGAGCCTGGTCACCGATGACCAGGGCCGCACTACCCGCCTGGGGCCGGGCAGCACCTTCGTCGTGCCGCGTGGTTTCCAGGGCACCTGGGAGGTCGTGGAGCCAACCCTCAAGCGCTTCGTGGTCTACGAAGCCAAGGGCTGACATCTCTTGTGACGGCGCAAGGTAAGAATCTGGCCGGATCTATCCCCTTTTGGCCGCTGCGCCTCTCGTCGCGAGGCGCCGGGCTGGCAAGAATCAGGAGAGATCCCGCCGCCCGGAGTCACCATGCGCATCCACCACAGTCCCGATCACACCCTGCACCATGGTCGTTGCGAATTGATCGACGGCCAGCTGCAGCCCTGTTTCGAAAAGCCCCAGCGCGTCGAATTCATCCTCGCCGAGTGTCACCACCGGCAGCTCGGTGAGGTGGTGGCGCCCAGGGACTTTGGCCGGGCGCCCCTGGCACGTGTCCACAGCGAGGCCTATCTCGACTTTCTCGCCGGTGCCTGGGACGAATGGGCCGCCGGGGGCGAGACCGTGGATCTGCTGCCCTATACCTGGCCCGCACGCACCCTGCGGCAGGTGCTGCCGCCCACCAGCCTGCATGGGCGTCTGGGCTACTACAGCTTCGACGGCGGCGCGCCCATCACCGCTGGTACCTGGCAGGCCGCCTACAGCGCCGCCCAGGTGGCGCTGAGCGCCGGTGCCGAGGTTGCCGCAGGCACGCGCAGCGCCTTCGCCCTCTGCCGTCCGCCGGGCCATCACGCCGCCGCCGACGTCATGGGCGGCTACTGCTATCTGAACAACGCCGCCATCGCCGCCCAGGCCGCCCTCGACGGCGGCGCGCGGCGGGTCGCCATCCTCGATGTCGACTACCACCACGGCAACGGTACCCAGGACATCTTCTATGCCCGCGACGATGTCCTGTTTCTCTCGCTACACGGTGATCCGGGCTTCGAGTTCCCCTTCTTCCTCGGCTATGCCGACGAGACCGGCACCGGCGCGGGCCAGGGCTTCAACCTCAACCTGCCGCTGCCCGCCGGCAGCGCCTGGGACAGCTGGAGCGCCGCGCTGGAGGTGGCCCTGACGCGACTCCAGAGCTATGCCCCGGACCTGCTGCTGGTCTCCTTGGGCGTGGATACCTTCAAGGCCGATCCCATTTCCCAGTTCAAGCTGGAGAGCGATGACTACCTGCGCCTGGGCGAACGCCTGGCGCGGCTCGGCCTGCCGACCCTGTTCGTCATGGAGGGCGGTTACGCCGTGGCGGAGATCGGCATCAACACGGTGAACGTCCTGGCCGCCTTCGACGGCGCCTGATCCCTATCGCGAGGAATCCCACCATGCACAGCCTCTTGCGTCCGCTCACCGCCCTGCTGGGCAGCGCCCTGCTCGCCAGCGCCGTCCAGGCCGCCGATCCTGGCGAACTGCGGGTCTACAACTGGGCCGACTACATCCTGCCCGAGACGCCCAAGGACTTCGCCAAGCAGACCGGCATTCGCGTCACCTGGGATACCTTCGACAGCAACGAGTCGCTGGAGGCCAAGCTGCTGACCGGTCGCTCCGGCTACGACCTGGTGATCCCTTCCAACCAGTTCCTGGAAACCCAGATCAAGGCCGGGGTGTTCCAGAAGCTGGACAAGACCAAGCTGCCCAACTGGCAGAATCTCGATCTCGAGTTGCTCAAGCTGCTGGAGGTCAACGATCCGGGTAACCAGTACGGCGTGCCCTACATGTACGGCACCATCCTCATCGGCTTCAATCCGGCCAAGGTCAAGGCGGCGCTGGGCGCGGATGCCCCGGTGGACAGCTGGGACCTGGTGTTCAAGCCGGAGAACATGGCCAAGCTCAAGAGCTGCGGCGTGGCCATGCTGGATTCGCCCTCGGACATCCTGCCGGTGGTACTGCACTACCTGGGCCTGGACCCCAACAGCGCCAACGCCAAGGACTACGAGAAGGCCACGGCGCTGATGCTGAAGATCCGTCCCTACATGGCCTACTTCAACTCCACCAAGTACATGACCGATATCGCCAACGGCGACATCTGCGTGGCGGTGGGCTATTCGGGCAGCTTCTACCAGTTCGGCAACCGCGCCAAGGAAGCCGGCAACGGCGTGGTGGTGGACTGGCGCCTGCCGCGCGAGGGTGCGCCCATCTGGTTCGACACCTGGGCCATTCCGGCCAGCGCCGCCAACGTCGACCAGGCCCATGCCTTCATCAACTACCTGCTCGAACCCAAGGTGATCGCCGGAATCAGCGACTACCTCGGCTATCCCAACGCGAACAAGCCGGGCATGCCGCTGGTGACGCCCACGATCCGCGACAACCACGACCTGGTGCCCACCCCGGAAATGCTCAAGAAGCTCTATGTGGTGCAGCCCCTGCCACAACCCATCGAGCGGGTCCGCACCCGTGCCTGGAGTCGCATCAAGGCCGGCAACTGAAGGCCGAGACGTCCATGACGGCCCGAATGGTAGCCAAGTGCTACCATTCGGCGGCTATACCCTCTTATCCGGGAACCCCCTATCGCGCTAAGGGACTTATTGTGCTGAAGTGACCTATCGGATTTTCCTGCCAGGTACGGCACCATGTCCCTCAGTCTTGCCCTCGCCCGAGCGCTGGCTCGCCCTTTCTGGGCCCTGCGCTTCGAGCCGATATTGGAACAGCATTACCAGCAGGACATCGCCCGTTCGCGCCAGCGCCACCTGCTCATCAGTCTGACGGTCGCCATCCTGGCCTACGCCAGCTTCTCGATCTGGGACTGGATCCTGATGACCGAGGCCTTCTGGGTCATCAGCCTCCTCAGCGCCCTGGTGGTGCTCGGCGGGGGCATGACGCTCTTGGCCCTCAAACTGATGCCGGCCGAGCATCCGGCACGCGAGTGGCTGGGCATCCTGCCGTGTCTGCTGGCCTATGCACCGCCGCTGTTCGACCTCCAGGCGAGCGATGTCGCGCATCGTGCCCTCTGGCTGGCCACCCTCCCCCTCATGACGCTGTTCACCAACAGCTGCATCGCCCCACCCCTACGGCAGGCGGCGGCACATAGCCTGTTCGCCCTGCTGACCATCGGCCTGGCCACCCAGATGCACGGTCTGCCCGCCGTGGAGGCTTCGCTGGTGCTCACCCTGGCCGGCGCCACCGTGGTCTTTACCCTGCTCAACAGCTTCTGGATGGAAAGGGCCCGCCGGCAGGGCTATCTGCTGATTCTGCGTGATCGGTTGCGCAACGAAGAGCTGGCCGCCACCAACCGCGTTCTGGAACAGCAATCAGCCACGGACCCCCTCACCGGCGTGGCCAACCGCCGGGCCCTGATGCAGGCCCTTACCACCGCCCTGGCGCGTCCCCCGATCCGACCGCTGCTCCTGCTGATGATCGATGTCGATCACTTCAAGGCCTTCAACGATCGCTATGGGCACCCGGCCGGCGATCGCTGCCTGCAGCAGGTCGCCACTGCCCTGGCCAGTGAATTGCGCGCCGGCGACTGCCTGGCCCGCTACGGCGGCGAGGAATTCGCCATCCTCTGCACGCCCACGCGCGAGGAAGATAGCGGCAAACTGGCCCAGCGCCTGCTGGAGGCGGTGCGTCGACTGGAAATTCCTCATCTTGGGCCCAACGCCGGTCCGCGGGTAACGGTGAGCATCGGCGGTGCCTGTGCCCGGCTGGACCACGACTGCGCCGAAACCTTTCTCGAAGCCGCCGACCGGCAACTCTACTGGGCCAAGCAGGCAGGCCGTGACCAGGCGATCCTGGAAGACTGCGATCGATGCCAGACGCCGGTCGGTGATCTCCCGCTAGCCTAGCCGATAGACCCGATCGACCAGGGTCGCGCTGGCCAGGCGCTGGCGCAGATCGTCGTCCAGGTGGGGGTCCTGCCAGTCGTAGAGACCGATGCGGCCATAGGCCTGGCCGCGCCGGGGGCGGGTGCCCAGGTACTCCCAGACCACCCGGGTGCAGGCCGGCTCGCGCCGGTCGGAGGCGCTGACGCCCAACTTGAGGCCGTTGAGGCGATCGATGCGATTGCGGGCGCTGGGCAACAGCACCGTCTGCGACAGCTCGTTGCCGGTGAGGGACTCGTAGTCGGTGAAGAACAGCCGGCTTTCCAGGCTCATGGCCAGGCCCAGGTAGCGAAAGCGTGCCTGGCTCGTGGCCTCGCCCTGACGACGCAGGCGTTCGAAACGCACATAGCGAAAGACGCCTTCCTCCTCGAACAGCCGTACCAGCCCACAGAGCACCACGCCCGGGGTGGAGAGCGACGGATAGTATTCGTGGTAGTAGCCCTGGTAGCGGGCCAAGCCTTCCTGGCGCTCGCCGAACAGGGCCAGCGTCTGCCCCGCCCACCCCGTCTCCTGGCTGACCGGTGCCCCCAGGCGCGCCGCGAATTGCCGTTGCGGCAGCTGCAGATCGCTGGCCGGCAGCCCGAAGAATTCCGCCAGTCGCTGCAGGTTGTAGGGCGACGGACGGCTCTGACCGTTGAGGTAGCGATTGAACTGGGCACGGTTGATACCGACGGCGCGACAGACGGCGGCAATCGAGCGGTGGCGCTGGCAGAGCAGCTGCAAATTGGCGGAAAAATCGCTCATGAAACCTGCCCAAGCTTGACAGACGGCCGGAAAACTAGCATCAAGTCGCGCCATTTTGAAGCGAGGCGCGGAATTGTCCACGCCGATGGGATAGCCGAACCTAGGCGGCCCGGTCCGTCTTACTGCCCGTTCCACCCGGACCGATCCGTCCCAGCGCCCTGTCCCGGTCGTCGCCCCACGACCGGGCACGGCGTCGGGAGCGGGATATTCCACAATAATAGCCCCAAGGCTTGCGAGCCGGCCTTGGAGCATCACTAGCATGCTCGAGGATTCTTCATGCACTACCTAGAAATGCTCAATGACTTCCTGTCCGGCCACGTACTCATCGTGCTGATCGTCGGCCTGGGCAGCTATTTCACCCTGCGCTCGCGATTCGTGCAGGTGCGTCATTTCCCACACATGTTCACCGTGTTCAAGGATTCCCTGCGCAACAGCGGCGACGGCCTGAGCTCCTTCCAGGCACTGATGCTCAGCCTGGCCGGTCGCGTGGGTGCCGGCAACATCGCCGGCGTAGGCCTGGCCGTGACCCTGGGTGGCCCCGGTGCCGTGTTCTGGATGTGGGTGACCGCCCTGGTCGGCATGGCCAGCAGCTTCTTCGAGTGCACCCTGGCGCAGGTCTACAAGCGCGCCGATGGCGATGGCCTCTACATCGGTGGTCCGGCGTACTACATCCAGCACGGCCTCAACAAGCGCTGGATGGCGCTGATCTTCTCTGGCCTGCTGCTGGTGACCTACGGCTTCGCCTTCGTCGGCCTGCAGTCCTTCACCGTGACCCACTCGCTGGAAAACGCCTTCGGCCTGCCGGTGCAGTACACCGGGATCGCCCTGGCCATCCTGCTGGGCCTGGTGTTCATCGGTGGTATCAAGCGCATCGCCGCGGTCTCCGACATCCTGGTGCCGGTCAAGACCCTGGCCTACATCGCCGTCACCCTCTATGTGATCATCACCCAGATCGAGCTGGTGCCCGGCACCCTGATGACCATCGTCAAGAGCGCCTTCGGCCTGGAGCCGGCCTTCGCCGGTCTGCTGGGCGCCGCCATCACCATGGGCGTCAAGCGGGGCGTCTTCGCCAACGAAGCCGGCCTGGGCGCCGCGCCCAACGTCGCCGCCGTGGCCGCGGTCAAGCACCCGGCCGCCCAGGGCGTGGTGCAGGCCTTCAGCGTCTTCCTCGACACCTTCGTCATCTGCACCTGTACCGCGCTGCTGATCCTGCTCTCCGGCTTCTATGCCCCGGGCTTCGACGGCGACGGCATCGTGCTGACCCAGAACTCCCTGGCCGCGGTGGTCGGTGACTGGGGTCGCATCTTCATCAGCGTCGCCCTGTCGCTGTTCGTCTTCACCTGCATCCTCTACAACATCTACCTGGGTGAAAACGGCCTGCGCTACCTGCTCGGCCGCGGCAAGGCCGTGCTGCTCGGCTATCGCGGCCTGGTGCTGGTGCTGATCTGCTGGGGCTCCATGCAGAACCTGACCACGGTGTTCGCCTTCGCCGACATCACCATGACCTGCCTGGCCTTCGTCAACCTGATCGCCCTGGCGATGCTGATCAAGGTCGGCATGCGCATCCTCAACGACTACGACGCCCAGCGCCGCGCCGGTGTCGATCAGCCGGTGTTTGATGCCGACCAGTTCCGCGACCTGGACTTGGATCGCCAGGCCTGGCCGTCGCTGGATCGTCTGGAAGACACCGTCGCCGAAGCCCGCGCCGCCCAGCCGCGCCAGGCGCACTGACCGCCGCAGCGGTCACGTTGGGCTTCGCTACGCTCAACCCAACCTACGGGTGACGTAGGTTGGGTTGAGGCGGCTCCATCGCCGAAGCCCAACGGCCCCGAACCATGATTCGCTTGTCTGCCCCCACCTCGCGTGGGGGCAGTCTTATCAGGAAGTCCCCCCATGACCTCACCCTACCTGCACATCCTCTACACCGGCGGCACCATCGGCATGCAGGCGACCGCTGCCGGCCTGGCTCCGGCCGCCGGGTTCGAGGCGCGTATCGAAGCCCTGCTGGCCAGCCGTCCGGAACTGGGCGATCCGGCCTGGCGCCTGGAGGAACTGCTGCCGCTGATCGACAGCGCCAACATGGCCCCCGCCGCCTGGGAGCGCATGGCCCAGGCCATCATCACCGCCGCCGCGGACCCGGCCTGTCGCGGCGTACTGGTACTGCACGGTACCGATACCCTGGCCTACAGCGCCGCCGCCCTGGCCTTCCGCCTGCTGGGCCTGGCCATCCCGGTACTGCTGACCGGGTCCATGCTGCCGGCCGGCGTGCCGGACAGCGATGCCGATGGCAACCTGGCCGACAGCTTCGCCGCCTTCGCCGGCGGGCTGGCGCCGGGCGTCCAGGTGCAATTCCATGAAGAGCGTCTACCCGCCGCACGCTGCACCAAGCAGGCCAGCAGCGGCTGGAAGGCCTTCGTGGCAAGCGCACGGCCGCGCAGCGGCGACGCCTTGGTCGTCCCGCCTGCGGCCCTGCGCTTCGACCAGCCGCGCCAGGCGGTACGGGTAGCGGTGCTGCCGCTGTTTCCGGGGGTCGATGGCGCCACCCTGCGCGGTCTGGCGGGCAGCGGCGTGCAGGGGCTGGTACTGGAGTGCTACGGCAGTGGCACGGGGCCGGCCGACGACGCCGACTTCCTCGCCGCACTGGCCGAACTGCGCAATGCCGGGATACCGGTGGTCGCCCTCAGTCAGGGTGCCCGCGGCACGGTAGAACTGGGCACCTACGCCGCCGGCAGCGGCCTGGCCGACGCCGGGGTGATCTCCGGCCGCGGCATGACTCGTGAAGCCGCTCTGGGCAAGCTGCACAGCCTGCTCGGCTGCGGCCTGGAGCGCGCGGCGGTGGCCGAGTGGATCGGGCGGAATCTGTGCGAGGAGCTGTAAGCGTCGGCTAGGTGCCGGCTGCTCCCTCACCCCGGCCCTCTCCCAGGGGAGAGGGGGCGTTTGGGTAGGCTGCGTACTGGCCCTGCGGCTGTCGATCCGACACCTCGGGAGCTTGAATACGTAGGTTGGGCTGAGGCGACTCTTTCGCCGAAGCCCGACAGCGCGCGCTCGACCTGGGCCGCGTTGGGCTTCGCTCACGCTCAGCCCAACCTACGCCACCGCGGCCTGGATCGCGCGGCGGTGGCCGAGTGGATCGGGCGGAATCTGTGCGAGGAGCTGTAAGCGTCGGCCAGGTGCCGGCTGCTCCCTCACCCCGGCCCTCTCCCAGGGGGAGAGGGGGCGTTTGGGTAGGCTGCGTGCTGGCCCTGCGGCTGTCGATCCGACACCTCGGGGGCTTGAAGACGTAGGTTGGGCTGAGGCGACTCTTTCGCCGAAGCCCGACAGCGCGCGCTCGACCTGGGCCGCGTTGGGCTCCGCTCACGCTCAGCCCAACCTACGCCTGACAACCTCAGGCACCCCGCACCAAACTCCCCCTGAGCGCCCCCTCTCCCTCCGGGAGAGGGTCGGGGTGAGGGCTACCCCGGACGTCTGAACAACCCCTACAGCGCCTCGCGCCATAGGCTAACCGCCATCTCGGCCGAGGCACCCGGCGCTACGGTCAGGACATCGTCCATCACCCGGGCGGTCTCGATGCACAGCATGCCGGGCCAGGCGTCGTCGGCGAACTGGCTCAGGCGCGCGGCCTTGTCGATCCAGGGATTCCACAGCACGGCCGAATGGCTGTTGCGCGTCTCGACGAACAGTCGGCGCTGCCACTGCTGATCACGGATCGCCAGGCGCGCCGGCAGGCCGACGTAGACCCGATCGGTCTCGGCGGTGATGGTCGGCTCGCCGTTCTGCCGCTTGCGGGTCCAGCCGTCCAGGCAGTCGTAGTAATCGGCATTGGCCAGGCCTTCGATACCCACCTCGCGCACGTCGCTCACGGCGAAATAGGTGTGCAGCGCCTGGCTCAGCACCAGCGGGTGATCCTCGAGGTTGCGCACGCTCAGGGTCAGCTCCAGGCGTTCGCCCACGCTCAGGCTCAGGGTCAGCTCGGTGGCATGGGGCCAGCCCGGGGTAGTCTCGGCGGAGGTGCGGTGGTGGAAGTCCAGGCGCACCCGATCGGTGTCCACTTCAACGCCACCGGCCTGCCAGGCTACCTGACGGGCCAGGCCGTGGGCCGGGGCGTCCTCGGTGGTGGTGCACATGGCCTGGACCTCGGCCGGATTCTTCAGCAGGTCGCCGAACCAGGGCCAGCAGACCGGGATGCCGCCACGGATCGGCGTACCGGGCTCGAATACGGCTTCCGGGTTGCCCCAGACGATGTCCGGTTCGCCGTCGAAACCGTAGCGCAGCACATGGGCGCCCTGGCAGGCCACCAGGGCTTCGGCCTGACCGACGCGGATACGCCAGACGGGCAATTGGCCCAGTTGGATCTGTTCGACGAGGGGGGCAGCGGACATGGGATGACTCCTGGAAAAGGTGAGAGGCGACTGTAGTCCAGTCGAGGACCGGGCTCCAGCCAGCCATGGACAGCGTCGGCGGCAAAATCTTGCGGCGTTGCCCGGTTCTCATGTCCGCAGGCCAGGCTCGGCTAGACTCCAGGCCCCTTACCTCAGGAAATGTCTGGCCATGTCGGGTATCCCTCGCGCTCACCGCTCTTGTGGCCTCCTCCTGGGGCTGGCATTGCCGATCCTCGCCCAGGCCGCGCCCAGCCTCGACGACGAGGTACGCACCGCCGCCCGCGCGGTAATGGCCGAGCAGGACGTCCCCGGCCTGGCGATAGGTGTCAGCGCGCCAGGGCTGCGCCGGCTCTACTACTTCGGCGTGGCCGACCGCCGCAGTAGCCAGCCGGTGGACGCCGCCACCCTGTTCGAGATTGGCTCCCTGAGCAAGACCTACACCGCCACCCTCGGCGCCTACGCGGCGGCGACCGGTCGCCTGCGGCTGGACGAGTCCGCCGCTCAGGTCCGTCCGGCCCTGGCCGGCAGCGCCATTGGCCAGGCCAGCCTGCTGCAACTGGCCACCTACAGCGCCGGCGGACTGCCCCTGCAGTTTCCCAACGCCATCACCACCGAAGCCCAGGCGACAGGCTTCTATCGCGACTTCCAGCCGCCCTTCCCCGCTGGCAGCCGCCGTCTCTATTCCAATCCCAGTATCGGCCTGTTCGGCGCCCTGGCCGCCCAGCGCCTCGATGAACCCTTCGCCACCGCCCTGCAGCGCCACGTACTGAATCCCTTGGAGCTCGGTCACACCTATCTGCAGGTGCCGGCAGCGGCGCAGGACCATTACGCCTGGGGCCACGGCAAGAAAGGCGAGCCGCTGCGGGTCAATCCCGGCGTCTATGCCGAAGAGGCCTATGGCATCAAGACCACCGCCGGGGATCTGCTGGGTTTCATCGAGGCCAACCTGAATCCTGGCCGGCTGCCGGCACCTCTGGCCAAGGCGATCACCACCACCCAGCAGGGCTACTACCGCAGCGGCCCCATGACCCAGGGCCTGGCGTGGGAGGCCTACCCCTATCCGCTACCCAAGACCCAGCTGCTGGCCGGCAATACCCCGGCGATGGCGCTGGAGCCGCAGCCGGTGGATTGGCAATGGCCACCGCTACCAGCGAGCGGCGCCCGGTTGCTGAACAAGACCGGCTCCACCAACGGCTTCGGCGCCTATGCGCTGTTCATCCCGGAGCGCCAGCTCGGCCTGGTGATCCTGGCCAACCGCAACTACCCGAATTCCGCGCGGATCGAGGCGGCCTGGCGGATCTTGCAGAAGCTCGATGGCGGGGTGCCGTAAGCGAACCTGTTATCGCGGCCATGGGCCGCTCCTACAGAATCGTCGAGCCTGTAGGAGCGGCCCATGGCGGCGATAGGCCGGAACGTCGTAGGAGTGGCCGCATCGGCGAACCGCCATGGCCATGATGGTTCTGAGCAACTATGCCTCGTAGGGTGGATGACGGCGCAGCCTCATCCACGAATCCCCGCGTCAAACCGCAACCTCAAACCCCGCCCGACTCCTCGCGCCCCTCCACCGGCACCTCGTGCTCGGTGGCGTAGCCGGCGTCGGCCGCTTCCAGCACGCCGTGGGCGATGCTGCAGAACAGCGAATTGACCCGGCGCATGTCGCTGAGCAGGCCCAGGTGCAGGGAGCTGGTCTCGAAGCTCTCCACCACCTGCTGGTGCAGCCGCTCGACGTGGGCATGGGCATAGCGCCGCTCCAGCAGGCGGAAGCGCTGCTTGAGCCGACGCAGGCGGCGCGCCGCGTCCAGGTCGCCGGAGAGATAGACCGACAGGCACAGCTTGAGGCTGTCGACCAGCAACCGGTGCAGGGCGGTGAGTTCGTCCACGCCGGAGGCCGAGAAGGACCGCCGCGCAGCGATCTTCTTGCTCTCCACGTCACTGGCCATGCGCTCGATCAGGTCGGCGGCCTGCTCCAGGTTGATCGCCAGTTCGATGGTCTCGGCCCAGCGCCGGCTGTCGCGCTCGTCGAGGTCGTCGCGCGGCATCCGCGCCAGGTACAGCTTGATCGCCGTGTAGAGGGCGTCGACATCGTCATCGAGGCGGCGCACCTCGCGGGCCAGCTGCTTGTCGCCCGCGTTGATCAGCACCAGCAGGTGCTGCAGCATCTGCTCGATGACGTCGCCCATGCGCAACAGCTCGCGAGAGGCATTGGTCAGCGCCAGGGCCGGGGTATCCAGGGCGGCGGTGTCCAGGTGACGTGGCCGCAGAATGGTCTCGGCACTGTCCTTCGCCGGCAGCATGGCGGTGCAAAAGCGCGCCAGGGGGCCGGCCAGCGGTAGGAACAGCAGGCAGCGCACCAGGTTGTAGGCGACGTGGAAGCCGATCACCACCTCGGCGTCGTTGAAGTCATAGCCCTGCAGCCAGTCGGCCAGCAGACCGATCCAGGGCAGCACCAGGATGCAGCCGGCCAGCTTGAACAACAGGCTGCCCACCGCCACCCGCCGCGCCTCGACGCCCTGCTTGGCGGCGCCCATCAGCGCCAGCACACCGCTGCCCAGGTTGGCGCCTACCACCAGGCACAGCGCCACCTTGAGCGAGATGACTCCCGAGCCGGCCAGGGTGGCGGTGAGCAGTACCGCCGCCAGGCTGGAATAGGAGACCATGGCGAAGACCGCGCCGGTCAGGGCGTCGAGCAACTGGTCGCCGGTCAGCGAAGAGAACAGCACCTTGACCCCGGCCGCATGGGTCATGGGCGACGCCGCTTCGACGATCAGCTGCAGCGCCAGGATGATCAGGCCCAGGCCGATGGCGACCCGACCGAGCTGGCCGGCGCGGGTCTGCTTGCGGCCGAGAAAGAACACCACGCCAAGAAAGATCAGCAGCGGCGACAGCCAGGACAGGTCGAAGGTCAGCACCCGCGCCATCAGCGCGGTGCCCACGTCGGCGCCCAGCATGATGGCCAGCGCCGGGGTGAGCGGCACCAGGCCCTGAGCGACGAAGGAAGTCACCAGCAACGCGGTGGCGTTGCTGCTCTGCACCAGGGCGGTGACGGCGATACCGGAAAGAAAGGCCAGCGGCGTGCGCTGCATGCTGCGACTGAGCACCCGGCGCAGGCTGGCGCCGTATACCCGCAGGATGCCGGTACGGACGATATGGGTGCCCCAGACCAGCAGGGACACGGCGGATAGCAGATTGAGCAGTGTCAGCATCGTGGCGCCCTCCCGGCGCGTGTCCAAGAGCTCCTGACGAGCTTGTCACAAAATCGTAATGACCGTTCTGCACAGACGCACGAGCCCGAAGGCAGGGCACCTTCGGGCTCGTGGGGACTTGCTGGATTAGGCGGCGGAGACCCGGTCGGGTTCCGCCGCTGGGCTCAGATCTGCTCTTTGCGCAGCTTGACCGCTTCGCGGGCCTTGGCCTTGCCGCGCAGGCGGATGTTGATGGCTTCCACCGCCAGCGAGAAGGCCATGGCGAAGTAGACGTAGCCCTTGGGCACGTGGACCTCGAAGGCCTCGGCGATGAGCACGGTCCCGACCACGATCAGGAAGGACAGCGCCAGCATTTTCAGGCTCGGGTGCTTGTCGATGAAATTGCTGATGGCGCCGGCCGCCAGCATCATCACCAGCACCGCGACGATGATCGCCGCCACCATGACCGGTACGTGGCTGACCATGCCGACCGCGGTGATCACCGAATCCAGCGAGAAGACGATGTCGATGATGGCGATCTGGATGATGGTACCGATGAAGCCGCTGCCCTTCTTCTGGGGGGCGTCCTCGTCCTGCTCTTCCTCGCCTTCCAGGCCGTGGTAGATCTCGGCGCTGCTCTTCCACAGCAGGAACAGGCCGCCGAAGAAGAGGATGAGGTCACGCCCGGAGATGCCCTGGCCAAAGACGAAGAACAGGTCGGCGGTGAGGCGCATCACCCAGGTGATGGACAAGAGCAGCAGGATGCGGGTGACCATGGCTAGGGCCAGGCCGAAGAAGCGGGTCCGTGCCTGCATGTGCTTGGGCATGCGGCTGACCAGGATGGAGATCATGATGATGTTGTCGATGCCGAGGACGATCTCCAGGGCAGTCAGGGTAAAGAAGGCGACCCAGATTTCCGGGTTGGTCAGCCAGTCCATTGCAAATCCTCTTTTAGCTGAGACGCGCTCGGGCGCGCGCTCCAATGGAAAAGGCGCGTCAGGCGACGCGCCATTTTCGAACAGCCGGCAAGGCTAGTCGTACATTTGGTAAAACTCTAGCGGCTGTACAGCGGAAACACACCCAGTAACAAAGCACCGCCCAGCAGGAACATGCAGGTCACGGTCGCCCATTTCAGGGTGAAGCGCTGATGGTCGCCGAACTCCACCTTGGCCAGGCCCACCAGCAGGTAGGTCGAGGGCACCAGGGGGCTGAGCAGGTGCACGGGCTGACCGACGATGGAGGCCCGGGCGATCTCCACCGGACTGATGCCATAGGCCGCGGCGGCCTCGGCCAGCACCGGCAGTACGCCGAAGTAGAAGGCGTCATTGGAGATGAAGAAGGTGAACGGCAGGCTGACCAGGGCGGTGATCACCGCCATGTACGGACCCAGGGCGTCCGGGATTATCGCCAGCAGGCCCTTGGACATGGCGTCGACCATACCGGTACCCGAAAGGATGCCGGTGAAGATGCCCGCGGCGAAGATCAACGAGACCACTGCCAGCACGTTTTCGGCATGGGCGGCGATGCGCTGCTTCTGCATGTTCAGGCAACGGTAGTTGACGGTCATGGCGATGCCGAAGGCGATCATGAACAGCACCGGCATCGGCAGCACGCCAACGATCAGCGCGGCCATCAGCGCCAGGGTCAGCAGGCCGTTGAACCAGCGCAGGTGCGGGCGGCGGGCCTCGGCGCACTGGGAGACGGTGACGTCGGCGCCTTCGGTCTCGCCGATCTGCAGGATGCCCAGGCGCGCGCGCTCGCTGCGGCCATAGAGGTAGGCGAGGAAGAACAGCCAGGCGATCGCCAGCAGCATGGGCGCGATCATGGGCACGAAGACGTCGGCCGGATCCACGTGCAGGGCACTGGCGGCGCGGGCGGTCGGACCACCCCAGGGGGTCAGGTTCATCACGCCACTGGAGAGCAGCATCAGGCAGGTCATGATCAGCGGATTCATGCCCAGGCGCTTGTACAGCGGGAACATGGCCGCCACGCAGATCATGTAGGTGGTCGAGCCGTCGCCATCCAGGGAGACCACCAGGGTCAGGAAGACGGTGCCCATGGCCACCTTGAGCGGATCGCCCTTGACCAGCTTGAGGATCCAGCGCACCGCCGGGTCGAACAGACCGGTGTCGATCATCACGGCGAAGTAGAGGATCGCGAACAGCAGCATCACGCCGGTGGGCGCCAGCTTGCGGATGCCGTCGAGCATCATCGGGCCGAGGGCGTCGAGCTTGACGCTGCCGAGGCTGGCGAATTCGCTGGACAGCGCCCAGGCCAGCACGGCGAAGGCGATGGGCACCATGGTCAGGGCGATCAGCGGAGACAGGCGCTTGGTCATGATCAGGTACATGAAGGTCATGACCATGGCGAAGCCGAGGAAAGTCAGCATGGGAATACCTCTGAATTTTCGCGAAGAGAAGGAGGGTTCAGCCGCGGCGCAGCGGCGCGGAGAGGGCGAAAATCCAGGGGAGACGGGCGCGCGGGGACGCCTGGAGGGACAGATACGACATGGCAAGAATCCTGGTTATTTTTGTAGGCACGTCGCCCGCTCACGGGGGCGGGTCTTGAGCGGATCCTAAGAGGTCAACCTTTCGCCAGCCTTGCGTGGCGAAAGGCGGATGTTGCGGGATGTCACGAAGCCGACACGGAGGGGTGCTAACTGCCCCGCTGCCATTCCGGAGCGCTCAGGTGCTCGACGAAGAAGTCGAGCAGGACCTGAATCTTGGTGGGCCGGCTGCGCGCCGAGGGCGTCACGAAATAGAGGCCGCCACGGGTCAGGTGCCAGTCCGGTAGCAAATGCACCAGCCGGCCATCGGCCAGGTAGTCGTTGGCGATGAATTCCGGCAACTCGGCGATGGCCATGCCTTCCAGCAGGACCGGCAGCAGGGCCTCGGAATTGGTGACGCGCAGGGGGCCGCGGGGCAGCACGCTTTCCTCGCGGCCATCGTCCCCGCTGAAGCGCCACACCTGGCTGCGCGCCCGGTAGGCGTAGCTCAGGCAGGCATGTTCGGTCAGCTCCTGCGGATGTCTTGGGCGACCGTGGCGCTCGACATAGGCTGGCGCCGCCACCAGCCGCTGACTGACCGCGCAGAGACGCCGGGCGACCAGCGAGGAGTCGGGCAAGGCGGCGATGCGCAGGGCGGCGTCGAAGCCCTCCGCCACCAGATCCACGGTGGCATCGGACAGGTGCAGATCCACCGTGAGCTGGGGATAGCGACGTAGCAGCTCAGGCAGCAGCGGCGCGACCCAGCGCAGGCCGAAGGCCATGGGCACCGCCAGCCGCACCTGGCCGCGCGGCTGCACGGCGCGGTCCTGGGCGGCGCTTTCGGTCGCCTCCGCCTGCCGGTAGAGATCGCCGGCCTGGGTGGCCAGCTCGTGGCCGAATTCGGTCAGCGCCAGCTGCCGCGAGGTGCGATTGAACAGCCGTCCACCCAGGCGCTCTTCCAGGCGCGTCACCGCTCGCGACACCGTGGCCACCGACACCCCCAATACCCGCGCCGCGGCGGCGAAGGAGCCCTCCTCGGCGACCTTGGCGAACATCGCCAAGCCTTCGAAATCCGGCAATCTGCTCATTTCATTCCTGCAACGATGACTTGCCAATCATTCTATTTTGCAGAAAAGCCAGGGTCGATAGGCTGACTCCACCTGATCACAACCACTCGGAGATTCAGCCATGACCCTCAAGCTCGCAGACAAGATCGCCCTCGTCACCGGCGCAACCAGCGGCATCGGCCTGGCCGCCGCCAAACTCTTCGCCCAGCAGGGCGCCCATGTCATTCTCACCGGCCGGCGGCAGGCCGAACTGGATGCCGCAGTCGCCGAGGTCGGCAACGCCACCGGCATCGCCGTGGACTCCTCGCGCCTGGACCAGCTCGATGCCCTCTATGCGCGCATCCGCCGCGAGCACGGACGCCTCGACGTGCTCTACGTCAACGCCGGGGGTGGCAGCATGCTGCCCCTCGCCGAGGTGACCGAAGCCCACTACGACGACACCTTCGATCGCAACGTGAAGGGAGTACTGTTTACCGTGCAGAAGGCCCTGCCGCTGCTGGCGGACCATGCCTCGGTGATCCTGGCCGGCTCCACCGCCGCCACTACCGGCACCCCGGCCTTCAGCGTCTATGGCGCCTCCAAGGCTGCCGTGCGCGCCTTCGCCCGCAACTGGATCTTGGAGCTGCAGGGGCGCGGCATTCGTATCAATACCCTGAGTCCGGGCGCGACTCGCACCCCGGGCCTGGTGGAACTGGCCGGTCCGGATGCCGCCCAGCAGCAGGGCCTGCTGGACCACCTGGCCACCCAGATACCCCTGGGCCGCGTCGGCGAGCCGGAAGAGATCGCCAAGGTCGCCCTCTTCCTGGCTTCCAGCGACTCCAGCTTCGTCAACGGCGCCGAGCTGTTCGCCGACGGCGGCCAGGCGCAGATTTGAATAGCACCTTGCAGCAAGAAAAAAGCGGACAGCGCTCGGGGCGCGGTCCGCTTTTTTACTGACTGAACGCGGGCGTCAGCCGCGCAGTCGCTGGTCGAGCACGGCGATGTGCTCCGGGCCGATGCCGCAGCAGCCGCCGATCAGGCTCGCCCCGCGTGCCTGCCAGTCCTGGGCGAAGCTCAGATAGCCGGGCGGGTCCAGGTCCGGGCGCAGGGGGTCGAGGCCGTCGTTGGCGGTAGCCTCTTCCGGCTGGGGTGGAAAGGCATTGGCATAGGCGCCGAAGGGAATCTCGACACCCGCCGTGGCGAACGTCGCCCGCGCGGTATCCAGCGCCGCGGCCATCACCTCGGGCTGGCTGCAATTGAACAGCAGCGCCCCGGCGCCCAACTCCACGGCCAGTTGCGCCGCCTCGGCCACCGGTTCGCCGGATCTCAGGCGCGGTACCTCGTCGACGTCTTCGTCCTTCAGGGTAAAGGACAGCCACAGCGGCTTGCCGTCATCCGGCAGCCCGGCGGCGATGGCGCGCACCTCGGCCAGGGAACTCTGGGTTTCCGCCAGCCAGAGATCGACATGGGGCGCCAGTCCGCGAATCAGCGGCTGCAGCACCTCGTCCACCCGTGTCGGCTCGAACAGGTCGGGGCGATAGGAGCCGAACAGCGGTGGCAAGGAGCCCGCTACCCGCACCGGTCGCCCGCTGGCCACCACGGCCTGCCGCGCCAGCTGGCCGGCTCGTGCCGCCAGGGCCTCGCCTTCGGCGGCGAAGCGCGCCTCGCCGATATGGAAGGGCACCACCGCATAGCTGTTGCTGGTGATCACCTGGGCGCCCGCCTCGATATAGGCGCGGTGTACCGCTTCCACCTGCTCCGGCGCCTCGCTCAGCGCCAGGGCCGACCATTCCGGCTGGCGAAAAGGCGCACCGCGTCGCTGCAGTTCGCGTCCCATGCCACCATCGAGAAGAACAAGATTCATGTTGGCCATATAGCTATTTCACTTTTCCTTATAACCAAAACAGAGTTCAATATCGGTTCTCATATCTCTCTAATACCAGGCCCTCTTTCCCTTTGCAAAGGACGCCCTCCATGAGAACCGCTCTGCTATCGGCCCTCGGCCTGACCCTGGCGCTGGTCGCCACCTCGGCCTCGGCCGGCGCCACCCTCGACCGCATCAAGGCCAAGGGCGAGCTGGTCAATGTGCTCATGGAGAGCTATCCGCCGTTCTCCCAACTCAATGCCCAGAACCAGCTGGAAGGCTTCGACGTCGACGTGGCCAAGGCGGTGGCCGACAAGCTGGGCGTCAAGCTGCGCCTGGAAACCCCCTCCTGGGACGTGATCGCCGCCGGCCGCTGGAGCGGTCGCTACGACGTCTGCATCTGCTCCATGACGCCCAGCCAGGCACGCGCCCAGGTGTTCGACTTCCCGGTCAACTACTACGCCTCGCCGGCAGTGATCGTGGTCAACGCCGGTGACGACCGCATCCACGGTGCCAAGGACCTCTCCGGCAAGAAGGTCGGCGTCACCAGCGCCTCCTCCTACGAAAGCTATCTGAACAAGGACCTGACCATCGAAGGCCAGGAAGACCAGCCGCTGAGCTACCCCTTCGACCAGGTGCAGGTGGTGCCCTTCCCCGACGACAACGTCGCCTTCCAGGACCTGGGCCTGGGCCTGGGCGCCGGCAAGCGGCTGGACGCGGTGCTGACCAACCTGGTGACCGCCCAGCCGCGCCTCGCTCAGGACAGCAAGTTCAAGCTGGCCGGCGCACCCCTCTATGCCGAGCCCAACGCCGTGGCCATCGAGAAGGGTGACCCGGAATTCGCCGCCAAGCTGCACGAGATCATCGAGGGGCTGCGCCAGGATGGCACCCTGAAGCGGATCTCCGACAAGTGGATCGGTGCCGACATCAGCCAATGAATGACCAAGCGCCCCCGGCCCAGCGCCGCGCTCTGCTGAGCTTTCGTACCCGTGTCTGGCTGACCTGGCTGGCGCTGCTGGCCGGGGGCGTGTTCTTCGTGCTCGGTTTCGACCTGAAATTCGCCACCGTCTGGCCGCGCCTGCCCAATCTGGTGGGTTGGCGCCTGGGCCCCAACGGCTTCCTGCAGGGCGCGGCCCTGACGCTGTTCCTCAGCCTCAGCTCCATCCTGGTGTCGGTGCTGCTCGGCTTCGCCGCGGCCCTGGCGCGGCTGTCGTCCAGCGCCCTGGCCTATGGCGTGGCGACCTTCTACGCCTCCTTCTTTCGCGGCACCCCGCTGCTGATCCAGATCCTCCTGATCTACCTGGGCCTGCCGCAGATCGGCGTGGTGCCCGGCGCCATCAGCGCCGGCATCCTCGCCCTGTCACTGAACTACGGCGCCTACCTGAGCGAGATCTTTCGCGCCGGCCTGCTTGGCGTTCCCGCCGGTCAGCGCGAGGCGGCCCTGGCCCTGGGTCTGTCGCCCCGGGTGATCTTCTGGCGCGTCACCCTGCCCCAGGCCATGCGCAGCATCATCCCGCCGACCACCAGCCAGTTCATCTCCATGCTCAAGGACTCCTCCCTGGTCTCGGTGATGGGTGTCTGGGAGGTGATGTTCCTCGCCCAGTCCTATGGCCGCTCCAGCTATCGCTATCTGGAAATGCTCACCACCGCCGCAGTGCTCTACTGGCTGATGTCCCTGGCCATGGAGTTCATGCAGTCGCGCCTGGAACGGCATTATGGGAAGGCGTATCGGGGGCGTTAGAGCCTTTCGCTACGCCTTCTAGGCCATGCTAGCCCTTTGATGCCAAACCCGCTTTCAGTGAATCAGGTCACAACATCTCTGGAGCAAGCCTCTACCATTCCCTCCTCCTAAATTTTCGCTTCGGAAAGGACTCGTTATGAAGCCTCGTTATCGCCTTGCCGTTCTCTGCCTCGGTGGCAGCCTCGCCGTCACCGGCTGCTCCAACATGTCGCAGAACGAATGGCTCAACCAGGAAAACGTCGGCACCGTGGTCGGTGCGGCGGCCGGCATCCTCATCGGCAGCCAGATCGGTGGTGGCAGTGGCCGTACCGCCGCCATGCTGGCCGGCGCCCTCGCCGGTGGCGCCCTGGGCAAGACCCTGGGCGCCAAACTCGACCAGCGTGATCGCGAGGCCCTGGCCGTGCAGACACAAAAGGCACTGGAGCACGCCCAGGATGGTCAGGTGACGACATGGACCTCCGACCACAGCGGCGCTACGGCCCGCATCGTGCCGGTGGCAACCGAGACCGAAGCCCGCCAGGTGGCGGTCAAGCGCACGCCCAAGGTGCAGAAGGTCGAGCAGTTGACCCTGCTCAACAAGCCCTATCAGTCGATCAAATCGGCCAATCTACGCGCTGCACCCAACGACAATGCCGCCAAGGTCGGCGGACTGCCCACGGGTACGCGCTTCACTGCCCTGGGCCGTACCGGCAACGACTGGATCGCGGTGGGCCGCAAGGGCGTGACCATCGGCTATGTCTACGCGCCCCTGGTGACTCCGGCGACGGCTGCCACGCTGGCGACCGCTGGCAAGACCAAGGCTCAACCGGCACCTGCGGTGGATCTGGACACCCTGGACGTGGCCAGCGCCAAGCAGCAGGGCGTGGACCTCGACGCCGCCGATCTCGATGCCGCGCCGGTGCAGGACAAGGTCGCCGCCAAGACCACCTGCCGCACCCTGAACTACAGCCTGAGCCAGGACGGTCAGCAGGATCAGCAGACCACCAAGGCCTGCCAGGCCGCTGACGGTGCCTGGGAACTGATCTAAGGAAGGATGACCATGAAACCCACCCTGCTGGCCCTAACGCTGCTGGCCACGGCCACGGCTGCCCAGGCCGAAAGCACTCGCCTCGCCTATTCCAAGGCCGAAGACGTCGAGGTCTTCGTCGATCACCCTGCAACCGCCTGGTGCGCCCCCGACCTAGCGCTGCGCTTCGTCTATGGCAAGCCTGCCGAGGCCGTGGCCATCGAACGCCTGATGCCCAAGATCGGCGCATTGCTCGGCAAGCAGTGCGACCAGGCCGAACGCCTGACCTGGACGGCGACCGGTACCACCGACGCCCGGCTGAACGGCACGGCCACCAAGGCCACGGCCTGGACCGCGCAGGTACAGAATCCGGCTGCCGTCGCCGCAGCTCCTGCTCCGGCCGCCGTCGAGCTGCCCAAGGCGGCGCCTGAGACGGCCAGGCCCGCCACTCCCCCGGTAGTCCCAGAGGCACCGGCACCCGCAGCTCCGCCGGCCCCGGTCGCCGAATCGGCACCGGCCGCGCCGGCCAAGGTCGAGCCTGCACCTGCACCTGCACCTGCACCTGCACCTGTGGCAGCCAAGGAGCCTGCCGGTCAGATCGCCACCGATTTCGATGTCGCCGGCTGGCGCCCGGGCGATGGCGAAGCCGAACTGGCCAAGAGCGACTTCATCACCACCCTCAAGGACAGCCAGGGCTGTGCCTTCCGCGTCCCCTTCAAGGCCGAGGAAGACAGCCGCTACCTGCAGGTTCGCTCCAGCGGTATCCGTTGCGAGAACGGCCTGGCCCAGGGCGAGGGTGAACTCGCCTTGGAGCGGAGCGATGGCAAGCAATTGCAGCGCTGGAAGGGTTTCTTCCTCAATGGTCTGCCGCTGGACAAGCCCTTGCCGCCGCTGCGCTTTGTCGGCTTCGATAGCCAGAAGCAAGCTCTATTCCTGCTGGCCAGCGATCCGGTGACTGCCAGCTACAGCCTGCTGCGTCTCGGCTACAGCTATCGCGGCCAGTGGTCGATCAGCAGTCCGGATGTACTGTTCGTGACCGGCAACAGCGAACAATTCCGTCAGCTCGACCAGATCCGTCCCATCATTTCCAAGACACAGCAACAGCTCGACGCGCTGGGTACGATGGTCCCGCACTTCACCTTCCTGGCCGTGCGCGACTTCACCAAGGGTATCTTTCCCCGTCCCTGGAACAGCAACGAATCCAGCCAGGACTTCTGGCTGTATCGCGTCAATGTCGACCGCAACTGGCGCAGCAAGGCCTGGCAGTTCAGTCCCGAGCAGGCCACCAACTACCTGTTCATGTGGGATGAGAAGCAGGCACGCCAACGCGAGCAGGCCGCACGCGAGCGTGAGCGCGAAGCCCAGCAGGCACGGATGCAGCAGGCGTTCCGTGCCCGTGATCAACTCGCCACCTACGAGCGCCTGACCCAGGAAGCGCGCAGCAATCCACAGGCGCTGCTGGCTCGCCAGGTCAACGACGTGCGCTATACCCCAGGCGGCGGTGGTGGCTATGCCGCCCTGGTCGGGGGCGAGACCCGACCGGTACGCCTGATCGCCAGGGTCACCAGGACGAATAGCGACGGCTGGACCCTCGACTATCCCTATCCGATTCAGGCGCAGGTACCGGCCGGCATCCCGGCCAAGACCGGCTGGTATGTCCTGAGCGGCACCCTGCAGCTCGATCCGAAGGCGCGTGACGCCGACGACCTGCCCCTGACGCACCTGACGGCCAAGGTCGTGCAGCCCTGCACCAGCGAAGGCTGCAGCGACCTGCGCGATCCCCTGGCGCTGGCACGGGTGCAATTCGAGGACCCCGCCTGGACCCCCGAGGCGGCCCGTCAACAGCTCAAGGATGCCGGTCTCGGCGAGGAGCGCTTCTGATGAAACGGACTCTCAACGTCAAACTCTTGGCCGGTGCGGCACTGGTCGTGGTGGTCGGGGGCTATTTCGGTCTCAAGGCCTACGCCGCTCATGTCGCTGATGGACGTCTGCGCGACTGGCTGTTCGAACACCGCCTGCAGGACAAGATCAGCTGGCAGTCGCTGTCCTCCTCACCGCTGGGCGGCACGATCAAGCTGCACGAGGTGCGCATCAGCGATGGTCCGAGCATCGCCCAGCTGACCCTCTCCGACCTCAAGGACGAACCCGCCCACCGCCGGGCCGATGTCCAGTTCGAAGGCGTGGCTTTTCCGCCAGACGCCAAGGGGCGCTCGACGGCGCTGCACCTGCCCCTGGTTGGCGGTCTGCTGCTCGCCAGCGGACGTGCAGAACTGGCGCCCTTTTCCGGCCGGCTGAAATGGAACGTCGAGGATGAGCTGGCGGACATCGGCCTGACCCTGGACCTGCCGGAGCTGCTGGACGTGGATGCGAGCCTGTCACTGGCTCAGGTCCGCCGCCTGGCCGAAGACCTGAGTGATATGGCCGAAAATGGCCAGCAGGTTGGCCAGCGCGGTCTGCTGTCATCCTTCGGCATACTGGGCAAGCTGCAGCAGAGCGCGCAACGCGCCGAGCTCAAGGGCTTGCAGGTGGATGTCACGGATCAGGGCTACTTCAAGCGCAGCCTGGCCTTGACCCGTCGCTATCTGCCGCTCGACCCTACTGCGGGCGACTTCGACAAGCAGCGTGACCGGGCCCTGGCCGCCGCGCACCAGCAGCAGCGCGATGACTGCCTGCAGGACTTCCAGAACCTGGGCACGCGCGGCAAGGATCTCTGCAAGGGTCTGGTCGATCTGGCCTCTGGCGAAGAAGACGGTCTGCGGGTAAGCCTTGCGCCCAAGGAACGTGTGCGTCTGAGCGACACCCTGGAAGTCGCGCTGACCGCGGCCCTGGATCCCGCTGGCGCCGCTGGTCTGCTGGACCGCCTCAACCTGGAGTCGAAAAGCCTCTGACGGCAGCGCTCAGGTCCAGGCCCCCCGCAGCCTGGCCAGCGCCTCGACGATCCGCGCCTCCGGCACCGCCGCGAAGCCCAGCACCAGTCCGGCGCGGGCGTCGGGCGGGGTCGAGCCTTCGGGCAGCCAGTAACGCGACAGGGCATTGAGCTCTACCCCAACCGCGGCGGCCTGGGCTACCAGCTCGGCTTCGCGGGCGAGGCTGACGACCGGTAGGCACAGGTGCAGGCCAGCCACCGGCACGCCCGGCGTGGCGCAGCCGGCAACTTCGGGCCAGCCGGCCAGCAGGGCATCGCGGCGGCTACGCGCGGCGCGTCTCATGCGCCTGATGTGGCGCTGGAAATGGCCCTGTTCGATGAAATCGGCCATGACCGTCTGGGTGGCGCTGTCGAGATGGCGGATGCCGGCCCGTTGCAGCTCCAGCAGCGCCGGCACCAGCGCGGGCGGGGCCACCAGATAGCCCAGGCGCAGGCCGGGAAAGGCGATCTTGGAAAAGGTGCCGACATAGAGCACCCGGCCGTGACGATCCAACGCGGCCAGGGGTGCCAGGGGCGCGCCCTGGTAGCGGTATTCGCCGTCGTAGTCGTCCTCTACGATCCAGCCGTCGGCCTGCTGCGCCCAGTCCAGCAGCGCCAGGCGGCGCGGCAGGGACAGTACCGCGCCGGTGGGATACTGGTGCGACGGGGTGACATAGACCAGCCGGCAGTCCGGCAGCCCTGCCAGCTGCTCCACCACCAGCCCGGCCCCATCCACCGCGACTCCCTGCAATCGCGCGCCGCCACTCTGCAAGGCCAGGCCCGCGGCGCGATAGCCGGGATCCTCCATGGCCGCCCGGGCTCCGGGCGCCAGCAGCAACCGGGCGCAGAGTTCGATGGCCTGCTGGGCGCCGCTGGTGATGAGGATCTGCTCGGGTGCGCAGACCAGGCCCCGCGCCTGGCGCAGGTAGGCGCTCAGCAAGCGCCGCAGGCGTAGTTCGCCCCCGGGTTCGCGATAGCCGAGCAGGGCCGGCTCGGGCTGGCGCCAGAAACGCTGCTGCAGCCGCGCCCAGGTGGCGAAGGGAAACAGATCCACCGCAGGCAGACCGACGCGAAAGGCGCACGGCGCGCCGGGTGGCACGCTGGCTGGAGGCGCAGGCGTGGCCCTGACCGTGGTATCGGGAGCGGTCAGGACCTGGGTCACGGGCACGACATAGGTACCGTCGCCCGGGCGGCTGTCGAGAAAGCCCTCGGCCAGCAGCTGCTCGTAGGCCGCGGTCACGGTATTGCGCGACACGCCCAGCAGCCGCGCCAGTTCGCGACTGGCCGGCAGGCGCACCCCGGCGGCCAGCTCACCAGTCAGGATCCGCCCCCGCAGGCCCTGGTAAAGCTGGCGCGCCAGACCCTGGCCGGGCTCCAGCAACAGCCCCGACGGATCGAATCCCAGCATGGATTGGCACCCTGAAAGTTGCAGGAATTGGCTCTTACAGGGAGCCAAAGTCGACCTTAGCATGGCGAGACGTTGCTGGAGCCCTTGCCATGTACCCCAACCCCGCCTTCTGTTTCGATGACCTGCCCAGGCTGCACCAGCACCTGCGGGATCACGCCCTGGCGCTGCTGATCAGTCAGACCTCATCCGGTCCCCTGGTGAGCCATCTGCCGCTCTGGCTGGACCCCGACGAGGGCCCCCATGGCACCCTCTACGGCCATCTGGCGCGCAGCAATCCCCAGGCCCAGGCACTCGTCGCGGCGGGGCAGGTACTGGCGGTGTTCCAGGGTCCCCAGGCCTATGTCAGCCCGGCCTTCTATCCCGGCAAGGCCGAGCATGGCCGAGTGGTGCCGACCTGGAACTACCAGGCGGTGCACGCCCGTGGCAGCGTCGAGGTGTTCGATGATCCCGAGCGCCTGCTGCCTCTGCTTGAGCGCCTCACCGACCAGCACGAAGCCGGGCGCGCCCGGCCCTGGCAGGTTGCGGACGCGCCAGCGGATTATGTGCAGGGCATGCTGCGCGCCATCCGTGGTCTGCGCCTGCCGCTGGACAGCCTCCAGGGCATCGCCAAGCTCAGCCAGAATCGCACCGCTGCCGACCGTGAAGGCGTCCGCCAGGGTCTGGCCGCCAGCCCTGTACCCGGCGACCAGGCCCTGGCCGCCCTGATCACCCCTCCCACCTGATCTTGGAGCCACCCATGACCATCCGCCCCCTGAGCGAAGCCGATCATGCCGTCTGGCACGCGCTGTGGCAGGCCTACCTGGCCTTCTATGAAACCGTCCTGCCCGAAACCACCTATGCCCGCACCTGGGAGCGACTGCTCGATCCGAGCGAACCCGTCCATGGCGCCCTGGCCTGGGACGGCGAGCGGTCCCTGGGCTTGGTGCATTTCATCTATCACCCGTCCTGCTGGACCGAGACCGACTACTGCTACCTGCAGGATCTCTATGTCGCCGAAGGCCATCGCGGCGGCGGTCTGGGCCGCGCCCTGATCGAGCATGTCTATGCCCGTGCCGAAGCGGATGGCTGCGACCGGGTGCACTGGCTGACCCAGGAGACCAACCAGGCGGGACGCCAGCTCTATGATCGCATCGCCACTCGCTCGGGTTTCATCCAGTACCGCCACCTGCTGGGAGAAAGGCCATGACCACCCTCGACTGGACCCCGGCCCACCTGCCCCAGCCGCGCCTGCTGCAAGGCCACCATGTGCGCCTGGAACCCCTGGATCCAAAGCGCCACGGTGCCGATCTCTGGCAGGCCCTGCACGACCAGGATCCGGCCCTGTGGGACTATCTACCCTATGGGCCCTTCACCGAGCAGGCCGCCTTCGCCACCTGGCTGACGGGTCTCGCCGAGGGTCGCGATCCGCTGTTCTATGCCGTGGTGGATCCCCAGGACGGACGTGCTCTGGGTCAGCTCAGCCTGATGAGTATCGTCCCCGAACATGGCAGCATCGAGATTGGCCATGTCGCCTTTGGCGGACGTCTGCAGCGCACACCCCTGGCCACCGAGGCCTTTTACCTCCTGATGCAGGAGGCCTTCGCCCTGGGCTATCGCCGCCTGGAATGGAAGTGCGATGACGCCAATGCGCGCTCGAAGCGAGCCGCCGAGCGCCTGGGCTTCAGCCATGAAGGCCTGTTTCGCCAGCACCGGGTGGTCAAGGGCCGCAACCGCGACACCGCCTGGTTCAGCCTGCTGGATCACGAGTGGCCAGGTGTGGATGCTGGCTTCCGGCGCTGGCTGGCAGCAGAGAACTTCGATGCCGCAGGGCGCCAGCGGAGCGCCCTGGCCGTGACCGCCGGACATACCAGCTGAGGCATTACTCACCGCGGATGTAGCCCTCCAGATGGCGGATCAGCTCCGCCTGCTGCACAGTGGTCGCCTTGACCAGGTCGCCGATGGACAGCAGACCGATCAGCTTGCCGTTACCCATGACCGGCAGGTGGCGCAGGTGGTGGTCGGTCATCATCTGCATGCAGTCACCCACGGTCTGCTGCGGCAGCACGATGATGACCGCCTCGGTCATGATCTCGCTGACCGGCGTCGCATAGGAGGAGCGCCCCTCTAGTACCACCTTGCGTGCATAGTCGCGCTCGCTGACGATGCCCACCAGTTCGCCGTCGCGCATCACCGGCAGCGCCCCCACGTTCTTTTCCGCCATCAGCCGCAGGGCGTCGAGTACCCAGGCGTCCGGGGTGATGGTGTAGACGTCCTGCTGGGTCTTGAGGGCAAGCAACTGGGCGACGGTTTTCATTGTAGTTCTCCTGATGGAAGGCGAGCGTGACCGGAAACGCCTGGCAGGGCCGGTCAGCTGATTACATCAGGCCACTTGAACGCCCTTGTCGCCCGAACGACGTCGATCCCGCCACAGGCGCCATGTCAGGGCCAGCAGGAAGCCGGCCGTCAGCAGTACCACCATGGTCGGTGCCGGTGCGCTGTCCCAGACCAGGCTCAGGAGTACCCCGCCCAAGGCCGCCAGCACCGCCAGCGTCGTGGCTACCAGCAGCATCCAGCCAAAGGAGCGGGTCAACAGGAAGGCGGTGGCACCCGGGGCGATCAGCAGCGCCACCACCGGTACCATGCCCACTGCCTGCAGCGCGCCAACCACGGTCAGGGCGATGAGTCCGAGCAGGCCGTAGTGCAGCACATCCACCCGCAGGCCCAGCGCCCGTGCCTGGGCCGCATCGAAGGCCAGCACCAGCAGGTCGCGCCAGCGACAGGCCAGCGCCAGCAGCACTAGGGCTGCGATCACCGCCATCTGCCAGAAGGCCTCCGGGGTCACCCCCAGCAGATCGCCGAGCAGGATATGGTCCAGGTGCAGCTCCGTTGGCAGCCTGGCATGCAGCACCAGGCCCAGGCCAAACATGCCGGAGAAGACCACGCCCATCAGGGTGTCCTGCTTCACCCGGCTGTGGCGTTTGAGATAGCCGGTCGCCAGGGCGCAGCCCAGGCCCGCGACAAAGGCGCCGACGACCAGGGGCGCACCCAGCGCCGAGGCCAGCACCAGGCCGGGAAACACCGCATGGGCGATGGCGTCGCCCAGCAGCGCCCAGCCCTTGAGCACCAGAAAGCACGACAGCAGCGCCGTCGGGACTGCTACCAGCACGGCCATCAACAGCGCCTGGCGCATGAAGTCGACTTCCAGGGTCAGCCGCAACCAGTCCATCAGCTGGCCTCCGCGGTCCGCCGTGCCCGGCGCCGATTGGCCAGCAGACCATGGCGGGGTGCCAGGACGAAGGCCAGTAGGAAGATCAGCGTCTGCAGGACCACCACGCAGCCACCGGTGGCGCCGTCGAGGAAGTAGCTGAGATAGGTGCCCAGCAGGCCACTGCCGACACCGATGGCCACGCTGATCAGCACCACCCGCGAAAAGCGGTCACTGAGCAGATAGGCCGTCGCCCCCGGCGTCACCACCAGGGCGATGACCAGGAAGGCGCCCACCGTCTGCATGGCCGCTACCGTACTCAGCGCCAGCAGGGTAAAGAACAGCAGCTTGTAGCCGGTGGGATTGAGACCACAGGCGCGCGCCTGGCCCTCGTCGAAGAACACCAGCAGGAGGTCACGCCACTTGAGCACCAGCACCAGCAGGGAGACGGCGGCGATGATCAGCAGCTGGCGACTGGCCTCGGGGGTGATGGCCAGGATGTTGCCGAAGACGATGGTCTGGATGTCCACCGCCACCGGCGCCAGCGAGACCAGAAATAGCCCGCCGCCAAAGAAGGCGCTGAAGATCAGACCGATGATGACGTCTTCTTTCAGCCGGGTGTATTGCCGCAGCCCCAGCATGGCCCCGGCTGCCGCGCCGCCGGCGAGAAAGGCGCCCAGGGCCAGCGGCAGGCCGAGCAGATAGGCGCCAGCCACGCCTGGTACCACCGCGTGAGACAGGGCATCACCGATCAGCGACCAGCCCTTGAGCATCAGGTAGGCGGAGAGGAAGGCGCACAGTCCGCCCACCAGCGCCGCCGCCCCCAGGGCGCTTCTCATGTAGCCGTAGGCCAGCGGCTCCAGCAGCCCTTCCATCAGGCGCGCTCCCGCCGCAGAGGCTCTGGTCGGTCACTCTCGAACAGGCGCAGGGCGCCGCCAAAGGTGCGCTCCAGGTTTTCTCGGGTAAAGACCTCGGCCGTCGGCCCCTCGGCCAGCACGGTGCGATCGAGCAAGACGGTGCGATCGCAGAAGCGTTCGATGCTGGCCAGGTCATGGGTCGAGACCAGCATCGAGCGACCCTCGGCGCGCAGGGCCTGGAGCAGTTCGATAATGGCCCGCTCGGAGGTGGCATCCACCCCGGTGAAGGGTTCGTCCAGCAGGATCACCCGGCTGTCCTGGGCCAGGGCACGGGCCAGGAAGACGCGCTTCTTCTGGCCGCCGGAGAGTTCGCCGATCTGCCGCTTGCGCAGCTCGGTCAGCCCCAC
This sequence comes from Pseudomonas oryzihabitans, assembly GCF_001518815.1. Classification (NCBI taxonomy): domain Bacteria; kingdom Pseudomonadati; phylum Pseudomonadota; class Gammaproteobacteria; order Pseudomonadales; family Pseudomonadaceae; genus Pseudomonas; species Pseudomonas oryzihabitans. Next base: position 4,820,256 of record NZ_CP013987.1, read on the forward strand.
CCGCGCCAGGGCGGCGTCGACCGCCTGGTGGTCGGCCGCGCGCGCCAGCCGCAGGAAATTCATCCGGCCGTAGCGGCCCATGAGCACCACGTCCTCCACCCGTACCGGAAAGTCCCAGTCCACGTCTTCGCTCTGGGGTACGTAGGCGACGAGATTGCGCTTGAGCGCCTGAGCCACCGGCAGGTCATCGACCCGCACCTGGCCGGTGCGCAGGGATACGAAGCCCATGATCGCCTTGAACAGGGTGGACTTGCCGCTGCCATTGACCCCCACCAGGGCGGTGATGGACCCGCTGGGCACCGTCAGGCTGGCCTCGCGCAGGGCGGTGTGGCCATTGCGATAGGTCACGCTGACTCCGTCGAGGGCGATCATGGCGCCAGCCCCTGTACCAGGGTCTCGGTGGTCACTCGCAACAGGTCGAGATAGGTGGGCACCGGGCCGTCGGCGGCGCTCAGCGAATCCACGTAGAGCACCCCGCCATAGCGGGCGCCGCTCTCCCGCGCCACCTGCTCGGCCGGCGCGGCGGAAACGGTGCTCTCGCTGAAGACCGCCGGAATCCGCTCGGCGCGCACCGTCTCGATCACCCGGCGCACCTGCTGCGGCGTGCCCTGCTGGTCGGCATTGATCGGCCAGAGATAGAGCTCCTTCAGGCCCAGGTCACGCGCCAGATAGCTAAAGGCGCCCTCGCTCGATACCAGCCAGCGGCGCTCGGCGGGAATCGCCTGCAATTGCTGGCGCAAGGGGTCGAGGGTAGCGGTGATGCGCGCCTTGTAGGCGTCGGCATTACGCCGGTAGGTGTCGGCCTGGACCGGATCGTGCTCGACCAGGGCATCGCGAATGTTGTCGACGTAGATCAAGGCCGCCTGGGGTGACATCCAGGCATGGGGATTGGGCTTGCCGGCATAGGGCCCCTGGGCGATGACGATGGGCTCGATACCCTGGGAAACCACCGCGCGGGGCACGTCTTTCATGCGGCCGAAGAAGCGCTCGAACCAGACTTCCAGATTCAGGCCGTTCCACAGCACCAGCTGGGCGTCGCGCACCTTGAGCAGATCGCCTGGCGTGGGCTGGTAGTTGTGGATTTCGGCGCCGGGCTTGGTGATGGATTCCACCTGGGCGGCGTCACCCGCCACATTGCGCGCCATGTCGGCGATCACCGTGAAGGTGGTGACCACCTTGAAGGGTTCCGCCGCCTGGGCAGCGTTGCCCAGCAGCAGTCCCAACAGACCCGCCAGGGTCCAGCGTCGCGTCTTCTCTAGCATTCGGCCCGCCTCTCGGTGGTTTATAGCCTTGGCTAAATTAGATAGCACAACCTATCAAGCGTGCAGCGAGACTTTGTAACTTGAGATGAGGACGTTCGTTAGCGACACGAACAGGGGAAGGCGCGTCGACAGAACGCACGTGAGACGCCGCAGCCGGGCCAAGCGGCTCCGGCCCGATAGGTAGAAGATCAGTGCGCGGCGTGCACCAGGACGCCGTGCGAAAGCTCGGGCTGGGTCTCCAGCGGGCGACGTTCGGCGTGCCCATCGAGCAGCTTGTCTAGTAGTCCACGCAGAGCACGTCTTTTCAGATCTTTCAGCATCGCGAATCCTCCCGGGATCGTTATAGCCTTGGCTATATTAAATAGCAGACCCTATCGGAAGGCGTTAGTGCTTTTTATCAATCGAGTGGATAGAAACCGCCCATAAAAAGGGGACCCGCAGGTCCCCGAGGGAAATCGAAGTGATCTCAGCCTTCGATTTCAATCAAGACTTCACCCGGATTGACCCGGTCGCCCTTGGCCACCCGTACCGCGATGACGGTACCGGCGATGGGTGCCTGGATCTCGGTTTCCATCTTCATGGCTTCGGTGACCAGCACACCCTGCCCGGCCCTGACCTGGTCGCCTTCCTTGACCAGCACCTCGACGATGTTGCCTGGCATGGTGGTGCTGACGTCGCCCGGGCGCTCCGCCTGGCGCCGCCGCTGACCGCCCTCGGCGACGAAGTCGCCGCTGGCTTCGAACACCACCTCTTCCGGCACGCCGTCGATGGAGAGGTAGAAGTGCCGCTTGCCCTCGCTCTTGAGGCCGATACCGGTGATGTCCACCTGGTAGGTCTCACCGTGTACGTCGACGCTGAAGGCGGTCGGTACACCCTGACCACCGACCGCCGCCACGCCATCGGCCGACGGCATGGGCAGCAGGGCTTCCGGTACCAGGGTGCCGGCCGCGCGTTCCTCGAGGAACTTGCGTCCGATGTCGGGGAACATGGCGAAGGTCATCACGTCCTCTTCGCTCTTGGCCAGGTCGCCAATCTCGCCGCGCAACCGTGCCAACTCGGGGCTGAGCAGATCGGCCGGGCGTACCTCGATGACCTCTTCCTGGCCGATGGCCTGCTTGCGCAGCTGCTCGCAGATAGCTCCGGGCGCCTTGCCGTAGCGGCCCTGCAGGTAGAGCTTCACCTCGTTGGTGATGGTCTTGTAGCGCTCACCTGCCAACACGTTGAAGAAGGCCTGGGTGCCGACGATCTGCGAGGTCGGGGTCACCAGGGGCGGATAGCCCAGGTCCTGGCGTACCCGCGGGATCTCCTGCAGCACCTCGTTCATGCGATTGAGGGCGCCCTGCTCGCGCAGCTGGTTGGCCAGGTTGGAGATCATGCCGCCGGGCACCTGGTTGACCTGCACCCGGGTGTCGACTCCGGTGAATTCACTCTCGAACTGGTGGTACTTCTTGCGCACCGCATGGAAGTACAGGCCGATCTCCTGCAGCAGCTCCAGGTTCAGACCGGTGTCGTAGGGCGTGCCGCGCAGCGCCGCGACCATGGATTCGGTGCCCGGGTGGCTGGTGCCCCACGCCAGGCTGGAAATCGCCGTGTCGATGCGATCGGCGCCATTTTCCACCGCCTTGAGCTGGCACATGGAGGCTACCCCGGCGGTGTCGTGGGAATGCACCACCACATCCAGCGTCAGGGCCTCCTTGAGCGCCTTGACCAGCTCGCCAGTGGCATAGGGAGTAAGCAGGCCAGCCATGTCCTTGATGGCGATGGAATCCACGCCCAGGTCGGCCATGCGCCGTGCCTGGTCGACGAAGGCGCTCACGGTGTGCACCGGGCTGGTGGTGTAGCACAGGGTACCCTGGGCGTGCTTGCCACTGGCCTTGACCGCGCGGATGGCGGTTTCCAGGTTACGCACATCGTTCATGGCGTCGAAGATGCGGAAGACGTCGATGCCGTTGGCCGCGGCGCGCTCGACGAAGGCCTCGACCACGTCGTCGCTGTAGTGCCGGTAGCCCAGCAGATTCTGCCCGCGCAGGAGCATCTGCAGCCGGGTATTGGGCAGCGCCTGGCGCAACTGGCGCAGGCGCTCCCAGGGGTCTTCCTTGAGGAAGCGCACGCAGGCGTCGAAGGTCGCACCACCCCAGACTTCCAGCGACCAGTAGCCGACCTGGTCGAGCTTGGCGCAGATCGGCAGCATGTCTTCGGTGCGCATGCGGGTCGCCAGGAGCGATTGGTGGGCGTCGCGCAGGATGGTGTCGGTGATCTGGATGGTTTTCATTGTTCTGTCCTTACAGACCGGCATGGGCGGCGATGGCGGCGGCGATGGCGATGGCCAGGTGCGTCGGGTTGCGCTTGATCGAGTACTGGGTCAGCTCCGGATGGCTTTCCACGAAGCTGGTGTTGAAGCGCCCGCTGCGGAATTCAGGGTCCCGCAGGATGGCCTCGTAATAGGGCGCGGTGGTCTTCACCCCCTGCACGCGCATGTCGTCCAGGGCGCGCAGGCCGCGATCCATGGCCTCTTCCCAGGTCAGTGCCCAGACGATCAGCTTCAGGCACATGGAGTCGTAGTACGGCGGGATCACGTAGCCGGTGTAGATGGCGGTGTCGGTACGTACCCCCGGCCCACCTGGCGCGTAGTAGCGGGTGATCTTGCCGAAGCTCGGCAGGAAGTTGTTCTTCGGGTCTTCGGCGTTGATGCGGAACTGCAGGGCGAAGCCGCGGTGCTGCACGTCTTCCTGAGCGAAGGACAGCGGCAGGCCGGAAGCGATGCGGATCTGCTCGCGGACGATGTCGATGCCAGTGATTTCTTCGGTGATGGTGTGTTCCACCTGCACCCGGGTGTTCATCTCCATGAAATACACCTCGCCCTCGGCGAGCAGGAATTCCACGGTACCGGCGTTCTCGTAGCCCACCGCCTTGGCCGCGCGTACCGCCAGGTCGCCGATGTAGGCGCGCTGCTCGGGGGTCAGCTGGGGGCTGGGCGCGATCTCGATCAGCTTCTGATTGCGTCTCTGGATGGAGCAGTCGCGCTCGAACAGGTGCACGGTGTTGCCGTGGCTGTCGGCGAGGATCTGCGCCTCGATGTGCTTGGGATTGACGATGCACTTCTCGAGAAACACCTCGGCCGAGCCGAAGGCCTTGGTAGCCTCCGAAATCACCCGCGGATAGGCCTGCTCCAGCTCCTCGCGGGTATTGCAGCGACGAATGCCGCGACCGCCACCACCGGACGTGGCCTTGAGCATCACCGGGTAGCCAAGGCGATCACCTTCGCGCAACGCCTCGGCGATATCCGCCACGTTACCCTCGGTACCTGGGGTACAGGGCACCCCGGCGGCGATCATGCTGCGGCGCGCCTCGGTCTTGTCGCCCATGCGGCGGATGACCTCGGCGGACGGACCGATGAAGCGAATACCGCGCTGAGCGCAGATTTCCGCCAGTTCGGCGTTTTCGGAAAGGAAGCCATAGCCGGGATGGAGGGCATCGCAGCCGGTCTCCACGGCCAGGTTCACCAGCTTGCGCGGATTGAGATAACCCTCGAGCGGATCGCTGCCGATGCCATGGGCTTCATCGGCACGTTTCACGTGGAGCGCTTGGCGATCGGCATCGGAATAGACCGCCACCGAGCGAATACCCATCTCGGCGCAGGCCCTTACGATACGCACGGCGATCTCGCCTCGATTGGCGATAAGTATCTTCTTGATCACACCTGGCTCCTTGTCTGCTGCAGCCTGCAGCCGCTTGTTATTGCCGGTATCTCGAAGCTACGCCAGGGTTTCTCTTATGGAAAATAAATAATTGTTGGATACTCCATAAGTCATCCCTTATGGATAGAGCCAGATGCCCATGCGCAAGCCGCTGATGCGGCTCACCTTCCGCCAGCTGCAGGTGTTCGAGGCCGTCTGCGAAGCCCGCTCCTATAGCCGCGCGGCCGATATCATGGCGCTGACCCAGCCGGCGGTGAGCCTGCAGGTACGCCAGCTCGAAGAGGTGGTGGGTGCACCGCTGTTCAACTACGTCAATCGCACCCTCTATCTCACCGAAGCCGGCGAGGCGCTGCGCCAGACCGGTCGCGATCTCTTCGCCCGCCTGGGCAGCCTGGACATGCAGCTGTCGAATCTGCGTGGTGCCCTGCATGGTCAGCTGCGCCTGGGGGTGGAGAGCAGTGCCCAGTACCTGGCGCCGCACCTGTTCAGCCAGTTTCGCAGCAGTCATCCCCAGGTGGACCTGGCCCTGACCGTGGGCAACCATGCCCGGGTGCTGCGGCGGCTGACGGAGAATCGCGAAGACGTGGCACTGATGTCCGGGGTACCGAGCGGTACGGACCTGGATTTTCTACCCCTGCTGGACAACGCCATCGTCGCTGTCGCGCGTCCAGGCCATGCCCTGGCGGGTCGCCAGGGACTGAGCCTGCGTGACCTGACAGCCTATCCGCTGCTGGTGCGCGAAGTCGGCTCCGGCACGCGTCAGGCCTGCGAGGACTATCTCAAGCAGAAGCGCGCGCACTTCGCCGAACAGCTGGAGATCGGCGCCTTCGAAGCGCAGCGCGAGGCGGTCCGCGCCGGACTGGGTCTGGCCCTGCTGCCGCGCCAGGCCATTCGCAGCGATCTCGCCGCCGGCAGCCTGGTCGAGCTGGACGTCGCCGAATTGCCGCTGCGACGCTCCTGGTGCGTGGTCCAGGTACGCGGCAAGCCGCTGTCGCCGGTGGCCCAGGCCTTCGTCGACTATCTGCGCGGCCAGCGCAGCCTGATCAATGCGTTAGGTATCGCCCTGGAGCCTGCTGCAGGCGCTGGGCCTGGCGTTCGTCCAGCAGCTGATTGAGAAACAGCAGCTCATCGAGCTCCACGGCTAGGCGCTGCTCTTCGGCGCGGGCTTCGATGGCGCGACGGAATTTCATCCGCCGCTGATCCTGTAGCTTTCTGCGAGTCTTGCTGTCGAGACGAACGCTGGATTCCTGGATGAGAGCGGTCATGCCAATTCCTCCGGGCTGGGATCGGAATGGGCAGCTTCACCTCAACAGGTGACCGTTTGGCGACAGAAAGACGACTATTGAGTGTCGCTGTGCTTGGTCGACTTCGACGACAGCCGCAGGCTACGCAGGCTGCGCTTCACGCTCTTGAGGTGCTCCACCAGCGCCGGACCGCGGGACATGGCTACCCCCATGGCCAGGACATCGATCACCACCAGGTGAGCGATGCGCGAGGTCAGCGGGACATAGATGTCGGTGTCCTCGTGCACGTCGATGGCGATGTTCACTGTGGACAGATCGGCCAGCGGCGTCTGCCCCGGGCAGATGGTGATCAGGGCGGCGCCGTTGTCGCGCACCAGGTTGGCGGTGATCAGCAGGTCCTTGGAGCGCCCCGACTGGGAGATGCAGATGGCGGCGTCGGAAGAGGTCAGGGTCGCCGCCGACATGGCCTGCATGTGCGGATCGGAATAGGCGGTGGCGCTGAGCTGCAGGCGAAAGAACTTGTGCTGGGCATCGTTGGCCACCGAGCCCGAGGCCCCGAAACCGTAGAACATCACCCGCTGGGCCTTGGCGATCGCCTCGATGGCCGTCTCCAGCGCGCGCATGTCCAGTCGCTCACGGACGTCCATGAGGGTATGCAGAGTGGTATCGAAGATCTTCAGGCTGAAGTCTTCCACCGCATCGTTCTCGTGAATGGCGAACTGGCCAAAACTGGCCCCTGCCGCCAGGCTCTGGGCCAGGCGCAGCTTGAGATCCTGGAAGCCGTCGCAGCCGATGGCCCGACAGAAACGCACGATGGTGGGCTCGCTCACGCCAACGTTGTGGGCAAGGTCGGCCATGGAGCTGTGCATGACCGCAGCCGGATCGACCATGACCTGCTCGGCGACCTTGAGCTCCGACTTGCGCAGCAGGTGGCGGGATTGAGCAATGTGTTGCATCAGGTTCACAGGCGTATCTCGTCTAGCGGGCGGATGTAGTGCGTCGCACTTATACTACATAACGGTCGGCAAGGCTCTTGGTCATTACGATTCAGCACGGCCTTTTTCACCCTCGTACTGGCACTTGGTAGTCGCCTGAACAACCGACTACCTGAATCGGGAAAGCTTTTGCGCCGCTCTGCGCAAGGCCTTGCGCAGATTCTCGAGCACTGCCGCACAGTGTCGCGGTGCCCTCCTTGTAGCCGTTTTTCAAACCACTGATCAGAAAGGATTTTTTCGTTTCTGGCACAGCCCTTGTTAGATCCTGGCACCCGGGCCATGAAGCCCTATCACCAGGCAAGGAGAGCACCATGCCAACCCCCGCGTATCTGTCCCTCGAAGGCACCAAGCAAGGCCTGATCACTGCCGGCACCTTTACCGAGGACTCGGTCGGCAACATCTTTCAGGAAGGCCATGAAGACCAGATCCTGGTCCAGGCCTTCAATCATCAGGTGATCATTCCCCGCGATCCCCAGTCGGGCCAGCCCACCGGCCAGCGCGTGCACAAGCCGTTGATGATCACCAAGGTCTTCGACAAGGCCTCGCCGCTGATCTTCAACGCCCTCACCTCTGGCGAGCGCCTGGGCAAGTGCCGTCTGGAGTGGTACCGCACCTCGGCCACCGGTACCCAGGAGCACTACTTCACCATCGAGCTGGAGGACGCCATCATCGTCGATGTCCAGTCGCGCATGCCCAATTGCCAGGACCCGAGCATGGCGCACTTCACCCACCTCGAAGACGTCTACTTCACCTACCGCAAGATCGTCTGGACCCACGAGGTCTCCGGTACCTCCGGTTCCGATGACTGGCGTTCGCCGATCGCCGCCTGACGCCACGGCCGCACGACCGCGATCGTCTTCCTGCAGCCTTCGGCCGGCCCTGCCGGCTGGAGGCTCAGCTACCCGCCCTACCCGCTTCGCCTCCCATCCGTCCGGTTTGGCGCTCCTTTCGCGGCATCGGTAGAATGCGGCGATGAATGACGACATCTCTCTGCTGCTCAATTCCCTCAACGATGCCCAGCGCCAGGCCGTGGCCGCGCCCCTGGGTCGCCAACTGGTTCTGGCTGGTGCCGGCTCGGGCAAGACCCGGGTGCTGGTACATCGCATCGCCTGGCTGATCCAGGTCGAGCGCGCCTCGCCGCACTCGATCCTCTCGGTGACCTTTACCAACAAGGCCGCCGCCGAGATGCGCCACCGCATCGAGCAGTTGCTGGGTATGAGTCCGCAGGGCATGTGGGTAGGCACCTTCCATGGCCTGGCTCACCGCCTGCTGCGCGCTCATTGGCAGGAAGCGGGACTGTCACAGAATTTCCAGATCCTCGACAGCGACGACCAGCAGCGCATCGTCAAGCGGGTGATCCGCGAGCTGGGTCTCGATGAGCAGCGCTGGCCTGCGCGCCAGGCACAGTGGTTCATCAATGGACAGAAGGACGAGGGCCTGAGGCCGCAGCACATCCAGGCCGCTGGCGATCTCTTCCTCAGCACCATGCGCAGCATCTACGAAGCCTACGAGGCGGCCTGCGCCCGTGCCGGGGTGATCGATTTCTCCGAGTTGCTGCTGCGCGCCCTGGATCTCTGGCGCAACAACCCCAGCCTGCTCGAACACTACCAGCGGCGCTTCCAGCACCTGCTGGTGGACGAATTCCAGGACACCAACGCCGTCCAGTACGCCTGGCTCAAGCACCTTGCCCAGAATGGCGCCAGCCTCATGGTGGTGGGCGACGATGATCAGTCCATCTATGGCTGGCGCGGTGCCAAGATCGAGAACATCCAGCAGTTCAACGAGGACTTCTCGGCGGAGATCATCCGGCTGGAGCAGAACTATCGCTCCACCGACACCATCCTCAAGGCCGCCAACGGCCTGATCGCCCACAACTTCGGTCGTCTCGGCAAGGAGCTGTGGACAGATACCGGCGAAGGCGATGCCATCACCCTCTATGCCGGCTTCAACGAGCACGACGAGGCGCGCTACATCGTCGAGACCATCGAGAGCGAGTTCAAGAAGGGCACGACCCGCCGCGAGATGGCCATCCTCTATCGCTCCAACGCCCAGTCACGGGTGCTGGAAGAGGCGCTGTTGCGCGAAAAGATCCCCTATCGCATCTATGGCGGCCTGAAATTCTTCGAGCGCGCCGAGATCAAGAATGCCATGGCCTATCTGCGGCTGATCCAGCACCGCCACGACGATGCCGCCCTGGAGCGGGTGATCAACGTGCCGCCGCGGGGCATCGGCGAAAAGACCGTAGAGGCCTTGCGCACCGCCGCACGCGCCCAGAACACCTCGCTGTGGCAGGCGCTACACGACCTGGTCGGTGCCCGCGCCGTATCCGGTCGCGCCGCCTCGGCGCTCAACGCCTTCGTCGAACTGGTCGACACCCTGGCGCTGAAGGCCGAAGACCTGTCCCTGCACAGCTTGGTGCAGCAGATCATCGAGCAGACCGGCCTGGTCACCTTCCACAAGGAAGAGAAGGGCGAAAAGGGCCAGGCGCGGGTGGAAAACCTGGAGGAACTGGTCAGCGCCGCGCGCTCCTTCGATTTCAGCGGCGACGAGGAGATGACGCCCCTGGCGGCCTTCCTCGACCATGCCGCCCTGGAATCCGGCGATACCCAGGCCGACAGCCACGAAGACAGCGTCCAGCTCATGACCCTGCACAGCGCCAAGGGCCTGGAATTCCCCCTGGTGTTCCTGGCCGGCATGGAAGAAGGCCTGTTCCCGCACAAGATGAGCCTGGAAGAGCCCGGCCGTCTGGAAGAGGAACGCCGCCTGGCCTATGTCGGCATCACCCGCGCCATGCGCCGACTGGTGATGAGCTATGCGGAGACCCGCCGCCTCTATGGCAGCGAGACCTACAACAAGGTCTCGCGCTTCGTCCGCGAGGTGCCGGATGGTCTGATCCAGGAGGTGCGGTTGTCCAACGCGGTCAAGCAGCCCTTCGCTGGCAGTCGGGCCAGTCCCTTCGCCCAGGCACCGGTACCGGAAACCACCTTCAGCCTCGGTCAGCCGGTGCGCCATGCCCTGTTCGGCGAAGGCGTCATCCTCAACTACGAGGGCTCCGGCGCCCATGCGCGGGTGCAGGTGAACTTCAAGTCCGAAGGCAGCAAGTGGCTGATGGTGAGCTACGCCAAGCTCGAACCGCTCTAGGCATGACGGCGTCCTGGCTGTTCTGGGCGCTGCTGGCAGCGGCCTTCGCCGCCCTCACCGCTATCTTCGGCAAGCTGGGCGTGGAACAGGTCAACGCAGACTTCGCCACCCTGTTGCGGACTCTGGTGGTGGTCGTGGTGCTGGCTGCCATCGTCACGGCTACCGGCCAGGCACAATCGCTGGCCAGCATCAGCGGCCGTAGCTATCTGTTTCTGCTGTTGTCGGGGGTGGCCACTGGCCTGTCCTGGCTGTGCTACTACCGGGCGCTCAAGCTGGGACCGGCTTCGCTGGTGGCGCCGGTGGACAAGTTGAGCGTGGTGTTGGTGGCAATCTTCGGCGTGGCGCTGCTCGGCGAACGCCTGGACCTGCGCCAGTGGTGCGGTATCGCGGCCATTGGCGGTGGCGTGCTGCTGCTCGCCTGGAGGCCCTGAAAGGGCGCAGGAAACGGGCCTGACCGCCAGTGGGAGATTGCCGGACGGCAGAAAGCGGCCAAGCCCATTTCCTGCATTGTGCATTCCCTTGCCATCGACCCGCTTATGCAAACGGGCGACTTAGAGCGATTCTGCCGCGTCGATCCCCAGCCGGCAATGGCTGGATTGCGCAAAAGCGGCCTAATGCTGTCCGCCCTTGTCCCGCTCCAGAGTCTCGATGAAGGCGATCTGCAGCCGCGAATGCACGCGGATGAACCAGCGCCACAGCACCGCGATCACCACCACCGCGACCAGGCCGATCAGCAGCAACAGCTCACCACGGGGCAGGATGCTACTGCTCAAGGCGGCTAGCAGCACCAGGATGCCGGCCAGCGACAACAGCGGGATCAGCTCACTGACCAGACGCCGCACCGGCTGGGTATAGCGCCCGGCCTGGTTCTGCCGCACGCTGAGTTCGGCCATCAGCATGGCCAGGGCCTTGAGCTTGCGATAGGCGGCGATCAGGCAGGGCAGCGACAAGAGCAGCGCCCCACCCCAGATGCAGGCCTTCTGCAAGTCGGGATCGGCAATCCAGGTGCCAAGCCAACCCGCCAGGCCGTTGGCGAAATAGGCGCCGCCCAGGAAGATGGCGATCACCAGCGACAGGTTGATGCCGACCTGCAGCAGGATACGTCTCATCATCCCGGCCAATACCGCCTTCTCGCCCTGTGGCTGGATGCTGCGCAACCATTCGCCATAGATGCCCAGTACCCGCTGCAGGGGCTGCGGCAGCCAGCGTCCGATCCACAGCGCCAGCGGATCGGCGGCCTTGATCAGGTAGGGCGTAAGCAGCGTAGTGACCGCCGATACGGCGACCGCCACCGGATAGAGGAAATGACTGGTGACACCCAGGGTGATGCCCAGGGTGGCGATGATGAAGGAGAACTCGCCGATCTGTGCCAGACCCATGCCCACTCGCAGTGAGGTACGACCATCATTGCCGGCGATCAGGGTACCCAGGCTGCAGGCGAGGATCTTGCCCAGTACCACGGCGACGCTGATCACGGTGATCGGCCAGGCGTATTCGACCAGCACCTTGGGATCGAGCAGCAGGCCGATGGCGACGAAGAAGATGGCGCTGAACATGTCGCGCAGTGGCTCCACCAGCGTCTCGATCTTCAGCAGCTGACGGGACTCGGCCATGATGGCGCCGATCAGGAAGGCTCCCAGTACGACGCTGTATTCCAGCTTGGCGACCAGCAGGCAGAAGCCGAAGCACAGCCCCAGCACCGTGATCAGCAGCATCTCGTTGCTTTCGAACTTGGCCACGTAGGCCAGCAGCCGCGGCACCAGCAGGATGCCGATCACCAGCGCCACGATCATGAACAGACTCAGCTTGCCCAGGGTCGAGGCCACCGCCCCCGGTTCCACCGAACCGCTTACCGCCAGCCCCGACAGCAGCGCGATGATGCCGATGCCGAGGATGTCCTCGACGATCAGCACGCCAAAGATTTGCTGGGCGAAGCGCTCGTGCTTCATCTTCAGCTCGTTGAGTGCCTTGACGATGATGGTGGTCGAGGAGATGGCCAGGATGGCGCCGAGGAAGAGCGAATCCATGTGCGACCAGCCGAACATCTGGCCTACCTGATAACCCAGCCAGAGCATCAGGCTGATCTCCAGGAAGGCCGCGATGAAGGCCGTGGCGCCTACCCGGAACAGTTTGCGCAGTGAAAACTCAAGGCCAAGACTGAACATCAGGAAGATCACCCCCACCTCGGCGAGGGTCTTGATGCTTTCTTCGTCGTGGATCAGACCGAATGGCGGGGTATGGGGTCCGATGATGAAGCCGGCGAGGATGTAACCCAGAACCACGGGCTGCTTGAGGCGGTGAAACAGGATGGTCACCACGCCGGCCACCAGCATGATGACCGCCATGTCCTGGATGAAAGCTAAGGCATGCATCGGCCGGGCCCTCCTATGACGGGCCGGGTTATCTCCCGACACCTGCGCTGACTGGAGTCCAAGACTAGCATCTGCAAACTCTTGTGACGGATTTTGCAAAAATCTGTAATAGATTGATGTAGCTAGAGATTTTCCGCTGTCCGCAGGAGCGACGTTGGTCGCTTGGGCGGCGAGCGCAAAGGGCAAAATACCGAAACAATTCACGCTGGCTGTACTTGACCGTGCAGCGCAAGATGTATCCAACACCAGACTCTTCACTGAGAGAACACCACATGCAACGCCTGATGAGCTTCTTCATGATCCTGTGCCTGGGCCTCACGCTCAGCCTGGATGCCAATGCCAAACGCATGGGCGCCGGCAAGTCCGCTGGCGCCGCGCCCATTCACCAGACCCGCCAGGCCGCACCGACACAGCAGCCGGGCATGGCCGCACCGGCCGCCGGTGCTGGCGCCGCCGCTGCTGCCCGTACCAGTGGCGCCTCGCGCTGGCTCGGCCCACTGGCTGGTATCGCCGCCGGCGGCCTGCTGGCCTCCATGTTCATGGGTGATGGCTTCGAAGGCTTCCAGTTCTTCGACTTCCTGATCCTGGCGCTCATCGCCTTCGTGATCTTCCGTCTGCTCGCCCGTCGCAAGCAGCAGGCCGGTCCGCAGCCCGCCGTTGCTGGCCATGCGCCCATGCAGCGCGAAATGCCCAATCAGCCCGCCAACGGTGGCCTGTTCGGGGGTGCCGCTGCCGGTGCCGCACCGGTGATCAATGCGCCGAGCTGGTTCAATGCCGAGCGCTTCGTGGCCGCCGGTCGCGACCACTTCATGAGCCTGCAGCAACACTGGGACGCCAACGAGATGGACAAGATCTCCGAGTTCGTTACCCCGCAGATGCTGCAATGGCTGCGTGACGAGCGCGCTGCGCTGGGTGAAGGCTTCCAGTCCACCTATATCGAGAACTTGAACGCTAACCTGGATGGGGTCGAGGATCTGCAGGGCAAGACCATCGCCACCATCACCTTCAACGGTGTGTCCAAGGAATCGCGTTTCGATCAGGGCCAGCCGTTCAGCGAAAGCTGGCGCATGGAGCGCATGGCTGGTGAAAACCAGCCCTGGCTGCTGGCGGGTATCCGTCAGAACGCCTGATAAGCGCGCGTTACTCGAAAGCCCGGCTCTAAGCCGGGCTTTTTCATTGGTCTCCCAGGCGAACCCTCTCGCGAAACCACTATCAAGTCCGCACGGAAGCTGCCGTTATCCCGGACTGAACTGCTAACCTTGCGCGCCTCTTTTCCCTATCCGGTGCGCATTTCGAGAGAGGCCTGCTATGGAAGACGTCATCGAACGCCTGCGTGAAGAAAACGAACCCGTTCCCGTTCCCCTGGAACTGCCCGACGAAGACCTGCTG